>NZ_MRZN01000029.1 GCF_002614725.1 Staphylococcus edaphicus | reverse complement strand
GTAAGTTCCAATTCTTACAAAGTACATGGGATTCAGTAGCACCATCTGAATATCAAGGTCAACCAGCTGCTTCAGCACCAGAATCAGTACAAGATGCTGCAGCTCAAAAACTATATGACACAGAAGGTGCATCACAATGGGTTACTGCATAAATTGTAAAGTAACTAAATATCATATGAATATAGAAAATTAATGTTGTACATTAAGTCCCGGCTTCTTAAAACAGAAGTCGGGATTTTTTTGATCATTAAGTAATCCATACTACGATAATTAAAAGATTTTTAGAGTTTGAGTATTTCAATGAACATGGAATAAAGTTAATTTATGTCATCTGTGGCTTATTTTGAAAGGGATATTTTTAAAATAGTTACTAATTCATATTTAAACGGGTAGGTATAATAGTGATACTTTGATCGATTTGACTAGAATAAAATAGTTGAATGGAATCGTCATTAAAAAAAGGAGTTTAAATATGAGGAAACTTATAGTATTTTTACACAGTAGTTTAGATGGGTTTGTAGAAGGTCCTAAAGGTGCAATGGATATCGGCTGGGTTGCTTATAATCATGAGTAGAGGATTTTGCGGATAGCGTGTTGAGCACAGCTGACACGATTATATGGGGACGAAAAACCTATGAAATGATGTATGACTATTGGCCAACAGTTCCTTCAGATGAAAATGCTAGTGAACATGAGTTAAACCATGCTAAATGGATTGAAAATGTTGAAAAAATTGTTTTTTCTAAAGTGCTAGAAAGTGTTGAATGGAATAACTCAAAGCTAATAAAAGATCACGTGGAAGAAGAAATTAATAAATTAAAACAGTGTGAAGGCGGAGATATTGTCGTATTAGGTAGTCCAAGGTTTGCGCATTATTTAATGCAATTAAATTTAGTGGATGCGTATAAAATTACGATTTCACCAACATTAATAGGCAAAGGGTTACCGTTATTTCAAAATATAAATGATCAAATGGCGCTTAAATTAATAGCGAGTGAGACTTTTGAATCAGGTGCTTTAGGCTTGAATTATCAAATATTAAAATAATGAATGAGCGTGTAAACAATCAACCTCAACATTGAGAAGAAAATATCGTTTGCACGCTTTTTTAATTATTAATGTAAATGTATTGTCAGGTTTAATCGATATGTTGATTACTCATTATGGTATGCAAGTTCCAATGCAGCGATATCAAATTTTTTCATTTTTAGAAAAGCTTCAGTGACACGGTTGAGCTGTTCTTGCGTGCCATGTGACATCATTTCATCTAACTGTTTCGGAACAATTTGCCAAGACACACCAAATTTATCTTTTAGCCAACCACATTGTTCAGCTTCAGGCACAGCTGACAATTTATGCCAATAAGCATCTAGTTCAACCTGGTTATCTAATGTAACGATTAATGAAATACCTTCGTTAAACTGGTAATTATAGTCATAAGCACTATCCATACATGTGAACCATTGATTTTCAATTTTAAAGCGTGCATGTGCTAACTGTGATGTTTTATTTGGTTCAAGGCCTTCAGGATAATAAAATTTACCACCTTGTTCGCTATTATTAAATACTTCATTGTAGAAATTAATCGCTTCTTCGGCACGTCCAACATTGTCATTCATAAACATTAATGATGGCTCAATGCGATTCGTAATAGGGATATCTGTGACGAGTAGTTGCCAAGATACATCATATTGGTCTTGTACCCAGCCATATTTTTCACTGAAATCGTATTGATCCAAAGGCATAATAGCTTTTCCGTTCTTGATTAACTTGCTATAGACGCTTTCTAATAAATCTATTTCAGATTTGTTAAAGAGAACGGTAAATGAAATTGAAGGATTTTTAACGAAATATGGCCCAGCATTAATAGCCATAAAGCGATAATTAAAGATATTAAAAATTAGTTGTTGTGCGTCTCCAGAAGGTGTATCCTGCAATATTGCTTTTTTAATAATTTTAGTTTCAGGGAAAACACTTGTGTAAAAATTCACCGCTTGTTCTGCTTCAGTGTCAAACCATAAGTGTGGAACGATTTTTTGATTATACATCATTTCATCTCCTGTATTTTAAATATTGTAATATATGCTATATACCCTAAATAAAACCTTAAATACAGATAGTTAGTTACATAAAAAATCTCTGCTATGTATACATAACAGAGATTGTGTTTGATTATTTAACTAATTCTTTAAAATTTTCTAAGCGTTTTGCTTTTTCTTCGTCACTAATGTCATGTTTTTTAACATAACGATTATTTTCATGTGCAGCACATTCATGAGAACATGCACCTAAATAACGTGCTTCATTTTCTTCTGATACAAGAATTTGCTTATTACATTCAGGGTTACTACAATTAATATAGCGTTCGCAAGGCGTGCCGTCGAACCACTCTTTTCCGACTACTGTCTTATCTACATGGTTTACTTCCACGCTAATACGTTCGTCGAATACGTACATTTTACCATCCCAGAATTCACCTTTTGTTTCAGGATCTTTCCCGTAAGTAGCAATACCGCCTTCAAGTTGACTTACATTGTCAAAGCCTTCTTTTAGTAAGTAGCCAGAGAATTTTTCACAACGAATGCCACCGGTACAATACGTAACGATTTTTTTATCCATAAATTGTTCTTTATTTTCTTTGATCCAGTCAGGTAGGTCTCTAAATCTTGTGATATCTGGTCTAACTGCACCACGGAAATGACCTAAATCGTATTCGTAATCATTTCTAGCATCAATGACGACTGTATCATCTGATAATAAAGCTTCTCTAAATTCTTTTGGCGATAAGTAATTACCAGTAAGTTCTCTAGGATCTACATCTTCTTCAAGATCTAGTGCCACGATTTCTTGTCTAGGACGTACGTGCATTTTTTTGAAGGCATGGGCTTCAGCTTCATCGACTTTAAATGTAATCCCTTGGAATCTAGCATCGTTTTTTAATGTTTTCATGTATTTATCAGTAGCCTCAACAGTTCCAGAAACAGTTCCATTAATACCCTCAGTTGATACGAGGATACGCCCTTTAAGCTCTAAGTCTTTACAAAATTCTAAATGCTCAGTAGCAAATAATTCAGGGTCATCAATCGTTGTATACTTGTAATATAATAATACTCTATAATCCATGATTTTATTCTCCTTTTATTTATGCTTTCCCTTATAAATTTATATAAAATATTGGTTTCATTTTGCGTTAATATAATGAATGACAGAATCTTTGATTTAATAAGGTTTGTTTATTTTTGAGATTAAACACAAAATTATCATTATTACATTATAACAAAAAAGGGATATTATTCAATTTATAAATTGAAGTAAATTAAATTTTTTGATTATACAAGTATTGTTTTAAAAATGAAACACAAATAAGTCCGGACATAAATCAATGTCTCGGACTCATCATAATGTGGCAAGTAGATAGAACTTATGCTTAGGCCGTAGCTCAAGTGAACTAAAGTGCTACTTCTATAGTGAGATGGTATAAAATCACTTATTTTTGTTTGTGAATATAAGCGCGCAAACTAAGCCAATGGTGCTAATTGCAAAAATAATATTCATGATCGATAATGTTTCGATAATAACGACATCTTTACCGAGTCTCTCGAAAGCATTTTGTTGCATTTCTTTTTCTGAACTTAAATTACTTTCGGATCTCGTTTGTTTATTTTCAATATCTTCTAACATTCTTTTTTCTACTTTAGGCATATAATACCTCCTTATAATAATTATTTTCCCTTTTCGAAAAAACTCAATCATATTGTATAATGCAGAGTAATTAGATGACATTGAAATAAAATGGTTAAATATCTATACTCGACTAACAAGGATAAAAAATAAGGAGTGGATCGAATTGGAAACAATTTATTTAGCTGGTGGCTGCCTTTGGGGTGTACAAGCATTTGTGAAAACGTTGCCCGGTGTTATCCATACGGAAGGTGGGAGAGCCAACGGTGTAACGGATACGTTAGATGGTGAATACGATGGTTATGTAGAAGTTGTTAAGACACAATTTGATCCGCAAAAAGTATCCGTCACTGAATTAATAGGTTATTTATTTGAGATTATAAATCCGTATAGTGTGAATAAACAAGGACAAGATGTCGGACTAAAATATAGAACTGGAGTATATAGTGAGGATGTGGCACATTTAAAAGAAGCTCAAAAATATATAGATGCTATCGAGGATCATCATCTTATTGCAACAGAAATATTGCCTTTGACAAATTATGTAAGAAGCGCAGAAGAACACCAAGATAGGCTTACAAAATTCCCAGATGATTATTGCCATCTACCTGAAGCGCTCGTAAATAAATATAAATAGAAACAAAAAACCCTTCTCTAAAACATTCCTACTTACTTGAGGCATGTTAGAAAAGGGTTTTATTTATACGGCTTTATTTAAAGAAACCTAAGATAAAGTCTACACCTTTAGCTAAAACATCTGCGATACTAACGCCCATTGTTGCCCAGTCGTGTGCTATACCTGCATTTACTGCATTACCAATTGCTTCAACGATTCCTGCCATGTGTGACACTCCTTTATTTTAGAAATTTAAATTAAAACCAACGCTTTAATTTATTAAATACAATATATCTAATTTTATTAATTAATTGCACAAAAATGCCTAACTTATACTTTTTTATTCCTAAGTGTAATAATAGTTTTTTTATAGGAATTGTGAGAAATGAATAATTATTTTATTTTTTATAATCTTGTAAAGTTGTCTATTTTGGTAGAGGGGGATTAAATGTCATCAGGAACTTAGACGAATTTTCTTGATCAACTTGAAAGAATTATTAGAAATTATTCGTAGAATTGATCAATTAATTAAAAAAGGGTCAGATGCTTTAATTAATTGGGGATGGTTGCTATTAAATTCGTACAAAAGTTTATGTAGATAATGAATAGTTAACTGATAATTAAAATGCACATTTCTAAAAATCATAGAAATGTGCATTTGTTATATTAACTTAACCTAATAGTGCATCAGGTATAATCTTGTAAATTATTTCAGACAATTCTTTGGGCGTTTCTTGTTGACCATTGTTAACCCATTCTTGAATGACACCAAATATAGCGTTGCTTAAAAATATTATAAAATAGTGTTGTTCTTGCTGGCTAAAAGGACCTACTTTGATGTGAGGGAAAACATTTACTTTGGCATTATACTGTAACATTTCTTTTAACTGATTTTGTATATAGGGAGAGCCGTTCTTAGAAATTAGTAATAGTAAAAGTTCGGCTTCATTATTCCAAAAATTAAGCATATGATAATATAGCAAATGGCGTTCGCTGTGTAATAAGTTTTGAACTCTTTTACTACCTTCTTTTGTGATTTCATATTGGTATTGTTGTACCAAATCGAATTTATCTTTGTAGTGTAAGTAAAAAGTGCCTCGACTGACACCAGCTTCTTCACATATGTCCTTCACTGAAATGTCATCATATTTTTTTATTTTCAACAGTGAAATTAACGCTTTCCTAGTATTTCTTTTGGTTTTGAGAATACGTGCATCGGTCATTATTTCTTCATTCAATTAAAGTCACTCCAAATATTATTAGACATAATTTCAATATGTTCATTAAAGGGTATTTTTTCATTGATTTTATAGATTTGAGATATATAATCACATTATGAATGATAATTGACATAGCGTCTAATTAGGAGGGGTCATATGTCTGAACAAGTAGCGAGATTAAGAAGTGCGACTAAATATTACGGCAAAAAGAAAGTATTAGATAACATTGATATAGAACTTTCAACTGGTAAAATATTAGGATTAATAGGTCCAAGTGGTTCTGGCAAAACAACTACGATTAAATGTTTAATGGGTATGGAAAAATTAGATAAAGGTTATGCTCAAATCTTCGATACTGAAATACCAGATCGCAAAATTTTAAATGAAATTGGTTATATGGGGCAAAGTGATGCACTGTATGAATCTTTAACAGCTTGGGAAAATCTGGTATTTTTTGGAAATTTAATGGGTTTAGATGGAAAACAGCTAAAACAAGCAATAGATAAAAATATGAAACTGGTTCATTTAGAAAATGAACTAAATAATATTGTTAATACGTTTTCTGGTGGGATGAAGCGAAGATTATCTCTAGCTATTACGTTACTTGCTAATCCTAATCTTATTATTTTAGATGAACCTACAGTAGGTATAGACCCAAGTTTAAGAAGAGATATTTGGAAGCAATTAAATAATTTAACTGCACATGGTAAATCAGTGATTATAACGACACATGTTATGGGAGAAGCTGAGCGTTGTGATTATATCGGTTTAATTGTTGAAGGGCGCTTATTTACTATGGGGACACCACAAGAATTAAAAAAGAAATTTAATGTGACATCTATAGAAGAGGTGTTTATTAAAGCAGAATCGGAGGTGCAAACATGAGATTTAAAGCTGTCTTTATAAGAGTGACAAAAGAATTACTCAGAGATAAAAGAACATTGGCACTTATGCTGTTTGCACCACTGCTCGTTTTAACGCTATTATATTTTGTGTTCGATACGAATTCAGAAACAAATTTAAAAATCGGTGTCGATGATCATGTACCAGAAAAAATTGTAAACGCATTGCCGTCAAATAAGGTAGATATAGTACATATACAATCACCTGATTCTATAAAAAAAACGATTGTCGATTCGAAATTGGACAGTTATCTTACAAAACACGGTTCTAACATAGAAGTAACATATACAAATGAAGACCCAAGTAAAACAGCTTCTACAAAGCAATTACTAGGCAGTGTTATGCAAAAAAATAAAATGCAAGATATGGTGGACATTGTCGAGAAATTGCCTGACCATATGAAACAAGGTAATGCACAATCATCTGAAAGTATTAAATTAGATAATCATTATTTATATGGGGATGCAGATAGCACTTATTTTGATAAAATGTTTCCGATACTTATTGGTTTCTTCGTATTCTTGTTTGTATTTTTAATATCTGGTATAGGGTTATTACGAGAACGCACAAATGGGACACTTGAACGTTTATTAGCAACATCGGTTAAACGTAGTGAAATCGTGTTTGGCTATCTAGTTGGATATGGCTTATTTGCCATTCTTCAAACACTGCTTATTGTATTTTATGCCATACTCATATTGAATATTGAAGTAGTAGGTAGTATTTGGTGGGTATTGTTGATTAACATTTTAATCGCATTAGCTGCACTCTCAATGGGAATATTCGTTTCAACTTTTGCAAATTCAGAATTCCAAATGATGCAATTTATTCCAATCGTTGCGATACCACAAGTTTTCTTCTCAGGTATTATTCCATTAGAAAATATTACAAATTGGGTCAGCGTTATTGGTTATCTGTTTCCATTAAGATATGCTGGTGATGCATTGACTAATATAATGATCAAAGGCCAAGGATTCGAATTCATATGGTTTGATGTTTGTATTCTATTTGTGTTTATTTTTGTATTTACAATACTCAATATTGTGGGTCTTAAACGTTATAGAAAAGTTTAATTGAGATTAGCGATGAGTAAAAAAATTTAAAAATAATAATTTGAAGGCTTTTATTCAAAAGGTCACTGTATAAGTGTCAATTTGAATAGAAGTCTTTTTTTGTTAAATTAATTGTATGCAAATATAAAAACATTGAAGTATTTTTCAAAAGTTATAAAATATTCGAAGATATAGTGCAATATTATCATTGTATAATCATTTGTCTTTAATTTTTTTGATTGAAACATTAAAATTGAGTAAAAGGGTACATAACCTTTTATTTATTATATATAATTGTACATAATAAAAACGATTTAGGAGCGTAATTTATGAAATTCAAAAAAAGGAAGATAGACTTTTTAAACAATACCCTGAATAAATATTCAATTCGTAAATTTACAGTAGGTGTATCTTCGATATTAATCGGTACACTCATGTATATGGGCTTGTCTAGTGAAGCTAATGCTGATGAAATAGAAAAAAGCAAAGTGGATAGTGTACAATCAGATAATAAAGCGAATTTAGAGAAGCGAGAAAATAGTGATGCTAAAGGACCTGTCCAAGAAAAAGTGGATATGAATGATGAACCAGACGATTCAGCAAGCCAAGAGAAAGTATTAGAAGATAATAATAAAAACGCAATAAATAGTACAGAAGAAAAGCCACAAACAGAGAAGAGACAAGAAGCTACACAGCCTCAAGAAGAAATAAAGCATGAACCACAGACAAATGAGCAACAAGCAGAGGTAAACGCTGATAATAATCCTGAAGATAAGAATAAAAATGCAATAGAAACTAATGAGTCAAAAAAAGACTTAGAAGTTAACCCGAAATTCGAGTTGCAAGAAGAAAAATCTAAGAAAGAAACTAAATCATCAAACAATACTAAAGATAGTGATACCCCAAATGCAAAACATATTAAATCAAAACAAGATTTATCAAAGCAGAGAGGAAACAATGTTAGCAAAGAACTACCAGAACAGAAAAATGAAGCGGCGATTAAAAATGAAGTGAATCGAAAGTCTTCGAAAGCTAAAGTGCATGATTCAACAGCGAGTGGTCATCAAGAAATAGCTAAATCAACTCCTCAATTAACCCCTGAAAAAAATAGCACAAAGACCAGTTCAACAAATGATACAAAATTAAATGACAATGATATAGAGCAAGCGGCAAAGGATTTAAATATCAATGTTAAAGAATTTGAAAGTAATAAAGAATCAAAACAGAATTTGTTGCTAGAAATTTTAAAAAAAACTGCTGAAAAGCAAGATAAAAGCCAACCTTTAGCTACGCCCAATAAGTTAAGAACTATGAACAGAATGGCTGAATCACGTTCCCTACAAACAATGAATGTTAGAGCTGCGGTTGCAAATGCAATAATGTTGCCAGCGAATAAAGAATATGGCAATTTAGTAGGCTATGATAAAAGCATTACAGGTACTGGGAGAAATGATTGGTCTGATTTAGCATCAAATATTTCCTTTAAAACACTTGATAATGGCCGAATTGAACTGCAGTTGCCGTTTTCAACAAGTAAAGGTTTATTAGCAGGATTTAATTCTTATGAAGGTTTTAGAATCAATGCAGATAGCAAGTTGCAACCAAGTATTATTTCTGTAAATGCTTCTGACCCTACTAATAATAAAGGAATAGAGTTTACTAATGAAGGTAATGGTAATTATTCATTTTTAAAAAATAGTGGGGCAAGTGTTACTTCAAGCGGCATGGGGATGAACCTTAGTATTATTGTTGATGCGAAGACTTTTGATTCTTCGAGTGTGTTAAAGATTTCTTATATCAGAGCAACAGGTGTGCAAGCATTAAAAGGTTCTACAGATTTCACCTTTAATTTTAGTGATTTCGGTACCTTTAACAATGAATATACGAATGCAGTTAATGAAATAAATAATTTTAATTTGGTTGATAGTCAAACGAAGACCAATATGATAAATCAACTCAATGGTACAACAACTATCAAAGATTTAAGAACACAAATTCAAAATATAAATGATCAAGGTAAAGTAGTAACCAATGAGGCAATTAATAAATTAACGAATCTCACAAATAATGATAAAACTAATTTTATTAATCAAGTTAATAATACTACAGCTTTAAGCGGTATGAGTACTATTTATAATAATGCTAAAAATTTAGATAGTCAGAATTTATTAAATAAGGTAAAGGATCAAGCTAAAGCTCAAATAAATACATTACCAAATCTAACAAATCAAGAAAAGACAAATTTCAATAATCAAATTTCTAATATCACAGATCCAAATGCTGCTACTAAAATTGTAGATGATGCTAAAGCTAAAGATGCTTCAAATCTATTGAATAAGCAAAAACAAGAAGCGCAAACTACTGTGAGTGCATTACCAATTTTATCAGAAGATCAAAAGGCAGATTATAATAAAAAAATTCAAAATGCATCTACAAAAGCAGCAATAGATCAAATTGTTAATGATGCAAAGTCACAGAATCAACGTTTAAGTGAATCACAAAGCACATCTAATTCCTTGAGTTTAAGTATGTCATTAAGTACTTCGCAATCTTTAAGTGAGTCAACATCATTAAGCATGAGTGAATCATTGAGCACTTCTCAGTCATTGAGTGAAAGTGAGTCGTTGAGCACATCCGAATCAATCAGCGAGTCAGAGTCTATTAGCGAAAGCGAATCACTAAGCACATCCAAATCAATTAGCGAATCAGAATCGTTAAGTACATCCGAATCGATTAGTGAGAGTGAATCATTGAGCACATCCGAGTCAATCAGCGAGAGCGAGTCACTAAGCACGTCTGAATCAATAAGTGAGAGCGAATCATTGAGCACGTCTGAATCAATAAGTGAGAGTGAATCATTAAGTACATCAGAATCGTTAAGCGAAAGTGAGTCATTAAGCACTTCTGAATCTGTCAGCGAATCAGAATCACAAAGTACATCAGAATCAATCAGTGAAAGCGAGTCATTAAGCACATCTGAATCAATCAGCGAGTCAGAATCATTGAACACATCGGAATCAATAAGTGAGAGTGAATCATTAAGTACTTCTGAATCTATCAGCGAGAGTGAATCGTTAAGTACCTCTGAATCAATAAGTGAAAGTGAGTCATTAAGCGCTTCGGAATCGATTAGTGAGAGTGAATCGTTAAGTACTTCTGAGTCAATCAGTGAGAGCGAATCATTGAGCACATCAGAATCAATAAGTGAAAGTGAATCATTAAGCACGTCCGAATCTATTAGTGAGAGTGAGTCACTAAGTACATCCGAATCAATAAATGAGAGTGAATCATTGAGTACATCCGAATCAATCAGTGAGAGCGAATCATTGAGCACATCAGAATCTATTAGTGAGTCAGAATCGCTAAGTACTTCTGAATCAATCAGTGAGAGTGAATCACAAAGTACATCCGAATCAATCAGTGAGAGCGAGTCATTAAGCACTTCGGAATCAATCAGCGAATCAGAATCACAAAGTACATCAGAATCAATCAGTGAAAGCGAGTCATTAAGCACATCTGAGTCAATCAGTGAGAGCGAATCGTTAAGTACATCTGAATCGATCAGTGAGAGCGAATCATTGAGTACTTCGGAATCAATTAGTGAAAGTGAATCATTGAGTACTTCGGAATCAATTAGTGAAAGTGAATCATTGAGTACTTCGGAATCAATTAGTGAAAGTGAATCATTGAGTACTTCGGAATCAATTAGTGAAAGTGAATCATTGAGCACTTCGGAATCAATCAGTGAAAGTGAGTCATTAAGCACTTCGGAATCGATTAGTGAGAGTGAGTCATTAAGCACTTCGGAATCGATTAGTGAGAGTGAGTCATTAAGCACTTCGGAATCGATTAGTGAGAGTGAGTCATTGAGCACATCAGAATCAATCAGCGAGAGCGAATCATTGAGCACTTCAGAGTCAATCAGTGAGAGCGAATCACAAAGTACATCAGAGTCAATTAGCGAAAGTGAATCATTGAGCACATCAGAGTTGATTAGTGAGAGCGAATCGTTAAGTACTTTTGAATCCATCAGTGAAAGTGAGTCATTAAGCACTTCGGAATCAGTAAGTGAGAGTGAATCATTAAGCACTTCGGAATCAATCAGCGAATCAGAATCACAAAGTACATCAGAATCAGTAAGTGAAAGTGAATCATTAAGTGAATCAGAATCTGTCAGCGAAAGTGAATCATTGAGTACATCAGAATCAATAAGTGAGAGCGAATCACTAAGTACTTCAGAGTCAATAAGTGAAAGCGAATCATTAAGTGAATCAGAGTCAATCAGTGAGAGTGAATCGTTAAGTACATCTGAATCGATCAGTGAGAGTGAGTCATTGAGCACATCAGAGTCTATTAGCGAATCAGAATCGTTAAGTACCTCCGAATCGATCAGTGAAAGCGAATCATTAAGTACGTCAGAATCATTGAGCACATCCGAATCAATCAGTGAGTCAGAATCTCTAAGCACTTCAGAGTCAATTAGCGAAAGTGAGTCATTAAGCACATCCGAATCAGTAAGTGAGAGCGAATCGTTAAGTACTTCAGAGTCAATGAGTGAAAGTGAATCATTAAGCACTTCTGAATCAATAAGTGATAGTGAATCATTGAGTACTTCAGAGTCAATCAGTGAGAGTGAGTCATTAAGTACTTCAGAATCAGTAAGTGAAAGTGAATCATTGAGTGCTTCTGAATCAGTAAGTGACAGCGAATCCATAAGTGAATCAGAATCATTAAGTACATCAGAATCAATTAGTGAGAGCGAATCATTGAGCACATCAGAGTCAATTAGCGAGAGCGAATCATTGAGCACTTCTGAATCAGTAAGTGAAAGTGAATCATTAAGTGAATCAGAATCTGTCAGCGAAAGCGAATCACTAAGCACATCAGAGTCAATTAGCGAAAGTGAATCATTGAGTACCTCAGAGTCAATTAGCGAAAGTGAATCATTGAGTACCTCAGAGTCAATCAGTGAGAGCGAATCATTAAGCACATCAGAGTCAATCAGTGAGAGTGAATCGTTAAGTGAATCAGAGTCAATCAGCGAAAGCGAATCATTAAGCACATCAGAGTCAATTAGCGAGAGCGAATCGTTAAGTACTTCTGAATCCATCAGTGAGAGCGAATCATTAAGCGCTTCGGAATCGATTAGTGAGAGCGAATCACTAAGTACATCAGAGTCAATCAGTGAAAGCGAATCATTAAGTGAATCAGAGTCAATCAGTGAGAGTGAATCGTTAAGTACATCTGAATCGATCAGTGAAAGTGAGTCATTAAGCACATCAGAGTCAATCAGTGAGAGCGAATCATTGAGTACTTCTGAATCGATCAGTGAGAGCGAATCACAAAGCACATCAGAGTCAATTAGCGAAAGTGAATCATTGAGCACTTCGGAATCGATTAGTGAGAGTGAATCATTGAGTACCTCAGAGTCTATTAGTGAGAGCGAATCGTTAAGCACATCAGAATCAGTAAGTGAGAGCGAGTCATTAAGCACTTCTGAATCTATCAGCGAGTCAGAATCATTGAGCACATCCGAATCAATAAGTGAATCTGAATCGTTAAGTACTTCGGAATCAATCAGTGAGAGCGAATCACAAAGTACATCAGAATCTATTAGTGAGTCAGAATCTCTAAGCACTTCAGAGTCAATCAGTGAGAGTGAATCATTAATTACTTCGGAATCAATCAGTGAGAGCGAATCATTAAGTACATCTGAGTTAATCAGCGAGAGTGAATCGTTAAGTACCTCAGAATCAATTAGCGAATCTGAATCATTGAGTACATCAGAATCGATCAGTGAAAGTGAGTCATTAAGCACATCTGAGTCAATCAGCGAGAGCGAATCGTTAAGTACTTCAGAATCAGTAAGTGAAAGCGAGTCATTGAGCACATCAGAGTCAATAAGTGAAAGTGAATCATTGAGTACATCAGAATCAGTAAGCGAAAGCGAATCGTTAAGTACTTCAGAATCGATCAGTGAAAGCGAATCATTGAGCACATCAGAGTCACTAAGTGAGAGCGAATCACAAAGCACATCAGAATCAATCAGTGAAAGTGAATCATTGAGTACATCAGAGTCAATAAGTGAAAGCGAATCATTAAGTACTTCAGAATCAATCAGCGAGAGCGAATTATTAAGCACATCAGAATCAATCAGCGAAAGCGAATCACTAAGTACTTCTGAATCGATCAGTGAGAGCGAATCATTAAGTACTTCAGAATCAATCAGCGAGAGCGAATCATTAAGCACTTCTGAATCAATCAGTGAAAGTGAGTCATTAAGTACTTCAGAATCAGTAAGTGAAAGTGAATCATTAAGCACATCAGAGTCACTAAGTGAGAGCGAATCAATAAGTGAATCAGAATCATTAAGTACCTCTGAATCTATTAGTGAATCCGAGTCATTAAGCACATCCGAGTCAATCAGCGAGAGTGAATCGTTAAGTACTTCAGAATCGATTAGTGAGAGTGAATCGTTAAGTACTTATGAGTCAATCAGTGAGAGTGAATCATTAAGCACATCAGAATCGTTAAGCGAAAGTGAGTCATTAAGCACTTCTGAATCTGTCAGCGAGTCAGAATCCATAAGTGAATCAGAATCGTTAAGTATTTCTGAGTCAATCAGTGAGAGCGAATCATTAAGTACTTCTGAATCAGTAAGTGAAAGTGAATCATTGAGCACATCAGAGTCAATCAGCGAGAGTGAATCGTTAAGTACGTCAGAATCTATTAGTGAGTCAGAATCAATTAGCGAAAGCGAATCATTGAGTACTTCAGAATCAGTAAGTGAAAGCGAATCACTAAGTACTTCTGAATCGATCAGTGAAAGCGAGTCATTAAGCACATCAGAGTCAATCAGCGAGAGCGAATCATTGAGCACATCCGAATCAATAAGTGAAAGTGAATCGTTAAGTACCTCTGAATCAGTAAGTGAGAGCGAGTCGTTGAGCACATCCGAATCAATAAGTGAAAGTGAGTCGTTGAGCACATCCGAATCAATCAGTGAGAGCGAATCAATGAGTACATCCGAATCAATGAGTGAGAGCGAATCATTGAGTGCTTCTGAATCTGTCATTGAGAGCGAATCATTAAGCACATCCGAATCAATCAGTGAGAGCGAATCATTAAGCACATCAGAGTCAATCAGTGAAAGCGAATCGTTAAGTACATCCGAATCAATTAGCGAAAGCGAATCACTAAGTACATCAGAGTCAATCAGTGAAAGCGAATTACTAAGTACGTCTGAATCGATCAGTGAGAGCGAATCATTAAGTACATCAGAATCAATAAGTGAAAGTGAATCATTAAGCACGTCCGAATCTATTAGTGAGAGTGAGTCACTAAGCACATCCGAATCAGTTAGTGAGTCAGAATCACAAAGTACTTCGGAATCAATCAGCGAGAGTGAATCATTGAGCACGTCCGAATCAATTAGCGAGGGTGAATCATTGAGCACGTCCGAATTATTAAGCACATCCGAATCAATCAGTGAAAGTGAATCAATGAGCACATCCGAATCAATCAGTGAGAGCGAATCGTTAAGTACTTCTGAATCAATCAGTGAAAGTGAGACATTAAGTGAATCAGGGTCAATTAGCGAAAGCGAATCACTAAGTACATCAGAGTCTATTAGTGAGAGCGAATCACAAAGTACGTCTGAATCAATCAGTGAAAGCGAATCATTGAGTACCTCAGAGTCAGTTAGCGAAAGTGAGTCATTAAGCACTTCTGAGTCTATTATTGAGAGCGAATCACAAAGTACATCAGAATCTATTAGTGAATCAGAGTCATTGAGCACATCCGAATCAATCAGTGAGAGTGAATCACTGAGTACATCAGAATCAATCAGTGAAAGCGAGTTACTGAGTAAGTCTGAATCAATCAGTGGATCTGGCTCAATATATAACGCGGCAGATAAAGAAAATGAACATCAAACAAATAAAGACAAATTACCTGATACAGGTAACGAAAATATGGGGAATGGATTGATATCATTATTGGCAGCACTTGGTGGTGTCATGTTATTCAGAAGACGTAAAGATAATGAAACCAAAGATAAATAAAAGAAGACTGCACTTTCTAATCAGAAAGTGCAGTCTTTTATATTATATGTGTAGCTAAAATGAGATGCTTATATATTTTATGATGATCAAACTATTTAACTGTAAAATTTTACAATTGACAATAGATTTCACGGAGAGTAATATAATTATAGTATATGGGGTGTACTATTTAAAATATATGGACTATCCCTCATAATTTTGAATAGTGATTATACTCTAAGATGAAACCTGTGCGTACTTAGGTTTTTTTATAATCAATAGTACAAAGGGTGTACAATTAAGAAATAGGAAGGTAGAGACAAATGTTTAATGAGTTTAAATTTATTTTTAGAAATAAAATGTTAATTGTATCGCTTATTGCAATAGCAGCTATCCCGCTATTATATGTTGCTTTATTCGTTGGTTCTATGTGGAGCCCTTATGATAAGACAGATCAATTGAAAATTTCAATTGTAAACCAAGATCAGAGTGCGAAACTAAATGGTGACAAAGTAACTATAGGTGATGATGTTGTTGATAAATTAAAAGATAATGACAAATTTGATTTTCAAGAAGTATCGAAAAAAGAAGCATTTAAACAATTAGAAAAAGGTCAAAGCGTAGGAACGATAATTATTCCGAAAGATGCTTCAAGTAATGCTACGACTTTATTGGATAAGAATCCTAAAAAGATAAATCTGGAAACGCAAGTGAATCCAGGATCAAGTTATACTGGTAGTCAATCAGCGCAAAAAGCAATTGATACGGTGACGAATGCTATTAAAGATAACATTCGCACGAATTATTTAGACCAATTATTTGCAAGTGGTAAAAAATCACAATCAGGCTTCAAAGATACATCAGAGGCATTAGGTGAAATGTCGGATGCAGAATCACAATTAATTGATGGTAATCAGCAAGTCACTGATGGATTGAAACAATTAGCTCCATCTGTAGGTCAACCTGCACAACAATTGATTTCAGGTAATCAACAAGTTACTGATGGTCTTAATCAGTTGCAACAAAATAACGACCAATTAAAAGAGCAATTAGATAAATCAGTCAAACAACAAGAAGGCATTGCTTTTGAAAGTGATAATGAAAAAGCATTAAACAACGTAACGAAAATCAATAAAAATAATGCTACAGAGGCTGGTAAATATGGGGAAACAATCGTACCTTATATGGCGAGCGTGAGCTTATTTGTAGGTGCCGTATCATTTAGTGCGATATATCCACTCAGAAAAATGTTACGTAAAGATGTTACATCCGCTAAGCAAGCGTTTGGTAAATTGCTATTATATATTGTGCAAGGCACAATTTCAGCATTACTTATGAGTAGTTGGGCAATTTTTGCATTAAATATGTCAATTGATCATATAGGCAAATTTATTTTGGTAGGTGTATTATGGGCTATTGCAGCAATTGCAATTACAACATTCTTAAGCTTACTGTTAGATAGAATTGGATTGTTTATTTCTATGGTATTGTTGATATTACAACTTAGTTCAAGTGAAGGTATGTTCCCTATAGAATTGTCGGCGCAGTTCTTTAGATGGATTCATCCATTTTCTCCAATGTCTTATGCAATACAAGGATATAGAGAAGCAATATTCACTAACGCAGGACACTTTGACTTTGGTTTTGTAGTTGCTCTATTGATTGGTATTATCGTCATAATGATTGTATTACAATACCTAGTATTACTGTGGTTTAATCATAGAAAAAGAGTACCATTTTCAATAGAATTTAAATAGGTGCATTCTGGAGGTGACTTATTTGGAAAATGTTGATAAAACAATTGAAGAAGCAATTATTAAGTTTCAAATAGTTATGTTGCATTTGAATAAAGAAATCGTTGAAATCGTAAGAGAAACTGGTTTGAGTAATTTACTTTCAAGAGAGCAAATTGAAGCGATGAGAATTATAAAAACAGAAGGTAAAGTGACTATCAATGAACTAGCGAAATTACAAAACATTTTTAAAACAGCAGCTTCAAAACGTATAGCAAAATTAGAAGAAATGGGTTACGTTCAACGTGCTTATTCTGAAAATAAACGAATTAAACTTATTAAATTAAGTAGTGAAGGTGAAAGCTTTTTAAAAAAAGCTACTTCTGTGATGACTGAAGCTGTTAAAGAACGTTTAGGAAACAAATTTACGGTGGACGAAGTACATCAATTCGTGGAGCAACTGACACACATTGATAGTGCGTTTAGAGAAAACAAACAATAATTATAACAACTTAAAAAAGTAGGGGAATGCATTTGATGCTCTCTACTTTTTTAATCTTAAATTTTCAAAAGACAACACTTTTAAAATATTCAGTAACCTTCAAAGAATGGACTTAATTATTAACAATTAGTATAATTGACTATATAATTAATATTTTTAAAAAGATAGTAGATAAAAGCTTATTGTCTTAATCAATTTAATGGATAGAAAGAGGGGGCAAATTTGATGAAAAGAACGATAGAACGTGTTCTAGCATGGATTGGTATCGTATTGCAGTTAATAGGTGTAGCACTTATTGCAATCTTAATGCCATTACTAAATAATAGTGAAACTAAAGACGCTATGATCCAACAATTAATGGAAGATGATAGTAGTCTTACGCAACAAGATGGAACAGCTATGATTGGTATGCTGAATGGTTTATTAACAGTGGGTCTTGTTTTAGCAATTATTCTGTTGATTATTGCTATAATTGGTGCATTTTTAATTGGTAAAAAAGCAAAAGTAGCAGGTATTTTATTAATCATTGCAGGTGTCATTTCGTTCGTAGGGAATTGGATTAATGCCGTATTATGGTTGATAGCAGGTATTATGCTATTAGTAAGAAAACCTAAAGAACCAATTTATGCCAAAGACGAAGATGATGATGTAAATCCATATATTAAAGATGGATCTCAAGTCAATGAGCACAATAATTCATTTGTACTGTCAGAAGAACAAAAGAAAAATGAACAAGAAACAATCAAAGATGAATATTCAGCCTCAAATGAAAATAAAAGTGATCAGGACTTAAAAGATTTTGAAGATGTAGATGAAACATCGAGGAAAGTTAAAGACGATCCATATAAATACTAAGAAAAAGGTTACCCATTTTTGGGTAATCTTTTTTAATTATAACGATAGTTTATTTACGATATTTAAATAATGTAATATGTTATATTTAAGATAATGTATGATTGGGTTGAAGGAGGTTTAGTATAATCAAAATTTTTGAATTTGTATCGTTATACCATGTTTTGAATATTATAAAAACAACATAAGACAGTGGCATAAAAAATTAAAAGGTAAAGTGGTTTAGCTTAACAGTAAAAAAGAGGTGTAGTTTTAGTGATGATACTCGTAATGTTGTCCCCACTATTAATTGTTGGGTTTATCGTAATGGCCATATTAGAAGAAAAAAAGCGTAATAACAAAAATAAATGAACTTGCAGGCTGAGACTTAAGTGTTTCAGCCTGTTTTAAGTAATTTTGATAGAGGTAAGGCTAACCGGATAGTGCCGCTTAACTAAGGGTTGTCTAAAATAACAAATGCCTGTTTAAAATATGACCTATAGCGTCTATTTAGGTAGCAGCATTCTTTTGGAAAATTGTTTTACGTGAAACATCTCAGATCAAATTAGTTGAAGATAGCAGTAATATAGCAAAAACTTTGATACTATTGATATTAATTAGAGTTATAAAGGAAATTAAATGAGTAATGATTTATATTGAATTACTATACAAGGGGAAGATACTATGAATGATATGTTATACATCTTACAGACTGTACTCTTACCTATCTTTATCATGATACTTTTAGGATTTATTTTACAAAAAAAATTCACTTTGGATTTGAATACATTAGCTAAGTTAAATATCTATGTCTTTGTGCCTGGTTTTATATTTGTGAAATTTTATAAAACAGACTTTGCATTAAGTCTGTTAATTTACATAGTGATTTTCTTTATTATTTATATGTTGTTTCTATTTATCATCGGTAAAGTGTTAACAGCAATACGAAAAGTTGATAAAGGAGAAGCAACAACATTGACGAATAGTCTTATGTTTTTTAATTCTGGAAATTATGGTGTTCCAGTAAATGATCTTGTCTTTAAAGGGGATCCTTTAGCAATGTCGGTACAAGTTATTGTCTTGTCATTACAAAATATTTTTACATTTTCTTATGGTGTGTTTGCAATTCAATCGTTACAAATAGGAAAGCTTAAAGCGTTATTAGGCTATTTTAAAATGCCAGTTTTATATGCGTTATTACTTGCGATTATTCTTAATTATAATCATGTACCTATACCAGAATTTATATGGACGCCTGCCAATTATGTAGCAGATGCAATGATTGCAATTGCTTTATTAATGTTAGGTGCTCAAATTTCTAACATAAAGTTTAGTTTAAAATGGTCTAAATCTTACGCTTATGTTTTTATAAGATTAATTATAGGACCACTGATTGCATTAGTTATCATAAACGTAATGGGAATAGATGGGATAATAGCACAAACACTATTCATAGCTTCTGCAATGCCAACATCTGTAAATAGTTCAGTGATTGCACAAGAATATGATAATCATCCTGAATTAGCAGCAGAACTAGTTTTTTTATCTACTTTATTAAGTGCTGTCACGGTTGTCGTCGTCATATACTTTTCTAGAATATTATTTTAAATAGATAAGCGGCATCCTCTATAGACAACAGGCCTAATTCTTATCAATATAGTGAATAGTTTATTTAAAAATTAACAATGCGTTGTTTTGCATCAAAGGTGAGTATAAGTGATTAAATTAAAGTTTTAATCGTCTTATGCTCACCTTTATGTTTTTGGTATTAGCTTAACATTCAAAATATTACTACTGTTTAATGATTTAATGTTTTTTTAAAAGATGGTTTTTTAGATTTACTATTTTCAATTTTAGCGGATATATCATTTTATAATTAATTATTTTCTATCTAATAGCAATTACAAATCAAAAGTCACAAAGTGTTAACAAAAATGTGACAAATTTGTTAACGGCTGAGTGCTTATTTGAAACACAACATATAGTGTTTTATATTTGATTTATATACTATATATAGGAAAAGAGGAGTAGAATGAATAAACTTGAAAAAAATTTAAAAAATCTTATAACGAAAGATCCTACGGTAGTAAATGAAAATGCGAATAAGGATAGTGCTACTTTTTCAACTATGAGAGACTTAACGGCAGGTGTCGTTTCTAAATCATATGCTTTAGATTACTTATTACCTGAACATGTAGCTAAAGCACATGAAAGTGGTGATATACATTTTCATGATTTAGACTATCATCCATTTCAACCACTGACGAATTGTTGTTTGATTGATGCACAAAGTATGCTTGCACAAGGGTTTCAAATAGGTAATGCCACAGTAACTTCACCTAAATCTATTCAAACTGCTTCGGCACAATTAGTACAAATCATTGCGAATGTATCAAGTAGTCAGTACGGAGGTTGCACGATAGATCGAGTTGATGAGTTATTGAGTAAATATGCAAAATACAATGAAGCCAAACATCGACAAATTGCAGAGAAGTTTGTGAATAAAGCAGCAATTAATACATATGTAGATGAGCGTGTAACGCAAGATATTGGAGATGCAATTGAAAGTCTCGAGTATGAAATAAATACCTTATATACTTCAAATGGACAAACACCTTTCGTAACCCTTGGCTTTGGATTAGGTACAGATAAATACAGTCGCAAGGTTCAAGAGGCTATATTGCGTACTAGAATTAAAGGATTAGGTAAAGATCGCATAACAGCAATTTTTCCTAAGCTTGTTTTTTCAATCAAACGAGGCGTTAATTTAAATGAAGCGGATCCAAACTATGACATCAAACAACTTGCTTTAGAATGTTCTACCAAACGCATGTATCCAGATATCTTAAACTACGATAAAACGGTGGAATTATTAGGCGATTTTAAAGCGCCTATGGGTTGTCGCTCATTCTTGCCAGCATGGAAAGATAAAGAGGGTAATTATGAAAATAACGGCCGATGCAATCTAGGGGTAGTCACATTAAATATTCCAAGAATTGCCATTGAATCTAACGGTGACATTGAAATCTTTTGGAAGATATTTCATAAGCGTATGGCTATCATGCATGATGCGCTCGTTTATCGTATGGAACGTATCGCACAAGCAACACCAGTGAATGCACCTATTTTATATAAAAATGGGGCGTTTAAATATCGGCTAAACGATACTGACGATATCATGGAAATCTTTAAAGGACAGCGTGCAACTTTGTCTATGGGGTATATAGGATTGTATGAAGCGGCAACTGTATTTTATGGACCTAAGTGGGAACGTTTATCTAGAGCTAAAGCTTTTACTTTAGATATCTTAAAGACGATGAAAGATTACCAGCTAAAATGGACTGAAAAATATGATATTTGGTTTAGTATTTATAGTACACCAAGTGAATCTTTAACAGATCGGTTTTGTCGATTGGACCGAGAGAGATTTGGAGATATAGCTGACATCACAGATAAAGGTTATTATCAAAATTCATTTCATTATGATGTAAGAAAAGATGTCACACCTTTTGAAAAAATTGATTTTGAAAAAGATTATCCAACTTTTGCTAGTGGCGGTTACATTCATTATTGTGAATATCCAAAATTAAATCATAATTTGAAAGCATTAGAAGCTGTTTGGGATTACGCTTATGATAAAGTCAGTTATTTAGGAACAAATATTCCAATTGATCATTGTAGAAAATGTGACTTTGATGGGGATTTCAAAACGACGGAAAAAGGTTATCAATGCCCACAATGTGGCAATGATGATCCAAAGACGGTAGATGTGGTTAAACGTACTTGCGGTTATTTAGGTAATCCTGTTCAAAGACCTACGATAGAAGGTCGTCATAAAGAAATCTGCGCACGCGTAAAACATTTGAAAGATACTTCTATATGAATATTTTAGAAATAAAGAAAGGGCAGGGGCATATAGCTAAAATAGAAGCACAAAGTTTTGTGGATGGAGAAGGGGTTCGTTGCAGTTTATATGTTTCAGGTTGTCCGTTCGCTTGTGAAAATTGTTATAATAAAGTGGCTCAAAATTTTAGATATGGAGAACGATTTAATCAAAATATAATGGCAGAAATCATGGAATATTGTGAGCCAGATTATATTTCAGGTTTGAGTATACTGGGCGGAGAGCCATTTTGTAATTTAGACATCACCTTGAAGTGTGTTGAAGCTTTTCGATGTCGATTTGGTACTACAAAAACGTTATGGGTGTGGACTGGATTTTTATTTGAATATTTAAAACAAGATTTAGCAGAAAGAAGGGCATTACTTGAACAAATTGATGTTTTAGTAGATGGTCCTTTTATCAATCATTTGTATAGACCGAATTTACCTTATAAAGGCTCTATAAATCAACGTGTGATTGATGTCCAAGCATCATTGACAAGTCAGGAGCTATGTGAATATATAAGAGACTGAATGTTTTTGAAACAATTTACTCAATTAAGTTAGTAGTAATCAATGACTACAGGTAGGTTGCATATCAGAACAGATTATTTATAAATAATCTAAAGATGTGTCATTATAATAGCGTAAAGGAGTAGATAGTTTATGTGTACAGGTTTTTCGTTTTTATCCAAAAGTAGGCAGGCAATACTTGGTCGAACTATGGATTTTGTTTATCACTTAGATGGTCGACCTGCAGTACAACCGCGTCATTTCTATTGGGAATCACGTGTTGAATATAAAGGTGAAACAAAATATGGATTTATTGGTACAGGTAGTGATATGGAAGGATTTCTATTTGGAGATGGCTTGAACGAACACGGTGTAGGGGCTTCAATACAGTATTTCAGAGGTTATGCATCCTATGCGACTGAAGTTCGTGAAGGATATATGAACATTGCTCAAAGTGAAGTCATTACATGGGTACTTGGTTATAACAAAAATATTGATGATTTAATCGAAAACGCGAAAAAAGTAAATGTTGTGGCGCATGTGCTGAATGATATTGCAGAAGTTCCCCCATTACATTATCACGTTACTGATGATACAGGCCGTTCAATTGAACTTACCTTTCAAGATGGAAATATTGTGATTAATGAAAATCCTATTGGCGTATTAACAAATAATCCTGATTTAAATTGGCACTATGAAAATTTAAGAAATTATACGAATGTTACCCCACATAAACCTAAAGCCAAAAAAGTGATGGGACAGTCAATGGGACCTCTAGGTAACGAGGGTGGTACATATGGCTTGCCTGGTGGTTATACATCGGCTGAACGTTTTATCAAAACTGCTTATTTGAAAAATTATTTAATAGGTAGTGATCATCCAGAATACGATGCACTGGATGCTTTTAAGTTATTAGATGCTGTTAGTATACCTAAAGGCGCAGTCTTAGATGAAAATGAAGAACTGCATTATACGTTATATCAAACGGTTATGAATTTAACAACACGTACATTATATGTTAAATGGTATGATACGAATCAAATTACAGAGCTACAATTAACAGCAGATTTGATTTCAAAGGAAGATATGACAATATTTGAACCAGTCAAAGGTTTTGTAACAAATAAGTTGAACGATATTTGATTAAAATTGTAAATTGAATAGGCTAAAGTTATTTTACTGATATGACAAATTTAGACTGTGAACGGGCTCATTTGAGCAATTTCACAAAACTCGATATAAAGGTAAGAAGCGGTGTTAAGCATCTATAGCTTTTAGATGCTTGGCGCCCTTTTTTTATTTTTAAAAAAAGATAAGGACGGCTTAGAACCCCAGTTTTTAATTATAAAGTATTAGTACGATAGGTATATCAGAGTAATGGTGTTTAGATGTTTAACTGAGTTGAACCGCATGTATCAATGCTTATATGTTCAATAGCGGCAGGTATTATCTATAAAAAAACCTAGGTCGAGACATCAGTATGTGTCTTGGCCTAGGGCTAGTAATTAAAAATCGTATTGGTCATCTTCTTCTTCGAGTACTTGCTGATACACTTTTGACACTCGTAATGTCGAAGTGGCTAATTCGTTAAGTCTAAATAATATATCATCATTTACGATAGTTCCTTGTGAAAAATCACGTTCTTCTATAAAAACATAGGTTTGCATTATATGTGCTTTCATATAGCCTAAAATGGGTTTGAGCTGTGTTTCAGGAATTAAATAATGTTTAGGTGAACCAGCTGTTGCTATGATACCTATCACTTTATTTCTAAATGCATTCACCGGTAGTAAGTCGAATACATTTTTTAATGTGCCAGGAATAGAGGCCTGAAATATAGGGAAGCCAATAAATATAATGTCTGCTTGCGTTAAGGCAGTCGTTAACGCTAACGTATCACCTGTATAATCTAAATAATTACGTCCATCACTAAAGGAAAGGTTCAAGGTTTTTAAATCAAAAAATTGAACCTGATGTTCACCTTGTTCAGACGTTATTTCTGATTCTAAATATTTCATAGCCGTACTAGTTTTAGATCCAACAGTTGAACCGGAAAGTAATACAATATTCATGATATACCTCCTATGACTTTAAGTGTTTTTTTACGCCTGGAATAATTTCGTTACCAATGAGTTCGATATTTTTCATGATTTTATCGAAAGGTACACCACCAAAATCGATTTGTGCCATAAATCGCTGATGGTTGTAAAGTTCATGCTGGTAGAGTATCTTTTCAATAATTTGTTGAGGGCTGCCGACCATTAATGCATCTCTATAATCTGGAGCGTTTGCAAATTGTTGTTTGGGGTAGCCCGTGCCTCTAATAAATGACATACCAACATTGAGATGTGGATAAAATTCACGCAATGCTGCTTGGGTAGTATCTGCAGTATAGAACAGACTTGCTGTTGATACAGGTAAGGATTCAGGTGAATTATCAAAACCATATTCCTTTGCTGTCGTACGATATTCATCTATTGAATCTTTGAAAGTCATTGCGGGACCACCAAGTGTTGTAATCATCATTGGAATACCTTGACGTCCTGCTTTGATAGCACTTGCAGCGGGGCCACCAACAGCACGCCAAATAGGTAATACATCATCAATGGGTCTCGGAAATATTTTCATATTATTTAAATCGGGTCTAAATTTACCAGACCAAGTAATTTTATCTGTTTTATTAAGTTCCATGAGTAGGTTTAGCTTTTCTTCATATAGGTCGTCGTAGTCATTCAAATCCAAACCAAACAAATCAAACACACCTGTACGTGACGCTCTGCCTGCGACGATTTCTGCACGTCCGTGAGAAATGAGATCTAATGTAGCAAAGTCTTCATATACTCTTACAGGATCAGATGCACTAATAATTGAAGAAGTGCTTGAGATTTTAATTGACTTCGTCGCTTGAGCAATGGCTCCAAGTACAACTGTGTGCGCCTGTGTTGTGAAGTGTTCTTGATGACTTTCACCAATGCCAAATACATCGATACCTGCTTGTTCTGCCAATTGACTCGCTTCAATTAACTCGCTAATACGTTGTTCATAACTTACCTTTTCACCATTATGAGGGTTGAGCAAGTGATCACCTAGGGAATAAAGTCCAAATTCCAGTGGTGTACGTTCATTCATTTTTAAAATTGCCATTTATTATCATCCTTTATATATCATGTAGTTTTGCTTCAATTTCTGACCTTTGGTGTTCCATAAAGTCAGGCAGGTTTAGTTTTTTACCCAAATCATTAATAGTAGTATCTACTGTGAAGCCAGGAGATGCAGTAGCAAATTCATACATAATACTATTATGACGATAGTAAAGTGATTTGAAAAAGTAACGATCAATGATACCACTATTATTTCCTGGGTTATGCTCTATTCTATTTAGTACAGCTTGCAGATCTGCATCATTAGGCGTATTTACGGCAATATGATGTACATAGCCTTGACCAGGTCTAGCACGTTGACCTTGTTCTTCAACAAGAACAAAATCAGTATAAAGTCCATCTGAATCTAATGTCATTACCGTCTCATTTGTATCAGTCCTTAACGAATAATTTAATTCATTTTTTAAGAATTCGAGTGTTGGCTGTATATCACGTAAGCGCAGCTCTACTGGACCCATGCCTAAAATTTGATATGTCTCTGGAATATCTGTATAAGGATTCTTTTTCCATTCATGGGGTGTTTGGAGATGATTGTTAGCTAGTAGGATAATTTCTAACCCATCTATATCTTGAAATAACAACGCCGCATGGTTTAAATAGGTTATTGGCGTCGTAGGGATACGTTGCTCATTTAAACGATTTTGAAAATAATTTATTGCTGATTCATCTTGGACGAGTAATGATAAGCGATGAATGCTATTTGTTCCTGGACGGTTTTTACCTAAGTTTGGAATCTCGAAAAAACTAAGCAATGTACCAGGTGTTCCTATTTCGTCACCGAAAAACAAATGATACATCGTTGGATTGTCTTGATTTACAGATTTTTCTACTAAGCGCAACCCTAAAATATTTGTGTAGAAATCTTTATTAACTTGTGCATCTTTTGTATACATTGAAATGTGGTGATGACCGAGTATGTTCATGTAGTGTCCTCCAAACTTTCAAAATTTCTATTTTTTATACATATTTCCTAGAAAGTAAAAAGTAAACTTTAAAGGTATAAAAAATATACTTGTTAACAATAATATATCTGCATTTATTAGAATTTGCAACTTCTATGGTGTTTTCAGTGAATTCGTAAGAAGAGGGACAAAAAAACAAGACTTTGTTAAGCAAAGTCTCAGAACGTAGACAAACCTTGCGCAAATTAATGCGTAAGGTTTGTTTATTTTTATTTATATAGTTATTTTTCAAAAAACAGTGGTCTTTCAGACCATTGCTTGTCCTTTTACTAGCCACATTGCGAT
>NZ_MRZN01000028.1 GCF_002614725.1 Staphylococcus edaphicus | reverse complement strand
ATTGGCGAGACTGGAACAATTAAAACAAGCTATGCGATCAGAAACAGAAAATATGGTAGAGCAAGCAAAATCAGATGTAGAATCACATAAAAATGATATTCAACAAATCATTGAAGTCATCAATAGTACGGGACAAGCGTTAGATGGGGCATTTGAGGGTGAAGTAAGTGAAGCTGCACAAACTAATGTAACGAAATTAAAAAGTAAGAATATTGAAATGAATACGGATTTTGAATTTTTAGTCGACTCATTTGAAGTAAATTAATGAAACGAAGAGTAATTTTTTTTAGTTAGCAATTCTATTTTGAGGAAACTTAAAATGGGGAATATTAGAACATTTATTTAGAGTAATATTTAATTATAGGACATCAAACTAATAAACTATATGTTTATTCATTTCTCGATGCATCACAGAGTGAATGTCAAAGTTATAACTATTAGAACTTAATTTTGAGTTTTACCTGTTTATTCCTATTCCGAGATTTTGACATGAGTAATTCACCTATCCTTATAGCAATAAGGTGGGAGAATGAATCATTCCCTCATCCTAATACTCGAAAAAGTAAAAGCCGTTTTGCCAATAATGACTAATAGTAAATAAATATTATATAGTGACTTTAATTTAAAATACATCTTGTATTAGTATGACTTTTAAAAGATAATTAAGCAATATTGAAATAATTCGGAGGAAGTTATGAAAGATAAAAATTCATTATTATGATAAGCAGTATTTTAGGTGTTATGTTACTACTGTTTATGGTATTTGAAGAAGCAGCTATATTTAATACGAATTTAACTGAAAGTTCAAATCGTAGTTTAGAAATTTCAATAGCTTTATTTGCAATGTTCGCTACATTTGGTGGCGCATATTTAGGTGCAAAATTTGCGGGAGATAATGCCTTGAGATTACAAGAAAGAAAAATGATTAGAGATTATTTAATACAGAATTATAAAACGCTAAGTTTAATGGATAGGAAAAGATTTAAAGAAATTGAAAATTGTTAAGAAAATATTGATATTATTAGAGGAAAAAGGTATTAGTCGTGAAATAGAGGTTAGAAATTATAATGAAATGAAAAAGTGTTTAAGTAGAGTGATATGATTGTTGGAAGGATAGATAATTACGAAAAGACCCAAATATTATATTCAAGACTTTTTCTTTTTAAATAATCATTTATTCTTTTTTGATAAGTTCTTTTCAAACATACTAATACCATAAATTATAATAAATAAACCAATTGGTAAAAGTATTGTGCTTAAAGCATTATTAGATACTAGAAAAAATATCACAAGGGCGTATACTGAACATAAAATTGCTGTTAATAATACACTTAAAGCTTTAGTCATGTAAAACACCTCGATTATTATTGGTTTACTAAATCTCTAATATTACCGTCAACATTTCCTTTTACAATGATACCATTTTTAGGAATTACTTTGCCACCATAGGTAGAAACTATATGGCCAGCGAAGGAACCAATAAAACCACCAGTACCTCCACCAATTATTCTGTCTAAAGCACCCGCAGCATCTACTATATCTGCATTTTTACCCTTACCATATACTGCTTTTGTTACTCCACCTTTTTTAGCAGCATAAGTATTAATGCCATTATCACTTTCAGTTGATTCAAAACCACTAGTATTATAGTCTTGTTTATCTAATTCTGTTTTTAATTCTTGATCTGAAAAATATTTAACATTGTGATCTCCTTCTCGTTGTGCATCTTTTGAGATATTATTAGTTTTTACTAATTGTTTTGCAGGGTTAATACTCTTCTCGTTTGGATCATTCGCTTGCGCCATTGGTAAACCTGCTAAAGATAACGTAAATATTGATGCTAAAACAGTACTAGTAAACTTCGTATATTTGTTCATAATGAATACCTTCTTTGAATTATATAACTAACATAACAATATAATGTAAAGTAAAATGGGGTTTTTAATAAGCGTTGCAATATAATTTCAAACTGTTAGTATTTACTGAAATCAATAAATAATAAAATGATTTTAGTATACTAGAATAAGTTTTACCATTCCTTAATAGAGTGTTCTCTAATAATACTGTTTAGGATAGGCACTTATGTGCTTGCCCTATTTCAAATTAAGAAATTCTCATAGTTAAGTTTGTTAAATCAAAATTTTAAGTAATTATATTGTTTCAAGCATTGTTTAAATAAAGATAAAATGGTGAACTGTTTTTTATGCATTTAGAAAAGGAGTTTTTATATGGGATTTATATTAATGATTATTGTTGGCGGTCTAATTGGATGGCTAGCAGGAGCAATATTAGGTAAAGATATTCCAGGTGGAATTATTGGAAACATTATTGCAGGATTAATTGGTTCTGCACTTGGAAGCCGATTACTAGGCACATGGGGACCAGTATTAGGTGGCGTTCCTATTTTACCAGCTTTAATTGGAGCGATTGTTTTAATTTTAATTGTTTCAATAGTAATGAAAGTTATTAGAAAATAGATTTATTAGTTAGGGCAGGCACCGTCAAGTGCTTGTCCTGTTTTATTGAACAAATGTTTCACAATACTAACCAAGGGTAATAATATGATTGTAGGCAATCAAATGTCTACTCAATTATACTCAAAGGCATTGCTTCCAAGCATGCCTTTTTAATATAACAGTGTTATATTAACTAAAAAATACATGTGCTGTCATAATATTTACACGTAGATAGGGTAGGCATTCCCCCGAGTGTCTACCTTATTTTTTATGTCTAAATAGTAAAGTTAGTCGAATTTACCACATAGTTTATTAATCTTAAAAGACCAAAACAAAATAGAGAAACCTATTTTAAGCAATGATTAATTGAATGATTTAAACGATAAGATAATATTTAAAATGTATCGCGACCCAACAATTGAGTTGCGTTATTTTGAAGGTGGTTATATCAAAAGTAAAAAGGGTTATATACACAAAGTAGACCCATATGCACAGATACTACATTTATATGAAGAAACTGGAATTTGTAAGTTAGCTTTGAAAGATATTGTGGAGATAAAAAAATTGAAAAAATGTGTAAATAAGTGTCGTTAATCACGATTAACCGTGTTATAATTAATATATAAAGAAGGGAGGGAAAACATGTTAGAGAAATTGGAAAGAATAGCAAATATCGCCTTTACAGTGGTTTCGACAATGGCAGTCATCAAAGCACTGAAAGACGATAAAGAAAAATAGGTAATAGCCCTTCGGAGCTTGCCTATATAAATTCTAACATGTTGTATATATGAAAACAATTGCGATCACTTTAGTTATTTTATTATGGATAAACTTATTTGTCGGTAATTCTTATACAAGCGCTGCACTTACATTAGCCACAACTTTAGTTATATTAAAAATGTACAGAGATAAAAGGAATGGTAAAAAATGACAAACTTCGATGAAATAATTGAAGAAATTCAAACTCTTTTTAAAAAGGAAAATGGCTCAAAAATTTCTAAAAATACTGGCGTACCATACCAAACAGTTCAAGACTTGAGAAATGGAAATACGAAACTTGAAAATGCAAGGTTGCACACAGTAAGGAAACTATACGAATACGCCAAAGCCCACCTAAATGAATAGGTGGGTTGTTTTACGTGTCAATTCAGGAAGTTAAAAAGACAAATTTTATATAAAATGATTAATCAAGTTAAAAATATTCCTCCTAAAAAAGATGAAAATATATAGGACAGTAGAGAACTGTCCAGAAAAATATTGAATTACAAGTAGATGTGGCTTATAATGTAATTAAGATAACTCGAGAAGGATAAACGCTGGGTCCCAAAATGGGGTAAGTGCATTTGCACTGAGCATTCCTATGTGCCTGGGGTTATCTTTTTTTGTTTTTAAGACTTTCAACAAATTTTTTTGGTTTTTTCTTAATTTCATTAACTATAAAATCTATAAATTGCTGTGAATAAGTATAAGATTCTTGTTTACCAATTTTATGTTTATATGCGTATTTCACTTCGTTTTTAATATCATAAAAATCAATTATTAAGTTTAGAACATGCTGGTTAAACCCTTTTGGATAATCTATAGTTATTTTCTTTTTCTTTAATCTTTCTGAAACTGCTTTTATTACATTTGTATACGAATACTTATGAGTGTCAGAAGGGTCTTTATGTTCTTTAACAATTTCCACTTTATTATCAGCGTCTTTATGAACAGAAACAAGAAAATGAGCATCTTCTTTTTTCTTAGTTATATATAAGTTTTGTTTAATATCAATTGAAAATTTATCTGATCCATATTCCTTACTCAAAACGTCTATTTCATTTGTTTCTTTTATAAATTTTTCAGCTATCTCAGGCGGATATTTAAGTTTTATTTCTTCATTGCTCAATGGTTCGTAACTAGCTAAAATAGTTAAGAAGTTTTGAGTGATGTGATCTGATACATCTTCATTATGAAATCTAATAGTTTCGTTGATAAAATTCATTACGCACGCTTGGAACAATGGTGCATATTTAATTTCATATTATTGTTTAATAAAATGTGTACTAATATTACGCAAGTCTACAATCTTTTCCAAATTTAAGCGTATACGTGTATTCTCATCTGGATAAATTAATTTAATTGCGTTATTCAAATTAATTGTTCGTTCAGGATTATCTTCATAATATATATTTTCACCACGATTGAGTAACTCTGCTTTTAACATTAACTCCCATGCATTACATATAAAAAAGGAAAAACCTTCTATTCTGTATTGAATTGTCGGTTTGTTGTAAACCTCTAAACCCATAACAAATGATTCTATACATTTCTTGATTAATTTGTCACTTAAATTTTCCATCCATTTTCCTCCTAAAAAGGTAAAAATATATAGGGCACAGTATGGTGCCCGTGTGATTACTCACCAGTTTTATGTGGAACTGCATCATCCATAGGAAGACCGGTGTTAGGATCTAATTGGTCATTTGAATAATACTCATCTGATGGTTCTAAGAGACCTGCATCTCCATTAGGTAAACCTGTAAAACCATGTTGTTTAGCTACTTCGGCATTAGCTTCAATCTTTTCTTGTTCAGTTGGTTCTTGTTGTACAGGTGATTGCTCTTGTGAATTTTGTTGAACTTGTTCCTGACTAGGTTGTTCTTCAATGTTTTGTTTTTCTTCTGATTGGACAGTTTCATGTGTATTGCTATTTTCAGAAGTATTTTTATTTTCTTCTTCTTTAGACTTTTTATCATCTTTCTTCTTATCTTTTTCTGGTGCTTTCGCTTCTTTCTTGTTGTCGTCTTTTTTAGTTTCGTCGTTGTTTCCACATGCACCCAAAACTAATGAACTTACCAATAACAATCCTAAAAACTTTTTCATATAATTTCTCCTTTATTTATTAGATATTTTTTTCAATAAGCTAATAATTTCATCGTTTTGTTTAATAATTTTATCATTTTGAGCTATTTCAATAAAATTTTGTTTTTGTTGTGTTACGTAATAATTGTATTGAGCTTGCTTTTCTCTGTTAGTAGTAAACATACCTAAAGAATTTAAAACTTTGTCGAAATTTGCATCAACTCTTTGTTTCATAAACGCGTCTAAGGTCGTTTCAGTGGGGGAATTAATACCTTGGCTTACAAAAAACTTAATTAATTTATCGTTTTCTTTTTCTAAAAAGTGATTTTTATAACCAGGATTTATTTTTAAAATTTCAGCTTCTTATTTTCTATCAAATTCTCTTTTGTTTGATTTATACAATTTGATGAATTCTTTTTTTCTTTTTATATCTAAATCTCCCCAAAATTTTTGAACATCGTTATCTTTTCTATATAGACCAACTATTTCAACTTCCGTCATATTTTCTCGAAATCCCAATTTTTCAGACATTAAAATTCCCCTTTGTTAATTTTTTATATTCAAACACACGTAATGGCTCAAATTGAATTAAGTAACCATTAAGTAATTGGTTGGCAATGTTATTAAATATCAACTTAATTGTACTATACCTAAAAAATAATAGTGATAACAAAAAATTATGATTAAAGATATTATTCATGAATATACTTATATTGCATTTTGATAAAAAATTACGCAGTACTATTTGTTAAAGTGAGCAATAATTTTAAGTAGTGAGTATCTTTTTACTTTTATGTTAGAATATTCTGTGAATTATAAAGTAAGGATGTGCTTTTATCGTAGAATATAAATTAGTAGAATTTCATTCACGTTATTGGGAACAAATTAATGAATTGATTAAGCGAGAAGGGTGGCAAAATCTTTTTGAAAATAAAAAAATGTATAGAAAATCTTTAGAAAACTCTTTAACAGTTGTTGCAGTTGATAAAAGCAGTAATGTTATAGGATTTATTAGAGGTATAACAGACGGTTACACGACTTTGTTTATCTGTGAGTTGTTTATAATAGAACAGAAAAGAGGTAGGGGCATAGGTAATGAGTTGATAAATTACTTACATAAAAAATATCCAGATACAAGAATTGACTTATTAGCAACAAAACATTCATCGAAATTTTATGAAAAGCAGGGATTTAGAATGTTTTATGGATATAGAAAAAATTTTAATAACTAAATTTCTAATACGAGGTGATAATGTATGATTCAATCTATAAACCACGTTACTTATTCAGTATCAAATATTAAACAATCCATAACTTTCTATAAAGATATTTTAAAAGCTAATATTCTAGTAGAAAGTGATAAAACAGCGTATTTCACTATAGGTGGTCTGTGGCTAGCGCTTAATGAAGAAAAAGATACACCAAGAAATGAAATTCAATACTCGTATATGCATATGGCTTTTACAATTGATGATAGTGAATTTGATAAATGGTATCAGTGGTTAAAAGATAATAATGTGAATATATTAGAAGGGCGCAGTAGAGACTTAAGAGATAAACAATCAATATACTTCACTGATCCAGACGGACACAAGTTAGAATTACATACTGGTACATTACAAGATAGGTTAAATTATTATAAAGAAGAAAAACCACATATGAAATTTTATATATAAGTAGGTTATATTATGACAATAGAAGCAAGGTTATTTGAAGAACACGATTTAAACAAAATTAAAGAATTACTAGTTTTATATGAAGATTTAGGTTATCCAACAATAACAGAGGATTTAGTTAATCGTTTGAAAAAGATATACAGTCATGAAGATTATTATTTGCTACTTTTAATAAAAGATGATGTGATAATCGGGTTGAGTGGTATGTGCAAAATGATGTTCTATGAAAAGAATGGTGAGTATATGCGTTTACTAGCATTTGTTATAAATTCTAATTATAGAGAAAAAGGTTATGGAACACTTTTATTAAAAGAGTCAGAAATTTTAGCAACTCAATTAGGATGTGAAGTAATTACTTTAAATAGTGGTAATAGAGAAGAAAGAGATAATGCGCATAGTTTTTATAAAAGTAATGGGTTTGAAAATAAATCATCTGGATTCTCTAAAAATTTAGAATAAGATCGAAATGCATGAATAGGTATTGAACATCAAACGGACAACTATATGTATATATTTCTCAATGCAGCATAGAGTGAATGTCAGATCTTCCTTTTAGATCGTTTAATGTACGTTAATTGGTTAGCAATTTGTGATAAAAGTTAATACTATATATAACTAACTTGCATTATATTGATTTTTAGAAGATAATTATAAAACAATAATTAAGAGGTGAATAATACTTGAATAGGTTAGCTAGTAAAAAAATATAACAATTATTGGTATAGTCAGTTTAATCATATTCGCTTTCATTTTTACGGTCGGTTACATATTAAGTAATATAGATACTGAAAATAAGTTGGAAGGTTACACAATTGCTATTAGTTTTATTGGAATTTTTGCTACATTTGGAGGTGCTTATTTAGGTGCAAAAATATCAGGGGAAAAAGCAAGTAAAATATCTAGAAATCAAATGATAATGGAAGATTTAAAAATGTATTCTATTAATAATAGAAATTTTTTAAAAGATTTTGATGAGAACATAGATAAAGCTTTAATCAAGAAAGTACATAATAAAAGAGAATTATCAAATGTCTTAGAATTTTAACATTATAAAATTTCTGTTTATAAATTACATAACGAAGTAATGGAACGCGGGAAGAAATATGATGGTGAATTATCTCATAGTGTGTTTTATCCTTTTGAATTGTATAGAATTAAACTTCATTATTTAAATAATTATGTAAAAAATATCAAGAATAAAATGCTAGACAAATATGAAGAAATTATTTATAAAGAAATACGTAAAGAATTTAATCAAGATGTTGATAGAAACCATTTGAAACTTAAGGAATATGATAATTTTAACAAAGTCTTTCTTAAACCAAATAGAGATAATTCAGTGAATTTTGTTGAATGTAGAATTGAAATCATACAAAATGAAGATACTATATTAGATACAATAAAAAATGAAGAAAATTTAACAAAGTATATAAATGAAAATTATGACCCTGATTATTCTTCTTTTCAAATAGGAAAAAGTGAAAATTACATCTATGAAAAAGAAGGTGAATATAAGGAAGAAAAAATAAAACTTGAAGTAGAAAATTTTGATGAAATAAATCGAATAGTAAATGATGCACAGGATGAATTGAAAGAGATCTTAGCTGAAGTTAAACTTTACTATGAAAAAATGATTTTCAAAAATGAAAATGATTTAAATGAATATATTTTAGGATTTTATGAGAAATAACATCATAAAAAGATAAAATATTATTTGTGTGAAATCATTGTAGTTGATAATTTATTTTTGTAATTTCAACTACATTTATTTAGCGAATATAAATCTCACGCATAAGGTAATGAATACGTATATGTTGCCCCAAAAATATGTTGTTTTTGCAATTTTAACATTATACACCCAATCGGTAAGGCAATATAAACATTGATATGACAATACTTATAGCGACTTTTAAATGTATACATAAACGCTTTAATGAACTCCCGCCGTCTCCATTATAGAGTCTGCAACCCATGTGGTTGTGGGCTTTTTATTTTTGTTGTATCAATTTTGCCCAAATACAAAAAAACTCACTTAACTTAAGATGATTATTATAGTAAGGCATTTCGATTCACCATATTCCTTTGAATCATCTGAAAAGTTATTTTAAAAGGGATAGTATACGTTACTTGGTGGATATAGATAACAGTGAAGTGCTAATTTATTATATCTATACATACCTAAAGTAAGTGCATATGAATTTCTTATAAAATACACTGCAACTGTTATCAGTTAAAAGATATGCTCTATACAAGAACAAATAGATGAAAGTTATCATTTAAATGTGTCACATATAGTGTGTGATAAAATAATCGTTGTCATATCCTTAAGATATAATTAAGCGAAACAACTGTGATAAAATAATATGTATATTATAATAATATAAAGCAAAATAATGGGGGATTAAACGTGATTAGAGACCAATTTCAAGATTCGTATAAATTATTAAATAAGCATATTAAAGATATTGATGAAAAGACGGCTACACTTCAACCAGACAGTGTTAATAATAATATTAAATGGCAATTAGGTCATTTAATATTGCTAAATGATTTTCTGGTATTTGAAACTATTAATGGAGAAAATGCATTAGAGCAAAGTGCTGCAAAATATTTTCTATGGGGGACATCACCATTAAATTTTGATGGAAATGAGCCCTCTTTTGACGAGTTGAAATTATTATTAAACGAACAACTTGATAGAATATTAAATAGTTTGGAAAAACAATTAAATAAAAGTAGAAATGAACCTATTGTTCTTAAAGATTCAGACATTGTTATGAATAATTTTAATGAGTCTATTCATTTTTCTATTATTCATACTAATCGACATATGGGTCAAATTGTATTATTAAAGTCTATGATTAATAAATTGAATTTAAAATGATTGGCTACCTAATTAATTATTAAAAAGGTAAGGGTAAATAATGATATAAGCCTATCCAAGCGAAGGTGTAGTGTTTAATTAGTAAATCCAACATTCACACCAAAAGTTATATTGAGTTAAAAACATTGTCGAGTTGGATAGCACAAAGCGTAGTTTATATTTATATCGTTGACAGAAGGGTATTCATATAAAGTGCATACAGTAAACGCTAGTAGGGTAAGTTAGATGTTCGATAAGCTATTCGCTAAGGACAGTTTCTTCTAATGTAAATCGCAGGCTATCGGAACAATATTTGTCAGTTTGAAACAGTATTTAAATAATACTAGGCAAACGATGACTTTAGTGCAAAAGAGGTGAATTATGAGATTAAAAAAGAGTTTAAAATATTCAGTAGTATTTTTCTTAATAATCACATTTTTAACAATTCTTTTTAGACCAACAGAAATTGGTATTGATGATATAATGAATGCTCATTTTTTCAAAACACTCATTTTGCTTAGTAATGAATTCATAAAAACATTAGCCGTAAGTTTGCCGCCTGCAATTGTAATATTTTTTGTTTACTATTTTTATATTTTAAAACCGAACCGCAAATAATAGTTAATGACAACTACTGGGTTGAAGTTGAATCATTGAATATAATATTTAATGAATATCAAGGGTTGGCACTTATGTGCTTGCCCTGTTTTTTATAAAATTAGTGATTATACATGAATTAGCAATGTTTTTAATGTGACAACTATGTTAGCTATACAACTATTAGTTTTTGTTATTATAGTTGTATATCACATACAAGGAGGCAATAATTATGTTTTTAGATATTCTTGGTTATGTATTTGGCATAGGATTTGTTGTATTTGGCATTTCTGCATTGGTTCTTTGGTTAACTGAGATCTATAAAATAATAAGTAAAAGTGATAAAAAGGTGAGCTACAAAAACAGTTTCTATTTTACTATATTAGCTATTGTTTGTGTCTTACCATTAATTATCATGGCGAATGTATTGTAGTTTATTTTAATTATGATTATGCTAACCATGTAAGTCAGTGAGTGGTTATAGTCTTTTATTAAATTTAACACTGAAAAACTTTTTATTAACAAGGAGATCTGAAATGTTGATATTTCTATTTATTTTATCGTGTGGTCTTTTAGGTTGTTATTTGATAAGGAGCTCTAAAAGAAAATAAGTAAGTGTCTTAAAGCTAAAATTTAAATAAACCTATTCAATTGATGTTTTTATTTAAGCACGAACTGTGTATGCTGTTTTAGCCATAAAGTAATTATATGAAAATAATGAATCTTGGTGAACAATGTAATAGATTATCATAACACACCACGTGAATTTCTTAAGCCACGCATATCAGAAGGGGCGTCATATTTTAGTGTTAGAGGTTAAGATGATGCCCGAACAATACTAGAGATAAATAAAATAGATAAATCTATTTTAAGATATGATCAATGATTCGATTTCAATGATAAGTTAATATTTAATATGGTTCTTTATCCAACAATGGAGTTACGCTGTTTTGACAGTAGCTATATTATAAACTGAAGTAGATTATTAAAAGCAGTTCAAGGGATATAATAAATGTCTCTATACAAAACAAAACTGATGTGAAAATCAGTCCTGTTAAATATAGAGGTTATAAAAAACTCACTCAATATTAAAATCATTTTGCTTTTTCTGGATAAAATTCTCAACGGCTTTACTTAAATCTATGTCACTTTTATCCGATATAACTGACAACCACCACACAACTTCACCGATTTTATATTCTAAATTATACGTGTCATCTTTTTTAGTTGGCCAAATACTAGCTTCATCCATTATCAGTCTACTTATTAAACCAACATCCGTGGACATAGCCAAGGCATCTTCTTGAATGTTCCACTTTCTTCCATGATGTTTTTCTTCTAAAGCATGATACGCTTCGCGAATTTTCATACTTTCTTCAACTATTTTATTTAATTCCATTAAACTACCTCCTAAAAGAACTTTACTAGAGTATACAGTATTGTTGCTGAAGAACAAGTGTTTTGATTTTGTGGAATATTTATATTTAGATAAGAACGTGAGTTCTATTATGTTCATGAGATGATTTACCGTAATAATAAGGTAGGTGAATCATTTGGAAGCACTGGGTTTAATGAAATAAGTGTATACGATATAATAATCAAAAAAGGGGACATGTAAAAATGAATTGTCAAATAGTATTAAAGAATGATGTATCTGTAACGGTTGAAAATTTTGAGTGCGTTAAAGCGCCCAGAAAAGTAGATGGTGAAATGAGATTATTTAAACAAGAGGATATTGAAAATTTAAATTTGCTTGATAATGTTACTTATACAATTATAGGTGATACGATTTTCAAAATTAAAGGTGAACAAATTCTATATTTGCATTTTAATTAAAATATTAAACATATTACAATCGCCACTGCCTTAATATAGGGTAGTGGTGATTATGTATTGAGAAAAGTTTTGTTGCGCATCGAAATATAATAAGAAATGAGTTACTGATAATAATAAAATAGGGGAATTATTGCTTTTTTAGTTTATACCACGAAAAAGAAAGTCATAATATAAAATGATTGCAGTGTTTGATTATACAGCATTGTGTGTTGGGAAAAAATGTAAAATAGATAATATTATAGAACACTATTCAGGGGTGAAAAATATATTAGCCACGCTAATTAAAATTATAGGTATATTGAAAATTTAGAAAAGGGTGGAGAAATTTTAAATTCCTTACAATATACTTATTTTCTCTTAATATTGTAAAACTTGTGATATATATTAAAGACCTAGAAATGAGTATAACTTTTTAATATACTAAAAATAATACCTATTGAAAGATAATTGACATTATATATACTTATAAAGGGGGAGAGAAGACATTTTATGGATATCGATATAATTAAATATTATTTAAATAGCGAAGAATATGATGGTGTGTTTTTGTATTTAAATGGCAATGATAAGAAGGATAGCATAGCAGTAAACAAGATAGATGAAACGTTATCAAACGAGAGTGCTTTGGTAATAACCGGTCCTTTTGAACAAGTTGTAAACTTGAATTATGTTACATTAATTCAACCATTTGGAAAATAGCATAAAGTTAGGAAACTATATTCAAAATAAAAAAAGTTCAGTAAAATAGCACTTATAGCATTTTTAAAATGCAATTATAAAAACTTTAATGAACGCTAGGCATCTTCGTATCTGAGCGCTCAACCGCAATGGTTGAGCGCTTTTTTTTATATTATAAGTAGCTGGATTTCATGAGACTCCTCTATTCATAAGATAGGACATAATTATTTCATTTTAATATATTATATATTAAAATGAAATATTACTATAATAGGTACATAAGTAATCGCATTATTTTTATGGTACATTTAATTAAATTGTTACAAAACGTGATATCAGTAAAGTAAAAGGTATAGTAGTCTGTGAAATAGGGGTGCTTAGATGAAAATGATTTTTGATAATGCTGAAAATATAGGTTTATATGGTAGAAGAAATGTATAGATGAGATATTGAATGATGTGGACATTATAAGAGAAAATGCTTTAGATATTGTCTGTGGCGGTGGCATATATACTTTTACTTTAAAAAGGTTAGGTTTTAATTGTGTCACAGGTATTGATAGTTCAAGTGTAATATTGAAATCTGCTAAAACTGAAAATTTTAAAAAAATAGATTTTAGAATTGGAGATTTTTTGATAATAATCTTTCTGATAATATGTATCAGTTTATTCTATCAAGAGCGGTTGTTCATCATATTAAGAACTTAGATAAAGCATTTTCAGAAACGTTTAGAGTGTTGAAAGAGGTCGGGATATTTTTAATTCAAGATAGAACACATGAAGATTTAGATGTCAAAGCTTCTCAAAGTAATTTAAGAGTCTATTTGTATGAGTTTAAGCCAAGTTTGAAAGCATATGATAAAGCTAGAAGACATAGTGAAAAAAGAGTGGAAAATTGTTTGATTTCAGCATGATTTAAAATTGTTAAAATGATAAAAATTATTGAATTTAGAAAAACGTATGGTGATTTAGACGAATTAAAAAAGGATTATATGTCAAGAAAAGGTAGAAGTATATTATTTAATTTAAGTGATAATTAGCTGAATGACTTTGTTGTTTTTTTAGCAAGTAAGATAGATCGAAAAACAAATATAGCAGAGGCAGATCCATGGACATTAAGGATTGGCAAAAAATAAGGCAACGACTTTGATTTTATTGTTTTGTTTTTTTAAAATATGGGAATTTAAAAATATAATTAACTTAGGAGGTAATATTTATGAAATTAAAAGGACTAGCGACTATAACAGCAACTGCAATATTATTAACTGCGTGCGGTAATGGATCATCAGATAGTGGTTCAAAATCTGAAGGTTCAAATAAAAAAAGTGATAACAATCAAGTTATTGCTTTAGATGAAATCAAAACAAGTCCTGAAGATGCTGTGAAAAAAGCCCAAGATGTATACAGTGGACAAAATTTAAAAGGTATATCTTATGAAAAAAGTAATGGCGAATGGGCATATAAAATTGAACAACAAAAATCAGGTGAAGAATCTGAAGTGATTATTTCAGATAAGAATAAGAAAGTGTTAAATGAAGAAACTGAAAAAGAAGATGCTATTAATAAAAATGATGAGTTTAAATATAGTGATGCTATCGACTATAAAAAAGCAATTAAAAAAGGCCAAAACGAGTTTGATGGAGATATTAAGGAATGGTCTCTAGCCGAAGATGAGGGCAAACTTGTATACGATATGGATATACAAAAAGGCAAAACTAAACATGAAATCACAGTGGATGCTAAAAATGGAAAAGTGTTAAATAACGAAGCAGATAATTAATTATATAGTCATCTAGTTGAATTAAAAGTGGGTCAGGTATATAAAATAAATCTTATTTGCTTCTATTAAAAAGAGTAACTTTATTATAATATATTATATTTTTTAAATTTTTTAAGGCAATCATTTTTGTAAAAGAAAAGCTTTAATATCTTAACTAATATTAAACACCCACCAATTATGGCGGGTGTTTTTATCATTCTTTGTATTTATCATACTTTCCATCAGCGATTTCTTGTTCAGATTTTTCAATTTCTTTCATTACTTCCTCAGCATTGTCACCATCATAATAGCCTTGTTCAATAGCTGTCTTGGTTTGCATTTCTCCTGATGACAAACCACCATTGTATTTCGCACGTAACTGTTCTTTATCCGCTTCAGCTTGTTCTTCAGCACTAAGCTCAGGTGTTTCATTAATTGATCTATTAACCTCTTCTGGATCAATTAATCCTGCATCGGTACCACCAGCAATATTTTGTCGATCCCAATCTGCAATTTCTTGTTTTGTTGGTTGTTGATTAGTTACTTGGGTTGCTTGTTGTTCCTGGGATTGATTACTTTCCGCTATTTGTTCTTCAGTAGCTGCTACTTGTTCAGAATTATCATTTTGATTAGCTTTCGGTTCATTATTTTTATCGACATGAGATTTCTTATCTTTGCTGTCTTTGGATTTTTTACCATCATGCTTTTTCTCTTTATTTGATGACTTAGCTTCTTTCTTATCATCCGTTTTGCTTTCTTCTTTATCCCCACATGCAGTTAATATTAAGAAACTTGCTAATAGTAAGCCTGATACTTTTTTCATTGGTCATTCCCCTTTAATTATCTAAATTATCTACTGCATACTGTGCTTGTTCTTCTGTGAATTTTTCACCATAAGAAGAAACTAATTGATCGTACACCGCGTCTTTTGACATACTTTGTTGTTCTGCATAATCTTTAGCTTTTTTCTTAGCATTTTCTTTATAATTAGCATTTAAATGTTCTAATGCGTAATTAGCCTCATCTTCTTTGAATTTTTCACCTGAATCTGATGTTAGTTGATCGTAAATACCTTGTTTCGACATATACATTGTATCAGAATATATTTTAGCTTTATTTAATGCCGCTTTTTCTTGTGACGTTGCATTGCTATCGTTTGTACTAGAGTTTGAACTTGTATTATTTGTGCTGAAACTAGCTGTACATGCTGTAATTCCTATTATTATAATCACTAGTAATATCAAACATCCACAACCCGAACCACAGCCCCACAGCCAACCTTTTTTAGTTTTACTCATCTTTTGTTGGTTTTGGTGTTCTTGGAATTTTTGCCATTGTTCCTTATTATATTGTTCTTCTGTCAATCTAAACGCCCCTTTGTATTTAAATAATTAAACAATCTTCAGTAAAAAATGAATAATGTGATAATATAATTATTCAGTAATCTTACTATAAATAATTTATAAACTTAATTGTACTATATATAATTCGAATGGGTGATAATAAAAAGTTATCATTAAAAAAATTATTGATAAATATGCTTATGATTCTCTTAGTTGTCTATTTAAATGATGTATCTTACATGGAATTAGAATTGAAAAAGGACACGAAACATAAAGGGAACTATAGAAGCTTTTTAATTGCTTACAATATTGCAAGATTATTTTATCTGAGTATCACTACTAAAGTGTTAATGATTGTTATTCTTGAGAAAGTAAAGAAGAAGGATGTCTATAAACAAGAGAGGAATCATCTTATCTAGTATAGTTATACTTATAGTTGTAATCAGTGTAGGATTATTTTTATGGAAAGGATATACAGAAAATTACAAGAACAGTAAAACAGTTAGATCCTTTAATTAAATGTGAAAACTACTAAGTTAAGATAGGCGTTCATTATAAATTTAATGGAAAAGATGATTTATTTCAATTCACTTATAAAAGTAAAGGTACGGATGAAAATTAAAAAACAAAAATATTGCTTTTAATACGCGGAGAAACGAAAAAAGGTCAATATATAAAGGTTGAATCATTATTAGATGAAACAAAGCGCTATAAAGAAATAAAGCAATCAGATATACCATAAAAAGCTAGCTATCATATTTAATGGAACAGGCTGTGACAAATGAATTGTCTCGGATTTTTCAAATTGTTACTCATATCTAATTGATTTGAAATAGGTTTATATCAAGTTCGTTTCAAATCTAATGATTATTGACAAAGTTGGGTGAAGAAATTTTTTAGAATAAATAAGATTTCTGAGCCGTTTCCTCTATAATTTAAAGTTATAAACATGAGATAGACCCACCTTGATAAAGAGGTGGGTCTATCTCATGTTATATAGTGTGTTTTTAATAGAGATATTATACAAAATAGCACCATAATTAGTTAAATGTATAGCTACCTTTATGATTTAATCGTTAATTTCATTATTTGGTTTAAATGTACCCATAGGTGTTTCAATTGAATGGTTATTTTCATCTGCTATTTTTTGAACCTGTTTATTTAGTATTCGATTGTATTCTTTTTTAGAAACGCTATTTACTTTAGGCACATTATTTTCTAATTGTTGGTATTCTTCATTCGTCATACCTTTTGGTGCTATGCCTCCGAAAGGTCTTAGACCTTGTCGAGTTTGGTTTTCGTTGCTATCTGAATCAGAACCACTAGACTGTGCTTGCATTGAATTTGATTGTTCTCGTGACTGGTCAGTTTCTTGCGTGCTTTGTTGTTCTTCAGTGTTTACTTGTTCTTGAGATTGATCAGGTTTCTGGTTATCTATTTGTTTTTGTTGAGCTTGGTTGTTAGTTGCGTGTTCTTCAGTAGTTTCAGGCTGTTCAGTGCTATTACTTTGATTCGTACTTTGTTCATTGCTTTTATCACTATGCGATTTTTCATCTTTGTTACTGTTATTCGATTTTTTATGTTTTTCATCCGATGATTTTGTTGCTTTCTTATCATCTGATTCGCTTTCTTCTTTATTTCCACATGCTGCTAATACTAAAAAACTGGTTAATAATAAGATTAAGACTTTTTTCATTTACTTGCCTCCTAAATTTATTTTCAATTTTATTGTGCTATACATAAAATGCAAAAAACACAAGAATAATTGCTAAATTTATATATATTTAATTGGATTGTGTAATGTGAAAAGTAGGTGTCATATTAAAAAGTATAAAGACTATCCTGATGTTTAATTTTAAAAAAGAACGATATTATTACTTAGGTAGTATCCCGTCACTCAATGTAGTGGCTTTTTAATGTAAAAAATTGAATCTCTGATATTCAGAACGTGGACATGAATATATCCAAATGTTTGATACATATATGTTTCTATATTATGTAAAAATGGGTATGAGGTATATATCAAAACGAAGGAGTTTTACATTAATGGAAAAATTAAACCAAGTTATGTTATATGTTGATGACCAAAAAGAAGCAGTTTCATTCTGGAGAGAAACAATGGGGTTTGTAGTTATTTCTGAAGAAGAAATGGCAGAAGGATTTAAAGCTGTAGAAGTTGCACCAAATGAATCGGTTGAAACATCTTTATCGATTATTGAAAAAGCATTTATGAAACAATATAGTCCAGAAGTAAGTCTTGCTACACCGTCGTTAATGTTCAAAGAAAAGGACTTTGATGCACTCTATGAGAAATTGAAAGAGAAAGGCCTGACTGGTCATGATATTATTGAAATGTCAGGTACACGTGTATTTAATTTTCAAGATGGACAAGGGAATTATTTTGCAGTGAGTGATTAAAATAAAAAGCAGATTTCATACCACTATGAAATCTGCTTTTTATTATATGATAATGAATTAGCTTACAATATTGAAGATTTCAGAACGTTGAAGCGTTTCAGAGATAAAGCATTTTGGATATTTATATAAAAATTCGATACTTAGCTTGAATTTCATTAGCAATGAAGCATAGTCATAGGGCTTGTTACATTGTATTTACTAGAAAATCTAAAGCATAATTTAATATTTGTTACGCAAACATTTTAATAAAAGGTTAAATAAGTGATGGGGATTTCAAATAGGCGTTAAATTTTTTGAATTTTATTGTCTCTCTCATGATTATATTCTATATGATTTTAACTTATTGGTTTATTAGACCCATTTTAGTGAAAAATAAAATGAAAGTCATATGAAGTTAATGAAAGGAATATTTATGTCGAATTATATTATTAAACGGGCTATATTAGCTACGATTATTACTGTAGGAATTATTTTTAGTGTTCAAGCGAATCACGTAGAAGCAGCAACTCAGTATACGCAAGATGAAGCAATAAACCATGTTGAATCACTTAATGGCCAAGGTTGGGATTATGATAATGAATATGGATGGCAGTGCTTTGATCTTGTTAATGAGCAATGGGATTATTTATATGGACATGGCTTAAAAGGTGATTATGCAAAAGATATTCCTACAGAAAATAATTTTATAGGTGAAGCAAAAGTATACGAAAATACCGAAGACTTTAAAGCAACAGCAGGCGATATCGTTGTATTTAACGACGCTTATGGTAACGGCGCAGGACATACGGCAATTGTTACTAATGGTAATTACGACGGAAATTATACTCAATTCCAATCATTAGACCAGAATTGGGAAGGTGGCGGCATGGATAAAACAGAAGTTGCACATAAAGTTACACATGATTATGACCCGGAAATGATTTTTATTAGACCCGTATATAGCAATTAAATAGAATAAAATATAAATCAAAAACAAACACGCGAGTTAATATGAGCGTGTTTGTTTTTAGTTATATGGAATAGTTAATTTAAAGTATATTGATTCAAAAATATATAATGACACCTTCAATTAAGAAATAAGATTTTGTACAATGTAGGTAAACGTTTATTTATGAGGTGTGCCATGGTTCAAATCATCATTACAGCAATAATTTTGTATACAGCAACTGCAGTGGATTTATTAGTGATTCTCTTATTATATTTTGCGAAAGCATCTAGTAAAAAAGAATATCATAATATCTATTTCGGACAATATGTGGGTTCATTTATTTTGATAGGTGTAAGTTTATTTTTTGCATTTGTGCTCCATTATGTTCCGGAAAAATGGATTTTGGGATTATTGGGTCTTATTCCAATTTACTTAGGTGTTAAAGTTGCTTTGTCAGGTGATTGTGCCGGTGAGGAGCGTGCAAAAAAAGAATTAAATGAAAAGGGGCTATCCAAGCTAATAGGTGTGGTGGCGCTCGTTACAGTTGCTAGTTGCGGCGCAGATAATATTGGATTGTTCGTGCCATATTTTTTAACATTAAATTTTAGTGAGATTAGCGTGACATTAATGGTATTTACAATTATGATATTTATATTAGTTTTTTCTGCTCAATGTTTGTCGGAGATAACAGGTGTTGGAGGAATAATTGAAAAATATAACCGGTGGATTATGGCTGTGATTTATATTGGATTAGGCGTATTCATCATAATAGAAAATGAAACACTCAATACACTTTTAAAGATGATTGTGCACTAAAAGCGCTATTTCTTAGTTTTTAGTAAAACAAAAATATAAAACTTGCTGTGTAATTTTTTAATATTGGCCATTTGTAGGTCACATGACAAATCAGGACGGGTTATCTATTGATAACCCGTCCTGATTGTTTATGCTATAATTTTCACATTGAAATTTAGCTTCAGTGTGTGTCTATATATATAAAATTAGACTTTTGTTTTTCTTTCATCAACATTTGTAGATAATATGTTTAAATAACGCTCCACATTAATAGATGATGTGTCTTTTGGAAATGAATGTGTGAATATATGTCCATTAATTGTTTTAACCGTGTAGCTTATATCGATAGCGCCAATTTCATATTTAATAATTTTCATAGAAGTCCCCTTAAAATCGCATTTTATAGAATTAAATATAGTATGAGTGAACTATAATTCCGCAATGATATGCTATTTTCATCATAAAATACATTTCTTATAGAAATGATAAGATTTGTTTAATTGTACTATATATAAACTTATTTGCAACTAAAAAGTGAGCAATACTTAATATATGCTTTTCGTCACAACATTTTTAATAGGTTATCCCAAAAATGGAGTAAGGCAGAAATCAAATGTTATTAAAAAGATTTGATCATTTTTCCTAGTCAAGTAGGATTAGAATTAAAATCGAATAAAAGGTTTACCTGCGCTGTGGCTCATGCATAAGATTCACCAATGCAATAAATTGAGAAGTGTTTTTAAGGATAACCTGAGCTTTGGCTCATGCATAAGCCCCACTAACTCAATAAATTGAGAAGTGGGGCTAAAAGAAGGGTGGGACGAATCTAATATGTCCTAGACTCAATTTAGGTGTTACAACCACGCGTAGTCATAATATTATTTTTTTAACTTATCTATAAAATCATTTACTTTATCTTTTGCATTTTCAGTTACTTCTTTAGCTTTACCAGAAGCTTTATCTTCTTTGCCCTCTTGTTCAAGTTCTTTATTATCCATAACATTGCCTGCTGTTTCTTTTAGGTTACCTTTAACTTGTTCAAATTTACTATCATCTGCCATATGATTCACCTCAAAAGTATATTTTTTTAAAAGTTCTTATACATATAATATACAAAATCATAAAATTTAACGCAATTAAAGTACTTTCAGACATCGTCCGAACAAAAATTATCGTTTAACGATAAAAAAGTATTGATAAATAATAAATTATTGATATAATGAACCTAATCTTAAATAAAGGAGTTTCGCTAATGAATACATTTAATAGTAAATCATTTAAGTTATTGATTAGGTTCTTGATTATTATCGTGACCATTGCATTAGTTGTTACATCATTAAGCATTATACCTTTGATTATTGGTATTATAGGTTTGATTATTATTCCTTCCTCATTTATCAATGATATAATAAGTGAAAATAAGGATAGTTTATATGATGCATTTAATGTATCGAGTAAGACCTTGTCTAAGCATGATTTAAGTGATTTTACTTTTTATAAACCTTCAGTAATAATATTATTAATTTTGATAATCGGATTAGTTACTATTTATATGATTGGCATTTATTATGTAAGAAAGTGGCTGAAAAATATTAATCAACAAGAGATATTCACATTAAAAAATGCAAATTTAATCGAAAAAATTGCTTATTGTTTTTTCGCAATTGGTATTTACGAAGCTATTTTAGGTTTGGCTCGTTATTATGTCTCTTATACATTTGTAAATGGTAATAGCAAACTTTTATCTTTGATGGATAATGATGTAGAATCAGTTGCGGATTTTATATTTAGTGTTAATTTTGCATTTGTTTTTGCTGGTATTATTATTTGGATAATAGGTAGAGTTTTTAAATATGGTATGTTTTTACAAGAGGAATACGATAGTACCATTTAGGAGATTATTTTATGATAATAATTAGGTTAGATAGGATATTAGCAGATAGAAAAGTTAAACTAAGTGAACTTGCAAATGAAATTGATATAACAATTGCCAATTTATCCAATCTTAAAACTGGAAAGGTTAAAGCAATTAGATTTTCAACTTTAGATGCTATTTGTAAAGCACTTGATTGTCAGCCGGCAGATATTATTGAATATGTCGAAGATGAGCATAACTAAATGATAAAAGTTAAGTATTGTACGCATTACTTAAAGGAAGGTTTCAAACAAATGAAATCTTCCTTTTTTATAATTAAAATTCATTCATGTGTTATGGATTTTATTCATCAAGTAATTGTTGAATTTCGGTATATTTTTGTGCACTCAACGTACCTAATGGACTTTGTTCAATTTCAAATAGGAGAAAATCATCCGTTGAAGCGAATGAAGTTTTGATTTTTTCGCAAATTGTATTTTTGTTTAAGTCACTTTTTAAAAGCCATAATCCTCTGTAAATGAATAAAGCACTACCTAGGGCATTTAACTGGGCTGGTAATTTTTCATAACCATAGGAAATTGAATTTAAATTATAAGATAGTATATACTTTGACATTTATATCACGCTCCTAGATAAGCATACCATTAACTGTCTCTAAAAAGTTGGAGAAAGTATGCTTACTATAGCCTATTAATTTGTTTTGAGTCACTAATTGAACATTATGTCTTAATTGGTAATAATTTTTTTAGCAATGTATAGTCTGTTTCATTTGTTAAATCAATAAAGTATTTTGTTTGCCATAGTTGAGTTTGCTTAGCCGTACGATTTAAATTGCTTTCCCAAGTAGGATACACGCGCATTGCCATTTTACCTTGCTTGTTTTTAACGTAGAGTAAATCTTGTGCATATAACTCAGGTTTAGGAATAATAAAAAGTCCTTTGTGTATGCTATCTATTATAGTAATGATTAAATAATCTTTAGCTTCTTGATATGTAAAGGCTCTGTTTTTGTTATCAGTTCCTTTAGTCCAAAAAGCAACAAAGTAGCCAGATTTTGTTGGTGTTTTTTTAGCTAGTCTACATCTAATTTGATGACAATTTAATTGAAAGCAAAAACTTTCATATTCTGAATTATAGGCCTCGTATTCGACATGATTTAATTCATTTATATCTAGTGCTTTAAATAATGAGTTGAGTAATGTGATTGATTGGTACATAGGTTATCCTTTGAAAAATGTATTTTATATGGACTAGTATACCATCCACGGAAATGATAGATAAAGACACGATAAACATTGAAGTATAAGTTGTTAAAATAAGGGTAATAAGTAATTGGTGCAAGATAACAATAAAATGGAGTGGTCAATATGCATTATATAAAATATGTTGAATCAAAAGATCATACTAAACTTTATATGAAAGTGAATGATGTTCAAGAAGCAAAGGCGAATGTCATTATCGTCCACGGGTTGGCTGAACATTTAGATCGTTATGATGCGCTTACTGAATATTTAAATACAAGTGGATTTAATATTATGAGATATGATCAAAGAGGACATGGTCGTTCGGAAGGCCAACAAACCTTTTACAATAATCACAATGAAATCGTTGAAGATTTAGAAGCCATCGTAAACGATGTAAAGGGACACTTCGAAGGGAAGGTATACTTAATCGGTCATAGTATGGGAGGTTACACAATAGCACTATATGGAACGCAGTACCCAAATACAGTGGATGGCATGATTACTTCTGGCGCATTAACGCGTTACAATCATGCGTTGTTTGGCAATCCTGATAGAAATATAGCAGCTGATACTTATATTGAAAATAGTTTAGGTGCAGGGGTGTGTTCTGATAAAGAAGTAATGGAGAAATATGAACTTGATGATTTAAATGCGAAACAAATTTCAATGGGGCTTATCTTTACAATAATGGATGGTATTTCGTATTTAAAAACGCATGCTCAAACATTTACTGATCACGTTTTGATATTACATGGGAAAGAGGATGGGTTGGTCAGTTATCTAGATTCTTTACAATTTTATCAAGAAATTGGATCAGAACATAAATCACTTCACATCTATGATCGTTTGCAGCACGAGATATTCAATGAAAGTGCCTATAACAAGCATATATTTCATGAGATAGTGGCGTGGCTAGAGCTTGAATTAACCACTCATTAAAAAATAGTTACGAGAATAAATTCATTTAAAATTAGATATTTTGTTTGATTTGTTTTAGAAAAACATAGCATTTATAATGAGTAAAATAGAGGAGTGATGGACATGGAAATTAAAACACTGCATATGCAATATGAAGAAAGTTTTAGTGATTTTGATCAACGTGTGAATGAATTTTTACAATATGTCAATGATAAACAACATTGGGAATTAGTAAGTATTACACCATCAGTAACAAACAGCGTAGAAGGTGTAGACTATATTATTACAGTAGTATTCAAAAAATAGAGCTACAAAAAAGTGGGAAACGGATATCGTTTTCCACTTAAACTTATAGATTAAATTAAGGAAGCGTGTTTTAAGTTACTTACTAAACACTTTTTCAGAAACATTAAAATAATCTGCTAAAATAGATGCATATTTATTTGAAATATTGCGGTAGCCATTTTCCCAATCCCAAATCTGGCAAATTCTAATATCTGTGTTATAACTAGAATTTAAATTAAGAGCTAATCTTGAAATGCTTAAATTAGCTTTTTCTCGTAATTCCATGAGGTTCTTCATCATCATTCACTCCTAAAAATAGATAAATAAGTATCCGTAGACTATTTTAATATATATATTTCTGTAATACAAACTTATACTATTTTAAAATAGTACGAAATATAATAAACTGTGTTTAAGCTTTTATAAATATATAATTTAGATATGAATTCAAAGTGAAGATTGTATTTGGCGATGTGTCATAAGTATTCGATATGGGAATATATTTAATAGAGAAGGAGGCTATTCATGAAGATTATAGCGATGAGTATCTTTGTAGATGATCAAGATAAAGCACAACAATTTTATACAGAAAAGTTAGGGTTTAAGACGAAACATCATATTGAAATTGATGGTGGTTTCAAGTGGTTGACAGTTACAGAAAATCATTCATCTAATCCGGTTGAAATCGTATTAGAACCTAACGCTAGTCCTATTGCTAAAAATTATCAAGAGGGCTTATATGAAGCAGGTATCCCAGTAACAATGTTTGGTGTAGATAACTTGGAAAAAGAGCATGAAACATTAGTTAATCAAGGTATTCATTTCCATACGGCACCTAAAGAAGTTGAGGGTGTCAAATATGCAATTTTTGATGATACATGTGGCAATTTAATTCAGATTGTAGAGCAATAAGTTGAACTACATGTTCATCTTTTAGCTATTGATATAAATGTGTCAGATGTATGTTATTAGAACATTGTAATGATAGCGTATAAACTAATGTGTCTTATGTCTGAAGACAGAAATGGCGTCAAATACACCTATTGTATTTGACGCCATTTCTAATTTGAATGATTGGCCTCTACCATGCTATTTTTTAATAAACTTAAGATTCCTTATATGTGAATGCATTGATAGAATTTATATATCGAAAATATTGATGCCTACTTTTTCATCTTATCAATATCTTGTGAAACGAGTAATAGTAATTCTTCTGTTTCGGCATCAGTTAAATCATCAGAACCTTTGATTCTAATAACTGAACCTTTATCTGTTTTTACATGATAGATAGGTTCATCGTCTTTATAAACCTTGCGAAGTACTTCCATTTCATCACCCTTTGTTTTAAAATATTTCTATTCAAATACATCGTGATTTTAAAGAAATGCATTGTGATTATTGCTAAGTTCAACTTTGTAATTAAACTGTTTTTTTATTAATGCTTTATATATAGGATAACTTTTTATTAAATTATTTTCCAACAGTATGACTGGTTTTATTAAATTTAATCTGATAATAGTATTAAATTAGACATATTTGTTGAATGAATTAATAATTCGAGATTATTTTGTTCAAATTACTTATTTGTGTTTTTATTTAATATAATTCGGGTATATATAACTAAGCACAAGAAGTCCTCCAAACTCTAGTGCTGATTATATTTTCAAGGTTGGCGCCACTTTGCGGAGTGGCGTTTTTTAATTTTGAAAAAGCTTAATTTTAGCTTTGGTAAGTATAAAAAAGTCCCGAGACATCATTGATGTCTTGGGACTGCATGGTTATAAATAACATAAAATATAAAATAACTAAAACTGATCACTTGTTCTATCTTCATCCACACTATCATCTTCTATTTCATCATCAATGACTATAGTTAACAACGGTTTAATTAAAAAACCAATGCTAATGATGCCTAATAAAGTTAAAAAAATTTTTTTCACTATTCCATCTCCTAAGCTTATTTCATGATTTGAAAATAAATGACACATATCTTATTTGTTATTTTATATCATAAAGTAACAAATTACGATTAATATCAATTATACCTAATGTTTTAATTGTATCGTATTGAAATATATAAGTATAAAAACCAGAAATTTTATTTTAATTTTCGAACAATACAGCTGGGTATTTTTCAATACTTAGTTATTTAATTAATTTAGGTATGATTTTAATGTAGATAAGTTCGCCAAGTAATTCAATTAGTACTTGTGTAATAATCACTGTCGTAGTTATTGTAACCCAATAATCTGGTAATGATAATGCAAGAGGGAGTATAACTAATGCATTTCTAGTACTCGCACTAAATGCCAATGTTCTCAAAATAGGTGTTTTTAAGTGGAAGCATTTTCCGCTTAAAAAGCCTATAAAAGGGGCAATAGTAATAAAAATAATAAATATTGGTGCAACAGTTGTAACAATTGATAAATCGTTGATGATTTTATTGATTTGTGAACCTACGACAGTGAATAACACAAGAGCCATAAAGAGTTCAGGTAACCATGAAGTTGCAGTTAAAGTCCGAGACATCATATGGGATGCTTTACTAGCCAATTGTAATATGAGCGCTAATAACAATGGAACAATAATAAATGTAACAAACGATTTTATAAATGGTTGGATATCTACTATGACGAGCATGTCCTTACCTAAAAATAATGTTAAAAAAAGAGGCAATAATAAAATTTGTAAAATAAACAATAGACCAATTAATATCGCTGTTGAGTTTATATTGAAAATGGATATTAATATGTAAACGAAAATAGGTATGAATACAAAATTAGCAAGGATGAGTGCCAAAATGTATTTTAGGCTTAGCACATTTTTCTTTAATTTAAAAAAAGGGATTTGTGCAAACATGCTGAACATAAGGATCGCTATAAAGATAGCAATAAAATGTTCTAAAGCATCAGATGTGGTTGGGAATATGATGCCTACCATTACTCCGAGGATGAATGCGGTAAAATAGATATAGATTTGAAAGTGTTCAATCTTCGTTTTGAAATGTTGCATTGTAACCTCACCTTAATGTAAAATGCTTAAAAATTAAAGACATACTTTATAAAATAAAGAGGCTGGGACATAAATACCCAATCTCAAAAAAAGAGGGCTAATCCTTTATGGGTTAGTCCTCTTTATATTTAAAATCTTACGATTTTGACCGTGCATGCTTGCCTGGGGTATGGTTCGAGCCTGTA
>NZ_MRZN01000027.1 GCF_002614725.1 Staphylococcus edaphicus | reverse complement strand
CACTTCCACCTGAGTGTCCTGGATTCTCACTACTTCCACCATGATCATTTGGCTTATCTGGATTTTCGGTTCCTCCACCACTTCCACCTGAGTGTCCTGGATTCTCACTACTTCCACCATGATCATTTGGCTTATCTGGATTTTCGGTTCCTCCACCACTTCCACCTGAATGTCCTGGATCTTCACTGCCTCCGCCTTGTCCATTCGAGTTATCCTGGTCTTCTGATCCTTCTTCATTACCACCTGGTTGTTCGGGGTCTTCATTACCGCTATCTTGTTCATTCGAGTTATCCTGGTCTTCTGAACCTTCTTCATTACCACCTGGTTGTTCGGGATCTTCACTACTGGCATCTTGATCATTCGAATTCTCTGAAACTTCAGTTGGTTGGTCTTCATTATTACCATTCGGTTCTTTCGAATCATTTTGTTTGTTCATTTCATCATCTTTTTTAATTTTAGCTGAATCATCAACGTTATCTAATGCCAAGTCTTCTGTATCTACTTTAGGATTTCCTGGTGTGCTTTGTTTATCAGTAATTTCAATATTAAGTCCTTGTTGACTAACGTCAGTACCCCCATTTTTTTCAATAGACTTCGTTAACATTTCAGACTCTTTTTGTTTCAATGGAAGTGACCTATTTAGAGAACGGTTTATACTAGGTATTTGTTCATTTATATCTAAATCACTATTCTGATTCGCATACTTTCTATTAGAAGCAAATCCATCAGTGCTGTCATGTTTATTTGGTTCACTACTATTGAACTCATTCTGATTTACTTCACTTGCTTGTTGCACGGATGCTTGTGTTGGTTTTGCTACTAATGATGTGCTTAAAGCTATTGCAAAACTTGAAATTACAAATTTATGAGAAATATACCGTTTCATATCTTCACCTCCAACTTAAAATTCAACTCTATTTATGTTTAGTATATAGAAAATAATAGATTTTTTCATTAAAAGTCGGTTTTTGAAAGAAAATATTAATACTTTTGAAATTTTATGTAAAATCCTATTTACAAGGTTAGGTATAATTATTATACTAGATATATAAAATAAATTATTTTGAAGGAGATTGACTCATGGGATTATTTTCAAAAAACGCATCAACTTTAGAAACATTACAAAACGCAATTGAATCAAGACGTACTATATATAGTTTAGAAAAAGAAATTTCAATTTCTGATGATGAAGTTGAGAATATTATAGAACATGCTATTAAACATGTACCTTCTTCATTTAACTCACAATCTACACGTATTGTTTTATTATTAAATGAAAACCACGATAAATTTTGGGATATTACTAAGAGAGAACTTAAAAATGCAATGGGACCTGATCGTGAATTCCAAGCAACTGCTGATAAAATAGATAATTTCAAACATGCTCACGGTACAATTCTCTATTTTGAAGATCAAGAGGTTGTAGAGGGGTTACAAAATCAAATGCCAAATTATGCTGAAAACTTTGCAATTTGGTCGAACCAAACAAATGCAATGCATCAATTTGCAATTTGGACAGCATTATCAACAAAAGAAATTGGTGCATCTTTACAACATTATAATCCACTAGTAGATGTTGTAGTGGCCGAAGCTTTTGATATACCAAAATCATGGAAACTTGTTGCACAAATGCCATTTGGTAATGTACGTGAGCAAGCAGGAGAAAAAGCATTTCATGATGTTAACAACCGTTTCTTAGTTAGAAAATAAGTTTATTAACACTTATATAAATAGCTTCAAATAAAATTAGCGAGGTTGAGACATTAAATATATTGTCCAGCCTCTTTTTTATTTACCTTTTGAACTAATTAATTGAAAGCGTTAGAACTTTGAATTATCAGAATAATTTTAGTATATTTAGACAAAATAGTATTTAAGGGGCGATAAATATGGATATAGAAATTTTTCAATTTAAAGTAGAACCAGCCAATCCCGATTTAAATGAAGAGACGATTTCCAAGTGGTTTTCAAACTATGTAACAACTGATACTGATGTCGTAGTGTTACCAGAAATGTGGAATAACGGTTACGCCCTACCGCAACTAAAAGAATTATCTGATAACCAATTGACACGCAGTTTTGAGTTTATTTCAAAACTTGCAATAAAGTATCATGTCGATATTATTGCTGGTTCTGTTTCTAATACTATGAAAGATGAGGTATTTAATACAGCTTTTGCTGTTTCGAAAAATGGTTACTTATTGAATAACTACGATAAAGTACACTTAGTACCTATGTTAGATGAACCAAGCTTTTTAAATGCAGGAAATGCGGTTCCCGAACCATTTAATCTAACAAATGGTGCCATTGTGACACAAATTATTTGTTATGATTTACGTTTTCCTGAACTATTGCGTTATCCAGCACGTAAAGATGCTCAAATCGCTTTTTATGTAGCTCAATGGCCGCTAGTAAGGTTGGACCATTGGATAGCACTTTTAAAAGCACGTGCGATTGAGAATGATATGTATGTCATTGGATGTAATGGATGCGGTGATGATGGTCAAACTGAATATGCGGGACATTCCATAGTAATCAACCCAAATGGCGAAATCATATCACAATTAGATGATAAACTCGGTCATATAACTTGTCAGATTGATTTAGAAGCTGTTGCCAAACAAAGAGATGCCATACCTGTATTTAAAAATTTGCGTCCACAACTATATAAATAACACAAAAATAAACCGTGAGCTTGGGAGGGACTCACGGTTTTTGTAACTTATTATTAAGGGAATGTTTTTACAGTTATTTCTCTATCTATTTTTGGGGATGTTATTAATTATGAAAAAATTTAGTGAATTTACCGATTAAAATGATAAATTGAATGATGTTTACGATAGCTTACATGTTAAAACTTTAAATTGTCTCTGTTATAGACAATGTTAAAATGATATTTGAATTGAGACTGGGAATGTTCTACAAATTCAAATTTGGGATTGCTTAATTTGATTAAGCGCGTTGTGTACCTAAAAGTATTATTTTACGAAATCACTAATTACTGCTGAGAAATGGTTTGTCACTACATCAGCCTCCTCTTGTTTGTATTCAATTAATTGAAAAACGAGTACTATTCATGTAACTATAACAACTATACGAAGAAAGTACAGTTACAATGTTAGTGTGTTCATTAGACCCCTGCTCAAAAGTCTAATCAACTTCATCATTCAAACAAAATTCAAACAAATTTGATTAAATGATTTGTAAAATGTAATCACTTCTTTGTGATACAAGTACATTAAACCATGATTTCTTTTCTTAGAGTTAAAAAATCCCTAACTTGATAAAATTCATTCCTAAATGTTTATGAAAATATGATAAAATTAGTCAGATAATAATTTTAAACAGTTGGGAATTTAAAATATACAGTTACGCAATAAGACGCATAAAACTTAATTACAATTGTATAATACGAGTAAGGAGAGAAACCAATTATGGTAAAATTTATTGATGATACAATAGACAACTTTGCTAAACAACTGCAACATCGAAACAACCTCGACCACATCGAATATTTAAAGATGCGCTTAGGTATGCAGGTTGTCGTTAGTAACATTTTAAAAACAATCGTTATTTACGGGGTTTCAATCCTTTGTCATCTCTTTTTATACACACTGACTGTACATTTATCATTTTTTTTAATTAGATATTTTGCGCATGGTGCACATGCAAAAAATTCATTAGTATGTTATTTAGAAAGTTTGTTTTATTTTGTTTTACTTCCTTGGATAGTCGGGTATATACAAGTGTCTTCAATCGTTATGTATCCATTAGCCATAATTGGACTAGTGGTACTTATAAAATACGCACCTGCAATAACCAAAAAACAACCTGTTCCAGAACGACTAAGAAGAGGAAAAAAAGTAAAAGCAATTTTTGTAACCTTATTATTGTTGATACTGTCTATTTTCTTAAATGAACCTTATCAACAACTTATGTTATTAGGCATTATTATTATTTCTATCTTACAATTTCCAATATTTTTCCCTAAGGAGGATAATTAATTATGAATATCTTTGAAACAATTTTTACTTTTATCGCTAAATTTTTTGCTGTAATCGGAGCAATGTCAGGAGTTAGACCATGTACTGCGTATGCGGACGAGCCAGAAATTCCTGAAGAATTAACAAAACTTTACGAATAATAGTTACTTAGAAAGTGTGTATAATATGGCAATATTTATTTCAATATTTTTATCTTTGTTACAGGCTATTCTTTTGTTTTACAATATGAAGTTTTTAAATGGTATTTCTTTTACCAAAAGGGATTATATTTCAATTATTGGGATTATAATCCCTTCTACTATTTTATTCTTGTTTATAGACTCACAAGCAATAATTTTTCTATTTATTGCAAGCCTTGTTTTTATGTATTTCAAAAGAAAATTTATTGGTATTGTTTCTGCCTTAATTTGTTTTTTCATCTTATATATGGCTAATTTTACAAGTCTATGGCTGAGTAGTTTAATTGTAGATGTAATAGTAATAAAATATAATTTCTCAATATTTTTCGCAATTACATATACAGTTTTTTCTTTAATTTATGCCTACATATCTAAGTTTTTTATAAAACAATTAACTTTTTCTTATTTATCTTTAAATAAAGTGTATTTAATTTTAGTTAGCTTATTTTTATTAACCATATTAGGATTAATTTATTTTTATATTCCAAATCAAAATGTTTCATTTGGTGATGCAAAATTTATTTCGATATTATATGCTATCGTAATTATCACGACTGCGATACTTATCATTACTATTTCCTTCAGTATCGTGCGTCAAATACAATACAAACGCAATATGCAAGAAATTGAGAATTATTATAAATACACATTACAAATTGAAAAAATCAATCATGAAATGCGTAAATTCAGACATGATTATGTTAATATCTTATCCACTTTATCTGATTTTATAAGGGAAGAAGATATGGATGGGCTTCGAGACTATTTCCGTTCGGAGATATTGCCTATGCAGGATAGCATGCAAATGAATGCCATTAAAATCAATGGCTTAGAAAACTTACATGTACGAGAAATTAAAGGCTTGTTGACAACAAAGATTTTACAAGCACAAGAAAAAAATATCCGCATCAGTATAGAAGTACCTGATGTCATTGAAAAAATTGAAATGCCAACGATTAATTTAAGTAGGATTATTGGTATCATCCTAGATAATGCGATTGAAGCCTCAGAAAAAATTCAAGATGAGTCATTGATTCGCATCGCATTTATTAAAAATGAAGATGAATCTGTTATGTTTATTGTCATGAATAAATGTGAACCAGATATGCCCAAAGTACACACCCTATTCCAAGAGAATTTTTCTACAAAAGGGAAAAACCGAGGCCTTGGCTTATCTACTTTAAAAGAATTGACGGATTCTACAACCAATGTTTTATTAGATACAACTATTGATAACAACTACTTTATTCAAAAGGTAGAAATTTTAAATTCTGATTCATAAGGATGTGTAACTATGAAAATATTCATTTGCGAAGATGATGAAAGACAACGCGAACACATGGTTTCTATTATCAACAACTACATCATGATTGAAGAAAAACCAATGGAAATAGAAGTGGCTACTGCGGATCCTTATGATGTCTTAGAACGTTCAAAGAATCTAAAAGACATAGGATGTTACTTCTTAGATATTCAGCTCGAAGCTGATATCAACGGTATCAAACTGGCTAGTGAGATTCGAAAACATGACCCAGTGAGTAACATCATCTTTGTTACGAGCCACAGTGAATTAACTTACCTTACCTTTGTTTACAAGGTTGCTGCGATGGATTTCATCTTTAAAGATGATCCTGATGCATTAAAATCAAGAATTATTGATTGTCTTGAAACTTCGGAGTCACGTTTAAAACTCCTATCTAAAAAAAGCAGTGTTGAAACAATAGAGTTAAAACGAGGAAGCAATTCGATTTATGTACAATACGACGATGTCATGTTCTTCGAGTCTTCTACCAAGTCTCATCGTTTGATTGCACACCTCGATAATAGGCAAATTGAATTCTATGGTAATTTAAAAGAGCTAGATCAACTCGATGATCGTTTTTTCAGATGCCATAATAGCTTTGTTGTAAATCGTCATAATATTGATTCAATCGACTCAAAATCACGTGTGGTTTACTTTAAAAACAATGAACATTGTTACGCTTCTGTTAGAAATGTAAAAAAAATATAATACATAAAAAACCAAACCAACAGTCAATCATGACAAATGGTTTGGTTTTTTCATTTTATTCTAACTATATTATTATTTATTATTTATTGCATCTTTTACTTTATCTAAGGTAGGTATACTTTCAATTGCACCATATTGCGTTGTAACTATTGCTGCAACATAATTACTGAATTTGAGAATTTCATTTCCTTCTTTTTTTAATAATTGGATAATATCTACTTCATCTTTAACTAATAATCTACTAATTAAAGCACCAATAAAAGCATCCCCTGCTCCAGTAGTATCAATTGCTTTTACTTTATATCCCTTTTGCGTGATTTCTGTCCCATCATTAAAGTGAATAACAGCGCCATCGCTACCTTTTGTATAAATTACAGCTTTAACATCACCTTGAAATAACCATTGTATCGCTTCATGTTCATTCTCACATCCAGTCACAAATGATAGCTCTTCATCAGAAATTTTGATGATATTTGCCAATGGAATAAATTCTTGAATAGCAGCTTTGCAATCACTTTCATTCTCCCATAGTGGCAATCTAACATTTGGGTCAAATACAATGGAACCATTCGCTTGTTTAACTTTCTCAATCAACGCTTTGTGTGCAACTTTCATTGGACTATCAACTAAATCTACTGAACAAAAATGTAGTATATCTTTATCAGTTACATCTATGTGTTTGACTTCTTGCTCACTATATAACATATCAGCTGATGGTTTACGATAAAAAGAAAAGTCTCGTTCCCCGTCTTTTGTTAAGCTTACAAAAGCAAGGGCAGTGTTAGCTTTAGTTGATCGTGTTAAATACTGTGTACCCACCCCAATACTTTCAAGTAATTCTACGATGAGATCTCCAAAAGCATCATGACCTAATTGTGTAATCATTTCTGCCTTTCCACCAAGCCTTGTCGTTGCACAAGCTACATTACAAGGTGCGCCACCAACCTGTCTTGAAAACCCTTGAACGTCTTTAAGTTTAGAATCCGTTGTATCAGGGATAAAGTCAATTAAAGCCTCACCAATTGCCAGTAGACGTCTCATTAAATATCACCTTTCAAATCATATTTTGTAAATCGTAAATATACTTGTCCTGATTCGGTTGATGTTTTTATACCTGTTGCGTCTTCTCCAGAAAATATTCTAGAAGTCATCACACGTTCGCCATCATTACAGAAAATTTCTATACTTGACGTATCTACGTATAATTGTAATTTTGATAATGGCGTATCTAAATAGGTACTACGTGTTGTATCTTCTACAGGATTGGGTAGTGGGCCACTTTCACTTCGATCAAATGTTAATTTTTGTTCTTTAGCATTATACGTAATCAGTGTTGTTTCAGTTTTACTTGTTCTAACTTCAAAATATACTTCAGTTGCTTCATTTTCTAAAATATCAATAATCAATTCAAATTGTTTACCTTCATATGGATGTAATTGCTTCGTAAATTTATTGGCGTAGCCTAAAGCAGTCTCTTCATTGGAACGTAATGTTTCCAGTGCTTTTATTGGACGCTGTTTTAAATTACCTTCTTCTACTGTCAGCACCCGAGGAATCGTTAAACAATTTGCCCATCCATCTTTATCAGAAGGATAATTTATTTCTGGTAAGCCCATCCAACCGATAAGGATACGCTGACCCTTTTCATTCAAAAATGTCTGTGGTGCATAAAAATCAAATCCATGATCTAATTCTTGAAAATCACCATGGTTCATTGTTAATTGATTTATATCATACTGTCCCATTAAATAACCCGATTGGTAAATGTTTCTAAATTGCTCTCCTTCTGCTTCAATACCTTGCGGACAGAATAATAGCATATCGTAACCATTTAAAGTAAAGTAGTCTGGACATTCCCACATATAACCAAAATCGTCTAAGTTTGTTTTAATTTCACCTTGGAACTGCCAATTAACAATGTCTGTAGAGCAGTATTGTAAAAGTCTGCCTTGTTTTTTTACATTTTGAGCTGCAATCAAAGCATAATATATACCATCTTTTTCATACACTTTAGGATCTCTAAAGTGTTGCGTATATCCAAATGGAGGTGCTGAAATGACAGGCTTCGGAAATTTCTTTATCTCTCCGTCATTTGTCATTTTCGCTATCTGTTGTGTAGAAATTCTACACCAATCTTCATCACGATGATTTGCGGTATACATATAATATAGATGATGGTTATATTCAAAAGCACTGCCACTATATACACCATGACTATCATCTTTTGTATCTGGCTTAATCGTAGGACCAACCGCATTAAAATGAACAAGATCTTTGCTAGTATATGTATACCAATATTTTAGTCCGTGCACAGGTCCTAATGGGAACCATTGATGTGACACGTAGTAATTACCATTAAAAAATATAAGCCCATTTGGGTCATTAAGTAGTCCTGTCTTAGGTTGTATGTGAAAAGTTTGTCTATATTTAGAATTGTTAACGCGCTCTGTTAACTCATCTATCGTTTGTTGATTTACATTCTCATACTTTTGATAACGTGCTTCTTTTGTCCACTCTGCCATTACGAGCTTCCTCCTAGTTTCAAGTAGTATTCTAATCAGTGGTTTGGTACCGGTTCCATATTATATTTATTTATAATATCATGTTTCACTCAAATTTTAAATGAATCGTCAATATCAATTGTGATTTGATTTTCTACAATTTCATGTTGAATCAACTGATTCAATTTTTCCATAGCCACTTCTCCTGCACGATTAAATGCATAGCTAACCGTATGGATTGGTGGTGAGACTATTTTTGTTACTGGGTCTCCACCAAATCCTACAATATATTTATACAAATTGTGCTCAGAATTATATTTATGAATTGCCAATGCAATAGAATCTGTTGCACCTACAATCGCGTCATAATGCGGATATTTTTGTAATGCGCTCGTAACGTCCAACATTGCTTCTTGATAATTAAAAGAAGCTATCGAAATATGGGGTTGAATTCCATACGTTTTTAGTGCATCGACAAAACCTTGCTTTCTATGAATACCTACAGCAATATCCGTTTCAGTTACACCAAAAAATAGAATATCCTTATAACCTTGATTTCCAAGGATGTCTCCAACAAGATATCCAGCTTGATAATCATCATGAACGATACAATGTAAGTGCTCATGAGATTGTCCAACGATAATGACAGGGATATCCATCTTATTAATTACTTCTAAATGTTTTTCTGTAATATCTGTTGCCATTAAGACGATGCCATCCACCTTACTTCTATAAAAAGTATCCAGTGCATCTAACTCAAGCTCCGAATTTAAATTTGTAAAATTAAGCAATAATCTATAATTCAATTCATCACAAATGGATTTAACACCTTTAATAGTTTCATCAACCGCAAATGAATTCATTCTAGGAATGATAGCACCTATCATATTGGTACGATGTGCCCTTAAACTTTGTGCAAATTGATTCGGTTGATAATCCTGTTCTTGTATTATTTTATCTAATTTTTCTTTAGTTTTTATACTTACCGAGCCATTATTTAAATATCTAGAAACAGTACTCTTAGAGACTCCGGCTAGCTTTGCTATATCGTCAATATTTTTCATAGTTTCTCACTCTCATTAATTCACTATTATAACAATATCAATTCTATCATAACGGAATAGCTTTAAATACCATTTAAAATAAAAACCAATTTGTTTGAACCAAGGTGTTATACCTTAAATTTAACAAATTGGTTTAGTCGACCTATTTATGCTTTTTGAATTGTAATTGTCCACGAAGCATCGTCTAATTGTTCGTAGTTTGTAACTGGATAACCCTGCTCTGCCGCCCAATTAGGTAAAGCTTCAGTTGCTTGTGTGCAATCAAAGTCTATTTTTAATTCTTCACCGTTATTTAACGTATTCATTTTCTTTTGTGCTTCTATTAAAGGAAATGGGCAAACCATCCCTACTGTTCCTAATTCATGTACCATATATTTATACCTCCATACTAATTATGTTGTTTGTGATGAAACTGTCGTATTTGAAGATTGACTTTGCGTTTTTTTCATTGGTCTAATAAATACAAAGTAACTCATTGTCCATGCTCCTAATATCATAGAAGCAAGTGCAATCCAACCTTTCCACGACATAGTTGCAGTTTCTACTAAACCATTACCGATTGAACAACCGCCTGCAACTGATGCGCCAAATCCCATTAGCACACCACCTATAATGCTGTTGCGTATAGTTTTTTTATCTGGAAGTCTCCATTTAAACTCTTTCGCACCTTTTGCTGCAATGTAAGATCCAAAGAATATACCTAATACGAGGAATACGCCCCAATCTAATAATTTCAAATCACCAGTTACAAAGAATTGAACGATGTTTGCTGAAGGCGTAGTAATACCTAAGCCATACATTCTGCCAGTAGATTCACTCACTGGCCATGCAATGAGTGCGATGAGACCGACCGCAATTGCTGCTACAAAGGGATGATACTTTTTCTCAAATAAATAGTGACGGACACCTGTGAATTTTTGTTTTAATTTAGGTACAGCAAACTTGGGTTTTGATTTACGTAATGTTCTCACTACAAAAAATAGCGTGACAACGATAAGAATCAATACTAAAACCCATGTAGGAATGCCAGTTGTCTCTGACATACTGGTATTTACATTTGTTGGTTTATTCAACCCATTCATTAATGGAAGTAATAAACCAAATTTCGTTACTGCAGAAGTAAAAGCATAAGCAATGAGTGCCATCCAACTTCCAATCAAACCTTCACCAGCTCTGTACCAAGTTCCTGTTGCACAACCACCAGCCATAATAATACCTAGTCCAAAAATAAACGATCCAATAACTGTACCGATGATTGGATATGTTGATTCGGGTACTTCAACGAATCCGGTAGACGTTAATACCAATAATCCAAGACTCTGTACTGATATAGCTATCAATAAAGCGTAAAACATTTTATTACTTTTTTGGATATACATATCCCTAAATCCACCAGCTAGACAAAATCGTGTACGCTGCATTACAAATCCCAATAAAGCGCCGACAATCAGTCCACTGATAATTAACCACGTCATATCATAACCTCTTTTCCGATGAAATCAATATGATTAATAATATTAGATTCCGTATAAAATTTCAACATTACTGTTTTAGAAAACTTTATGCTTTAAAATTCATTAAAAATATGAAATGACGCTTTTGATGCGAAAAATAAAAAACTAACCTTCTACAAATACATTATCCACACATGCGAAATAAAGTGTATTTATAAAAAGCTAGTTAATTTCACTCTAGTTATTACTATAATTCTTCATAAAGAATAATAAAGATTGCAGTTCTATACCCAAATCAATATGGTGTACTTGGACATCTGCTGGCGTTTGAACACGACTAGGCGTGAAGTTCAAAATGCCTTTGACCCCAGCTTTCACCAATGTATCTGCAACTTTTTGAGCCGCTTCCTCAGGTGTTGTAAGAATCACTACATCAATTTGTTCTTGTGATAATATGTCTGTAATTTTTTCAAATGGACTAACTGTCACTTTACCTATTTGCGTCCCAATAATTTCTTCTCGAATATCAAATGCCTCTGTTATTGTCATCTCATCATGTATTGAGAAATTATATGTTAATAATGCTTTACCTAAGTTCCCTACACCTACAATTGCAATCTTAATTTCATCGTTTTCACTTATCTCATTCTTAAAGAAATGTAATAAGCTATCTATATTATAGCCATAACCTTTTTTGCCTAATTCACCAAAATAAGAAAAATCTCTACGTATTGTTGCAGAATCAATATTTAAGCCTTCACTAATCGCTTTTGAATTAACCCTATCTATACCTTTTGATTTTAATGTATTGACGAATCTATAATATAACGGTAAACGTTTCAATGTAGCACGAGGAATCTTTTCGCTTTGATTAGCCAAGATCATGTCCCCCTATTTCAATGTCTAATACTATATAATCTTATAATCACTACAACATTATACATTAATGCATAATAAAAATAAACAATGATAGTTTTAACCATAGCGAGAATACTGTAGAATGATATTGAATAGAGAGGTGCAAAATCAGATGATATTATTACAACTCAATGATTTAACAAAGTCATTCGACGGTGAAGATATTTTTAGCAATGTAGATTTTGAAGTTAAGACTGGTGAACGTATTGGCATCGTCGGTCGTAATGGAGCTGGTAAATCAACATTGATGAAAATAATTGCTGGCGTCGAAGGATATGATAGTGGACATGTTTCTAAGAGTAAAAATTTAAAACTCGGCTATCTTACTCAACAAATGACCTTAGACACACATCAAACCGTGTTTGAAGAAATGTCTAAACCATTTGAAACAATGAAAAAATTAGAAATGGAAATGAAAAAAGAAACTGATTGGCTTGCTCAACATGCCAATGAATATGAAACAGAAGTATATAAAATGCATATTGATCGTTATGAGTCCTTATCAAATACATTTGAACAACAGGATGGTTATCAATATGAAAGTAAAATAAAAACAGTATTACACGGATTAAACTTTAGTGAAGCGGATTTTGATAGGCCAATTAATGATTTTAGCGGTGGCCAAAAAACGCGACTTTCTTTAGCTCAAATGTTATTAAGTGAACCAGATTTACTATTGCTTGATGAACCTACAAACCATTTAGATATGGAGACAACACAATGGTTAGAAGGCTATTTGAATTATTTTAAAGGTGCCATTGTAATCATCAGTCACGATAGATATTTTCTAGATAAGATAGTCACTCAAATATATGACGTCGCGCTTGGCGATGTTCAACATTATGTTGGAAACTATGCGCAATTCATAGAGCAAAGAGATAAATATTATGAAAAACGTATGCAAGAATACGAAAATCAACAAGCAGAAATTAAACGACTAGAAACATTTGTTGAAAAAAATATTGCTCGTGCTTCAACAACTGGCATGGCAAAAAGTCGTCGTAAAACATTAGAAAAAATTGACCGTATCAATAAACCCATGATAGATGCAAAAAGTGCTAATATTCAATTTGATTTCGACCGTAACACGGGCAACGATGTATTCCACATAAAAAATCTAGCAATTGGTTACAATACCCCTATTACTCAAAATATTAATATTGAAGTAACTAAAGGGGATCATATTGCCATCATTGGGCCTAATGGGATTGGTAAATCCACTTTAATAAAAACAATTGCGGGTCTACAAGATAAATTAGGTGGTGAAATCACCACTGGTGCAAATTTAAAAATAGGCTATTATGATCAAAAACAAGCTGAATTTAAATCAAATAAAACCATATTAGATTATTTGTGGGACCAGTATCCAACGATGAATGAAAAAGATATCAGAGCAGTTTTAGGACGTTTTCTTTTCGTTCAAGATGATGTTAAAAAGATTATTAATGATTTATCTGGTGGTGAAAAAGCAAGACTACAGCTCGCACTACTTATGTTAGAACGTAATAACGTACTCATATTAGATGAACCTACAAACCATCTAGATATTGATTCAAAAGAAATGCTAGAACAAGCTTTAGCTAACTTTGGTGGCACTATTTTGTTCGTATCTCACGATCGTTATTTTATCAATCAACTTGCGAATAAAGTTTATGATTTAGAACGAACGGGTGGAACACTGTATTTAGGTAACTACCAATATTTTATTGAAAAAATCGAAGAAAAAGCTGCTTTACAAGCTAAAAAAGAATCAGAAAATCCAACTATGACTGAAATAGAAGCACGTCCTACTGACGCATATGTTGATCAAAAAGCGCAAAAACGAGAACAGCGTCAAATTGAACGTCAAATTGAACATTGTGAAAATGACATCGAACGTTACGAAGAACGAATTAATGAAATAAATGAACAGCTTACGCTACCTAACGTTTATTCAAATCCTGAAAAAGCCAACGAATTGGCCTTATCCAAACAACATACCGAACAAAAATTAGAACAGATTATGGCCGAATGGGCAGATTTACAAGAAAAGTTAATTTAAACGCTAAATCTATTAACAAGCTAAAGTAGAAAATACTACTTTAGCTTTTTTTATTTAACTCATCTCAAACAAAATTATTCACATGATAATTGTTACAACGAAAGCTATCCACAAAGTTATCCTAGTTATCAACAAGTAAAAAGTAACGATTATTTGTATATAAATTTCAGATAACGGTAAATATCCACATCATTTACACCAACTTATCCACATGTTGTGCACTATTTGTTGATAAGTACGCACGTTCCCTGTTGACAATAGATTTCTAGCGTGTTTAAACATAAATAATGATTTGTGAAAATAATAAGACAATGTCATAATTAAAAGATAGCTAAATACGACATTGAAAGGACGATTTGCGATTATGCCAACTATCTTATGGTTTGTTATTGCATTTATATTAGCCGCTTCAGCTTTAACAATTATTACACCCATTATTGAAAATAAAAAATTAATTCATAAGATTAATACCCTATGGTCTTCACAACTACCATTAGAAACTTTTATTCGACCGAACCATAATTATAGTTATCAGTTTGATACATATAAAAACAAGTATGATACACATCAATTATTAGATGATAAATCTTGGTCAGATTTGAATTTAGACACTGTGTTTCATCGTATGAATTTCAATTTTACAGCCATTGGCGAGATGCGACTTTTTGCTACCTTAAGACATATGTTCGAAGTAAATAATCTTTCACTTATAGATCACTTTAAATCTGATGGTAAATTCAGAAGTCAAGTCTCTTTACATTTAGCACAAATAGGAAAATCTATTTATCCAATTTTTCCTGACCAAATTGCTTACATAAAGCGAAATCATTTTTATATGATTTGCACATATTTACCTATTATATGCCTAATAAGCGCTTTTATTATCCCTAGTGTGGGGGTTGTACTAACTATCATCGCTACGATTTACAATATGATTTTAAGTGGCTTTCTGAAACGAACATTTGAACAAGACTTAAATTCCATGTTCTATACTTCTAATGTTATTAAAAAAGCACACGCACTTCAGCAATTTGAACAAACACCTACACTAGAGGTTAATTTTAAGCATTTCACGACAGCACGTCGCTTTAGTGGTTTACTTGGCCGTGTTAACACGAGCGATGAGACTTCAATCTTTTCAATGCTTTTTAAGTTAATATTTATGTTGGATTATCATTTATTTCACTTAATACAAAATAGTTTTAAAAAATACGAAGATGAAGTTATGGCCTGTTATGACTATGTAGCAAATATCGACAATCATTATGCGGTAGCTTTATGGCAAGAAACATTAGACGAGTATACAATTCCTGAAAAGACAAAAGATGATAACATATCCTTTGAAAATTTGACACATCCACTCATCAGTCATGCAGTTCCTAATTCATTAAAAATTAATGAGCATATTTTATTAACTGGTTCAAACGCTTCCGGAAAGTCTACATTTATGAAAGCCATAGCATTGAATATCTTATTATCTCAAACAATTCACACAGCTACAGCTAGTAAATTTATTTATAAACCAGGTTTGGTATATACTTCAATGGTTAATCAAGATGATATTACATCTGGAGACAGTTATTTCATGTCTGAAGTTAAATCTATTAAACGCCTATTTGATATCAAATCAACTGACGAAATTTACGTATTTATTGATGAAATTTTCAAAGGAACCAATACGACCGAGCGGATTGCAGCATCAGAATCAGTACTAACTTATTTAAATCAATTAAACAATTATAGAGTCATTGCCGCTACACATGATATCGAATTATCAAATCTACTAGATCATATCTATACAAATTATCATTTTAATGAATCCATATCAGATGACGAAATCTCCTTTGATTTTAAAATCAAGCCTGGTAAAGCGGACACAAGAAATGCGATAGAATTACTACGCATCATGAACTTTCCAGATAAGATATACGTTCGCGCGAAGTCTACAGCTAGTCATAGTGATTAAAAATAGAGCGGTAATACGCTATCAATTCTGACATTGATACGTATTACCGCTCTATTATTACTTCTTGCTGCCTTGGTAATAACTGTTAGACAATTAATTTCTGTAGATTTGTTGCCCTTTTCTTACTCTGCATTAATCATCCATGTAATACCAAATGGATCATTAAACATACCATAAAATTCAGACCATTCTGTTGCACCTAACGGCATAGTCACTTCACAACCTGCTTCCACTGCTCTATTGAAAAATGCTTTAGCTTCAGCTTTATCTGCTTCATTTGTATGATCAAAAGTAAATGTCACGATTGCACCGCTATTATCAATATTTTTATTCTTCCAAGTGTCACTACAATAAAATCTTTCACCAAGAATTTCAAATGAAGCATTCATTGTAAAATCTGGTGGAACTTGAAATTCTTCAGGCATATCTTTAAACATCTCATTATCTCCACTGACTCTTTTAATATTTGTTGCACCTAAATGCTTTTCATAAAAATTTAATGCCGCTAAACTATTTTTAAAATTAAAATATTGTACTGCTTTCATTATAATCGTCCTCCCTTTAATTTACATGATTTAAAAAATCAGTATTTACGTTAATCAATAACTCTAAAATACATATACCCCTATTTTTACAGATGAATTTATAAACTTATTTATTTTCATTTATTACATAATAAAAAAACAAGCTAGGCTAAAAGTAACCTAACTTGTTTTATCATGTATTGCTTGTTTATGACTTATTCAAATATACTATATTAATTTCTATCACTCAATTGAACATTGCTCTATATCCATATGATTATAGCCATTTAATGACATATCTGCTATTACACCAGCTTTAAATAAATAATGTCCTGCTGCCCCAATCATTGCTGCATTATCTGTGCATAGCTGAGGAGTTGGTATTGATAAGTTGATTCCATTTGACTCACATGTGATTGCTAATTGTGTTCTTAATCCTTTATTACTTGCAACACCACCGGCCACAATGAGTTGGGCTGCGTTATAATTTTTACAAGCAGCTACTGTTTTGCCTACTAAGACTTCAACGACACTATTTTGGAAACTTGTTGCTACGTTCGCTTCATTTATGACTTCACCTTTTTGACGTAAATTATGTAGTTTATTTATTACTGCGCTTTTTAAACCACTAAAGCTAAAATCATAACTATTTTTATCTAACCAAACTCTTGGGAAGTCATAACTATCTTCACCTATAGCTGCTAAATTATCTACTTGTGGACCACCAGGGTAGCTTAACCCAATCGTTCTAGCAACTTTGTCATATGCTTCACCAACAGCATCATCTCGCGTTTCACCGATTACTTCGAAACTTAAGTGATCTTTCATATACACTAATTCAGTGTGCCCTCCAGAAACAATAAGCGCTATTAGCGGAAACTGTAACGGTTTTTCTAGGTGATTCGCATAAATATGACCGGCTATATGATGAACTGGAATTAACGGCTTATCATAAGCAAATGCGAGTGCTTTTGCTGCGTTTATTCCAACTAACAATGCCCCAATTAATCCTGGTCCTTGTGTGACTGCTACAGCATCAATTTCTTCCATTGTAGTATTTGCACTATTTAATGCCTCATCTATAGTTGCTGTAATACCTTCAACATGATGCCTACTTGCCACCTCAGGAACGACGCCTCCAAAGCGTTTATGGCTTTCAATTTGGCTCAATACAATATTGCTACGTATATGCTTGCCATCTTCTATTATACTAACACTTGTCTCATCACAACTCGATTCTATCGCTAATATCAATGTTGCTTCACTCATTCAAATTCACCCACATCACTATTGCATCCTCACCTTCACCGTAATAATTTTTACGTTTTCCTCCATATTGAAAACCTAAATTTGTATACACATGCTGCGCTACATCATTATCAACGCGTACTTCTAAGCTCATTGTTTCACAATTTGTCTGAACATAACTCATCACATATCTAAGTAAAAGCTGTCCTAACCCATAACCTCTATACGATTCGAGGATAGCTACAGTAGTAATCTGTGCCTGATCAATAACAATCCAAATTCCAATATAACCAATTATACTTTCATTAAATTCTATTACAAAATAATGAGCAAATTCATTTTGCTCTACTTCATGATAAAATGCATCAATTGACCAACTACTATCATTAAAACTATTTCTTTCAATATCAAATACTTGCGGTACATCATCTAGAGACATTAAACGAATGTTTAATTCTTGTTCTGTTGGTCCAACCAATTTCTCTCTGCCTCAGATATTTTAATATAGTTTGGTTTAAATTGATGAACTTCAGTTGGTGATTGAATTAATGCTTTCATTTCTTTTGCTTTTGGTAAATTTGGTTTACACGTACTATCTAATAACTCAGCTAATCTTTCTGTATCAGGTCCTACAAATTGATAAGGCTCCCCATAATCATGTAGCATTTCTATTAATTCAGAAATAGTTAAATATTGATCTTCAATCATTTGTATTAAATATCCATTTTGATTCATGTATATGCCTGTATAAACTGCTTCTCGTCTTGCATCGAAAACGGGTACGATTAGAATATTTTCTTCCTTAACTGTTGCTGCTAATGCTTTTAACGAAGACACACCATATAATTTAGTGTTAAGCGCATAAGCCAATGTTTTAGCCACCGTTACACCTATTCTTAGACCAGTATATGAGCCTGGCCCTTGAGCAACAACAATTGCATCTAGCTCGCTTTTATTTATTTGACTTTCATCGATTATTTTTGAAATCGCTGGCATCAATTGAATTGAATGATTCTTTTTTTCGTTAGTATTATATTCACTTAATACTTTATCATCTTGCATAACTGCAACAGATAAAGGCTGATTAGATGTGTCAATCAGTAGATAATTCACTTAAAACAGCCTCCTTTATATCGACATAATGTTTTCCACTTGCTTTTAGTTCTATTGCTCTTGCTGAATCGCTGATTGTTTTTATATCAATTGTTAATGAAGATGCCGGGAGATATTCAGCAATAAATTGACTCCATTCTATTATTATAATAGCTTGATCTTCAAAATACTCATCAAAACCTAAATCCTCATCTGAATTTTCTAATCTGTAGCAATCCAAATGATGTAATTTTAAATTGCTGCCATTGTAGGATTTTATAATATTAAATGTAGGAGAATTAATATTTCTTTTCACACCCAATGTTTTTCCTATAAATTGAGTCAATGTCGTCTTACCAGCACCTAAATCTCCATCCAGTAAAATTACATCTCCAGCAGACAGGTATTTAGTTAAAATGCTGCCAAATATTTTCATTTCTTCCAAATCATTAATTTTTATCATTGCCCTCTCCTTTTAAAGCAACTTCACAATTTATTGTGATTAGTTGCTTTTACACATGAGCATTTGCTCAGGTGTTCCTTTTATTCAACTTCACAATTTATTGTGATTAGTTGCTTTTACACATGAGCATTTGCTCAGGTACTCTATTAAACTTATTTTTATATCTTAAATGTATTATCTTTAAGTTTATGCAATTTAAACTTTTATAACACCATTTGATTTTATTAAAATTAAAGTGATTAATTATGGCCTTATACTTTACAAGTCTGTTCTGTCTTTGTCTTAAATTAACTACTATAGTTTAACAAATTTTTGCAAATAATACTTCATATGAAAACAAGTTCCTTTAAATTAGAAACATTCAAATTAACAGAAAATTTCAAAAAGTTATTGACATAGCTATTCCATTGTAGTAAATTTAATTTATCAATTTTTTAGATATTTCAAACAAATCAGAAAAACAAACCATTCTATCGAGAGGAGTATAATAAAATGACCCAAAATACCATGCAAACTCAACCAACAACTTCAAATATTTTAGTCATTTTATTATGCTCATAGGACTGGAACTTTAGTAAAGAAACTACTAAACGTTTAAGTCCTTATTCTAGTTGAATGGGACTTTAAAGTGTCCCAATAATTTATTGGGACACTTTTTTATTTTCAATTTTATGGGGGAATTAAATATGAGAAGTGACATGATCAAAAAAGGAGATCAGCAAGCACCAGCAAGAAGTCTTTTACATGCAACGGGTGCATTAGAAAAACCAACAGATATGAATAAGCCATTCGTGGCAATTTGTAACTCATATATTGATATTGTCCCAGGACACGTACACCTAAGAGAATTAGCAGACATAGCAAAAGAAGCAATTCGAGAAGCAGGTGCAATTCCCTTCGAATTTGACACAATCGGTGTAGATGATGGTATTGCAATGGGCCATATCGGAATGAGATATTCCCTTCCATCTAGAGAAATCATCGCTGATGCAGCTGAAACAGTAATCAATGCCCATTGGTTTGATGGTGTATTCTACATCCCTAATTGCGATAAAATTACACCAGGCATGTTATTAGCAGCTGTTCGTACAAATGTACCAGCAATTTTTTGTTCAGGTGGTCCAATGAAAGCCGGTTTATCTTCTGAAGGTAAAGCGCTAACACTTTCATCTATGTTCGAAGCAGTTGGCGCATTTAAAGATGGCTCAATTTCAAAAAATGAGTTTTTAGATATGGAACAAAATGCTTGCCCTACTTGTGGGTCATGTTCAGGCATGTTTACTGCAAATTCAATGAATTGTTTAATGGAAGTTTTAGGATTAGCCCTTCCATATAACGGCACTGCACTCGCAGTTAGTGAACAACGTAGAGAAATGATTAGAGAAGCTGCATTCAAATTAGTAGATAACATTAAAAATGATCTTAAACCTAAAGATATTGTGACACAAGAAGCAATTGACGATGCATTCGCCTTAGATATGGCTATGGGTGGTTCAACAAACACAGTGCTTCACACGCTTGCTATCGCAAATGAGGCAGGAATTGATTATGATTTAACACGAATTAATGAAATTGCCAAGAAAACACCCTACCTTTCCAAAATAGCACCAAGCTCTTCGTATTCTATGCATGATGTACATGAAGCTGGTGGTGTACCTGCAATCATTAACGAATTATTTAAAAAAGAAGGTACTTTGCATCCTGATAGAATTACTGCAACAGGCAAAACATTACGTGAAAACAATGAAAATAAAGAAATTTTAAATAGTGATGTTATCAGACATTTAGATAATCCATATGATAAACAAGGCGGACTATCTATCTTATATGGAAATCTTGCTCCTAAAGGTGCAGTCATTAAAGTGGGTGGCGTTGATCCATCAATCAAAGTCTTTAAAGGTAAAGCTATTTGTTTCGACTCTCATGATGAAGCGGTTGAAGCTATTGATAATCATGATGTTCGTGAAGGCCACGTTGTCGTCATCAGATATGAAGGACCTAAAGGTGGACCAGGCATGCCAGAAATGTTAGCCCCTACTTCTTCTATTGTAGGTCGTGGGTTAGGAAAAGATGTAGCCCTCATTACAGACGGTAGATTCTCAGGTGCAACCAGAGGCATTGCAGTTGGACATATTTCTCCGGAAGCTGCAGCAGGTGGCCCTATTGGGTTAATCAATGACGGAGATGAAATCACAATAGATTTAACGAACAGAACGTTAGATGTTAATGTTTCAACAGAAGAATTAGATGCACGTAAACAACATGTAAAACCATTTAAAGCAAAAGTTAAGACAGGATATCTTGCACGTTACACTGCATTAGTGACAAGTGCTAATACAGGCGGCATCATGCAAGTACCAGAAAATCTCATTTAAGGAGTGAGTATTATGCCTAAACAAACAGAAATACTTGAAGAGGAATTGTCAGAAGATTTCGATTCTTTTGAAGCAGCTGAAGCTGTTGAACCTGAAGTTGAATTGGAACAACAAACAATAGATGAAATGAGATCAGGTTCTGAATTATTGGTAGAATCACTTGCAAGTGAAAATGTAGACTTTATCTTTGGTTATCCAGGTGGTGCAGTACTCCCACTTTACGACACTTTTTATGAAGGGAAAATTAAACATATTCTTGCAAGACATGAACAAGGAGCTACACATGCAGCTGAAGGATATGCAAGAGTATCTGGCAATACCGGTGTCGTGGTCGTAACTAGTGGTCCAGGAGCAACAAATGCAATTACAGGTATCGCTGATGCATATAGCGATTCATTACCATTAGTTGTCATCACAGGCCAAGTAGCCACACCTGGCATTGGGAAAGATGCATTCCAAGAAGCTGACTTGCTTTCAATGACAACACCTATTACCAAGCATAATTATCAAGTCAAAAACGTAAATGATATTCCTACCATAATTCATGAAGCATTTCATATTGCTAATACTGGTAGAAAAGGCCCTGTTGTTATTGATTTTCCAAAAGATATGGGCATTTTATCAACTAACGCTCAAGTAACAGAAGAATTAGAACTACCGGGATATACTGTCCCTAATCAACCTAAAAAGGAAGATATTCAAAAATTACGTGACTATCTTAAAAGTGCTAAAAAGCCGATTGTTCTTTCAGGAGCTGGCATCAATCATGCAAAAGCAAATAAAGTATTTACAGAATTTGTAAACAGACATCAACTTCCTGTTGTAAGTACGTTATTAGGCCTTGGTGCTATACCATATGAGCATCCACTGTTTTTAGGTATGGGTGGTATGCATGGATCATATGCAAGCAATATGGCCTTAACAGAATGCGACTTACTCATTAACTTTGGCAGTCGTTTTGACGATCGCCTAGCAAGTAATCCAGATGACCTTGCACCAAACGCCAAAATTGTACACGTTGATATAGATGCATCAGAAATCAATAAAATCATCAAAGTTGACTTAGGTATCGTTGCAGATTGTAAAGCAACATTAGAGGCTTTATTAGATTTTGAAAGTAATGCGATTAGACATGAAGCGTGGTTGGATACTTGTACTAAAAATAAAGAACAGCAACCCTTTTCTTATAAAGAAGATGAAGAAGGTGTATTTTCTAAACCACAACGAACAATTGAATATATCGGAGAAATCACTCAAGGTGATGCTGTAGTAACCACTGATGTAGGTCAACATCAAATGTGGGTTGCTCAATTCTATCCTTTTAAAAATCACGGTCAACTTGTAACAAGTGGTGGCCTCGGTACAATGGGATTCGGTATACCTGCTGCTATAGGAGCAAAGCTTGCAGAACCAGATAAAACAGTCGTGGCCTTTGTAGGTGATGGTGGTTTCCAAATGACAAATCAAGAGATGGCCATATTAGAAGAGTATAATCTTGATATAAAAATTGTCATTATCAATAACGGCACGCTCGGTATGGTTAAACAATGGCAAGATAAATTCTTTAATAAACGTTTTTCACACTCCGTATTTAATGGACAACCAGACTTTTTAAAATTAGCCGAAGCTTATAATGTGAAAGGCTTTTTAGTTAATGATCCAAATCAATTAGAACAACAATTAGATGCAGCTTTTCAGCATGATGGGCCTGCACTCATTGATGTACGAATTTCACCTATAGAACCTGTATCTCCAATGGTACCAAGTGGTAAAGCCAATCATGAAATGGAGGGACTATTATGAGAAGGACGTTTAGGACAAAAGTAAGAGATAAAGCTGGTACGCTAAACCGTTTAACTAGTATCTTCGTTCGTAGACAGTTTAATATCGTGACATTATCAGCAACTCCTACTTTAGAAGAAGGTATTTCTGATATTACTTTTGTAGCAGAAGTGCCAGATAGAGATGTACTACGTAACCTACTTCAACAATTAGAAAAACAGATTAACATTATCGATGTAGAAGACATCACGGAAAACAATACGTATAACAGAGAATTAGTACTTGTTAAATTAAAGACACCAACTAATCAACAAGATTTGCAAAATGTAATCAAACCATATGATGCGCTAGTCTCTATATTGAAACAGGAAGCCTCTTCTACGTATCTACAAGCTTCTGGTCCACAATATACGATGGATAATTTATTAGATGATTTATCATCATATCAAATTGAACAAGTTTCAAGAACTGGTTCAGCAGCATTAGTTTAAATTGAAAGTTGATACAATACTTAATTGAAAAAATGGAGGATTTTATTATGACAACAGTTTATTATGATCAATCAGTTACAAAGGACGCTTTACAAGGTAAAAAAGTAGCAATCATTGGATATGGCTCTCAAGGTCATGCTCATGCCCAAAATTTAAAAGACAATGGTTATGATGTCATCATCGGTATCAGACCTGGACGTTCTTTTGACAAAGCTAAAGATGATGGTTTCGAAGTACATCCTGTAAATGAAGCAGCAAAGCAAGCTGATGTCATCATGGTGTTATTACCAGATGAAATTCAAGGCCAAGTTTACAAAGAAGAAATTGAACCAAACTTAGTGGCAAATAATGCACTAGTATTTGCTCATGGCTTTAACATCCATTTCGGAGTGATTCAACCACCAGAAAACGTTGATGTTTTCTTAGTGGCACCTAAAGGACCAGGACATTTAGTACGTCGCACATTTGCTGAAGGAAGCGCAGTACCTGCCCTATTTGCAGTTGAACAAGATGCAAGTGGCGAAGCTACAGATTTAGCATTAAGTTACGCAAAAGGTATTGGTGCGACACGCGCTGGTGTATTAGAAACATCATTCAAAGAAGAAACAGAAACTGACTTATTCGGAGAGCAAGCAGTTCTTTGTGGCGGTACTACTAAATTAATCCAAACTGGTTTTGAAACATTAGTGGAGGCTGGATATCAACCTGAAATTGCATATTTTGAAGTGTTACATGAAATGAAATTAATTGTTGATTTAATGTATGAAGGTGGTATGGAAAACATGCGCTATTCCATTTCAAATACAGCTGAATTTGGTGATTATGTTTCTGGTCCACGTGTCATCACACCTGACGTTAAAGACAATATGAAAGCTGTACTAGATGATATTCAAAATGGAAACTTCAGTGATCGCTTCATTAAAGATAATCAAAATAATTTTGAAGAATTCCATAAATTACGTGAAGAACAACATGGTCATCAAATCGAAGCGGTTGGTAGAGATCTTCGTGATATGATGCCATTTATCAAATCTAAAAGCATTGAAAAATAATTAGACAACTCATCGTACTATATCGTGATTAGAACCATCTAACTTTGTTCTAATGCAAAAGTAAATATTGCTGTATTAGTATATTTAGTAAGATGCTTCAACTTTCTCGATATCGAGACCTTTGTCTAAAAATCATTTATAGGAGATGTTGAAAATGAGTAGCCATATTCAAATTTTTGATACAACACTAAGAGACGGCGAACAAACACCTGGCGTAAACTTTTCATTCGACGAAAGATTGAAGATTGCTAAACAACTTGAAAAATGGGGCGTAGACATTATTGAAGCTGGCTTCCCCGCTTCTAGCTCTGGTAGTTTTAAATCGGTTGAAGCGATTGCAAAAACTTTAACTACTACAGCTGTCTGTGGATTAGCACGTTGTGTTAAAAAAGATATAGATGCAGTATATGAAGCAACAAAAGAGGCAGCTATACCTAGAATTCATGTATTTATTGCAACAAGCCCTATTCATCGTGATTCAAAACTGATGATGACTAAAGAAGAAGTATTAGCATCAATTAAAGAGCACGTTTCTTATGCTAAACAATATTTTGAGGTTGTTCAGTTTTCACCTGAAGACGCAACAAGAACTGAATTACCCTTTCTAATCGAATGTGTTCAAACAGCAGTAGACGCTGGTGCTAGTGTGATTAATGTCCCTGATACTGTAGGATTTAGCTATCCAGAAGAATATGGTGAAATTTTCAAAACACTACAAGCATCTATTCATTCAGACCACGATGTAATTTATAGTGCACATTGTCATGATGATTTAGGTCTTGCTGTAGCAAATAGTATGGCAGCAATTGAAAATGGAGCAAAACGTATTGAAGGTACACTGAATGGTATTGGTGAACGTGCTGGTAATACAGCACTTGAAGAAGTTGCACTGGGCCTTTATGTTCGCCAAGACCACTATGGTAATCAAACTCAAATTAATTTAGAAGCTACAAAACAAACGTCTGATTTAATTGCTCGATTTGCAGGTATTCGAGTCCCAAGAAATAAAGCAATCGTTGGTCAAAATGCGTTTAGTCATGAATCAGGTATACACCAAGACGGTATACTTAAAAATCCAGAAACCTATGAGATTATGACTCCTCAACTTGTTGGTGTTAAAACGACTGAATTACCACTAGGAAAGCTTTCTGGTAAGCATGCCTTTGCCGAAAAACTGACTGCTTTAGGATACGATGTTGACCCTGAAGAACAGAAAGCGTTATTCAAACAATTCAAAACAGTTGCTGATAAGAAAAAAGCAGTCACTGATCGCGATATTCATGCTTTAATTCAAGGTACCGAACATGAACAAAATGCCATATATAAAGTAGAAACACTTCAATTACAATTTGTTTCTGGTGGCTTACAAAGTGCTGTCGTTGTAATAAAAGATAAAGATGGCAATACGTATCAAGATTCAAGTATAGGTACTGGCTCTATAGTTGCTGTATATAATGCAGTCGATCGCATTTTCAACCGTCAGACAGAATTAATCGAATACCGTATAGATTCTGTCACAGAAGGAACAGATGCACAGGCTGAAGTTCATGTACAAATAAAAATTGATGAACAAGTAGTAACTGGTGTCGGTATAGATTATGATATCTTATTAGCATCTTGTAAATCATATGTGGAAGCACATGCCAAATATGTAGCTAATACAAAAGTGGAAGAAGGTATTCATTCATGAGTTATAAGATTGTTGCCCTTCCCGGTGATGGAATAGGCCCAGAAATAATGAATGGCTCATTAGCAATATTAGAACACCTAAGTAATGCTTACAATTTTGAATATGAATTAGAAACACATGATTTTGGTGGTATTGCTATAGATAACTATGGTGAGCCTCTTCCGTTCTCAACATTAGATGCTTGTAAAAAAGCTGACGCAATTCTATTGGGTGCAGTTGGTGGGCCGAAATGGACAGACCCAAATAACAGGCCAGAACAAGGATTACTTGGTATCCGTAAAGCATTAGGTTTATTCGCCAATATACGCCCCACTACTGTGACAAAAGGTACAAGCCACCTATCTCCAATTAAAGAAGAACGCGTCGTTGGTACAGATTTTGTATTAGTAAGAGAACTTACGGGTGGTATTTATTTTGGTGAACCTAAGAAGCTCAATGATAACGATGCGCTTGATTCCCTTACTTATACAAGAAAGGAAATTGAACGCATAGCCAAAGTAGCATTTGATTTAGCTCAGAAGAGACAACAAAAATTAACCTCTGTAGATAAGGAAAATGTACTCTCATCTAGTAAATTGTGGCGTAATGTAATTAATGATGTTGCTCAATCATATCCTGACGTTGAAGTGAATCACTTACTCGTCGATGCTTGTGCAATGCATTTAATTACTAATCCCTCACAATTCGATGTCATAGTTACAGAAAATTTATTTGGAGATATTTTAAGTGATGAATCATCAGTAATACCTGGTTCGTTAGGATTATCACCTTCAGCGAGCTTTAGTGAACAAGGTCCTAGATTGTATGAACCTATTCATGGTTCTGCTCCAGATATTGCTAATCAGGATAAAGCAAATCCATTTGGGATGTTATTGTCCGTAGCAATGTGTCTGAGAGAAAGTCTAAATGAAGAAACAGCAGCAAATCATTTAGAGACTGTGATATATCAATTAATAAAAGAAGGTAAGACAACCCGTGATCTCAATGGTAATTACAATACATCAGAAATTTTTAATTTCGTAAAAGAAAATCTTTAAAAAGGAGGAGATGTCATATGGGTAAAACACTATTTGATAAAGTTTGGAACAAGCATGTCTTAACCGGTAAAGAAGGTGACCCACAATTATTATACATTGATTTACATCTTATACATGAAGTCACATCTCCTCAGGCCTTTGAAGGATTAAGACTACAAAACAGACAATTACGTAGACCCGACCTAACTTTTGCAACTTTAGATCATAACGTCCCTACTGTCGATATTTTTAACATTAAGGATGAAATTGCTAATAAACAAATCAATACTTTACAAGACAATGCAAAAGCCTTTGGGGTTCATATTTTTGATATGGGGTCTGACGAGCAAGGTATTGTACACATGGTTGGTCCTGAAACAGGATTAACTCAACCAGGTAAGACCATTGTTTGTGGTGACTCACATACAGCTACTCATGGTGCATTTGGCGCAATTGCTTTTGGTATTGGTACTAGTGAAGTTGAACATGTTTTTGCAACGCAATCACTTTGGCAAACTAAACCGAAGAATTTAAAAATTGATGTTACTGGACAATTACCTACGGGTGTTTATGCTAAAGACATTATCTTATACCTTATTAATCAATATGGTGTAGATTTTGGTACTGGGTATGCTTTAGAATTTTCTGGAGAAACGATTCGCAGTTTATCTATGGAAGCTAGAATGACAATTTGTAATATGGCGATAGAAGCTGGCGCAAAATATGGTATGATGGCTCCCGATGAAACAACTTTTGAATATGTTAAAGGACGCCCATACGCCACAAATTTCAAATATGACATAGATGCTTGGCAAGAATTATATACAGATGACGATGCTGAATTTGATAAAGTGATTACGCTAGATGTATCTACTTTAGAGCCTCAAGTAACTTGGGGAACTAATCCAGAAATGGGTGTAAGTTTTAATACACCGTTCCCTGAAATTCAAAATGTCAATGATGAACGTGCATATCAATATATGGGTCTTCAACCTGGTCAAAAAGCTGAGGACATAGATTTAGGCTATGTATTCTTAGGTTCTTGCACAAATGCTCGCCTTTCTGACTTGGTTGAAGCAAGTCATATCGTCAAAGGTAATACCGTGCACCCCAACATTACTGCGATTGTAGTACCTGGTTCACGCACGGTTAAAATAGAAGCAGAAAAATTAGGTCTTGATAAAATATTTAAAGATGCTGGTTTTGATTGGAGAGAGCCAGGTTGCTCAATGTGTTTAGGAATGAATCCGGACCAAGTGCCTAATGGCGTACATTGTGCATCAACAAGTAATCGTAATTTTGAAGGACGCCAAGGTAAAGGTGCGCGCACACATTTAGTATCACCTGCTATGGCGGCAGCTGCTGCTATAAATGGAAAATTTGTAGATGTAAGAAAGGTGGTCGTCTAAATGGAAATTAAACCTATCACAACTTATACAGGCAAAGTCGTTCCACTCTTTAATGACAATATTGATACTGACCAAATCATTCCAAAAGTACATTTAAAGCGTATTTCTAAAACTGGATTTGGCCCTTTTGCATTTGATGAATGGCGCTATTTAGACGATGGATCAGATAATCCAGATTTCAATCCTAATAAACCTGAGTATAAAGACGCAACTATTTTAATTACAGGAGAAAATTTTGGATGTGGGTCTAGTCGTGAACATGCTGCGTGGGCTATTAAAGACTACGGATTTGATATTATTATCGCTGGTAGCTATAGTGATATTTTTTATATGAATTGTACCAAGAACGCAATGTTACCAATTGTACTAGATAAAGAAATAAGGGAGTATCTAGCAAACGCTGGAGAAATTACCATAGATTTACCAAATCAAACTGTTTCAACAAATGACAAATCATTTAATTTTCAAATTGATGAAACTTGGAAGAAAAAACTCGTCAATGGTTTAGATGACATTGACATTACATTACAATATGAAGAAGCAATTAAAAATTATGAAACAGCAAAAACATATTAATTAAATAAAGGGTGAAACTTATGACTGTTAAAACAACTGTTTCTTCAAAAGATATAGATGAAGCTTTCTTACAATTAAAAGATATAGTTAAAGAGACACCATTACAAAAAGATCATTATTTATCTCAAAAATATGATTGCAACGTATACTTAAAGCGTGAAGATTTGCAATGGGTTAGATCATTTAAACTAAGGGGTGCCTATAACGCCATTGTAGCCTTAAATGAACATGACCAACAAAATGGTATTACTTGTGCGAGTGCAGGTAACCATGCTCAAGGTGTGGCTTATACAGCTAGTAAATTAAATTTAAAAGCTGTCATCTTTATGCCGGTAACTACACCACTTCAAAAAATTGATCAAGTGAAATTTTTTGGAGGTAACAATGCAGAAGTTGTATTAACTGGTGACACATTTGACGAATGTCTCAAAGAAGCGCTTGTTTATACTGAAGATAATAAAATGAATTTCATCGATCCCTTCAACAATATTTATACTATAGCTGGACAAGGTACATTAGCTAAAGAAATTCTTGAACAATCTAAAGATGATGCTATTCAATTTGATTACCTATTTGCAGCTATCGGTGGCGGTGGTTTAATTTCTGGTGTAGGTACTTATTTTAAAGCACACTCACCACAGACGTCAATCATTGGTGTTGAGCCTGCAGGTGCATCTAGTATGTATACTTCCGTAGTTTTAGAAAATCAAGTTGTCACTTTACCAGAAATCGATAAATTTGTTGATGGCGCATCTGTAGCTCGTGTTGGAGAAATTACTTTTGATATTTCAAAAAATGTCGTAGATGATTATATTCAAGTACATGAAGGCGCTGTTTGTTCAACAATTTTGGATATGTACTCAAAACAAGCCATCATTGCTGAACCAGCTGGTGCATTAAGTGTTGCAGCGCTTGACCAATACCAATCAGAAATCAAAGGTAAAACAGTTGTCTGTGTCGTAAGCGGTGGTAATAATGACATTAATCGGATGAAGGAAATTGAAGAACGTTCCTTATTATTTGAAGAAATGAAACATTACTTTATACTGAACTTCCCTCAACGTCCTGGTGCATTAAGAGAATTTGTTAATGAAGTCCTAGGACCAAAAGATGATATTACTAAATTTGAATACCTCAAAAAATCTTCACAAAATACTGGTACCGTAATAATTGGTATTCAGTTAAATAATCATAAAGATTTAGAGAACTTAAAAGCAAATGTAGATGAATTTGATAAATCAAATATCTATATTAATGAGAATAAAATGCTATACTCTCTATTAATCTAATTATAATAAAGTACCCATTCATAGCATTATTCTAGACTACCAAGAATTCGCTTTTTTGTTGGTAGTCTTTTCTTCGAAGTGGAAGTTAAGCTCTATAGACATAAAAAAAAGAGACCCGTTTGGGTCTCTAATTGCCTGGCAACGTCCTACTCTTGCGGAACGTAAGTCTGCTACCATCGGCGCTAAGGAGCTTTTACTATCATGAGACAAGCGCTCGCATCTTTTCTCACTTTCTCTCTTTCCTCACTCACTTACCGCTTGTAAGCTCGTTTCGTCTTTCGTTCAGTTCGTCAGCTTCAAGCGCTTT
>NZ_MRZN01000026.1 GCF_002614725.1 Staphylococcus edaphicus | reverse complement strand
TGGCAGTGATTTATGCCGACTCCTGCGGGAATAGCACTAGCCGAAGACTACAGGCTAAGGCAGTGCCCGCGGAAAGCGTGCATAAAAAAACTGCCAACAAAGTCGTAGACTTTGTCGACAGTCTGAAAGCACCAAGCTATATAATATAGCTTGGTGCTTTTTTTTATAGACTTTTTTGTTTTTTTATTGCTGTTTCAACATTTCAACCATTATTCTCTATTGTATTTATTATTTAATTGGTGTATTAATCTTCTAAATTCGTCTTCAGACTTAAATTCGAATGTAATATTCCCCTTTTTATTCGTAGTAGAAATCGCCACTTTTGCACCATATTGTTCTTTAAGTTGGCGTTCTTGTTGTCTAATGAATTTTGGTTTTGCTGCTTTTTGTGTAGTTTCTGCTTTCGTTTTATTTTCACTATAGTGTGTGGTTACATAATTTTCTAATTCTCTTACACTCCAAGACTCTCGGACGGCTTGTTTGGCGATGCTTTGCATCTTTCGCTTATCTTTCACACCTAATAGTGTGCGTCCATGCGCACCTGATAATTCACCTTGTTTCACCAAATCAGCTACTACTTTTGGTAAATTTAATAAGCGCAGCATATTAGCAATATATGGTCTGGATTTACTCAAACGCTGAGCAACTTGTTGTTGTGTTAAATTCAAATCATCCATCAATTTACGATAACTTTCTGCTTCTTCAATTGCATTTAAATCTTCACGTTGCAAATTTTCGATAATTGCAAGTTCCATCATGTCTTCATCCGTAAGCGATTTAACGATGGCAGGAATTTCAGTCAAACCAGCCATGCTTGCAGCTCGAAAACGTCTTTCACCCACAACGATATGATAGCCAGAAATCGTTTTTCTTAAGACGATGGGTTGTAATATGCCATGAAGTTTAATCGATTTTGCTAGATCATTTAATCGTTCTTCATCAAATGTTTTACGCGGTTGATATGGGTTTGCTTTAACCCTTTGAATATTTATTTTTTGAATGTTTTCATTATCTTCTATCGTTAATCGTTCATCTCGCTGGTTTTCGATTTTCAAACACCTACTTTCATATAATCTACTTAGTGTCATTTATATATTCGATAGTACCATTATATCATCACTCATCTATCTTAAAATGCTGAACAAATAATTAGTTAAATCGAAATTTTCAGATAAGTTGTTGACAAAAGTAATTTTAATGTGTAATCTTGGGTATATCAAATTCGAAATCACACAAATAAAAACACAGTAATAAGGAAAGTAGAACTTACACTGCTGTCACAGAGAGTCTTCGTAGCGCTGAAAGAAGATACAGAAAGCATGTTTGAAAATGGCCTTTGAGTGTTGGTGCCAATATGAGGTATCAACGGAATCGCCCGTTATAGCGATACAGTATTAACATTTTGTTAAATGGCGTACTGGATTATTCCACGTGTCGTATCTTTCGTTAATACTCATTTTATTTCTAAATAGAATGGGTTTTTATTTTAACGTCTGTGCGATGACACAATTCAGTATACGTTAATCATTCAACAATTTAGCGTACTGGATAAGGTTACTTTAGCGATAATGTAACAAACAAAGGTGGTACCGCGAGCTAAGCTTTCGTCCTTTACATCCGAATTTTTCGGATTTAAAGGACGAAAGCTTTTTTATTTTTACAAGGAGGTTAACTATTATGAAAAATACTGAACTAGCACAAATTGCTTTATCACATGATCATACAGGGGCTATTGCAAATCCAATATATTTATCCACAGCTTACCAACACCCACAACTGGGTGCATCTACAGGCTATGACTATACGAGAACAAAGAATCCGACTCGCTCAGCATTTGAGGAAGCATTTGCTAAATTAGAACGCGGCGTTGCTTCATTTGCAACATCAAGTGGCATGTCAGCCATTCAATTGATATGTAACTTGTTCAAATCTGGTGATGAAATATTAGTATCTTTCGATTTATATGGTGGTACGTTTAGACTTTTTGACTTTTATGAGCAACAATACGGTATTCATTTCAAATATGTTGATTTTCTCAATTATGAAGAAGTGGAACAAAGTATTACAGAACATACCAAAGCTTTGTTCATTGAACCTATTTCAAACCCACAAATGATTGAAGTTGATGTGGATCCTTTCTACATCCTAGCCAAGCAGTTTAACTTATTAACTGTTATCGATAATACATTTTTAACACCTTACCTTTCTACACCCTTAGAAGATGGCGCAGATATTGTCTTACATTCAGCCACAAAATATATTGGTGGACATAACGATGTATTAGCAGGTGTAGTCACTGTTAAGGATCAACATCTTGCTGAACAATTAGGCCAATTGCACAATATGATTGGCGCGACGTTGTCACCGTTCGATAGTTACTTGCTCCAACGCGGTTTAAAAACACTCCATTTGAGAATGGACCGCTCGGAATACAACGCTAAATTACTTGCTGAACGATGTAGTAATTTAGATGCCATCGACAAAGTGCTGTATAGCGGACGTACAGGCATGTTGAGTTTACGTTTAAATAAAGATTATAAAGCCGACAAATTCTTAGAACATTTAAATATTTGTATTTTTGCCGAAAGTCTTGGTGGCACAGAAACATTTATTACATTTCCATATACGCAAACACATGTAGATATGCCAGATACAGAAAAAGACAAACGTGGCATTGATGAATATTTACTTAGATTATCCATCGGAATCGAGAATTATGAAGATATTGAAAATGACATCATTCAAGCGCTAGAAAAATCTAAACAAGGAGTGATTTTATGAGTTTATCAAGAGAAACAGAAGTAATATTTGATGCACATAGAGGTATAGATTATGATTCAGCAAATCCTCCATTATACGATTCTTCAACATTTCATCAAAAAGTTTTAGGTGGCGGTGCTCAGTACGACTATGCTAGAAGTGGCAATCCCAATCGCGCCTTGTTAGAAGAAAAATTAGCTAAGTTAGAAGGCGGGCAGTATGCCTTTGCTTACGCATCAGGTATCGCAGCAATTTCAGCAGTCTTGCTCACTTTAAAAGCTGGTGACCATGTCATCTTACCAGATGATGTTTACGGCGGTACGTTTAGATTAACTGAACAAATTTTAACGCGTTTCAATATTGAATTTTCAACTATTGACACTACGCATTTAAACGAAATTGAACATGCCATTCAAGACAATACGAAACTGATATATATTGAAACACCTTCTAATCCACTGTTCAAAATTACAGACATTAGAGGTGCAGCAGATATTGCTAAAAAACATCATCTCACATTAGCTGTAGATAATACATTTATGACGCCACTAGGACAATCACCATTAACACTTGGCGCTGATATTGTAGTACATAGTGCTACCAAATTCTTAAGTGGGCATAGTGACATTATTGCAGGCGCAGCAATAACAAATAATAAAGTCATCGCTGACGCTTTATATTTATTACAAAATGGTACCGGCACTGCACTTTCTGCTCAAGATAGCTGGACATTGGCTAAACATTTAAAGACATTACCTGTACGGTTCAATCAATCCGTTGAAAATACAAAGCAAATCTATGATTTCTTAGCACAATGCGATGAAATCGCCGAAGTTTATTACCCAGGTAATAGTGAGCTACACTTATCACAATCTAGTCACGGTGGTGCGGTATTAGGGTTTCGCTTAAAAGACGAAACAAAAGCGCAAGCTTTTGTCGATGCGCTCTCTTTACCCTTAGTTTCTGTGAGCTTAGGTGGTGTTGAAACTATCCTTTCACATCCAGCTACTATGTCACATGCAGCCGTCCCAAAAGAAGTGAGAGACGCAAGAAATATTACATTTGGCTTGTTTAGATTAAGCGTTGGATTAGAAGCAGCTGATGAATTAATCTCTGATCTCAATTATGCATTTAAGGAGGCTTTCAATGAGTCAACTACTCGACAAACTACAACACAACATATTAGTAGCTGATGGTGCAATTGGCACTATTCTTTACTCCGAAGGTCTAGATACTTGTCCTGAAGCTTACAATATTACCAATCCCGACAAAGTGGAACGTATACATCGCACCTATATCGAAGCTGGTGCAGATATTATTCAAACTAATACGTATGGCGCAAATTTTGAAAAGTTAAAACCTTTTGGCCTTGAGCATAAGGTAAAAGACATTCACTACGCAGCCGTTGAAATTGCCAAACAAGCAGCTAATGACGAGACATTTATTTTAGGTACTGTAGGTGGATTCAGAGGTATTAAGCAAGAAGATCTCGAATTATCATCCATTCAATATCATACAGAAATACAAATCGAAACATTAATTGATGCAGGTGTTGATGCCATTCTATTCGAAACCTATTACGACTTAGAAGAACTTACGACAATTATCAAAGCTACTAAGCGTAAATACGATATTCCGGTTATCGCTCAACTCACTGCGTTAAATACAAATTATTTGAGAAATGGTATTGAAATCAACACAGCCCTACAACAAGTTGTTGAGAGTGGTGCCGATATTGTTGGATTAAATTGTCACCATGGCCCACACCATATGCAGCAGTCCTTTTCACATATTGAATTGCCAGATGGTGCTTATCTATCCTGTTATCCTAACGCAAGCTTATTAGATATTGAAAACAGTAAGTTTAAATATAGTGATAATGCCGCTTATTTTGGAAAAGTCGCTGAACAACTTATCAATGAGGGTGTGCGCTTAATTGGTGGATGTTGTGGCACAACACCTGAACACATTCAATATATTAAGTCATCCGTTTCTAATTTGAAACCTGTTACCGAAAAAAATGTGATTCCTATAACTAAATATGTGAACCACCCTGAAAAACCGACTCAAAAGCAAAATCTAACGTCAAAAGTAAAACATAGACCTACCATTATAGTTGAACTAGATACACCTAAACATCTAGACACAGACTTATTTTTCAGAAATATCAAAAAACTTGATGATGCAAACATCGATGCCGTTACACTAGCCGATAATTCATTAGCGACTGTGAGAATCAGTAACGTTGCAGCGGCAAGCATTATCAAACAACATTATGACATTGAACCATTGGTCCACATTACCTGTCGTGATCGAAACTTGATAGGATTACAGTCCCATTTACTCGGCCTATCCTTATTAGGCATTAATGAAATTTTGACCATTACAGGGGACCCTTCGAAGATTGGACATCTTCCTGGTGCAACAAATGTCTATGATGTGAATTCTAAAGGATTAACTGAAATTGCTTTGCGATTTAACCAAGGTATTAACACTGATGGTGATGCGCTGAAGACGCAGACGAACTTCAACATCGCAGGTGCATTTGATCCAAATGTAAGAAAGCTAGACGGTGCGGTACGCCGCCTAGAGAAAAAGCTAGAAAGCGGCATGCATTACTTTATAACGCAACCCGTTTACAGCAAGGAAAAAATCAAAGAGGTCTATGAAGCAACGAAACATTTAGACGTACCTTTATTTATTGGTGTTATGCCCGTCACTAGTTATAACAATGCACTATTTTTACACAATGAAGTACCAGGCATCAAATTATCAGAAGACATTCTCGACCAATTTGTAGCTGTTAAAGATGATAAAGCAAAAACAAAAGCATTGAGTCTTAAACTTTCAAAAGAATTAATCGACACAGTACACGAATATTTTAATGGTTTGTATTTAATTACACCCTTTCAAAAAGTCGATTACACACTTGAACTTGCAAATTATTCAAAATCAATTACTTCAACTAAACAGGAGGCAATATTATGACAATTCAAACATCAAACTTAGGTTTTCCAAGATTAGGTAGAAAAAGAGAATGGAAAAAAGCTATCGAGGGTTACTGGGCAAATAAATTCGATTTAGAAACATTGCATCAACAATTAACAGATTTACACAAAGAAAATTTATTACTCCAAAAAAATTATAATTTATCTAGTATTCCTGTCGGTGATTTCTCTTTATATGATCATATCCTTGATACCTCTTTATTATTTAATATCATTCCTGAACGATTTCAAGGTAGAGAAGTTAATGATGATTTACTTTTCGATATTGCTAGAGGCAACAAAGAACATGTAGCAAGTGCCTTAATCAAATGGTTTAACACAAATTATCATTATATCGTTCCAGAATGGGACCATGCCGAACCAAAATTAAATAAAAATGTCTTATTAGAACGCTTTAACTATGCACAGTCACTAAACGTCAATGCACATCCAGTGATTGTAGGTCCAATTACATTCGTTAAATTATCTAAAGGTGGCAACCAATCTTTTGAAGATAAGGTCCAGACTTTATTGCCATTATATAAAGAAGTCTTACAATCATTAGTTGATGCCGGTGCAGAATATATTCAAATCGACGAACCTGCACTCGTGACAGACGATAGTTCAGATTATGAAGAGATTACGCAAACTGCATATAATTATTTTTCTGAAGCGAATTTAGGAGATTACTTAGTCGTTCAAACTTATTTTGAACGTGCCAACTTATCATTCATAAACAGCCTCCCAATTAAAGGCATTGGCTTAGATTTCGTACATGACCATGGATTTAACCTCAAGCAAATCCAAGACGGCAAGTTTGATCGAACTAAGACACTTTATGCAGGTATTATTGATGGACGTAATGTATGGGCTGCCGATATCGAAGCCAAAAAAGACCTCATCGAAACATTACAGAACTATACGGATGAGCTTGTGATTCAACCATCATCTTCACTGTTACACGTGCCTGTTTCACTTGATGATGAAACACTTGATGATTCTATCGCTGAAGGTTTAAGCTTTGCCACTGAAAAGCTAGATGAACTAGATGCGCTCAAACGTTTATTCAATGACAGTGATGATCGCAAATATAACGAATTAAAAGCACGTTATGAGCGCTTTCAAAATCAATCATTTAAAAATCTCGAATATGACTTTGATAGCGTCAGAACGACTAGACAGTCCGTATTTAAAGAACGTAAAAAAGCACAAGATGCACGTTTGAATCTACCTGATTTACCAACGACAACAATTGGTTCATTCCCACAATCACAAGAAGTGCGTAAATACCGTGCTGATTGGAAGAATAACCGCATTACCGATGACGCGTATGAAACATTTTTAAAAGATGAAATTGCCCGCTGGATTAAAATTCAAGAAGACATCGGTTTAGACGTCCTAGTACATGGTGAATTCGAGCGTAACGACATGGTAGAATTCTTTGGTGAAAAGCTACAAGGCTTCTTAGTAACTAAGTATGGTTGGGTACAATCTTACGGTTCACGTGCGGTGAAACCACCAGTTATTTACGGAGATGTTAAATGGACAGAACCACTGACTGTTAAAGAAACACTTTATGCACAAAGTTTAACAGACAAACCAGTCAAAGGTATGTTAACTGGACCTGTCACTATTTTAAACTGGTCCTTTGAACGTGTTGATTTACCACGTGAAGAAGTTCAAGATCAAATTGCCCTAGCGATTAATGAAGAAGTTTTAGCATTAGAAAATGAAGGTATCCAAATCATCCAAGTAGATGAGCCTGCACTAAGAGAAGGCTTACCGCTTCGTTCAGAATACCATGCAGACTACCTAGATAAAGCGGTTCATTCCTTTAAACTATCAACATCTTCAGTAGCTGATGAAACGCAAATTCATACACATATGTGTTATTCTCAATTTGGTCAAATCATCCATGCTATTTATGATCTAGATGCAGACGTGATTTCTATCGAAACATCACGTAGTCATGGTGATTTAATCAAAGACTTCGAAGATATCACATACGATTTAGGTATTGGTCTAGGTGTTTACGATATTCACAGCCCACGTATTCCAACCGAATCAGAAATTACAGCTGCGATTAATCGTGCTTTACAAGAAATTGACCGCTCACTCTTCTGGGTTAATCCAGACTGCGGATTGAAAACACGTAAAGAAGATGAAGTGAAAGAAGCACTAAGCGTATTGGTCAATTCAGTTGATAAATTACGTAAATCAACAAATCCAGCAACCGTTTAATTATCAATGATGTAGGTGATGCCAATGAATTATCCTTTATGGAATCAATTAGAGCAGTTAAAATCATCAACGTGGGTCGATTTGACCCACACATTTGATGAAAATATTCCTTGTTTCAGTGAATTTGAACGCGCCAAAGTTTCAACGCTGTTTAATGTAGCAGATGATGGCTTTTATGTGCAAAATTGGGATATTGTCAGTCAGTATGGGACACATATTGACGCCCCCATTCACTTTGTAGACAATACACGTTATTTACACGAACTCGATTTAAAAGAACTTGCCTTACCACTGATTGTTTTAGACTTTTCACAAGAAGTAGCTAAAAATTCAGATTTTATTTTAACGCTTAGTCATATTGAACAATGGGAATCAGCAAACGGTGCCATTGAACCTGATACATTCGTTGCTTTTCGTAGCGATTGGTCAAAACGGTGGCCAAACATTGAACCATTCGAAAACAAAGATAGCGAAGGAAACCAACATTTACCAGGTTGGGGGTTAGATGCATTAAAATACTTACTTGAAGAACGCAAAGTTAAAGCAATTGGGCATGAAACATTTGATACAGATGCCTCCATCGATATAGCAAAAAACGGTGATATCGTTGGTGAACGCTATGTATTGGGACAAAACACGTTTCAAGTTGAACTACTGACGAACCTAGATCAACTTCCAGACCGTGGCGCCATTATCTACACGATAAGCCCTAAACCTAAAGATGCACCTGGATTTCCAGTACGTGCATTTGCTATAAAACCTTAAACTGATTTAAAATAACGTCGCATTTCGTATATTTATTAAATTATTAAAACCTAGCCATTATATTAAAAATTAAGAAATTGAGCACTTCTTAATAAATTATTTTCCTTTCAATATATAAATATATGCCCACATCATCTAAATAATGATGTGGGCATATTTCAGTGTATTAGGCGTATAGGCCATTAGTTTGATTTTTATTTAAATGATAATTCATATCATTTAAAATGATTGAATCAATGTTATAATTCAATCACATTCCATATAGTTTATCGTAGGGGGGCAATCCACCTATTTTCTATATAAATATTATAAATAGAGGTGACACGAGTGCAACTTAATCAAAACAACACCCCTTTTAACGAGGAGCAATTAGCACTAATCAATCAACTACTACCAATGCTAACAACAGAACAGCAACATTGGTTAAGTGGTTACCTACTAAATCCAAACACATCTCAGTCGTTAGACAACGACATGAACATACAAGCACATACATCGGTTAATTCAATACCTGCGTCTGCAACTTCAACAACTACTGAGCAATCAGAATCTGAACTCGCATCAACCGAAACGAAAACAGAACCATTAGAAGTGCATGTATTATATGGTACCGAAACCGGTAATGCTGAAGAAATCGCTGAAACATTTGAAACAAAACTCAAAGCACAAAATCTCAACGTGCATCTCTGGGATATGGACGATTTTCCTAGAGCGTCATTACCAGAAGTCGAACATCTTTTTATTATTTGTTCCACACAAGGCGTTGGTGAACCACCTATCAATGCGTTAGATTTATATGACCACCTTCATAGCGATGATGCACCACAATTAAATGCAGTTAATTTTGCAGTGTTGGCTCTTGGTGACCAAGACTTTCCTGATTTTTGTCAGGCAGGTAAAGATTTCGATCATATCTTAGGCCAACTCGGTGCTCATAGAATCGCTGATAGAGTTGATTGTGACTTTGACTATGAAGAGACTGCGGAACAATGGATTACAAATATGCTTGAATTACTGTCTCAAGTCACACCCTCTTCAAATGAAGACACACCGAATGTTGAAGATGAAGTTGTGACAATAGAAGAACCTCAAGCACCGTATTCAAAATCAAACCCTTTTCAAGCAGAAGTCTTAACAAATACCATTCTTACTCAACCAGAAGCATCCCGAGAGGTAAGACACCTTGAATTATCACTTGAAGGTTATCGTGATGTATATGAACCTGGTGACAGCTTAGTTGTTATCCCACAAAATGACCCTGTTCTTGTCGATCAGTTGATTGATGCACTTCATTGGGATGCTGAAACACTTATCCAAATTAATGATAGTGATTCAGTCCGTTCACTTAAGGACGCTTTAACACATGATTTTGAAATCTCTAAATTATCTCCCGTTCTTATGAAGAATGCTGCACAATTGTTTGGCAACCCGATGTTAAATGCCAATATTCAAAAATCAGAATGGGTTCAAAGCTATATTTATGGAAAAGATGTTATTGATTTAATTAAGGATTTTACACCCGTTGCACTTGAACCGAAGATGCTCCCACAACTTTTAAGAAAATTACCACCACGAGAGTATTCTATTGCAAGTAGTAATAAAGTGAATCCCAACAGTGTACACATCACAGTTCGTGTTGTGAAATATGAATCACATCATCGTGAACGATTTGGCGTATGTTCCGTTCAATTAGCTGAACGTACAGCCCCGGGGGATACACTTCCTGTATATCTGAAAAAGAATCCAAATTTCAAATTTCCATATGATTCGGAAACACCCGTTATCATGATTGGTGCAGGTACAGGTATTGCGCCTTACCGCGCTTACCTTCAAGAACGCGCACACCAAAACCTAAAAGGTGAACAGTGGTTAATTTTTGGCAATCAAAACTATCATCATGATTTTCTCTATCAAGATGACTTAGAATCTTGGCTCGATACTGGCGTATTGAGTAAATTAGATTTAGCCTTCTCAAGGGACACTGAAAATAAAATCTATGTACAACACCGTATTGAAGAAAATAGCGCCGAATTCTATAGATGGATTGAAGCTGGTGCCATCATCTACCTTTGTGGTAACAAAGATGAAATGGCAAGTGGTGTACATGACACATTCATTTATGTCCTTATTAAAGAAGCTCATATGACTGAAACTGAAGCTGAAGCCTATTTAACAGACATGATTAAAAATCAACGTTATCAACGCGACGTATACTAAAAGCATCAATGCATGCAAAGGAGACTCGTTATCATGGCACAATTTGCAATAACTTATGACCAAACATTACTACTTGTCACTGAAGACAATAATCAATTACACATAACACAAAAACTCAACGGAATGAATACAATTGCCCTAGCACAAGATCCCTTAGACAGTCATGTATTGTACTGCGGAACTTTCGATCGTGGTTTATGGCAAAGCAAAGATAAAGGAAATACTTGGCACCCTATAGGTACACGCTTCACATACAATAGTTCATTTAAAAAAGGCGACATTCACATGACATCAATCACTGCCATATCCGTGATTAACACAGGTCGAGATGTTGGCACCGTCTTAGTGGGTACAGAACCGAGCGCCCTATTTATCTCTTATGATCAAGGCCATACCTTTGAATTATTAACTGACTTTGATGACATCCCAGGAAAATCACAGTGGTTCTTTCCACCCAGACCACATACACACCACGTAAAGTGCATTGATACAAATAGAGCTACGCCTGAAATCATCTCACTCACAATTGAAGCGGGTGGTTTTATTCAGTCTGAAGATGGCGGTCAACATTGGAGCACACCACAAACTGAACACGCACCTATTGATATCCATGTCTTAAAAAGTCACCCCCGCTATCCAAATAAATTATACGGCGTATTAGGAGATACCTTTTTAAATGGTGGTAGAGACACATATATTGAAAGTGATGATTACGGAAGTACTTGGACAACCTCTATCGCTGGTATTCGCTACAGATATGGCTATGGTTTAGCAGTTAATACTGGAGATCCAGACAACCTTGTTATCGCTACTTCCAGTTCTCCTTTTCATGCACATCAGTATAATGACGAAACGTTTTCAACCATTTACTATTTAGATAAAACTAAAAGCGACCAATGGCAAGAAGCTACAAAGGGGTTACCTGCTCCAGAAGGTACAATTATATCTGCCGTAACCGAAAGCGATAGTATATTCTATATCGCTAATAATAAAGGGATTTTCAGTTCTAACAATAAAGGTGAAAATTGGTCTCCTCTAGCTTTAGACTGGCCGGTTGAACTTACTTCACAACATGCACATCAGTTTATCGTACTCGATTAATAATAATAACAACACATAAATGAAAGCCTTAATATATGGATGAAAAACCACATCCATATATTAAGGCTTTTTTGCCACTTAGCGCAATATAATTACCAGTTAGAAACTTTCTATAGTATTTATAGCTAGAGTTTGTTTTACTTATACAAACGGGAGGTGCGCATATAATGGAAGTAGAGACAATTTATGATAACCAGTTGCCTAATCAAAAAATCATTATCCAATGTCATGAACAGGCTGAACATTTACCAGAAATCATCAACTATATTAAACAATTATCAGCTAACACATTATTTCCTGGAAAATACAACGACAAAATATATTACATCAAGCAACAGCATATCATTTGCTTTCGCATGGAAAATAAAACACTAACAATGATTACCAATGAACAACACTACACCACGAATCATCGTTTATACGAAGTCAAAGCACAACTACATGATTATTTCCTACAAATATCAAAGTCAGAAATCATCAATGTGAATTATATTGATCATCTAAAATTAAATAAAAACGGCACAATTGAAATTATATTTACAAATGGCGCTTTTACCTACTCTTCTAGAAGATATCTACCATTAATTAAGGAGGCTTTAAAATTATGAAACGCATATTTCACGGCGTAACCGTTGGCATTACGATTGGCGTCTTTATCTCTTTAATATTTTCGATGCTCTTTGCAAACTCAGCTTTCCATCCAGTTTCTCCTAGATCAACAATGGGCCAGATTTATTTTTCACATTTAAGTGAATTACAAATCATGTTTATTTCCGTTGTGATATGGGCATTAATCGGCATAACATTTAGTTATGGCGCGCTCATTTATACAAATTCAAGAAAGTCACTATTATTTAAAACACTAATCCATTTTTGTTTAATGTTCATCATTATGTTTCCTTTAGCCATCTTAGCAGGATGGTTTCCGCTTAAAATTTCAGCAATAATATCATTCATTGTGATTTACACAATCGTTTATATAATCATTTGGGGAATTGAAACTAGACGCAACCAGCATGATATAAATGAGATCAACGATATGCTTTCAAAACGAAAGGGATGATTAAAATGAATCAAGGTCGCTATACAGTATTACCTACTGAACCAGTCACTGTATTTTTAATAGGTCTTCGCATAAACAAATGGTATAAAATTCATAAATGGTTACCTGTACTCTTGGCTATGCCACCAATGCTCTCCGAACTATCGAAAGATAAGTCTCTTGGTTGCTTATCTTTTGAAATGTTGTTTAAATATCGTGGCGTTATGATTGTTCAATATTGGACGTCTAACGAAAAGCTACTTAGTTACTCTAGAATGCCTATCCATTTGAAGGCTTGGCGTAAATTCTCGAAAAAATTAAAAAATAATGACGGTGTCGGATTTTATCATGAGTCATATCATGTAGATACCCATCAATATGAAAATATTTATATCAATATGCCTGATTTTGGTCTTGGTAAAGCACTCGGCAATCAACCCGTAAGTAAAGCTACAAATACAGCAAAGCAACGGCTAAAGCGTCATACTTAACTATCCGCTATCCCTTATTACAAAACTAAGTCAAAAACGCCCTTAAACGTGAATATTCACATTTAAGAGCGTTTTTCATGTTACACGTACATCTACCATGCTATCCTTTATCTGACATACTCGAAGATACCAGCTGCACCCATACCTACACCGATACACATGGTAACCATGCCATATTGTGTTTCTGGACGTTTTTTCATTTCAGATAATAGACGGCCCACTAACATTGCACCCGTTGCACCTAGTGGGTGACCAAGTGCAATCGCTCCGCCATTCACATTAGTCTTTTCAATATCTAAACCGGTTTCTCTGATTGAAGCTAATGTTTGAGAAGCAAAAGCTTCATTCAACTCTACTAAATCAATATCTTTGACGTCTAGGTTAGCTTGTTTCAATGCCTCTGGTATAGCATATGCTGGACCAATACCCATTAATTTAGGATCTACCCCCACTGCTTTAAATCCAACAAAGCGAGCAATTGGTTCTACACCTAACGCTTTCACCTTTTCACCAGACATGATGACTACAAAGCCTGAACCATCTGTTAAAGGTGCCGATGACCCTGCTGTCACTGTGCCGTCAGCCTTAAATACCGTTGGCAATTGCGCTAATGTTTCTTGATTGGTATCAGGTCTAATTAATTCATCTTCTTTGAATACGGCTTTACTTACAACTGGTCCATTTTCATCATATGTTACTTGATTCACTTCAATTGGTATAATTTCATCATCGAATTTACCCGCTTGTTGCGCTGCTGTTGCACGTTGATGACTTTGTACTGCATATGCATCTTGATCTTCTCTAGAAACATGATACGTTTCTGCAACCATTTCCGCAGTGAGTCCCATTGGGTAAGAAACACCGGAATCTTCGTCTTGAAGAATCGGGTTATTCGTTGGCTCATTCCCTCCCATTGGAACGGCGCTCATCAATTCAATACCACCTGCAACAAGTATATCTGCTTGGTCAGCAATAATTTGATTAGCTGCATGTGCAATTGTTTGAAGTCCTGATGAACAATAACGGTTCACCGTTTGGCCTGGAACTTCATTTGGCATACCAGCGAGCAAAGCAATGGTTCTGGCAATGTTTTGCCCTTGTAAGCCCTCAGGGAATGAATTCCCGACAATAACATCCTCGACCATGCTTGGTTCAAATGAACCTCCGACCTTTTCTAATACACCTTTTAATACTTTTGCAGCAACTTCATCTGGTCTTTCATGTGCCATAGCGCCATTTTTTGCTTTACCTGCTGCTGAACGTCCGTATGCTACTATATATGCGTCTCGCATTTACATTCACCCTTCCTGTCCTGATTAGTAATTAGTTACGTAGTGGTTTACCTTTTTCTAACATATGTGAAATTCTGTCATACGTTTTTTTATTTTTTAATAGTTCTAAAAATCTTTCTTTTTCAAGCTTTTGTAAATATCTTTGGTTAACGTATGTGTTACGAGGGATATCACCGCCGGATAATACCTCAGCTATTTTCAACGTAATTTCATAATCGTAGTCGCTGATAAAGTGTCCCATACGTTGCGCATCTAACTGTCCTTCAGCTAACGCTTTGAAATCTTTACCTAACGCAATATATTGTGCTTTTGGTGTTGGTATATAATTTGTTTGCGCTTCATAACGTGCTCTATTCAAAGCAACTTCAACACGTTTTTCTGTATTTAAAATGATCGTATCGGTATTTCTTAGATAGCCATATCTTACTGCTTCATGAGCGTTTGTCGATACTTTTGCAAGACCTATTTGCATGAGTATATCGGTAATTGCTTTTTGTTTATCATCATTTTTATGATTTGTGCGAAGAATTCTGTCTGTTAACTCTGCAAGACCACCGCCAGCAGGTAATAAACCTACACCTGTTTCAACCAAACCAATGTATGATTCACTTGCCGCAACGACAATGGGTGAATGAAGTACGAGTTCACAACCACCACCAAGCGCTCTGCCTTGTACTGCAGATACGACTGGTTTTAGCGCGTATTTTAACCTTGCAAACACATGATGCAGTTGTTCGACTGCTGCGCCCACTTCTTCAACAACACGGTCTTCTTCATGCGCTTTTTTCATTTGGTATAAATTGGCACCAACACTAAAGTTATTACCACCAGCGTATATGACCATACTACTGTAATCTTCATTCTCTAATTTATCGATAGCTTCAAGTAAGTCATCAAGGAAGCGATTAGAAATGACATTATTTTTACTTTGTAATTTTAATAGCAGTTGGTCTTTATTTGCTATAGAGAGGTTCGAATCTGATCTGTCCCATAGCGCTTGGTCAATAAACTCCGCTACTGGTGTAATCCGTTCGATAGACTCCCCTTCCGTGTAGAATGATTCATTACGTTGTTCTATCCAATCAGGTAATTGACCTAACTCTTCTTTCATTCGTGTTTTCACACGGTCAAAGCCCATTAAATCCCATAATTGAAAAGGTCCTTGTTTCCAGTTAAAGCCCCAAACTAGTGCACGATCAATATCTTTGAATGACTCTGCTGCTTTAGGTACATTAATCGCTGAATAATAGAAATTATTTCTAAGTGTTTCCCATAAGAATACCCCTGCATCATCTTGTGCATTAAAAATGACATCTAAATTTTTAGCTAAATCTTTTCCAAATTGACTTAATATTTCTAATTGAGGCTTTTGTGGTTCGACATAATCATTTTGTTCAGGATCAAAGACAAAACGCTGTTTATTTACTTTTTTGTAAAAACCTTGTTTGGTCTTGTTACCTAAAGCACCTTTTTCCGCTAATGTTTCTGAGAGTTTCACATCATGGAAGAATGGTTGTTCTTCAGGTATTTGTTGTAGCCCTTTAATAACTGCTATTGCAATATCTAGCCCTACTAAATCCGATAAACCGTAAGTTCCCATTTTCGGACGACCAATGCTACGGCCAGTTAATGCATCTACTTCTGGTATTGAAAATCCTTGTTCTTCTGCTCGGTACATAATATCGTTCATTGTTTGTGTGCCTACACGATTCGCTACGAATCCAGGCACATCATTAGCGACAATGACACCTTTACCTAATACATCTTCAGCAAAAGATTGAACGCGTGCCACAACAGATTCCGTCGTCTTACTATTCGGAATAACTTCTACTAATTTCATGATGCGCGGTGGATTAAAGAAATGCATTCCGAAAAATCTCGCTTTATCGTTATCTTCAAAGACATTTGCAATTGCTTCGATTGGAATTCCCGAAGTATTTGTTGCAAATATTGCCTCCTCTTTAGCCACATCTTTAACTTTATTCCAAATTTGATGCTTGATTTCAACTTCTTCTTTGACTGCTTCTATATAAATATCTGCATCATCTTCACCAACTAAATCATCATTAAAATTACCGTAAGTAAGATTAGATGCAAATGATAAATCGAATAATTGTGGACGTTTCGGATTTGTTATGATTTCATATGCTTTTTTTGAGATTTTATTCGGTTCATTCTCATCGATTACAATATCTAGTAATTTCACTTTCAACCCTGCATTGACAAGTAGTGCAGCAATTTGACTACCCATTGTTCCTGCACCTAATACCGTTGCTTTTCTTATCGTCATACTAAACCCTCCAAATTTGGTTTTCATCTTTACTGAGTACCTCTAACGTTGACTAAATAAATGCTGAATCTCCTGTAATTGCTCTACCTATTACTAATGCATTAACCTCATGTGTACCTTCATAAGTGTAGATTGCTTCGGCATCAGCAAAGAATCTTGCAATATCATATTCTCCTGCTAAAATGCCATTACCACCATGTACACCACGCCCCATAGCAACTGTCTCTCTTAATCTCAGTGAGTTCATCATTTTGGCCGTTGATGTAGCCACCTCATCATATTCTCCGTTTGCTTGCATACGTGCCAGTTGTGCACATGTTGCCATCGCTTGTGCTAAATTACCTTGCATCATGGCTAATTTCTCTTGAATGAGCTGGAACTTACTAATTTCTTTACCAAATTGCTTCCGTTTTGTGACGTATTCGGTCGTTGCTTTCAAGGCACCTGCCATTGCACCTGTAGCCATATATGCTACACCAGCACGTGTTGAATATAATACTTTTGCAATGTCTTTAAAGCTGTTAATATTTTGCAGGCGATTTTCCTCTTTAACTACCACATTGTTCAAGCGAATACGCGCATTAGGCACAATTCTTAATGCAATTTTATGTTCTAATAATTCGATTTCGACACCCTCTTGGCTTGGTTCGATGATAAAGCCTTTCGGTTTACCAGTTTCAACATCTACTGCATACACCGGCATAACATCAGAAACATCCGCACCGCCAATCCATTTTTTCTCACCGTTGATAATCCATTGATCACCCTCACGTTTCGCTGTTGTTTCTAGACCACCCGCGACATCAGATCCGTGTTCAGGTTCTGTCAGAGCAAAACAAGTACGTAATTCATGTGATTGTAATTTAGGTAAATAATACGCTTGTTGCTCTTTACTACCACCAAACCAGAATGAATTATGACCTAGCCCTTGATGCACACCTAGTAATGTAGCAAGCGATACATCGAATTTGGCTATTGTATATGACATAAAGAATTGAAATAATTGACTAGGTGTCTTTGCGCCTTCTCTACCTTCAAAAAGCAATGGATTTTGGAAGTAATTTAACTTTCCTAACTCCTCAAAATATCCCTCTGGTTCTGTTGCATTTAACCAGTGTTCGTTAACAGAATCTCGGTACTTCTCTTCTAACATGTCATTCAATTGTTTTAATAATTTAACTTCACCTTCTGTTAAATCTTTGGCAACGCTTAAAATATCCTCTGGGTATAACGCTTTAATAACTTCTTCTTTTGTAGCCATAATTAAAACCTCCATTTATAATGATTGCGCTTACATTTTTATTTAAAATTTTTTCTGTAACCTTTTACATCCTACTTATTAACTTTTACCTTGGCTCTTAGCCTTTTCATTCATATATTTTTGTATTTCTAACTTATCTGGTTTCGACGTAGAATTGAGTGGCAAATGTGTTAATTTCATATACATTCTTGGTATTTTGTAACCGGCTATATGTTCTCTCATATGCGCATCCAATATTTGTTCAAAATCTGGATTATCTTCAGTCAGGACGACTGCCGCTGAAACTGATTCTCCGTATTTAGGACTCTCATAACCTGCTACGACACATTGAGCCACTAATGGATGATTAGCTAATACCGTTTCAACTTCTGATGGGAGGACATTTTCACCGCCTGTAATAATCATTTCTTTACGGCGATCGACAATAAAGACATCACCTTCTTCATCTACTCTCGCCAAGTCGCCTGTTAAGAAATACTCACCATGAAATGACTTAGCAGTTTCTTCAGGTTTATTCCAATAACCGGGTGTAACATTATTTCCTCTTACACCTAATTCACCAATTTCACCGACTTGCACTTCTTCAAAGTTATCATCAAAGATGCATATATCCATAAACAAGACTGGTTGACCAATGCTACCTGGTTTCGCTGCACCATTTTCAGGCGTATTCACCATCACCAACGGCGCCTCAGTTAATCCATAACCATTTATAATAGGGAACCCAACACTTGAAAATTGCTTTTGTACGCTTGGCAATGGTGACGAACCACCTTGAATCAAGAATTCAAGATTATTGAAATTGTCCAAGTCAAAATTATCCGCCGCTAACATCGCGTAATACATGGTCGGTATTTGAATTAAATAGTTAGGTTTATACTTGGTCATCAATTCATTAAGCGCTTCGCCATTGAAATAACGTTGTAATACGAGCGTGCCACCTGCCATTAATAAGGGCAGTGTTAAATCATTAAACCCTAACACATGAAACATAGGTGTTGAAATAATTGTCGTGTACGTCGAATTCATCTTATACGTCAAAGCAATGTTGATTGGATTATTTACAAATGAATCATACGTAAACATAACGCCTTTAGGTAATCCTGTCGTACCACTTGTGTACATGAGTGATGCCAAATCACTACCATCTACACTCACTGCTTTAAACGGGCGATGATGTTGTGGATCCACAATATCATCGTATCGCTGTGAATCGATATCTATATGAAGTCGTTCATCCGCAATACCCTCCAAACTTGATAGATGTTTTTCAGCATAGAAAATGAGTTTAACATCCGAGTCAATAATGACACTTTCAATTTCTTGTGTTTTTAAGCGCCAATTAATTGGCAAATAAACGGCCCCTATTTTAAAAGATGCAAACAGTAAATCTAATAGTGCAACGTCATTCGGTGAAAAGATACCAACGACATCACCACGCTTAACCCCTTGATCGCGTAAATAATTTGCTAAATTCTCTGCTCTGATATTTAAATCTTGATACGTCCATTCTGTACCTTTAAATGGATCAATGATTGCTGCTTTTGGTTCATCAAACGTTGCTCTTGTTTTAATCCAGTCGTAGTTCATATTTTTCTCCCCCTTATTTAAATACGATGTTCCGACTTAATTGCCTGGGACAAGCCTCCCCATTGTTCGCAATAAATATCACTGTTCATAACCTTGATATTATCTGCAATAATAGGTTTAAATGCCATATTTTCTAAAATATCAACTTCTAAATCTAATCCAGGTGCTATTTCAATCAATTTTAACCCCTTATGTGTCAATTCAAATACTGCACGTTCAGTTACAAAATAAACTTCTTGGCCTAAAGTCATTGCATGCGCTGCGTTAAAGTCAATACTATCAATTTTATTCACAAATTTTGAAGTACGCCCTTGTGCCTCAACTGTGACATTATTACTCGTGTATGATAGTTGACCCCCAACAACCATTGAACCTGAAAATACAATCGTCTTTACTGTTTGACTAATGTCTATAAAACCACCACAACCGTTCATCTTATCTCCAAACTTGGAAACATTAACATTACCCATTGGGTCAACTTCAGCAAAGCTTAGATAAGCTACATCCAAACCATTGTTATAGATAAAATCCCAGGTCATATCATGTCTCATTCGTGCACTCAAGTTATAATTCATACCAAAGTGCTCTCTACTGCTAATCCATCCGCCAAATACGCCAGTATCAATATTGGGCTGAACTAAGTGATTGGCGTGCTCTTCCAATAGAACATTTGATAACTCATTATTTATGCCAAAACCAATACTGATTACGTCTCCTTCACATAAAAATTGAGCTGCGCGTCTCAATATCACTTTACGGGTACCTAATTCGATATATGGTTCTCGCATTGCTGTGATTTGATAATGTCCTGACAGAGCAGGATCATATTGTGTTTGCATGACTTGTCTATGAAGTTTAGGATTCGTATTAACGACAATATAATCGACCAATTTACCTGGAATGAATACATCATTCGGATTAAAGTTACCATTTTGAACAATTGCTTTAACTTGAACAATGACTTTGCCATTATTATTATGTGCTGCGAGTGCTAAGCTATACCCTTCACCAAGATGCGCTTCATGCGTCATATAGATGTTACCATCCATATCTGCATAAGTACCTCTTAATAGCGCAATATCAATATCTGGAAAATGATACTGTAAATACGTCTCATTATTAATATCAATCAAAGAGACTAAATTTTCAGTAGTACGTTCATTAACTTTACCACCTGTGTATCGAGGATCTACATTGGTGTGCAAACCTATTTTAGATATAATACCCGGTGAAGCGTTCGTCTTGCTTCTATAATGTGTTGCAATCACACCTTGAGGTAAATAATATGCTTCGATCTCGTTATTACGCATTGCATTGATTGTTTCCGGTGATCCTGTAATAATACTTGTAATTAATCGCTTTATCATACCCCTTGTTGTTAATGAATCTAAATCATAACTATCACCACGATAATCACTAATATCATTTGCTAACATAATTGTAAAATCTGTGAACGATGCATCTTCATCATTATAGTCGACTAACGTTTTGAGTATCTCAGCTGGTAAATTAGCCGTTGATAAGGCTGCCAGAGCTATAACATCACCTTTGTTAACGATGTTTTTCAAATCTGAAAATGAAATAATTCTCATATAGGTGTCTCCTATCTTTGTTTAATCCAATTTGTTGCAAACTATTTTTCCCCTTTAAAAATCTCTCCTTTTTATGTAAATGTAAGCCCTTACATGTAATATACCATTATTTTTGAAAATTATGCAAAAATTTTAAGTTTTACAAATACAGAATATCTTTTTAAGGCGCCACTGACAAAGTTTAAACACATTAAGTCATCCACATAAATCTTCATTCACAGATTTTTTTCAAAAAAAACAATCCGCTTACCATGATGCATCTATGTAAGTAGATTGTCTTTTGATTCGCCATATTTTTATTTTGTTTCTATATCACTATCTATCATTATTTAATTAACCTGATATATTGAACTTTTTTAATGTCTTTAACGACAATACCTAGTTCTGATAAATCTGCTGTCAATTCGTCGCGCATGCTTTCTTTATCTTCTCTTATAGCTTCACGTCGTTTGTATAATATCTCATTTGCTTGTTCTGTGATTGAGGTATCATTGAGTTGCCATTGATAAAAATCTGCTTTATAAGGATCTTCGTCTTTCCATGGATACCATTCTTGATTAAATATCGATTGCAGACGGTCTTCACTATAATCGGTTTTAGCTCTAATGCGTTCGCGCCCATCTTTAATTAGGATAACCAGATCCTTTTTATCTTTGAAAATCGCCATAATATCCTTTTTCAAAATTTCTGTTTGCTTATCCTTAAAGTGAACACGTAATTTATCTCTTTCAACCGTTATCTTTAATACTTCACTATAAATATACATAGAAATAAAAATACCAACGATAAATACAATACCCACCAACATCCATACAAGCCAATCACTATGATAATGCTCTATCAAATCAAATATTTTATTGTCTCCAATAATTGGTATTTTCTTTACGAATAACAAATTTGCCTAAATAGCATATGCAATAGCAGTTAAAAGAAATGGCGTCAGCATGACTATCAATTTTTCTAACAAAGTTAATGTAATCTTGTTCATATTGAATGCTCCTATATAGCTATTTGATACTTACTATAAGTTATTCTTAATAACATCAAATAACCCCACTTTAAAATGATTGCTTTACGATGCCTACTGTTCCAACCGTCACAATATTATAAAAATGATGCACAAATTCTGCTTTTTCGATTCTATGTTCATCTTTCACCCAGTGTTTCAGTATCGAAATACCAGCACCTGATACATAACTCATAAAATAATCGAAGGGCATATTTCCAATCTTATTATCTGTACCTTTGTATGTGCTTAAATGGTTATATATGAGTGAATAGAGCTTTTCTTGCAACATAGATACTTTACCTAAGTCGAACATTAATTGATAAAAATCAATATTTTCATCAATATGCTCTATCAAATAGGACATAATATTTTTGACCATATCCATAGATGTGCTTTGTTTTTCCAACTGATAGAGTTCTTTTAAAAATGTTTGAAGATCTTCAATTTTTTCATTTTCCATATTTTCTAGTAAATCATATTTATCAACATAATATGCATAAAATGTGCCACGATTAATATCTGCTAAATCAGCAAGTTGTTGAACCGTTATATTTTCAAAATCATGTTCACTTAATAGCTGTAAAAATGAAGTTTTTATAGCTTGCTGAGATTTTCTAACTCTACGATCTTGTACCATTTTAACGATAGACCTCCATAAATTTAATCTTAATAAACAATTATTTATATACTGTTGTTTTTCATACAAACCATACAATGCTGATTGTTGTTAGTTGTTACTTCTGAGTTTAGGATAAAAGTGTATTTCAAAACAAACATTACCATATAGAGAAGGGATTTGAAATTTATGACTAAACAAATGCTAGGAAATCCAAAACTAAACGTGACACCTATAGATTCAGTATCAGACGGTACAAACCACATTGTCGTAGATAGTGTTCAATGCGGTAATCAAGCAATGATTATGGAAAAAAACATGCCTGTAACAATGCAAGATGGCGCTGTGCTATATGTCAATGCCTTTCGCCCAAATAAAAGTGGCACATTCCCGGTAGTGATATCTGCAGACACTTATGGTAAAGATAACAAACCTAAGATTACAAATATGGGTGCTTTATGGCCAACACTAGGTGCTATCCCTACTTCAAGTTTCACACCAGAAGAATCACCAGACCCTGGCTATTGGGTACCAAATGACTATGTTGTCGTTAAAGTTGCTTTAAGAGGTAGCACTGATAATAATAATGCACTCTATCCATGGGGACTTTCTGAAGCTAAAGATTATGCCGAAGTTATTGAATGGGCTGGTGTACAACCGTGGAGTAACGGTAATGTAGGTACAAACGGCGTTTCCTATTTAGCTGTAACGCAATGGTGGGTTGCTTCTTTAAATCCTTCACACTTAAAGGCAATGATTCCATGGGAAGGTTTAAACGACATGTATCGTGAAATAGCTTTCCATGGTGGTATCCCTGACACTGGTTTCTATAGATTTTGGTATGAAGGGATTATTGCAAGATGGCCAGAGACTCATGATATTGAAGACTTGAAAGCGGCACAGCAAAATCACCCGCACTTTGATGATTACTGGAAAGGCAAGCAAGCAAACCTATCTGCAATTCAAATACCTATGTTTGTGTGCGCTAGCTGGTCAACACAAGGCCTTCATAATCGTGGCACATTCGAAGGATTCAAACAAGCATCTTCTACAGAAAAATGGTTGAAAATTCACGGCCGTAAAGAATGGGAAACATACTATGCTCGCGAATCACTTGAACAACAGAAAGATTTCTTTGACTATTATCTTAAAGGGATTGATAACGATTGGCAAGATACACCAAAAGTAAGTTACGAAGTGAGAGATAAATTTTATCAAGGTCAAACAAAATCAGCATCCAACTACCCACTTCCAGACACTGAACCGACACCATTGTATTTAGATGCGCAACACATGACACTCAACAATCAGCCAATACAAACCGCTTCAAGTGTGTCCTATGATAGTGAAGCAACAGAAAATGACGAAGTAAGATTCAGCAAAACATTTAACGAAAATACGGAATTAACAGGTAATATGAAACTAAAATTATGGGTATCTGCGCAAACTGCTGATGATATGGATTTATTCGTAGGTATTAAAAAAATTAATCGCCAAGATGAAGAAGTGAATTTTCCAGACTTTAATCATATTGAAAATGGGCAAGTGGCGACAGGTTGGTTACGTGTATCTCATCGCGAATTAGATCAAAATAAATCTACACCCTTACAACCTTGGCACACACACGAAAGTGAAGTGAAGCTCAATACAGATGAAATCGTACCCGTAGAAATAGAAATCTTACCTTCTGGTACCCTATTCAAAAAAGATGAAAGTATCCAAGTTGTGATTAAAGGAAGCGAAGTTGTTAAAGGCAACAGTACACCAGGAATGAGCACACGTTACGAACATAGTGATACTGTCAATCAAGGCATACACACTATTTATACAGGCGACACATATGATTCACACTTACTTGTACCTGTTATACCAAATCATTAATATGATATATCCATACTAACTATACTCATTTTCATACAATATAACTGTTGTATGAAAATGAGCTATTTTTATTATTGAAAGGAGTCATTTAAAAATGACAATTGAAACTATATCTGAACTAAACAAATCACACGTTACCATCGTGGGTGCAGGCATGGGAGGTCTTGTCTTAGCGAGAGTATTATATCTTAAAGGTATTCCAGTCACAATTTACGAAGCTGAAGCTTCAACAGCATCACGCAAACAAGGTGGCAAATTAGATATTCATGAACGTGATGGTCAAATAGCGCTAGAAATCGCAGGGTTAACCACTGAATTTAAATCACTTATTCAAGAGGGTGGCGAAGCTTCACGTGTGGTTGATCAATATGGAACAATACTACTCGATGATCCTGACGATGGTACACATGGCCGACCTGAAGTACTTCGAGGTGATTTACGTGATATTTTATTATCATCATTACCTGAAGATGTGATTCAGTGGAATAAAAAACTGACACATATACAGACGTTGAGCGACAATCAACACCAATTAACATTTTCCGATGGTTCTATGATTACTACGCGTATACTCGTAGGTGCGGATGGTGCTTTTTCTAAAGTACGTCCTTTATTATCAGAAGCGACACCAGACTATGTTGGCATTGCTTCTGTAGAAACTTATTTGTATGATGTTGAGGCAAAACATTTAGATACTGCTAATATTGTTGGAGATGGTGCAATGTATGCCTTGTCACCAGGTAAAGGATTCCAAGCACATAGAGAGCCTAACAATACAATTCATACTTATGTCTCACTCAAACGTTCTAAATCATGGTTTGATAAAATCAATTTTGAAGACTCAGAACAGGCACTTACTCAAATAGCAGCGGAATTTGAAGGATAGCCAAAAGCATTAACCGCATTAATTAATGACAGCGAAACAGCACCTGTTTTACGTAAAGTATATGCTTTACCTATTGGACATTGTTGGGAGCGTGTACCAGGTATCACACTTATTGGAGATGCAGCACATCTAATGCCACCTGCAGGAGAAGGTGCTAATTTGGCTATGTTAGATGCTGCAGAGCTCGGTCAACTCATTGCTGAAACACCTGAAAATATTGAACAAGCTTTCACACAATATGAAACAAAGATGTTCCCTCGCAGTCAAGCAGCTGCAGCACAAGCCGATGTATTCCTCGACATGTTACTCGGAGAAGATACACCTCATGTATTAGCAAAAACGTTAACTGACACCTTAGATAGGGAATAATTATCGATTAAGACATGTAACCTACGTATAAATAACTGGGCCGAGACATATAACTGTCCCGGCCCAATTTGCTATAAATTCAAAACCTAAACCTAGGCTTTGATATTTTTCGGAATAATAACTTGTGCTAATATAACCCCAATAATCATAATCCCCATACCAACAAGTATAGACCACGTTGCTGCAACACTTGCACTATTTGAGACTTGTACTGCCGCGAATATCGTTGTATTCATAGCAATACCAAATGCGCCACCTAGTGTCGCACTCATTTTATATAATCCAGAGGCAAGACCGACCTTTTCATCAGGGATCGTTAAAATGGCAACGGTTAAACCTGGTGTTGCACATAAGCCATTACCAATGGCACATATGACAAAACCAAATGTAACAGCTGCAATATACCATTCGGGTGGTAATATCGTTAAACTTATGAACACAATCCCTATCGCAGGGAACACAGGACCTAACAGTAACATAGGTTTCCCTCCGTGTTTCATTGAAAGTTTTTCACCTAAACGAATCATTAAAATGGCCATAATGACATATGGCACCGTCACCAAACCTGATTGGAATGACGTTAATCCCATTTCTGTTTGTGCATACATATTGAACACAGTAGTCGTACCGATGCCTGTATTTAATACAAAATTGACTAGCGAAGATCCAACAAATCCACGGTTACGGAATAAGTCAAAGTCAATGAATGGTAGGTTTTTACGTCGTTCAACGAAGTAAAACACAATTGTTGAAATGATAAAGATAGCTAAACAAATAATCGAAAATGCACTAGTCCATCCTTGTTCAAATCCTTGTGTTGCAAATAGGGTAATACTTCCGATTAGTAAGGCAAAAATCAACATACCGATATAATCAAAAGGCCGCTTATCAATGACCTCTTTCGCTTCTTCTTTCGTACCAAGTAACAATACAAAAGCAATGATCGCTATAATTATTGACAAGATAAAATTGGATTGCCAATTAATATACGTAGCAATAAAACCACCGACCATTGATGCTAGGCCGATTCCGCCTACAGTTCCAATCATGAGATAACTGAATGCTCTACGCAGTTCTTTACCTTTAAACTGATCATTAAAAACGCCTACCGTTGCTGGTAATAATATGGCTGCTGATACCCCTTGTAGAATTCTACCAATAATCAGTAACGCCGTAATATCTGAAATAATAATGAATAACGACGCAATAATGCTTAAAATAATACCAAGATATGTCATTTTTAATCTGCCGATTTTATCTGACACATCTCCTGCACCTACCATGAATATACCTGTGGCGAATGAAGTGATACTCACAGATAAATTTAAAATACCGGGCGTAGTATTGTAGGTTTGTTGTACCGGTGTAGCTATATTGATAAACGATTGTGCAAAAAGCCAATAGGTTAATACGCTTAACACAATCGCTAAAATTACTTTATTGCCTGAGCGTGAATGTTGTTCTGTGCTCATGATGTAACACGCCTCCTAAACTCTATTCTGATACATATGATCATCATTATATGTACTAGTATGATAATATCATAGAAGCGCTATTTAAAGATGTTTAGTAAACGTTTACATCTAATTAAATTAGGTTTTGCAATATTTAATTATTTAAATCCAAGTAAAAGATTCAGTGTTTGAATCACACCATCTTCATCCTTATTTTTAGCAATTAAATTAGCTTCATTTTTTAATTCTGGATAAGCATTATCCATCGCTACTTTATATTTAGCAGCTTTAAATAAATCGATATCATTCATACCATCACCAAAGGCAATGGTTTCTGCTGGACTTATTTGCAATAAATTTTGAATACGACGTATCGTTGTGCCTTTATTCACGCCTAAATCTGCAATATCAATCCATTGTTCATCAGATGCAATAATATACACCTCTGATTCATAATGCTTAATTTGTTGGGCAGTATCTTTACAATTGCCTTTGGCATCATGAACTGAAATTTTCAAAAAATCTTCCTCAACGTCTGAAAAGTCATTAATATATGTTACTTCTTGATAGGAACCATGAACGATGCTTTTCTCTGATTCAGATATATCATGAAGTACATAAGCACATGAAGCAGTACAGCCTAAAATAGTTTGCGTGGGATCAATATCACGGATGGTTTGAATAATTTCTTGTCCTTTGTGATTATCAATCGTGGCATTATATATAAAATTACCGTTATACTTGATTCTCGTTGCACTATCTCCAACGATAAATGTATCTTTCACTAAATCCCCTATGATATTTTCAACCCGCTCGCATTGCTTACCCGTACAAAATACAAAACGAATGTGGGCTTGCGCACATTGTTCTTTTAATAATTGAAACGCTTCGCTATTAAATTGGCTATCACTATTTAAAAATGTACCATCCATGTCTGTCACGATGAGTTTAATATCCACCAAAACACCCCTTTATTTATGTCAATATATTAATTGTATCTATTTATATATTGAATGTATATGATTACGGTGACCTAATATTTCGAAGCATATGATATTCAAAAACGAAAAAATCGACACTGGATTTTCTATTTTGAAAATCCAGTGTCGATATAGCTCATCATTCATTTGAAATGCTTATTTTTGCTGACGATTTGTCTTCCATAGATAAAATAGATAATACACAATACCTATGATAAACCAAACGAGTGTATATATTTTTGCCTGTCCGCTTAAGCCCCAAAATACCGCGAATACACACACAAAGATAATGATTGGCATGATTGGATAGAGTGGTAGTTTAAATGCTGGCAGTGGTAAGTCCTTGCCTTCTCTCTTACGCAAGGCATATATCCCAATCGTAACAAACATAAAGGCGACTAAGGCACCTGCGGATATTAATTGTGCTAAGAATCCAAATGGAAATACTGCGCCGATTACTACGGCAACAATAGACAGAACAATTAATGCACGGTTTGGTAAATTTTTATTATTTAACTTTCCAAGCCAAGACGGAAGGATACCATCTCGACCGAAAGAATAAAGTAAACGCGAACCTGCTAACATCATACCGATTAATGCAGTAAACATACCGATCACTGAGATAGCTTGAACGATAATGGCAATCGTACCATATCCACTTGTCCGTAATGCCCAGCCTACTGGTTCGGCATTGTTTTTGTATGAACTATAGTCAAACATACCGACTAATACGAGCGCTACAACGATAAATAATGTTACGGCAATCAACAACGATCCTAGAATACCTCGGGGCATGGTTTTCTGAGGGTTGATCGCTTCACCAGAATTAGCTGCGATAGAGTCAAAGCCAATATATGCTACGAAGATAACTGAACTTCCTGCATAGATACCTTGCCACCCTCCAAAAGCACCTGCCGCAGTTTCTTTATACTCAGGTATAAATGGAACATAATTACTAAGGTCTACAACTGATAAGCCTACTATGATAAATAAGAAAATCGCGAGTACTTTGAGTACTACTAATGTATTTTGAACACGTGCCGTTTCGGAAGTCCCACGAGATAACAACAATGCAGTAATCACAACTACTACTGCAGCGATCAAGTCTAACACACCACCATCTGTTCCCAACGAATTAGATAGTGAATTGGGCAATGAAATATGGAAGGGGTCTAACAACCCTCTTAAATTAGCAGAAAAACCTGAAGCAACGAACGATACTGCAATCAGATATTCAGCAATTAATGCCCATCCGACAATCCAACCAAAGAACTCTCCAAATAAAATACTAATCCATGTATATGCCGAACCAGCAAATGGCATCACTGTAGCCATTTCAGCATATACAAATGCGACCATTGCAGCTACAATCGCCGCCATTAAAAATGATAGACTCACAGAAGGACCCGTATGATCTGCGGATACTACACCGGGCAATGTGAAAATTGCCGTAGACACTATGGTACCTACACCAAGCGCTAAAAAGTCTTTTACTCGTAATGTACGCTCTAAATGTGCATCTTTATTTTGATATTGAGATACATCTGCTTTTCGAAACATGCTATGTATAAGATTCATTTTGTACTTCTCCTTGCTATATTTAAAACAAACATGTAGTTAAGTATAATGATTTTTAAAACTAATGTATATGGCATTTTAGAAAGAATTAACTTTTATTAAGTTTTTTATGGTTATATTTTGATGCTTAGCAATTTAAGCGCTGACCTGCGATTCCATTGCATTTTCAACTTACATGTTTTGTTCTCATATGCATATACACAAATTCAAATTATACGTATAGATGCATTAAATCAAGACAGTAAAGTTAGATAATAACTTTAAATGTTCTGTTTATACACACTGCTTCATTGTGTTTTAATAAAAAAAATGCTGATAAACTTGAAAGAATTATTAATACATTCCAAAGTTTACCAGCATCTGATTTCAGTTAAGACTGCCGTTTGATATACATTTAATGTGCCATGCGCTTCAGTACTTCTAGCTGTATCACTTTTAATGCTTCGTTAAACTCACGATTTGTACTTTCTTGTGCATTTACAACTAATAAATCAATCAATTCTCCATCACTTTTTTCACTGACTTCGTGTTCAAATTGATGTAGATGCGCTTCTGAGGTCTTCGCATTATGCTTTTCTATTTGATAATATTGATCTGCTCCCAATCCACCTTCTTCAATCATGATAGAAATACCACTTGAACGCGTTTCATTTACTCTTTTTACTTTGATACGTTTATTTTCACGGATAGCCATTTGAATCCCTCCCACATGCATGTAAATTTTACAAATACCAGCTGCCTTTTATCTTACGTCCCTTTGATTGGATTGAGCTCAAATCACCTAGTTGTCGTTAACCTTTATGTATCCTCATCATTTTATTAATGAAAAAATTTATTTATGTCATATATCGATGTTAACTATAGTGTAATATTGCACACGAAATAATACAATCTCTTTGCTCATTTTTTAATCATATTAAACTATTAAATTTATATGCATATGACATCAACATTTAACAAAATATTCAGAAATTGGGTCTATACTGTACTTCTATTGTATACATTATAATTATATAATTGATAATGATTATTATTATGAAAGAGTGATGTATATGTTGAATTTAAAGACTGGAATTTTAGAAAAAAACTATAAAGTGACGGATTTAAAAATTAAAAACAAACACATGCGTCAACGTTTAAATGCATTAGGTTTAAATCAAGGGACAAGTGTGAAAATCAAACAGAAATGTTTGTTTAAGGGGCCTTGTATTCTAGAAATTAATGGGCAAAACTTAAGTATTCGCGGTTGTGATGCATGTCAGATTTTTTTAGAGGAAGCACATGGTTAATCATTATTGTATTATTGGAAATCCCAATGTAGGAAAAACATCATTATTTAATGCACTCACTGGTACATACGAATACGTCGGTAACTGGAGCGGTGTAACGGTAGAGAAAAAGGTCGGGCGTCTTAAAGGACATGCTGGGAACCTTATTGATTTACCAGGTATTTATGAATTATCCCCTATATCCAAAGATGAAACCGTTGTGACTGACTATTTATTAAACGAATCTTTTGCTGGCATGATAAATATCATAGATGCCAGCCAATTAAAACGTAATTTACAACTTACTGTACAATTAATGGAATTGGGCGCACCATTGATTATTGGTTTGAATATGGTGGATGTCGCTGCAAAACGTGGCATTCATATTGATCAGAACGCACTGCTTAAAAAATTAAAAGTGCCTTTACTGCCCATTATCGCTCGAAATGGCAAAGGTACACAAAAGCTATTAGATGCTCTAAAAGATCAGCACTTATCTAGCAATCGCCCTTTACATATTGACTATGGTACTGAAATTGAGAAAGCTATAACTGAAATCACGCAACAATTAAACAGTCACAGTAACTTTGAACCACAACTTTATCGATTTATCGCAATCCAATTCTTGTTAGATAATCCAAAAGTGAAAGATCTCCTTAGTTCACAGTTAATCGACATTATAATGCCTATACGTCAACAATTAGATGCTACTTTAACTCGTTCTATTAGGGAAGTCATTCAACAACGACGTAACACATACATAGATACGCTTTTAGAAGATACCGTGATTTACCCAGATGAAGAGCGTCAATATTTTTCTTCACGTCTAGATAAAGTCTTGACCAATAAATATGTAGGTATTCCAATATTTTTAGGAATCATGTGGCTAATATTTCAAATTACGTTTACATGGGTTGGAACACCGATATCGGATCAAATTGATGCATTCATAGGTGGCACACTTACCGACACTGTTAAATCAGTCATGGATAATATAGGACTATTTCCATTTTTACAAGATTTAATTACTGATGGCATCATTGCTGGTGTGGGGGCGGTTATTGTATTCGTACCTCAAATCTTAGTGCTGTTCTTCTTTATTTCATTATTAGAAGACTCTGGATATATGGCACGTATTGCTGTGCTAATGGATAGAATTATGGAAGTCTTTGGTTTAAGTGGTAAATCTTTTATTCCTATGATCATTGGCTTTGGCTGTAATGTACCTAGTATTATGGCTGCACGTAGTATTGAAAGTGAAAAGGAACGTCTAACAACAATCTTAATTGCACCTTTCATGTCCTGTTCTGCACGTTTACCGGTATATGCACTTTTCGTTGGAGTATTCTTCAAACAACATCAAGCACTTATTGTGCTTAGCCTATACGTATTAGGTATTGTTGTTGCCTTAGCTACAAGCGTATTAATTACAAAAACAGTCATGAAAAATGACGACACCATATTTATTGTCGAATTACCAACATATCGAATGCCATCTGGTAAGACACTTTGGAGAAGCACTTGGGAAAAGGCCAAAGGTTTTGTTAAAAAGGCAGGGACATTCATTTTCGCTGGTTCTGTTGTAATTTGGTTACTGAATTATACGGGGCCAAGTGGATTTAATGTAGATGTTAACGATAGCTTTTTACATTCAATCGGTAGCTTCTTTGCAATTTTAGTAGCCCCGTTAGGATTCGGTACTTGGCAAGCAGGTGCAACTTTAATCCCTGGTTTCCTTGCTAAAGAAGTCATCGTAAGTTCAATGGCCATTATCTATGCTTCAGATGAATCTGGTTTAGTTAATATCATTCAAGAACAATTCACACCTTTATCTGCGTATGCCTTTATGATCTTCATTCTATTATATATACCATGCTTATCAACTGTCGCAACCATTCGTAAAGAAACATATTCTTTAAAGTGGACCATCTTTGCCGTAGCATATCCTTTAGTTACTGCGTATGTGTTGACGTTGCTATTCTATCAAATCGGCAATCTATTTATTTAAGGAAGTGATTTTATGACGCTTATAGTCAACATTCTATTTATTATGGCAATTTTTAGTTACACTATATTCACACTCACTAAATTTTTGAAAAAATCTAAAGCCGGTAAATGTACTTCATGTGGTATTAAAGACGGTTGTCACACCGGTGAAAAATGAGAATTTAACTGAAATTATTGTAAAAAAGGTTACTTAGCTATACTATCAATTGATTAAGGCATATACATCTAATGTATGTGCCTTAATCAATTGATAAAAGAGATCAATATGAAATGATTTCTATCTCTGAATTAGTCCCTAATAATCATTTATTACGTAAAGTCGATACGATATTAGATTTAAATTTTGTGTATGAACTTGTCGAAGACAAATATTGCCTTGATAATGGTAGACCATCTATAGATCCTGTTATTTTAGTAAAAATATT
>NZ_MRZN01000025.1 GCF_002614725.1 Staphylococcus edaphicus | reverse complement strand
CTTTGTGTAGTTGCTTCTTGTTGTGGTTGTTGTGTTGCTTCAGTTTGTGGTGCAGCTTCTTGTGCTGGTTGTTCAGTTGAAGCTTGCTCAGTTTGTTGTGGTTGTTCTACTTGTTGTGGTTGCTCAGCTTGTTGTGAATTATTTGTTGATTGTTCTGATGAGACATTTGAGCCTTCACCTGAACCTTCACCATAACTCCAACTAAAGTTTTCACCATCTGATTGGAAGCTATAATCTGTATTGTTATAGTTAAAGTTTATATTATAAGCACCGTCTTGTACTGGTGCTGCATTTAATGATTCTGGATTAGTTTGTGCTTGTTGTGCTAATTGTGCTTTGTCAACGCCTTGTTCTGAAGCGTCTGCTGAATTTCCTGCTGCGAATCCTGTTACGCCAAGTCCTACTGCTAATGTTGATGCAATTACTGTTTTTTTCATTATTAATAATCCTCCTAAGAGATTGTTTGTATTTTTAAAATTTAATAAATTAGCGTGTAAATTCAACAATTAAATCTACGTTTACTTTTTACAACTAATTTGTAATTACAACTATAACACCCATAAAGAACTTGTAGGTTACAGTGAAGTTAAAAAAGCAATCTCTTTTTTACATCCCAATTACGTCTCTCACTCTATTTAACAGAATCATTTTCCTTCAAAAAACTTTCATGAGCGTCTTGGAGTGTATTTGTACACTTGTAACTATGTAATCATTTTGTAATTAGTGCGAAAAAAGAAGTATATTCACACTTCTTGTAATTACTTTTTTTCATCTTTATTATGAATATTATAGAATAGTGCACTCTTATATGAGTTGTTCTAAATTGCTTCCTATACCTATATTACAAATATAAGTTCACTTAGTATTTATAAAAAATAAAAAAACACTGCTTCTAAAAATAGAAACAGTGTTTAAATATATTAATAATTATAAGTTACTGATTTTATTATGCAGTAACCCATTGTGAAGCGCCTGCTGTGTTGTAAAGTTTAACAGCTGCTGCGTCTTGTACCGCTTCAGGAGCTTCTGTTGGTGATACACCTTGGTATTCTGCTGGTGCTACTGAATCCCAAGTGCTTTGTAAGAATTGATATTTACCTGCTGCACCTGATGATGGGTTTACAGCTTTAAGATCGCCACCTGATTCACGTTGCGCGATTGCTTGTAAATGTGAGTTAACATTTACTGATGAACCTTCTGAAGCTTTGCTTGAACTTGATTCATTTGAACTTGAAGCACTTTGTGTAGTTGCTTCTTGTTGTGGTTGTTGTGTTGCTTCAGTTTGTGGTGCAGCTTCTTGTGCTGGTTGTTCAGTTGAAGCTTGCTCAGTTTGTTGTGGTTGTTCTACTTGTTGTGGTTGCTCAGCAGTTTCTTGTGCTGGTGCATTAGTTGAACCTTGTCCATAACTCCAAGTCCAATATTGACCATCTGATTGGAAGCTATAGTCTGTATTATTATAGTTAAAATTAATGTTATAAGCACCGTCTTGTACTGGTGCTGCATTTAGTGATTCTGGATTAGTTTGTGCTTGTTGTGCTAATTGTGCTTTGTCAACGCCTTGTTCTGAAGCGTCTGCTGAATTTCCTGCTGCGAATCCTGTTACGCCAAGTCCTACTGCTAATGTTGATGCTACTACTGTTTTTTTCATTATTAATAATCCTCCCAGAAGATAATTTTTAGATTTTATTATTTTTAAGATTTAACGTTGAATTTCAATCATCTAAAATGCATGATTTACTCCTTCAATCAACTCACAAATAGTACTATAACATCTAAAAAAAGCATGTAGGTTACAGCGAAATTAAAATAACACACTGTTTTTTACATCCCAATTACATTGAATATTGTCTTTTACTAACCACAAATATCTTCTCACATCCGCCATGAAGGTAATATTGTAGTTGTTTGTAGTTTGAAACCTTGTAATGTTTATGTAATTAGTGCGACAACTCTACATACTTTAACGTTTAATATGTAAAAAATAACAAATAGGCTGCTATCTACCTGCAACCTATCTGTTAATACAGTTACGTTTTCAATATGGACGTACTTTTCTAAATAACACGGCTTTAGTCCATTGGGAAACTAAGGGTCACCGTTGTCCCCTTTGTAATTTTACTATGAACCTCGATAGTAGCACCTATTTGTTCAGCTAGAGATGCTGCAATAAATAGTCCAAGGCCTGAACCGCCAGTTTCTTGATTTCTTGAGTTTTCCACTCTGTATGTTCTATTAAATATATACTTTAAATGTGTCTCTTCAATACCAATACCCTCGTCCTTCACAGAAATTGCTAAGATACCTTGTTCTTTTTCATAAACATCAATTGTAATGATTGAATTAGGATTTGAGAATTTGAGCGCATTATCTATAAAATTAGTAATAATTCGTTCTAAAGCGTTTTGATCTTGATTAAAGGCTTGAATATTTTGTGGGATATTAACCTCAAATTGTCTGTTTTCTGTGACTATGATTTGCTGATAGGCTTCTAATATCGGCATCAATAACTGATCTATATTCAATTTTGTCTTCTGCCGTTTATTATTTAATGACATAACATCCGTTAAATCATCAAACATCTGATTCAAGCGATCCGCTTGTTTGATAAGCACTTGATAAGCGTCCTGCTGCGCATTTTCCGTATGAATCATATCATCTCTTAATCCTTCAGAATAAGACTTGATACTTGAAAGTGGTGTTTTTAAATCATGAGCTAGGTTCTGTATCATAGCTAGCTTTTCTTCTTGCTCTGACTTAATCGTATTCATTTGAGCATCAATTCTAGACGTCATTTTATTAAATGAATCACTCAGTTCTTTTAATTCTTTAGGGGAATGTATATTTAAATCATCTACTTGATAATTTCCTTTGGCAATTTGGTACGTTTGTCTATTTAATTTCTCTATCTTATGAATTGTAGGTACTGAAAAAAACAATGCAATTGTCATAGTCATCAAACTTGCAATAAATGAACTTAGTGTAAGTAAGATAGTTTGGTGAGCATCAAACCACATCATTTTATATAACGTAAACACCAATATGGTCGTGATACAAAGTGAGCCAATAAATGAATAGATTAATTGCTTTCGAATCGTCATTTAAACACTCCTTTGAAATTTATAACCCAGTCCCCAAACCGTTGATATTGTATAATCTTGATACTCATGATGATCAAATTTTTCTCGAATGCGATGAATATGCACATTCAAAGTATTAACATCTTCATAGAATTCATAACCCCATACCTCTTCTATTAATGCTGTTTTTGAAATAGCTTCATCTATATGCGTTACAAAATGCCATAATAATTCGAATTCTTTGATTCGAAACGGAACTATATGGCCGTTTATCTCAACTGTTTTAGTTACACTATTCAAAGTCAATGACCCACAACTTATACTTACCTCTTCTTTATGTTCAGTACCTATCCTATTCAATATATTTTTGGCACGTATCACTAATTCTCTAGGACTAAAAGGCTTTTTAACATAATCATCTGCGCCCAACATTAAACCATAGATCGTATCAGACTCACTCGTTTTCGCAGTTAAATAAATATAAGGGATATTTAACTGTTGTAACTTCATTTCATTAACAACTTCATATCCATCTATCCCAGGCATCATAATGTCTAATATCATCAAATCTATATTCTGATCCATTACACCAATTGCTTCATTGCCATTTTCTGCAAGTGTTACTTGATACCCTTCAAATTCGAAATACGTTTTGCAAATTTCTCTAATATCTTTTTCGTCATCCGCTATAAGAACGTGGTGCATTTTCATCATTCCTTAATTGTTTTCTTTTTATAAAATGATTTAAGCTAATTGTATTTAATATGTTTTTATTCATTAATAATATTATAAAGAAAAACAATTGAATTGGATATGTGAAAATCATATCTGCTAGAATATAATTCAACATAACGAACACACCAAAAAAACTTGCTGCATATGAGAATATACCTAATATTAAACCAAGGCCTATCGCTATTTCACCAAGTTGAACCATCCACTTAAATAACTCTAAGTTATGTGCTATAACAGTTTCAAAAAAGAATTTAAACCATTGTGGAGAATCATCATTGTCCTTTATCACAGATACTAAACCATCAATTGCAAATCCTCCCGTTATTTTGTCCCACCCTTGAAACAACATATAAAAACCTGAACCTAAGCGAACAATTAATATTATAAATTTTGATATCATGCGCATGTCACTCCTTACAATAAAAGGATTGGAACAGGAATACTGAAATCAAATACATTCATTTGATACAGTGCACCTGCTCCTTTGTAAAATAGTTTGTCGTCTTATAAATCAAATATAGTTATTTTGAAAGACTTATATTCTACTCACTTTGAATCATATTATGACTATATTTTTCATTTTTCTTCAAATCGTTATTTCTTGAGATTATTCTATTTTAAAGTAGCAGAACCAAACGTGACATGTGCTTTATCGCAATATATTGTCACGGTATTATAATCTTTCACATGAATACCTTTTAAATCAAATGTTTGTTCAGCTTTATCGTAATCTATCTTATCTATTTTTTTACCTTTTTTAATATCGCCATCTTTTGTTAGATAAACATGCAAGTCTGGTCCTTTAGATGAACTAAAATCTTTTAGCATCAATTTATTGTCTTTAATCATTGCTTTCCCTTCTACTTTTTCTTTATTCTCTCCCTTGAACATACCTTCTTGCATTCCTTTTGTATCAGTCATGTCTCGATGCTCTTTCTTTGTTTCAGATTTTGCTTCTTCCTTCATGTCATCTTTTTTATCGTCCATATTGTTACATGCACCGAGTAATAATGAAGTTGCAATCGTTCCTGAGAGTAATAACGTTTTAATATTCATAAAATATTCCTTCTTTCGTTTTGTATTTGACAATTCTTATCTTAATAGCAAACACAATAAGATAACATTAACTGATTATTAACATTTCTTAACTCACTCTTAACTATTAAAAAAGGCCAGACAACTAAATCGGCATTCTATTTTAAAATTCTATATTTATAATTCATTCATTTATTGTAATATTGTGAGTAAACTTATTTTTATGAGGATGCGTATTTATGAAGTAGCAAATGTGGAAATTTGATGAAAAAGTATTTTTTAAAATATCTGTTATTTCATTGCTAAATTTTAGTAATGATTGCGTTGGGCATCAGCCACTTTACTGAATTCACACTATATATAACACAAACTATACTTATGTTCTCATTAGTACTGTGTACTAATAGAGCAACTGAACTAGCTGGTATTTTAAACTTAATTAGTTGCTTTCAATTTATTAAGTGTGCCGGCATACTAAATTTTTATAAAATACAAAAATCGTGGTTAGAGAAATCCTTTTTTCAAAATGATTTCATAATGTCACCACGATAATATAACTTATAAAATATAAATTACTTAACTGAACTCTATATATACATTAAGACGCTGTATTTTCATAAAATACACACAGCAACACTTGCTTGTAGTTATTAGATAAATACAATCCATATAATAAACTCGGCCGAGATATATTTAATATCCCGGCCGCTCGATTTATTGTGATAAAGCAATCTTAATGTGTTCTAAATGATGGTTTTCGTGCCAAGATAGCTTAGCAATTTTTGTAGCAACACTTATTTCACCAGTGTCTTTAAGTGTAAAAACCCGTTTCAATTGTGCTTCGTCCAGCCCTTTAGCAATAACTACAATGCGTTCATTGATACCCTCTAGCATGCGAATGGAACACTCAATGGGTAAATCACTATCGGAGAGTTTTACCCATTCATCTTGAATAAATGGCTCCACTGTCGGGTTATTATCAGTAAGTGCCATTTTTAAACGTTGGTACATGTTGACTTGTGAATCAGCAATATGATGAACCAGTTGCCGCACATTCCAACTGCCTTCTCGATACGTTTTATTCAACATATGATTATCTAGGCCATCAACAGTTTCCCTTAAACGATTTGCATAGCTGCCTATATCTTCTGACCACTTCTGAATATCTTTGAGTGATACATAGTCCGGAACATCTAATTTGCCAATGGGAAATCTTACATCCATACTATTCACCTACTATTATTTATTATGATTTACTCTATTTATCTTTTAAAAATAATTATCTTTATTTTCAAAAATTATCAACATTACTTATATAAATGTTATTCAGGCATAATCAGCATATTTTGATCATCAAATGACCACATGTCTCCATATGCAACTTCCCAATAATAACCATCAATGTCTATGAAATAACCGCCATAACCACCCCAGTCTAAGTCTTGCGCAGGTTTAACGACAGATGCACCGAACACTTCTACATTGTTCAAGATATCATCAACTTCATCTTTCGATTTTGCATTGTATGCCATTGTAATCCCTGTAAAACCACTTGTCGAAATCGTTGGTGGATCGTTCGGATTAATATCCTTCGCCAATGCTTCGATAGGAAATAGTTCTAACTTTGTGCCATCATTATCAAAAAACACAATAGCTAGATTATCGTCATTTACATTAGCTGTCGTTTTAAAACCTATGTTTTTATAAAACTGTAAAGATGCTTTTAAATCATTAACACCGAGTGTGATTAAATTAATTCTATTCATTATTACACCTCATTATTATGATATTTAAGTTCATATGAACACGACTCAAATTATATACTTACGATATTATCATTCCCTTTTTTCCCACTATGTATACTTACCTTTTATAATCAATAGATACTTTGAAATTCCTAAAATATTTTTAACACTATACCTTAAATAGGTATTAAACAAACTATCCTATAACCTTTTAATCACTATATTTACCACTACTTTATATTTACAAACAATATAATTTTTCGATTGTTTTACAGGCTAGTAATATTTTTGTAATTTAAAAATTTTTAAATTATTGTTGCATAATCCAAAATAAAGTAATAAGATTTGGGTATTAACTAACGAAAGGTAGGTAGGTTTTTTGGAAATATTCAGTCTTTTGTTAATATATCCATTATTTATGTCTATATTTTGGGTTATTGGCACGATTTTCTATGCTTTTTTTCTTGAATTAAGATTAAAACATAAACCTAATAAGCAAATTGAAAAGCATGGTATTTCTTTTTTGATACCTTGCTATAACGAAGAAGAAACGATAAAAGAAACCATAAAAAGTGTCTTAAAACTAGAGTTTCCAAACAAAGAAGTAATTGTCATCAATGATGGCAGTTCTGATTACTCTGCTGAAGTAATAGAACATTTAAAAAAACAACTCAATTTCAAATTTGTTAACTTATCTAAAAACAAGGGCAAAGCCAATGCATTAAATGAAGGTATCAAACATGCCAAATATGACTATATCATGGGCATTGATGCTGACACCGTAGTTGATAATGATGCACCTTACTATATGATTGAAAATTTCTTAAAGGATCCCAACTTAGCTGCTGTAACTGGAAATCCTAGAATAAGAAATAAGAGTTCAATATTAGGAAAAATACAGGCTGTGGAATATGCAAGTATGGTAGGAAGTATTAAACGCGCTCAATCTATTACCGGAAAAATCAATACAATCTCTGGTGTGTTCACTTTGTTTCGAAAATCAGCTATCGAACAAGTAAACAATTGGGATATAGATATGATTACTGAAGATATTGCTATTTCATGGAAATTTCACCTATCGAACTTAAAAATTAAATATGAACCACGTGCACTGTGCTGGATGCTGGTGCCTGAAACTGTGGGTGGTTTGTGGAAACAAAGGATTAGATGGGCACAGGGAGGACAAGAAGTGCTCGTTCGAGACTTTAAAAATGCAGTTAAATCTAAACATCCAGCTATCTATTTATTACTGTTTGAACAGATATTTTCGTTGATATGGGTTTACTTAGTGTTAATAATACTTATTTCAACAATCATGAATGCTAATTTCTTTGATTATTACTATATGGCATATCAATTTACAATCGTCATCCTATCAGCACTCATATTGACATTTATCAATATCATACAATTCACAATATCTTTAATTATCGATAGCCGTTACGAAAAAATTAATGTATTCACTATATTTTTCTTAAGTTGGTATCCAACAATATATTGGATACTTAATGCTTTAGTCGCAATGATTGCATTTCCAAAAGCACTTAAAAGAAAGAAAGGAGCTTTCGCGACATGGTCCAGCCCAGACAGAGGCAATATCAAACGTTAAAATCAAACCTTAATATTATTCGGGAATCTATTATTTTAGTATTTAGTTTTATATTTTGGTCGTACTGTAGTATTTCATTCATTGTAATTGGTGGGTCCCTATTGCAAATTAATAGTTATCCAGTCTTACTCATACGTACCATTTTGAATATTGAAGTTAGTAGTATGTATATTTTATTTAAAATTATGCTCATTTTCGCTATCATTTCATTCATCGTATTTTCTATAAGTCTCATGATTTATAGACAGAAAAACAAGGACGTGCATCATGACAATTAATATAAAAAAAATATATGTACTCCTAATCATCGTAGTTTCTATTATTGTAATTTCAACGAAAGAAAAAACGTATGCCAAAGCAAAAGAACTAAAATTTGAGGAAAATAGCGCACTTGCCTTAAATTACCACAGAATACGTAGCGATGATATTTTAGAAAAAATACTATTTTATGGTTCCAATAGCAAAGAGTTAAAAATGTATAGCGTTAGCGAACAGAATTTTGAAAAACAAATAAAATGGCTAAAGTCACATCATGCACATTTTTTAACTGAAAAAGAATTTCTTCACTATAAGGAAAAAGGAAAATTTCCAAAAAGAAGTGTCTGGATCAATTTTGACGATATGGATACTTCTATTTATGAGCATGCACATCCAATTTTAAAAAAATACAATGTTCCTGCTACTGGTTTCGTCATCACCGATAGGGTTGGGACTAAAAACTTCCATAACCTTAATTTATTATCACTTACACAATTAAGCGCAATGAAAAAGTCAGGCTTATGGGAATTTAGGTCACATACATCTAATTTGCATCAATTAAACAAAAATACATCAGCCATGACTGAAACAAACACATTCAATTTATCAAAAGATATTAAACAAAGTAATGATTATTTAAAAAAGCATCTTAGCGAGAAAAACCACTCACTTGCATATCCATACGGACAAATATCTGATCAGAACATTAAAGCGTTTAAACAAGCAGATATTAAATATGGTTATACATTGGAAGATAGTGCAGTGACACCAAAAGATAACAATTACTATATACCTAGAATTCTTATAAATGATGATGCTTTTGATGAATTAATACGCAATTGGAAAGGATTTAATGATGAATAATTCCAAAATTGAACTCATCTATTTTAGAGCAATTACTTGCATGTTGATTATTTTGACACACATAATCACACAATACATGAACGGTATAGAAAGTAGTGATATCAGTGCTTTAAAGCTCGTTTACTATATACAAAACGTCTTTATTTTTGGTACACCCAGTTTTATAATTTTATCTCAACTACTAACAACACTAAATTATAAAAAAATCAACGTCACGTATTTATGGACACGATTCAAGTATATTTTTATTCCATATTTATTAATTGGTGCATTTTACTGTTATAGCGAGGCCTTAAATACGAATAGTCATTTTGGTCATCAATTCTTAGAGAATATTATACTTGGCTATTGATATGGTTATTTCATAATCGTTATTATGCAATTTTTCATCTTGAGTTATATCATATATAAGATTTCATATAAATTATTTGAGAGCAAATTAATATTATTAGTCTCTTTAATCTTACAAACAACATTTTTATATTTACTAAATCATTCTGAAACATTTGCACATACTTTCCATCATATTTATCCATTAAGCAAAAATACATTCATTTTGGGATGGATATTTTTCTTCTTTCTTGGTGGTTATATCGGTGCAAACTATGAACAAACGATAAATTTCTTACATCAATTCATATTTATCGTCTTATTTTTAGCTATACTCGCATTTGCATTTTTCGTAATATTTACTAACCATGATTACTGGAATGTCACAAGTTTCACTTATTCACTGATTTTTTATCATACATTTATGTTTTTGCTACTTCTTAGCATATGTCTACATTTTAAGACCTTAGCTTATGGATCTATAAATTTAGTGAGTACTTTTTCATTTTTCATCTATTTACTACATCCATTGATTTTAGATGCTTTATATCATTACACCTCCATTTTTGAAAATGCTACTATTATCTTTATAGCCATTTCATTACTCTTTATTATTGGATTATGCGTTGGTGTTGGCATCTTACTCCGTGAATTTTATATTTTTAGATTTTTAATAGGTAAACAGCCATATAAATTAAAAATTTATTTAAGTGACTAATTTCAAAAACTTTAATATTATTAAAAGCCATATGAGTCAAAGCTCATATGGCTTTTTTGTATACCACAATTAAAATGGTTTAAAATTTACAATAATTTATAATAATTCACAGAATTTTTTCTTTTATTTTTCACATATTTGTGAAATACTTTGAGTAAGTTAATTGACTGTACAACCATCAATTGCTATTACATCTTTATTATATTCTATAACAACTCAAGTTAAAATTACCCCCTGCTAATCAAAAATGTCGTTAATAACCTTCTTCATTTAATAAATTACGACTGATTTAATCTATAATATAAAAATTCCAATTGCTTTATTATTCAAAATTTAATATTACATGTAAAAACGAATTAACTGTACAAACTAATTTCTATTAAATCACATATCACGCGACATTAAATCAATCACTTTCAATTTACGAATGATTACTGTTATACTGGAAATAATTTATATTTTGAATTAATTTTTAAATAACAATATCTGATATAGATGGAGGCTCAAACTCAAATTGAAACTAGGAGTAAAAGAAAAAATTGTTGAAAATGCCATCTCCTTATTCTCTGAAAATGGCTATGAAGGCACTACACTTAACCAAATTGCGAACAGCGTAGATATTAAAAAAGCAAGTTTGTACTATCATTATGCAAGTAAAGAGGAAATATATCGATCTTGTGTTAATGCATGTATTAACTATTTCACAACTTTTATAGAAGAAACCAAAAAAAACTCCCTTTATTCAATCGAAGATTTACAAACATTTTTATATGATTTCATATTTAATATCGATGAAAAATATATTCGATTATACCTACAACTCTCTTATGCACCTTATCAATTTAAAGATGAATTTTTAAAACAAATTAAATATGTTCATCAAAGTTTGGACAGTTATATAGCTGAATATTATAAAAACATTACTTTCAAAGTTACACAAGATGAATTCACCTCAATCATTTTAATGTTTTTAGAAAGTTGGTATTTAAAGTGTTGTTTTATACACAGATATGGCATTCTTCAAAGTTCTAAATCTTCATTTAGCAACGAACTCTCATCATTATTAAATATTATTTATTTAAGTAAATAATATCGATAAAAGCCGATTTAAAATCTGTCTATTATAATAAAACCGACTGGCAGTGCTGTATGAACAGTGTTTTTAGACTTCCTTCAGACATAGGTTAGTCTAATTTTTATTATTCATTTCCTCTATGTTTTTATAATTGCTTTAGATTGAACTTAAATAATAACGAGGCTAGAACACAAAGGTTCTGCCTCGTTATTAATATTACAATCTATTTTCCTATCCTAGTTCTTACCATAATTAATTAACTGTGATTGTACATTTAAAATGGGTTTTGATTTAACCATTGTCCGCCATCCATTGTCATACATGCGCCATTAATATAACTAGCTTCATCAGACATTAAAAATTTTGCTAGTCCTGCAATTTCTTCCGGTTGCCCCATTCTTCCAAGTGGTACACTATCAAGCGTTTGTTGCTTTGCTTCTTCTGATAAACTTAGCTTTCCTGATCCACCAGTATGATCAATTGGACCAGGTGCAATTGCATTAACATTTATACCATATTTAGAACCCCATTCAACTGCTAATGTTCTAGTCATTGAAAGCACACCTGCTTTGGCGCTTGCTGAATGTATAACACCAATACCGGCTCTCCACGCGTATGTTGCAACCATATTAATGATTCGACCTTGTTGACCATTTTCGATCCAGGTTTTACCTACAGCTTGCGTACAATACCATGTGCCATTAAGTACAATATCAATAACGGCATGCCATCCATTATTTGATAAATCTTCAGCTGCACATAAAAAATTACCGGCTGCATTATTAACTAACCCGTCTATTTTACCAAACGTTTCTATCGTTTTATCAACCGTATATTGAACTCTCTCAGGATCACGAACATCCATATCTATGCAGAGTACTTGCCCTGCATATTGCTCTATTTCTTGTTTAGCTGTTTCGAGTCGTTCCAGTGAACGCCCTGTTATTACCACATTTGCCCCTTCTTCAGCAAACCTTTTTGCCATCGCTTTACCCATGCCACTACTTCCGCCGGTCACTAATATCACTTTATCATTCATGTGCATTCTCCTTTGAACAATGATTTATACTAAAGCGTCTAAATCTTTAAAGTAAGCGCTTACAACATAGTATAACAAATATACTTTTAATTTATAAGGATTCATCTTTTTTAACTCTATTTTTTATATGAAATATAACATTCTATGTAGTTAAACTTTTATTTGTTATAATGCGTTTTAAATAAAATCGTTCTCTTATTTAGCGTGAGTGGAGATACTTGGCGCTATGAAACTCCAGCAATAGCAGTTATATGCAATTTGCTAAATCCAACAAATCAAGCTGTCATTGCTGCATTGAAAGATAGTAAGTTAAGTGGAAACGTATCTTATGCTAAGGATGTCTTTTTTATTTATAGTAAAGTTAAAGGCAGTTGTTTTTATGAAATTCATATAAGTATGCTTGAATTAGAACATTGGGAACAATACCATCCTAAAAATAGGCTCAGTAATATGAATAAAGTTCAGCATATTTAAGATATTAAGAAACACATTGGGGCGTCTTAACATTAACCATTACAAACAAGTGATATTAGGAAGCAATCTATAAAAATAGGTTACCCCTATCTTGCAAGTACACAGTAGGGGTAACCTATTTTGTATTTGATTGCCATAAATCATTGCTCTAATGTGCGAATAAATTCCGTTTTACTGATGGATCCTGCTTGTTGCCATTGTCGTTTCAAACGACTATCTAATACTGATTTATCTTCTACAATTTGACCTAATATACTGCTTAGATTCATGTAACTTGCTTCATCAAAAAGATTGTCATCATATGTGACATCCTTATTATGTGCTGTTTCATGATAACCTAAAATGAGCAAATTATAATCAAATGCAGCCCTTACAGCATCTAAAATTTCATTCCCTCTATTAATATCTAAATAAATATCGCATTTTTTATATAACGAAATGAACTTAGCTTTTTTAGCATTAGGATATAAATTCACATTAGGATACTTGTTGAGTTTCAGTAACGTCATAGACATTTCTGTTAATGCAGCAACATGAAACTCTAAACTAGGCTGTGCTTGTATAATATCTTCTAAGTATGGTATTTGATCTGAGTTTGTCAAAATTAATACCTGGTTCGTGTGTTGATTTGTTTTTACAAATTTATAAACATAACCTGATTGGATAATACGATGTTTATATTGTTCATCTATTAATTCAATTACTTTGTCATATCTAGTCGGACTAGGCAACATTACCTTATAGTTTCTTTTTTCTTTTGCCAGTGCATTTTCCAAATGTTTAATAATATCAGGTGTAATATCTCCCTGCCAAAAAATAGCGTCATGTCCAGATTCAGTCAATCCATTCAGTACTGCTGAAGAAATAGACAGTGAATTAATCATAAAGTTTTCAGAATCTAATTTAGCTACTTTGAGATAAAAATTAACAAATTGAATTTTAGAATGGAAAAAATATTCTTTGTCTTCCCACGTTAACATAATGTCATTAGTCACAAAATTTTCTACCATAAACACTTCATTTTGATAGTTAAAGTATCTTTTCAATATTCGTTTTTGTGAATCGACATCCAGTACAACTTGGGCATATCGTTTTCCTATTTTATTGTAATAGTCTATGTATTGGGTATGACCACGTTTATTTAACCATTCCACACGTTCAACAATCCTGTATTTATAGTTTGTTTTATAAATAATTCTGGCTTTCACTTCATCAAAGTTTTTGATGAACGCCATATTATTATCACCTTCTATTGTCCAAAATCTTGGAATAGGTACTTCATTAAAAAATAAAGGTTGCGTGCTCACTTTAGGATTATTTGCAAAAAATGCGTAAGGTGTCAGTATATCGTCCGGTAAAAAACCATTCTCTTCAATCACGATGGTTTGACGTTGTTTACCAGAATGTTTAAAAGATTTGTATAAAACGATTGCTTTTTTATCAAAAACATCAAACAAATTAATCATATAGCACCTCTTTAATTAATTGATTCCATTTTTGTACAATAACTGGTTGGGTAAACTTTTCAGCAATTTCATAAGAAACTTGATGAAAACGACGTGTATCATTCTTGAAATAATTAACAATACCTTCAGCAAGATGATCTACGATTTCCGCTTCTTTGTCGTCATTTAAATCAATCGCTATTAAATAACCATTTTCTTGATTTTTTATAAATGTCGGGTTTCCATAATTTACGTCAAAACCAATCATCCCTAATCCTGAACCAATTGCTTCCATTAAAGTAAGACCAAAACCTTCACTCGTAGAACCAGATAAGAATAAGTCGTAATCTTTATAAACTTGGCTCAAATCAACATGTCCTTTTAGAGCTATGTATGCTTCTGCATTATTTTCTTTAATGAGCTTATTTAATAATTGTTTTTGTCCGCCTTCACCATATATATCAAATGTTATTTCGGGAACTGATTCTTTCGCTTTTAACACTGCTTTGACTAACCAGTCCACATGTTTTTCATTTGCTAGTCTCGAGGCAGTAATGATTGAATAAGGCATTCTTTGCTCTGATTTTACTAATGTGCTTAAACTCCCCACAGGAATCGTATAAATCTTAGGTTTGCTATGGTAATATTTTTCAAACTGCTTTGCTAATAACTGCTTTTGAATTTCTGTAGCTGTAATAAAGAAATCAATCTCATGTGCATTCATAAACACATATTCATAATGATTATTCCATAAAATATATGAATCGTTTGTCGTTGATTCATTAAAATGTTCAGCATGAATTACAACGCCCACCTTTGCAGGTCCTTTACTTTGTAAAATAGTCTGTCCAATGTCTTTTGACCGATCTACAATCAGTAAGTCTTCTTCAGTTAAATGAAGTTTTTCTAAAAAGTAAGCAATAAATGCTTGTTTAGTGTATAAAATGCGATCACCAAACACAAACATGCTTTCTTCATCATTCACATATTCATTATATGCAATCGAGCCATCTTCATTAAAAAAAGATCTCATATATAATTTGGCAGCATTTTCTTCAGGCGCAAAATACTCAGATAAAATACGTACGTAGGAATAATAATCTCTTCTAAGCAACTTGCCTCTTGAAATATACTCAACTCTATCTACAATATTACTATTTTCATATTTTAAGTAACAAATTAAATAGTTACTATCCTGATTAAAAAAGAATTTCTTAATTCTATCTTGACCTTCTACTTTGCTGATTTCAGATTCCAATGGTTTGATTATTTCATCTACTGTTACACTCGTAGGTGCTATTTTAATGTCTGTAAAATATTGATATAACCATATAATCTCTTCATTTTTAAAACCTATATTTTCTGTCAGTGTTTGAATATTTTCATTTTTAATAAAATCTAAAAACACAAATTTTATATTTTGATTACACTGCCTCAATAGTTGTGCTCTGTAGCGTTGTGCGTATTCAACGCCACTACTTGCCCAACCAATGCCATAATTAATATTATAAATTGTCACCTAAGTCACCTCACTATCTATTTCTCTATTATACAAATAATTTTACCAATCCCATGAGCATTAACATCACAATAATTAACTTACAAATAAATGCAAGCGTTAAAAATTGTTTCTTTTCTTTTTGAAATGCTGTGTCAGCATCATAAGTATTTAATTCATCTTCAATTTCTTTATTGAGTCTCTCTAATTCTTCCTCATTCATATCATTATTACTCATTTTAATACCTCTCGTTTTGATTATTAGTCGCTACTATCATTTTAACAAATCATAGGCAATTATATAATCATTGACCTTAATTTAATTGTGGTAAATACTTATTTCTCATTTTCAATACTGCCACAAGGTAAACACTTCACCTTTGTATCTTTTGGTAACCTTTCATATTCATTAAACAGTGCTTGGTACTTCTCACTCGTAGGTGTCGCATGGTATAAATAATGTTTGATCTTTACTACCATCATCAATAAATAGCAATTCATATTTATAATTGTTGTTGCTACTATCTTGCTGCATAATTTCAGTTAATTTAGCATTCGTTTGTTCTATCACGGATGCCTCAATAAAACATGGAATTAAAATTCTAATCACAAAATAGAATACTCCCTTATAATATATACAAACATTAATATGATTTGTATTATACAATATTAAAGTCATAATGTAGTATGACTTTTTTCTACATTATGACTTTTTTAATTTCTTATGATTTTTATGCTTTTATTGTCGCATTTAACTTTAGAACATGCGTTTTTCATCTCATGTTTATCCCAACGCGGTTATTCAGTCAATTATTTATCTTTGTTTTTAAGTTATAAATTATTTTTCCTTTTCAGCGTCTTGCTTTAATTCTTTTTTATTTTTTGCTAATTTCTCTTTATCTGCTTTTGGTGTGTAATTTACATCCTTCGAGTAATCATTAGCAGCATTCCATAATAAGAACTCATTTATGCCATGATCTTTCAATGCCTTCACTTGGTCTTCAACTGCCTGGCGATCATATGTTTGATAATTACCTTCTCCTAAATATTGTGCTGTAAAGTCCTGTAACCATGGACGAGACTTAGGTTTACGATCACCTAATTTATTTAACACTGCTGTTTCCTTATCCAAGTATTGATCTACTGCGCCATATGGTTCTTTATCAGGTGCATCATAACCAAAATCACCCGGACTCCAATGTGATGGATAAATCATAGAAGATATTGCATCTGTATTCTCTGCAATTTTTGGAAAGCTTTGGCCAATACCAGGCGCTTCTTCAACCATTGCTGAATAACCAAATACATCAGCTGATATTTCAGCACCATACGGTTTCAGCTCTTTTCTTGCCGTTTTCAAAAATTGAGTTACTGTAGCAACACGCTGATCAACTTCACTTAAATCACTGTCTTTATATTGTCCTTTATCATACGTCAAACTACTTTCTACGTTTTCAAATGCTTCAGGAAATCTCACATAGTCATACTGAATATCTTTAAATCCAGCTTTAGCTGCTTCCTTTGAAACATTGATATTGTAATCCCATACTTCTTTTTTAAATGGATTAACAAATTTATCTCCGCCATCACTCTCCCAAACAGAACCATCCGATTCTTTAAATGACCAGTCGGGATGACTTTCTGCTAAATTTTTATCTTTAAATGTAACAATCCTAGCTATCGGATAAATATGTTTATCTTTCATCTTTTTAAGTAGTGGTTTAGCATCAACGATATCCAATGTATGTTTATCTATTTCTTTATTACCCGTATTAAAATTAATAGTGACATTCCCTGTATCGTCTTTTACATCAATCACCATCGCATTTAAATCCGTATCCTCGATAAATTTTGTAAGCTCATCAAATTTCTCACCATTCGTAGCATCTGCACTCACATAAATACCCTTAACACCACTTTCAGGATATTTAGCCCCTTTATTTTCACTTGATTGTTCAGCTCGCTTATCATTACTATTTTTATTGTCTTTCGTTTCACTATTTGAACAAGCTGTGATCAATAATGTACTTGCGAGTATCGCCGTTAAAATGCCCTTCTTTTTCATATCACACCAATCCCCCTATTTAGTTTAGACTATGCTAAACATTATTGTCGTTCTATTTTAAGCCTAAGTCATAGATTTTATATTGTAAACTTCTTTTTATAATTATTTTTTATATCGTTCTACATTTATGTGATTAAAATGAAACACTTGTATTGCTATAATCCGCGTTTAAAATAAATCGCTTCACAGCTATTCTTATCAATTGTTAATTCATAATAATGAGCACGACTATAACAAGTCATATTTATTTCAAATCAAATAGCAGACGAGACTAAATAAAAAAGGAGCGGACCACAAACCTTATTTAATAAGATTTTGCAGTCTCACTCCCGTAATGATGAAGATGTTATAAACACAATAATAAAAGTGTTAGCAATGCTAATGTACATATATAATGACTTTAGGTGGACACTATCGAGTTATTTAAATTTACTATCCACCAAAGAATAAATCGATGATATCCGTTTTTCTATTTTTATCAACTTTATAGAATTCTGTATATCCGCAGTTTTTACATGTGATTGTTGTGAAATTATTATGTTGTAAATCCAGTATTTTAGATAAACCAGAACCAGTAGCAGAAAGTGTACCTTCTTCGATTTCTGTATGTCCACATTTGACACAGCCTTTTTGTGTTTCTTCTGACATTAGTTTCACTCCTTTGGCAAATGTTATTTTTTATTTATCACTACTTTCAGCGTACTAAACCTAATAAGATAATATAGTTTAATAGATAAAGTAATAATATTTTGAACAATAGCCTTATAAACCATATCAACAACATTATCGTATATAATCACAATATAGAAACCTTACGCCGTGCGTTTTTTTAATGACTTATTGCCTTATAATTAAAGTAAATACCATTTCAATTTAAATAAACATACGAGGTGATACTATGGCATTCGGTGCTGAGACAATTATTTTAAAACAAAATAAAGTCGTTAAATGCTTTTACACGAAGGGTGCTTTAACCAAAGACTCCGCGTTGTCGTATGATAATCTTCAAATTTCAAATAAACGTACTTTTTACAATTTAATCAAAGTCGGCGTCATCGTTAAAGTAAATCACAAATACTATCTTTCAGAAAACACATGGCAAACGTTTAAACATTCACTGAGACGTTTCTTGTTGATTTGAGTACTGCGCTATAAAAAAGACATCCCTTTGGATATCATCGTCCATAAGTGATGTCTTTTTCACTCTGTTATTTACTTTTTACTTTTAATCCGCGATAACGATTCAGTGCCGCACAAAATTCTTGTTTTCTAGGTTTAGCTAGGTTTCCTGGATGACCCTTGAATGACGAAAGTGCATCTAAGCCATTTACATCTATAAAATCATAAAGTTTGTCGGCTGCTTGAGCTAAGGTATCCTGTTCATTTAAGAGATGTCTCTTATAATAAGCCACCATATCAGCTAAACATTGGGTTTGACTGTGATCGACAAGTTGCTCTAAACCGGAAATATCAATTAACTCTCGACCATATAAAATAGAATAGCGACCTTTCATTTTAAAGCGATCATCTTTACCTTTTTTAGAGAAACTAGCTTTTAGCGGAATTCTATGAGAAATATCACCAAATTGTTGTTCTGCTTTCATGTGATGATGACTATTATCTGAAGCCACAATAGCTTTAGCCTCTTCAGTAACATCTTTGAGTACATATTCATCCATCATTAACACAAGATCTGCCACTTCAAAGTAATCCCCAGAGCCACCTACAATTAGAATGGTGGAAACATCGTATGTTTCATAAAGTGGCTTTACCTTACTCGCAAAAGGTGTGATAGGTTCTTTTTCTGGCGCAATCAATTGCTGCATACGGCTGTCTCTAATCATGAAATTGGTAGCTGATGTATCTTCATCAATTAGCAATAATGAAGTGTCTGCTTCTAGAGCTTCCATAACATTGGCTGCTTGTGACGTACTACCGCTCGCATTTTCAGTAGAGAATTGATGCGTCTTTTTATTTCCCGGTAAATTATTAATGAATGAACTGATATTTACCTGCTCAATATGCCGACCATCTTCTGCTCGAATTTTCATCGCATCATGACGCGTAATCACGTATTCTCTACCATCATTTGGAATATGGTTATACACACCGCGTTCTAATGCTTCGAGTATGGTGGATTTCCCATGAAATCCACCACCTACAATTAGTGTAATCCCTTGAGGAATACCCATACCAGCTATTGTCTTCCCACTAGGTAATGATAGTGTTATTTCTACACTTTTCGGACTATGGAAGGCAACGGCATTTGTTAATGGTTTATCAGAAACTCCACTTTGGCGTGGTAAAATAGATCCATTTGCGACAAATGATACGAGTTGTCTGCGCTCGAGTTCTTCACGAATAAACGCTTGGTCTAACATGAAGGTAACCTGCTGCTGGAGCTCAGCGTGATTCATGTTTTTATACAGTAGTGCATCAGCTACAATTTCGGGTAATATATCTATTAATATTGTCGCTGCGACTTTTCCTAAAATTTTTCTACCAGCTGCTGGCAAACCAATTTCAAGTCTTACTTCTATGTGCTTTTTATCGATAACAACCGCTGAACGTTCTAATATTTCTTGACCACAGTGGTCGATAACTATGTTGCCTGCGCTTTTAGCATATTGATGACTATGCTTGTATGCGTCGATACGCGCTTTAAACGCTCTCGTTAAGAAGTCTGCTACTGCAATCACTTTATCTTTTGAATCTAGCAAATCTTTAGGCACATCTGCCGTATCACGATTCATAATCACTCTCATTTTGGAAGGTGGCGCATAAGGGTCCACTTGCACATGGTCAATCGCAAGACGAAACTGCTTAAATTGGTATTCACCCTTAAGTCGTTTATACGCGCCATACTTTTGTCCATCTAGAGCGCTTAATAATTGTGCCAATGCTGTAGCTTGTTTCAAGAGAATACCTCCTTAGAATGCTTGTATTTATTTATTTGCGCTTTGATTCATATTGAATGTTTAATTAGTATAGAATACTGAATTTCATGTGTACATCAAAAACATGCCAAATAACTTAAGTGCGTCACATAGTATACTAACACCTCTTAAAACAAGGCTTTTTCATTAGACTATCGGAGATGCAAGTACTTAATTTCCTGGGTAAATTTTTCCAATTGCATCATTAAGTGCTTGAGCAAAATCATACATCGTTGAAGTCCAGTTATCTGTATTCTTGCGTGCGGTTGTACTTGAATTGCCATCTTTAAAAAAGGCTTTTCTTAAAGCAGTTGTTAACTCTAACTGTATGCCTGTATTACCTTCTATTTTATTAATAAAATTATTACCGTTTGCGCCACCAATATATTCTGGTGGCACTTTTACTATGAAACCTTTACTTTCCAACTGCCTTTCAATTTCATCTCTTAATGTAGATTTATATCCTCCTAGATAGACAATGGGATCATCTCCCTGAGCACCATGAATTGAAATCGTAGCTACTCGATCCTGAATCATTTCGTGCAAGGTTTCATCATCGTAATGTGTGGATGTTACATGTAACTGCGTATTATTTGATGGTCTTATCGCTTCAAACGAAAAATAATCAAAATTACCGTTATTCGCCACTAATTTTGTTAATTCAGTCGTTCCTTGCTCAATATTTCCACCATGAGGCGCCACAATTAGTACGGGGTTCCCTACATCACGTGTATCTTTTTTCCAATCGATGCCTTCTTTAGTATCTTGATATAATTCTGTCATCGAGCTATAGTAATCCGGTTTACGTGTTTCAACTGGAATATCTAATGTTGTATTAGTCGTACCTCCTATAGTGCCTAATACTGGCGTCGTTACCATTGTAGATTGATTGGTCGGTACTTTTCCTATTGTTTCACTTGGGCTAACTGGCGTTGTAGTGGTTGGGTTCGGTTGCTTTGTCGGTGTTGTTGGCGCTTTGGTCGTTGTACTTGGTACTTTCGCCGGTGTTGTTGAGATTATAGTTGTCGGGCTCGGTTTTTTTACCGGCGTCGTTGGCGTTTTGCTCGTTGCGTTTGGTTTCTTCACAGGTGTTATTGGCGCTTTGGTCGTTGTACTTGGTACTTTCGCCGGTGTTGTTGAGATTGTAGTTGTCGGGCTCGGTTTTTTTACCGGCGTCGTTGGCGTTTTGGTCGTTGCGTTTGGTTTCTTCACAGGTGTTATTGGTGCTTTGGTCGTTGCGTTTGGCTGTTTCACCGGTGTTTTAACAGGTACTGATTTTGAAGTCGTTGGCGCTTTGGTGGCTACGGATTTCACTGTCGCTTTTGGTTTTTGCATAGTTGAAGTTGCTTTAGATGTCGCTGGTATTACGGTCACTGGTTTCACTGTGTTGGTCTTTGTTGTTATTTTATTGGTTGTGTTTGTTGATTTTGTAGCTGTTGTAATAGTATGTAATTTAGTCGTGTTAGTGTTGGCTTGTGCTTGACCACTTACCAAAACAATCGTACCTATGCTCACTGCAGTTGTTACAATTCCCAATGCCGTCTTTTTATTCAAAAATTACGGCTTCCCTTATTCTTTTTCATTCGTTTTCCCCTTATAATTATGCTTTGTTATTTTAATAATACACAATATTTTTTCTAAATCAATCATTATAATTTTTTCACTTGTGTTTTATAAACAGATGCCATGCCTGCAATTTTCTTTTTATGGTGCGCTCGTTAGAAGAATCATTTTACGCTTCTCAAATAAGTAATCACATGGATTGTAAAAATAGATTGAACGTGTTTTTTTATTATCTGAAAAGACAACGATATTAGACATTTTGACTATTATACTTGTCAAAAAGATGTATTTATTATATATTGTACCCAAGGAGTTGGTGAAATTTGCGAAACCGCGTAAAAGAGTTACGTGCTCGTGATGGCTTTAATCAAACTCAACTTGCAAAGAAAGCCGGTATATCTAGGCAGACCATTTCTTTAATTGAGCGCAATGATTTTATGCCTTCCATCTTGACTGCAGTTAAGATAGCTCGAATATTTGATGAACCCGTAGAACAAATCTTTATCGTAGAGGAGACTGATTTATGAAAGTAGGGCGTTATTTACTTCTTTTGTTATTAGGTGGCATTGTAGGTGGCTTTATCGGCGGAATGATTGGCACCTTTAATAGTATTTCAAAATATACAAACATACTGTCGCATTTAACGATGTCATTCAATGCGCTCATTATGCTATGTATCTTTGCTTCAGCTATGAATATCATACTAACTTTAGTCTTATTTCAAGTACAACGGCATGCCCTTAAATACAAACGTCAAACTGAACAAGTACTAGATGAACAAAATGCCGACTATTACGAGAGAAAAGCCAATTTAAAATTTATTAGCACTAATCTAATCTATTATATTCAAATTCTGATTAGTTTAGTAACGATGTTAATTATTGTTGTAAGTCACAATTCTGAACACGCTATATTCTATTCGATTATCCCATATTTAATCACTATGATCCCTTCACTGATGAATGGGTTCTTCGTTCGAAAATTTGATACACGATACCCTAAACAAGGCGAAGAACAATATACCGAAAAAATCTTAGCCATGATGGATGATGGAGAGCGACATATCACACTCGTATCTATGTTCAAAATATATCAATATAACTTAGTGATCATTATCACTGGCGGCATTGTACTAGGTCTGGTCTCATTTATCACCGGCGTAAACCAATTCCCAGGCGTATTGATTTTAACCAGTCTCTTCATCTATAACGCGTTTGGTTATAAATTGAAAGTTAGAAAATTTTATAAATAAAAACATTACATGGAGGATTTTATGGAACATTTATTGGAAATACAAAATCTAAATAAATCATACGACAAATCAGATTTTAACCTATCAAATATTTCACTCACACTAGACCCAAATGAAGTTGTTGGTGTGATTGGAAAAAATGGCTCTGGAAAATCCACCCTTTTTAATACATTAGTCGGTAATCGTTTTAAAGATTCTGGAAACATTTCCTATTTTGGACAACAAATCACTGACAATGACGATGCACACAAAGAAAATATTGGTGTTGTATTCGACGATTTACGCATACCAAATAAATTAACGCTGAACGATGTTAGCAAAGTATTTGCTAATATTTATGGTACATGGCATCACGATAAATTTTTCTCTATTATAAAAGATTTTGAACTACCAGCAAACAATGAAATCAAATCATTTTCTAGAGGTATGCGCATGAAAGCAGCATTAGCAATTGCGCTTGGTCATGACAGTAAGATACTCATTCTTGATGAAGCAACAGCAGGTATGGATGCCTCCGGACGTGAAGAAGTAATAGAACTATTAGAGGATTATGTTTCAGAAGGTAACGGTATCTTAATTTCTTCTCACATTTCAGAAGACATTGAACAACTAGCAACTAAATTAGTATTTATGAAAGATGGTCGCATTATCTTAGAAGAAGATAAACAATACTTATTAGATCATTACGGCATAGTAGAGCAGCCTGAATCAGATTTCAACTTGCCAAATGACGCGGTTGTCGCTACTAGAAAACGTAAAGATATGAGAGTCACACTAGTCAATCATCGCGAAGCTGTGTCAAACGCACGTCCTTTAGACAGTATAGACGATGCCACAAAACTAATTATGAGAGGTGAACACTAATGAAAGGTTTAATATTAAGTAGTTATTACACAAGTAAAAAATCACTTTATACTTATCTTATTGTCTCAATTGTTGCGAGTTTTATTTTTGCATTTATTAATCCTATTATGACTTGTTTTTTACCAATGATTTTCCTTTTATCACCTGTCACTGATAATCTTAAGCATGAGAAAGATTCAAAATGGATGTATTATATCTCCACGTTACCTAGTGGTAGAAAAGCTTATGTAAATGGTTATTTTAGCTTTTATTTCATACTTATATTGATAGGCCTCATCATTGGTGTGGTATCTGTATCACTCATCACTCAAGATGCCGGGATGATACTTACATCTATATTAGTCGGCATCGGTGGTGCTGGAACTTATGCCATGATGTTTCCTTTAACATTTAAATTTGGTCCTGAAAATTCAAATGTAATTTTAATTACAACATCCTTTATTGTTATCGCATTATTTTTCACGGTATTTTATGGAGTGATTTTTGCAAATCTAGGTTCTTCTACAGGCACGCTGAATTCATCATCTATGGGAAGCACATTACTATTCGTAGGCATTTATGCATTGGTTGGTATCCTGTTTTTAATCATTTCGTACGTGACGTCATTAAGCATTTTCAAAAAGCAAGAACTATAAAATATAAACATAGCCTGTTCCCTATTGTCATTCAAAAGGAACAGGCTATATTTTATATCAATTTCTTTTTCGTAAATTTATTTTGAATCCATCTTATAAATAAAGCAAACGTAATGAATAGACCTAAGTAACCCACTACTTTAAATACAAAATTAACAAGATCTACGAATCCTACAAAACTCAATATATAAGCTAATATTAAAGAAATAGCTAGTAGTACAATATAAGATTTAGACCCAGGTGTTGTAAACCTGTTTAAAAATGGGTACAACATGCCGATACAGCTATTAAAAATGACCGCAAACATAACCACTGACATAAGAATGCCAACTATTGGATGAATATCATTCGCCAACAATAAGGTTGGTATATCAACTTTATTCGCATTACCTATATTGGCGAGTAATCCAGCAACCATAATCAATAGCAATACACTGAATGCCAAACCACCAAAATATGCACCTCTACCTGCAATTTTATGATTATTTGCATCATTACCTACGATAGTTAAAAAGCTGAAACTATTACCAATAATTAATCCGCCATAAATAATCGCATCCCACCACCAAAATGGACTTGAAGCTTTTGATGGTGCTATATGTTCAGACACTTCTGAAAATGAAATAGTAGGATTGATGATATTCGTTCCCGCAATAATTAATACGGCTATGACTAAAAATGGTGTGACCGTCCCTAAGACTGCCAAAATTTTATCAAATTTGAGTTGTAAAACGACAAATAATAATATGACAATAGCAAGTGAACCTACCCAAATAGGTATATCAAATCCTTGATATAGTGCAGAGCCTCCGCCTGCTACCATAACTACTGTCAAACCAAATAGGAAAAAGATAATTAAAAAGTCGATGATTTTCCCCATAATATTACCAAATAAATTATTTAATGAAATATCATAGGAATCTGCATCCACACGGTATCCTAATTTAGAAATTTGTCGCGTTCCGAATGTTACGATGATGCCTGTAATGATTGCAGCAATATAACCATAATTACCGTGATTAACGAAGAATTGCAACAATTCCTGTCCCGTTGTAAAACCCGCGCCCACAATAAAGCTAAGATAAGCAAGGGCAATCCCAATCGACGCTTTGTTATCTTTATTAAACATGATATAAGCTCCCCCTATAAAATATGTATGAATACTATATTTTACAGTGTAACATGAATTCATTTTTATATTTTTAAATAGTGCAATTCATATATCCGATGCTATATATTAATATTTTATTTATTACAGGTTTTTATAAACGTTACTTATTACTTCTCTACTTAAAAAATAATAAACAACTTTGTAAAAAACAATGAAATCACTTTTTGGGGCTATTTTAAAGGATTTTATATTTCACAGGTAGTTCAATTACATAACTAAATTGAACGTCATACATCTGAAATAACAAATCTTACCAATACTTCTAGATTATTTGTCTCAAAGTAAAAAATAACATCAAGCAACATAAAAACGTTGCTCGATGCCATATTTTCATTCATCAATTGTTATCGACGAACATCCTTCTTCTCAGTCTATGCTTTCTATAAATAATTATCTTAATCCTAAAAACGTCATAATATTAAAGACAAATATTATAATTGCAACTATAATAGCAATGTTTAATAGTTTTGATCCTTTTGCTGCATCATACTTCTTATATTTAATACTACAAATAATACTTCCTATTGCAAATAATGGCATAATTACAGTTAATACGATAAATACCCATGCCCATACTTTTAAACCTTTTCCTTTGTTTTCCATAATAAATGCTCCTTTACTTTTCCAGTTTAAATTGATTGTCATTATCTTTTTTCACAGTATAATCTTTCTTTTTACCATTCACTTCATATTTAAATCTTATATTTTGCACTAATTTATTATCATTAAATGATGCACCTAAATTATTTCCTATTTTTTGTGCAGGATAATCTATATTGTACTTCCAACCAAAATGTATATTTAATGTTTTTGTATTTTTATCATATGAAATATCATCTTTTTCAATTTCAAAATGGCCTTGTTCCTTCGCACGAGTTAATAATTCATCCATATCGCTCTCAACAGATTTAGGAACATCATCCCCCTTTCCACAACTAGCTAATATAACTAGTGATAAACAAGCTAATAAAGCAACTAACTTCTTCATAAACTTTCTCCTCTACTGATTAAACCCTAACAAAATTTGTAGTAAAATGAGGCAAAATATAACAAACAACGGTCTAATTGCTATAAATGCAAACTTCTTGCGTTTAATCCACAAAACAATATCTATTACTATGTAAATCACAAATATCAAAAAGAACAATACCCATACCATTGGATTACCTTCCATAAATTCTGATCTGAGTTGTGGCGGCGCTTTAACGGTCATCGTTATCATGAATATCAATGAAATGACTAAAGAAATCATCGCCTTGTATTTGGAAGCTTCTAAAGTGATTGTTAGTGCTTCTATTTTTTCATATTTATTTTCTGAAACTGCTGTAGTAGGACTTTTTGTCAATTGTTCTATTTTTAACTTTAATGGCTTAGACCAAAAACCTTTGATTGCCATCCATGCATACAATACAACACCCATATTTAATATCAATAGATAATTCTGCATACTATTATAGTCATTACTAATAAAAAAGAATGGTATTAAATATAAGACAGCCACAACTAAATAAACGAATAATTGTAATAATTTCAATCCCCCTGCATACATTACAGAAGTGATATAAACAACATAATATAACCCAAACACGATGACTAATAATAAATATTCCATAATAACTCCTTATAGTTCTAATACTTTGACTTTAATGTCTATCCATTTCAAACCTTCAACTTCATTTATAATATGATAATACGGAGAAATCCTTTTCAGATTATTTTCTTTGGAAAATCTTTCAATTTCCGTTAGAACTTTCTTTTCTTGATTCTCGTAATCTTCACCTATCATTCGTCCATGAAGCATTTCATCTATACACAAATAAGTTCTGAAATTTAAGTTCTCATTACTAGTTAATGGCTTATTCACTGGTAACATCAGTTCAATGTTGACCATATTCTCTTTCATAACTTGGGTGTAAGCCATAATTAATGGTCCGTTTTTCTTTAAGTTATGTTCACTAATTAATTTATAAAAATCTTTTGCACACGTATCTAATTCAAAGATATTGAAATCTAAATACTCCTTGTATACAACGTTTCTAAACATCATGTTAGAATAACTCATCTCGTTCATTCCATATCTACTCCATCCATATCGATTTCAGCATGGATTTCATATGCTTGGCCACCAAAGTAATCTACCATAACATGATAAAATGGTTTATCGCTTAAAGTAAGTTCATGTTCTAGTGCATGATTTTTGATACCTTCATATACCTCTTCAAAATCCTCATCATCAAAACATCTATGAGAAATTGTTGGGAAAATTTCTAATGTCGGTACATACTTTATATTTAATTCTGGAATATCTTCTATTTCATCATTTAATGCCATATATGTGACAAAACTCATCTCAGCCATTCCAGTAATTTCTCTAGTAAATATAATTGGACCAGTAGTATATATTTTATTTGAAATAAAAAACTGTTTTACTCGAATCAATTCATCCTTCCAATAATCTGGATGAACTGAGAATTCCATTTTCGCTAAGTTAGGCATAATTAAAACATCTAATTCCATTATGTTTTACTCCTTTAATACCAAGATTTTAAAATCAGCATACTTCATCAACCATAGAACATTCATATAATATGCAACAATTACAAAAACAATTACAGCCAATATTACGAATTTAGAATCTGCAATGTTAGGCACTAAGATATATTCAATTACCTTTTCAATAATAATAAATTGTGATACAAACATTAAAAGCAAACCAACTGCAGTCTGTAATTTAGGACTTATGTAATTTTTAAAAATTTATATTTAATATAAAAAATACTCCTCCTAGGGTAAACAATAAAAAACAAACTAGCATTGTAACAAAATTTAACAACCAATATTTATATAAATCTATGTCATTCTGTAAGGCCACAAAGTAAAATACATTACTAAACGCGAAAACTACGTTATAGGTTCCTACTATGTTTACAACTGTTAAAAATCTAGCATAGTTTTTCAATATCTTCTTATTAACTAGATTCTCATCTTTAAAATTAATAAATCTAATGTATTGTAATAAACTAACACCTATTATAATTAGTTCAATAATAGTTACAATTTTCAAATAAAATGTTACGTTTTCATATTCCAGTCCAAATAATAAAGTTAAACTAGAAAATAAAATTATAAACAAAGTAATTAAGCTTACTGCTTGGGTAGCAGGCTTTCTTAGTTCATCAATACTTTTATTTAAATTCATAAAACACACTCCTTAAAATAATTTTCCTAATGATTTACCAAAATTGGACATTCCTTTTCCAACATCACCTCCGAATTGTTGAGTCTTTTTCCAGGCATCTGATTTTGAAACTGAATTAACCATTTCATTAGCCTTATCTTTTGCTATATCTGTTGCTGATTTCCCATTAAATATCTTAACTTCCGATAATACTCCTAAACCTACCCCTGCTAAAACTCCAACTCCAGCACCAAATGGCCCACCAACTGCTGCACCAATGGCAGCACCAGTACCAGTTGTTGCAGCTATTGCACCCACATCAACTACTGAATCGACAACCTTTCTTTTAGCTGATTTTTCACTAACAGCATTTGATCCAACAGCCGCAATAGTACCAATTGGTCCTAAACCTTTTCCAAAATATTTCAATGATTTCAAACTTTTTCCTAAAAAATTTTTACTCTTAAAATCTGCTAGTTCTTTTAATGCAAAATCTTTCACACCTTTTGGATTTTTTATTAATCCTCTTGTATTTTCACTAATAACCTCATCTAATGCTGCCTTACTTGCAGTCTTAAATATTCCTTTTGGACTAGGATTTCCCATTATTTTTCTGACACTTTTTAATTCTTTATCGTCAAAATTTTGAGTCATTTTTAATGCATTGAGAAACTTATCACTCTTTTTCATTCCTTTTGGATTTTTCATCATAAATTCTGCTGCTTTAACAAGTCTTTTATTTTTCACGTTTTCAACGTTTGTACTTAAAACACTGTTTATTAGCTTCAGTTTCTTTTTACCTATCTTACTAACTTCACTATTTTTTAATAGTTGGTTTCCTTTTGAAAAATTACCTTCACCCGCAATTAATCCAGCAATCCAGTATCTTTTCATTTCCATCATTGCTTTTACTACTTTCGCAGATTTTTTTCCACCATAGGCTGCATTCTCAAATTTTTCAAGTTCTTCTTTCAACTGTACAAACTGATTATTTTTAGAATGTAAAGTGTATTGTGATTTGATATAGGCAGAATTTTTGGCAATGGTTGAACGATTACTTGGCATATCTTTTACTTTTGATGCCATAGTAGCTACAGGGGCAATCATAGTTAATAAATCTATATCATCACTAGCATGACTATTTTGAAAACTTTCGAAATCATTTACTGTGTTTTTTATATGTTTACTTAACGCTTTACCCTTATCTTTTACATCACTACCTGTAATTGTTTTAGCAGTAGTTAAATCATGAACGCCACCAATCGCACCATTCATCTTGACTTTTGTTTGTTCAATATTTTCAACGGATTTATCAATATCATCTTTATAAGTCTCCATGGCATCACTTTTTAATATAGCGCTGTGATCACTATCTACATCAGAATGAAATGCTTCAATTGATTTCTTAAATGTTTTTTCAAATTCTTCTTTAATTTTATCTAATCTATCTATAGTCTCTACATGAAAGCTATCATTATAATTATTAATGCTTTTCGCAGTTTGTCCTTTAAAATTATCATCACTTTTCAAATCATCAAGGCTAGATTTCAATGTCTTAGTATTTGTAGATAAATTATTCAAAGCTTTTGAAATCGAATCATATAAATCATGAACCTCTGCCATTTTTACCTTACTTCCCACTTGATCCCCTCCTTGTCTCTAGTCAGCCGCTAATTGCCTGTTAATGCTATCGATTCTACTTGAAAGTTCCGAGATGTCTGTTTCAACACCTTCGATTTTAGTTTCCAATTTTTCTAAATCACTATTCATTTGATCAATCGCTTCATCATATTTATCACCATAATCACTAATCGCTTCGTCTAAATCATCTTTTTTGTCATCTGCTTTATTTTTAGTCTCACCAGACCATTCATCTTTTTCAATTCTTATTCCGCTATATCTTTTATTTTCGGAATCAAAATCATCTTTAATTTCTTTTGCACTTTTTATTGCCTTTTCTAGTCGCCTTTTATCACTTTCAAGTCCCTTTAATTCTTTTTCTTTTGAAGTTTTTGGGGATGTGTATTCCGCCCGTCTTCTTCTTAATTCTGCCTTATTAGCCACTGTAAAGTTCACCTTCTAACTTTTAGTATGTTTTAACTATTTGTATTTTCACCAATTTGATTCGCTATATCTTTATCCTTATTTTCAAAATCATCAACTGCCGTCTGCATAGCTTTAGCATCTTGTATAATTATTGAGTTATAGTTAGAAACTGCAGAAGTTAATGTTTCAATTGCACCAGCAAAGTCGGTAAATGGGCTAATATCTGTACCTGATAGTGTATTATTCACTGAATCTAGTTTTACATTTGTACCTGAACTTGAAATCTTGCTGATTTTTCCTGACGTACTACCTGTTTCAACTTTGACTTCCCCCATCGTAATTCCTCCTATTCAATTAATTTAATTTTTTGATTTTCATTATTATTGAAATAATACATTTCATATGGTTTTAGCATAGGCTCTTTATTAGTTGATTTCGCTGGTGTGAAATCTTGATCATACAGCCTAGAAACAATTACAGCTTGGTTGACTATTTCCCTAGTCAATTTCGATTCTCTATCATATGTTCCAATAATGTCATTGTACATACTACTTATAATCGTAAATACATTAACTTTTGGCCCATCTGATAATATTGTTTTAATATCTTTTTCTGTCATACCAGTCATTCCCACAAAAGCTTTCAAATTATTTATGAAAACAACTTTAATGTCTTGTGCTGGTCTTTCACCATCTAATCTCTTTTTAATTTCAACATCAAACCCTTGTTTTATGAACCTAAGTTCCTCTGGATCACTATAGTATGATGTTACTTTTTCAGACATGCGTTTCATATTTTCTTCTGGATCTATAAAAATTATAGTAGCCTGATCTTTTAGTATTTTGAATGTATCGAACACACGATTATTAACTAGTTCTAAGTCTTTCGGTATTTTTGAAGTTAATATACTTGGTGCTTTCAAATCCAAGCTTACTAACTCTACGTCTTCAAAATCCAAACCGAGTGGTAATCGATGATCTTCCAAAATAATTTTTTCTAGGTCATAACGTGACTTCACATCTTCTAATAATACTTTCTCTGGCATCATTGGAATATGTGCTGGATAATCGCCGACGTAGTGTTCATTCATTTGTGCGACTTCATCTTTGATTCTACTGTTATACGTTTGACCTTCTTCCAATTCAAATGGTTGTGCGATTTGCATTTGTGTGAAATTGTCATCATTAATAACAGCACGCCCTTTGATATCTTTCACACCTTTTTTATAAGATCCAATAATATTTGTAAGTTCATTATTTTCAAATAAATACAGGACAATACGTGATTTTGGGTTATAAAAAACAATACTATTTGCTTACTTATCTTTATTGCTCAGTTAATTTTATCATTAAAAAGATTGTTTGCAGTTAAAATATCCATGAATCTATTAAAATATATGTACTTATAATCAACATTATAATATTATAATAAATATACATAGAGCTTCTATCTTTTATTTAAAATTAGGTTGCTTGTATCATTTTATGTACTTTTAAAAACTATGTATTTGCTGTTTGTAAATAATATTATTTTTTAAATTCAAATGGAGGATTTTACAATGTCTAAAATTAAAAGTGATAGTGAAAAAACTTCTAGTATTTATTTAACATTTCAAAGCGCTGTTAATGAATGTGAAAATATTTCCAAACCATCAAAAGATGAAAGTACCACTGTAAGTGGAAATAAAAATGCTCATTCTGCAATTGATGAATTATTAAGTATAAATAAATCAATTGCTTCTGTAATAGAAACAGCAAGTAAAAAAATTCAAAACGTTGGAACTGAATTTGAACACACTGATCAATCGATTAGCAATGAAATTTCTAAAAATTAAAAAGCGGTGTCTTAATGTCTATATTGGATGAACTCAACTTAAAATCACTTCAAAAATCAAAGAAAATAGAAAGTCTTTATAATGAGATTAAAATTATTAATGAAATTTCAGAAGAATATTACACTATAAAAAGCAAATCTAATAAACTGTTTGAAAAATTAGGAGAACGATATCCTAATGGTGATATTTCCAACACTTTAGATCACACTAAAACAACGTTTTCTATTCATAATCAAAAGGTAATAAATTCTCTATCTAATCAAAAGAAAAATATAAAAAAGGAAATTCAAAATTTAGAAGAAGAAATAGAAGATTTAAAACAACAAAAGGCAATTGAAATACAATCGGATGCAGAAGGTAGGAATAAGCTATGAGTATTGATATGTATTTAAGTAAATCTAAAAATCAATCTTCTGATGTCAACAAATTATCTAAAGATATAAAAAATGGATATGATTCTGTAATAAAAGCAAATTCAAAATTTATAAGCGAAACAGGCTTAAAAGGTAAAGCATTTGACTCAGGAAAGGAATTCTTCGAAAGTATAATCTCACCATTACTACTAAGCATGAAAACTTTATCTGACTTAACAGAACAAGCATGCCAAGAATTTGTTAATAAGTATATCTCAGAAGTTGATTCTCAAAGCTTAAAAGAATCAGAATTAGAAGAGGATATACGAGAACTTGAGGTTCGTATTGCTCATTTGGAATCAATGACTATATCACTAAAACAAAAATCATCAAAAAACAGAACTGCTATAAATGGAAATAAAAACATGATTTCTAGTTTAGAACATCAAAAAGAGGAATTAGAAAAAAAACTACGAAAATTACGACAATTTAACCAAACTTCTCCTGCAATTTTTAAAGAAGTTGAATCATTTCAAAAAACTGTGCAAAAAGGAATTAATCAAGCTAAAACGAGTTGGAATCCTGGCAAGCAAACCTTTGATATTCCATCAGGAAAACAGTTAGATTGGGCAAAAGTAGTGCAAAACAAGTATTTAGATGTTGAAATGAAAAAAATTAATAGCAAATCTAAGAATCAAAAACTAAATAAAAAAGACTTACAAACAATAATGAATTATGCGCAAAGTCACCCTAAAGAAGATGTTCCTAAAAGTCTAAAAGAATATTTAATTCAAAACCGTGAATCTGTATCGAGAGATTTAGGCATTGACCTAGCTACTAATGGAATAGAACAAGTTGGATTTGGCATTCAAAAATTTGGGGGAGTTCTTAATACTTATGGTGGGTATAGAGGGCCAAAGGGAAAAAAAGTTTTGTTCAAGTAACTAATAGTTCAGGTAATAAAATGATTAAAAATGGAAAGACTATTGCAAAAGTAGGAAAATTTGGTGGCACAACAATGATTGGCGTTGGTTTTGGCTTGGGTATGTATGATGATTTAAAAAATGAAAATAAAACAGTTGGTGAAGCGACAGCTCACAATACATTAACTACAGGAGCTGGTATTGGTGCTAGTTTAGCTGCAGGGGTTGGTATTACATTTCTTGTTAGTAATCCTGCCGGATGGGCAGTATTGGGTGGTATTGCTATTGGTGCTGGTGTAGCTTTTGGTGCTGATATTATGTATCAAAATAATACATTAGGCTTAAAAGATGGCGTAGATTGGACAGGACACCAGATTGATAAAGGCATTAAGGGTTACACTAATTTATTAAGAAAGAAAAATAAACTTGAATCACAAGCTGTCGATTTTACAGCTAATCAAATTAAGTCTTCATACAACTCTTTAAAGCCAAAAATTTCTGATTTGCAAAATGATGTAGGCGCTTCTATTAAAGAGGTCAAAAAATCTGTTAATCCTATGAAATGGAGCTGGTAAAATTTGCTTTGTAACTCTTTAAATATAACTAAAAACCCAAAGTATAGAATTATTCAAATTAAAGATGAATATTATTTAGTTAATTTGACTAGTAACTGGCTATCTTATATTTTTCCAATGATCAATTGGTTTATCCCTAAAACTTATGAAAAAATATCTAGAGACGAAGTTGATAATTTAGATTTAGTTAATTCAAATAGTGATAATTCTAAAATGCTGTTTGCAAGTGGTTTTGGCGTTCTTATTAGTGTACTTTTTAGATCAATTTCATCCTTATTTGATGTACATTTAGGGAGAATGATAGCTATCGTTCTTTGTTTGTTAATTTTCTTCTCTATCATTTTTTGGCATGTATACTTACAAAAAAAATTAACCTTAAAACAATACAAGTTTTCTAAGAAGAATCAAAAAATATTATTAATTCCTACTTTAAAAAATGTAATGTTATTGCTTTTTTCTTTTATTTTGTTTGGTTTCCTTTCATTTGGTCTAATATACCTCTTAATAATAGAAAACAAGCAAAATATATTCGTTTTTATTTGTTGGGGAATGGTCTTCACTATTTTTTCCGTTTTAAATATGTTTTCAATAATTGATACAAAAATATATGCAAAATTAAAGTAGCTGTCATCAAAAAGAAAAATTAATTCTCAATTTTATGAAAGGGGCTCATTATGATAACGCTTGGAAGTATTGTATATTTAAATGAAGGCTCACAAAAATTAATGATTTTAAACAGAGGACCTGTAGTGGATATAGATAATCAACAATACATATTTGATTACTCTGCGTGTATATATCCTCTTGGTTTAGTAGAAGATCAAGTATTCTACTTTAATGAAGAAAATATAGATCGTGTCATTTTTGAAGGTTACTCAGATGTAGATGAAACTCGTTTTCAAGAATTGTATACTGATATGTTAAAGAATTTAGATACTAGTATACAAAGAGGAATAGTTACTGAGAATAAAAAGTTTGGTTTAGAATAATTTTTAATGTCTATACAAAATGACTTTTGCCAAAGATGGTTGATACACTTTTTGAGACTAAACAACCTTAGGTTGTTTAGTCTCAAAAAGTTGACAAACCCTTCGCAAATAGACGCGAAGGGTTTGTTTATTTCCTATATATATTTTTTCAAAAATAGTAGTGGTCTTTTTACTAGCCACATTGCGATTTTTTTTAGATTCATGGTAGCACAAATTAGCGTGGTATCCATGGAAACTTTGTCATGTCCTCTATATCTCGTCCATCGCATACCATGCTGCTCTTTTGCATCACCAAATCTTCTCTCTATTGTTTGACTTCGCATTTTATATTGTTTTTTTACTGTATCCACAAACCTTAAATCTTCAACTATATCTAAATCATCTTGCCAAACATGTCTTCTAATTTGTTTTATGGCATCTTTA
>NZ_MRZN01000024.1 GCF_002614725.1 Staphylococcus edaphicus | reverse complement strand
ATAAGGTCTTTTTATTTTGGTGTATGTCTTGAACGACTTGTTCCATTGAATGATTATCATAAAATTCCAAGTTTCCTATAGAACCACCTTGAGCTAGGCTTTCCATATACTCGGTTAAATCACTCGGGCTAATAAATTTATGCGAACCGCTTAATAATTCAGATTCATATTTGTCTAGGATACGTTGAGAGCTTTTCTTTGTCTCCCTTTCATATTCCTCAATGTTTCTTAATACATCATCATATTTATGTATTCGATCACGTAAATCACTTACAATAGCACGTACAGCTTCGGGTTGTATCTTTATCTTCTTACCCGAACCACCAGAGCCACCATTTCCTTTTTTGGCAGAAGCATCTGAATCCCCTTTAACATTTTTCGATGATTTACTTGTAGATTTAGAGCCTTTTTTGGTTTTTGATGCTTTATCGGCTTTCGCTTTTTTATTAAGCTTTTTGATAAAATCACTTATTGTCTCATCAAGTCCTGCTGGGTCTTTATCAGTAGTAAGTATATTGAATTGATCATAAAATTTTCGCATTTTTTTATATGCAGCCAACTCACTTTTTGACATTTCTTTCGCATTACCATTTTTATCAAAAACATCATAAGTGCTCATGAAATGTTGACCTATATATGGGAATGCGGTTAGAAAGCCACTATAACTTGGTACTGTGATGATATTCGAACCTATTCTTGGGTTTAAAAAATCCAAACTATTAACAATATCATCCTCATGTCCTACATTTTTGATTTTCCCATCATACTTGCCTTTATCAATCTCGCTTTGTATTTCTTTTGGTAAAGCACCGTAAGGATTAGGCGCAGCATAAGTGGTTGTTTTATCAAAATCATATTTAACAGCATTATATTGTGCAATTAATGCCCCTAGACTATGTGCTCCTCCATAAAAGTTACTATTAGGATACTTCTTCTTTACTGACCCTGTGAAGGCTACACTTTCGTCTATTTGGTTAGGTACCCCTTTAAAGAAGAAATCACTTTTATCTGAAGAACCATTATATTTTTCAGTTATAGTAGTTTTATCTAAATCACTGTACCTTTTGTTAATTTTATCATTAGATGTGTTATTATAAAAAGGAAGTTGTAAATCTGTAAACAGGTCTCGTATACTTTTAATGTCTGTTCCAGCATAGCCCATATAAATGTGGCTAGTGTCTACTTTACCATTCACAACTGGCGCATAAGCATAAGCACGCAAACCATTTTGGGTATCGTCTCGTTTTTCAATGATTTCGAAATCATTACCTGATACAGTAATTTCATCCCCAATATCATATTTTTTATATGACTCATTAGCAATATCAAAACTAGTTTTGTCTGTAATACGCATTATACTCATCCTTATATTAATTAGTTTATGGAGGGCTTTATGTTAAACAAAAAAATGATGTTCACCACTTTTTCTATTGTTATCATATTATCACTTATATTTGGAGGGGTCTATATAATGCATAAAAATAAGCGTGAACAGTACTTACATATTCAAAAGAAAAGAATCGACTTGTTTTTCAAAGAAAATATGAACAATTATCAAAATCTAGATTTAACTAAAACAGGGAAAACTCCTATGGGAAGTTATATAATCGAAGGCTATATTAATGACGATAAAAGTTTGTATTTTTCTGCAACTCTTAATAAAGCTGATAATTATCAATTTGAAGATACAATTGGCTATTCAAAAAAAGTTGGCGCTATGTACAAGCCACCTAGATCTCACAAGAAGTTCCCTAGCCAAATCATCAAAGAAAAAAACTTGAATGAAAATGACTATAAGGCTGACCCACCTTTGATTTGGGGATTCTAACATCAGAAAAGCACTAACTACTCAACCGAATGAATAGTTAGTGCTTTTAATTTTCATCATTAATCCTCCAACGGAACATCATCTATAATTTTAGTTCTATTCGGGTACTTCTTATCCATTTCCTCTTCTGCTTCATCATCCCACTCACCTACATTAATGAATACTGGTGCATCTCCAGTGAGTTCATGCTTATCTGTATATATTGTATGTTATTTACCAAGTAGATCACGCATTTTTAAACGATCACTTCTTAATGGGTAATTCCAACATTTCAACACTTTCGTTGTAAATGCTATTGTACTTGCCTGTGTCTGGATTCTTAACATATTCACCACGTTTGGTGACTACTTCTTTTAGTTCAGTTTCTTCCCCTACTGCTGCATTAGATAATAAATGTAGTATCTCATTCGCAGAAAGCACATTATCATCAATAACCTTGCTTTTTACTTCATTAATATAGTTTGCTATCTTTTCATTTTTAAGTAACCTATGGCCTTGTGTATTATGGGCAATCTGTGGACTATATCCTGCCTTGATAGCTGACTGTGTTAAGTTTAGACTTTAGGTACTCAAATACAAATTTCTCTTGTCTCGGGTTTAATTCGCTCATTTAATCACGTCGATTCTTTTCACTTTATACAGTTCCCATTTTCACACATTTATAACAAACTAACGTTCGCCGTTTAACAGTATTTCAACACTGTTAATCATTCTTCAAACAACTGTCATTAAAGACTTTATATAGTATATTCATACATAGTCACACAATTCCATAATTATAGCTAATGTTCGTTTTTGCGTATTTAATTAAAATTTTATTATCTAACTCATAATGATATAATTATTGTCAAAACGTTATTATAATTTGGTGGTTTTTCATGAAAAATATCTATTCGTTATCACTACTATTCTTGCTATCTTATTAGGTTTATACATATATATCAGTGCAACATTTAATCTCTATTCGTTACATTTAACTCCTCAAATATTAATCGGAATCTTCTTAATACTTGCAGGAACTGTTCAATTACTAGGCGCTCCAAAACCATACTTAGCTTATTTATTTATAATTGCTGGAATATCTTTACTAATTTTAAATTAACAAGTCAAAGGAGAATTACTATGAGCTTACCTGTTGCTATAATATTAGGAATCGTTGCTATACCTATTTACGCTTATTTTTGGGCATCAATATATCGTTGGGAAAATAATAGAAGGGTTAAACGTAACAACTTAAAACCTATGACTAAAAAGTTATTCTATTGGAATTTATTAGTACACGGTGTGTTTGCTACAATCTTCGTTTTCATTGCAATCTATATCAGTTATTTTAAATAAGTTACTTTAAAACTATATTGTCCCGCTAGCAAAGTACTGTAAATGATATTACGATTAATATAAACCAACTACCAAAACTGAAGCTTCTTATAGATCAATTTCATTAACATCTCGTAGTTGTGACATTTTACGTAAAGCTATATTAGAAAATAAAAAATCTATTGAATGGGGAAACTATGTATCAAGATAGAGGATTCATATTCACTAATCATCGTGGCAATCCTATGTCACTTAGAACCATTAATAGAAATATGTAACAATCAGCGTCTAATGTAGGAATTACAAAACACATAACAAGTCACACTATGCGTCATAGCAACATATCACTATTATCTCAGCTAGGTGCGTCTCTTAAAGCCATTATGGAGCGTGTAGGTCACACTGACCATAAGACTACCCTACAGATATATAGCCACGTTACTGAGCAAAAGGATAAAGATATGATGAATAAATTAGAGAAAAGAAAATGAAGAATTCCATTGTAAAACCCTGCCACATAAGCAATGCAACTATATAGTTACACATTGCTACCACAACGTCCTTACACAAACCTTCATCATCATTTAAATTCATTAGTAGGGAGGAAGAAAATGAAATTTCACAGCAAATTAAAAGAAGAAAGAAAAAAACTTAACTTATCTCAAGATGAATTAGCACAAAAATTAAATATAAGCAGACAATCTATTTCGAAATGGGAACGTGAAAAGGGCTATCCTAATATTGAAACACTTATTGAGTTAAGTGAAATTTTCAATATAACTGTTGATGAACTACTTAAGGGAGATGATTTTTTGAAAGATAAAATAATAAAAGATAGTAAAAAACTTAAACATCCTATTTTATTTAATTTTGGCGAATTACTTGGCTTGTTAGGATTAATTTTGCTTATAACTACCTTTTTACTAAAAGCTATTTCACTTATAGCTAATCATGAAATATTACCTTTTCTTCAAGGATCTTTACCAGTTACAATTGCAATAATATTAATATTAATTAGTTGGTTAACTTATGAAGTTTTTGGTAAAAGCTATAAATAAATTTGTTTTAATTTCATAACATTTTCTTAAACCGCCCTTTTTCTGCCCTTTTCCCAATCCCAAATCCACAAAAATAACCCCTTACGCCATAGACTTAAGGGGTTTCATCATTCTATACTATTATTCCCACTCGATGAAATGGTGAATTTCAATAAGTTTGTAATAATTGTGAACGGTTGATAAATCAGTTTTTCACTACTTTGTTTAATCGCATTAATTTGCAACATTTTAAAATTTACGTATTCAATTACGTATTCATTCCCGTATGCGTGAGATATTTTTTTATCGGTTTATTATACTGTAAATTGATTTCATGCCATCTCTAATTTGTATATTGCATTTTTTCAGACACTCTCTCATCTATTTCATTCTTCCTTATCTAACCATTTTTGGTAACATATAAATATATCAAACAGAATAACATTTGCCTTTTTATTTCTTATATAATAGCATTCTTGTCTTTTTTTTACTTACGAAAAAAGTTTAGTCATTTAAGTTAATGTCTAATATATCTTCAACTAAATCTATATACAAAATACTAAAAAGCATAAAATAGGCTTTAAATTCTTCAAACTCCTGTGAGTTCCCTTTTTTTATCGTATAGTTTTGATCTTCACTATTAAAAATTATATAGTTTTTGATTTTTGGTAATACTTGTTTTAACTGATATATAGTATTTATTTGACGATTTTCAAAATTTATAATTTGACTGCTAACCTCTTCACATAATCCTTTAAAATCATCTATCTCTTCTATTATTGGGTTATTCCAATCTTTAAAAGCAGACCATTTATCCATATAACCCTCTAAAAATTTTATATTCCCCCTCTTTTCTAAATCTATTGGCCGGTTGTTGTCTTCATAAAAATATTTTCTTTCTTTTTTTAAGTTCATTAAAAATCCATTTTGATTTATTAGATAATAGTTACATATAAAAGAGTGAACGTCACTTATATTATCTAGGTTCATTTTAATTAAATGTACAACTTTTTTATTTTGTTCTGTAATCTCTCTTTTTCTTTTTAATTCTTCTAAATATCTAGCGTTATCCGCTGATATCTTAGCACCTAAATAAGCACCACCAAATGTGGCAAATATTCCAATAAAACTTATTGCTATTGTATATCCTTGCAATTTATTTTTAGGGTCTATATTACTTAATACATAGCCAACTGAAAATATAAAAGTAAAAATAAAAAGCAACCCTATAAACACAATTGTAATTAGTGTTTTAAAATCTATTTTTTTCAATTCCTCACCCTATTTACATTATTTATAAATAACCTCTATCTTCTAGCTTTTGAATTGCATTCCCAACACCAATCATCTCATCATTTTCAAAATCTAAATAACCAGATGAATAAAGTGAATCAATAACTAAAAATGCGTGTTCATCATACTTTGACCCAATTAGTGAAGTTAACAAGCTTTTTCTTGTACGATTATTGTTTAAAAATATTTCTTTGCATACCCTTTTTATCGCCCCTCTATTCAAATAATCTAAGTAATCCATTAAGAAGCCCCCCTTTTCTTTATAATTTAATTATATCCATTATCTACTTAAAGTCTATGCTTCTATTGTATCAAAGTACAAACTAAAATTAGCGCCTGGTACTAATTTGTGGCATAATATAAGTGTACTAATAATAAAAATTAGAGCACACTCGGGGTTTAACTTGGGTGAAACTCATCTTGATAGTTAAGTTATTAAATGGTCAACATTTTTCTTTTACATTTGCATCTGGCATTTTGTGTTTAACGTTTATTTTCAGTTCATATAATGTTAATTAGTAAATAATCACATTCACTATTTTGTCTATAAGCCATCGCATTCATTTGTGGTGGTTTTTGTTTTTATGAAAATAAAAATTCAAGTGTATACAGATTAATCCAATGATTATAAAAACGCTGTGACCTGTTATTTCTATAACTATAGATCTATCTAAATCAAATGCTTTAAATACAATTGGTTGTACAACTATTATAGCTAATAAATATAGACCTACTTTATTCGATGTAAAATACTTTGCCACAATCATACGCACCTTTCTATAGAGATACTCCTTTATCATTCCTCGACGCAATACAAACGTTCTGACAGAGTGGTTATTTATCTAAAACATCTTCATTAAGGATTAAAAATGCTATAACTCCAATAGGTACTCCTAACAATGGTGTAACAAATATACTTGCTATAAATACATAAAATATCAACATCCAAACGTCATCAGCTTCCCATTTTTTATTTAATAAATAATGCCACATTTCTTTTAAGCTCGTAATAAAACCACCCTTTGTATTTTAGTCAATTTAATTCCATTTAAATATAGGCTATCATAATAACTAGCATAATAAAAACCCCATCATATGATGAGGTCATAACTTAATATTCATTCTAATTTCAATAAATTACTAATGCTATTTTTGATTTTGGTTATAAATATTTCTTAATACTCTTGCTCTTATTATCAAAATTATGATTCTTTATTAGCCCGAACATTTAAAATTACCATAACCATAAAAAATACCATTTCTTTTTTTCTTTATTAAACCATACGCTCATAACTATAAAATATACTAATGGTAATAAAAATAATATATAAAATAAATTAACATTTTCTGGATTATTTATAATTTTCCATATAATGATGACTCCTATGATAGTACTTAAGAGTATTAGACTATTTATCAACGTTGGGTGCCTCACGTACCATTTATTACTTGTTTTACTATCTAATTTTTTCCCAGTAAGCTTAGCAATTGAGTTCATTAATAAAAATATTAATAGTATGATTCCAATAAAACCGATACACGCTATTAATAATGAATCATCCAATGGAAATGAATTGTTTTGATAAATAGAAGTAAATGACTGTATACCTCCAAAAGCCGTCATTAATATAGCTGCAAATATTCCTAAAATAGAGATATAATTACTCGTCATATTTTCGTATTTTTCTTTAGTTTGTTCTATCGAATTAGTTAAATCTTTAATTTCTGTTGTTTGTTTTTCGTATAAACCTTCTTTTTGGGAAATCGCCAATTTTAAATGTTCAAATATTTTATAACTTATTATTATTTCATTTTTATTCTCTTCAATTTTATCTTGATACAACTCTTTTTCAATAGCATCAAACGGTACCTGTTCTTCATTACCACTCCTTGGTTGCTGTTCAATACCATATTCTTTCACTAAATATTGTTCAAATCTATTTTCTATAATTACTGCGAAATTACTTTCTCCAATTTCTTTATCTTGAATAGATTGTATTGTCATGTCATTTTTAAATATTATTTCTGTTAGCGCAGAGTATGGTATAAGTTGAGGTTGCATACCCTTACAGTTATTTAATAAAGTACCAAAGTCAAATTTTTCACCGTCATAACTAGTGGGACTCTTCACATACTTTTTATATTCAATCTTGAAGATTTTAGCTATATTAGAACTATTACTTGAATAATTTAAAAACCATTCATTCTTAACATCATTAAGTGTTGTTTTTTGTTCATCAACCATTAAATGTTTCCTCTAAATTTTCAAATTTATATTTCGGTCTATAACCATTATTTTCTATTGCATCTTTATTTTTAACCCACAAAGTATGTGTGTGGCTCATATCTACCAAAGTAAATGGATTCATCAGTATCAACTTATCTATCATATTTTGTATATCTCTATCAGTATAAGTGCTAATTTCTTTTCCTTCATCCTGAATCGGTGTACTTTTATACTCTTTATACTTTTCATATAATTCAGGTACTACTGGCCCATATAACCAAGCTTGTAAATTGGAATCTTCAAATTCATTTTTTGCTTCTTTGATGTAACCTTTATTTATTAAATAGCCCAATGTGAAATACCAAACTTTTTGTAGTTGGAGATTTGTAATAGGCTTGTTTAATTGATTGGCTCTGTACAAAATATGATCTGCTAATTTATTCATTTTCACCAACTCCCAGAATAAGATTTCCTTGTCTTTTTTTAAAAAGACAGTACATTATGCACTGTCAAAGTTGTCAAATAGTTTTTATCATAAACCATTACATTATCCGCTTATTAGTATAACACTGTCAATAAATTTCTTAACTTCATTATACATTAAGTTAACTTATTTAACACTTCAAACGATTTCTCATCAATCCATATTATCGGCCATCATTCTCAAAAGTTCTCTATATGTTTCATCAATATAAATTTCCATAGTAGTATCAAGTATATCTAACAAATCTTCAATAATTACTAAAATTTGACCAGTTAACTGATTTAGCTCAACTTTTTTTCCTCTCGGTGCTTTAGAAGTTAATGGATCAATATCATTTTTCACATTGTACATTGCCTTTTCTATAGTTGCTAAAGGATTACTCTTATTAAAACTTAATGGGTATACTTTTGTTATATTTTCTTCAAATTCTTCTAAATGTCCATTATGCTTTACATAGTTATTATGTTTTCTTACTACCTTTAACTTTGTTTTATATAAGTCTTCTAACAGTTGAATAATTTTAATGTTTTTATTATCACGCTTAAGTTTTTCAATTCTAAAGCCTTTTTCTTTATTATATCTTTTTTGATCATCATTATATAACTTTATATTTTCTTCCTCACTTAGCGTCATAAAGTTCAATAATTGATATAAATTATCGTATGTCGCTTGTATATAAAAATTACTACTTTGAGTATTAATCAATTCCTGATATTTATTATTACTATTGAAACAATACTGTTCTAAATAATAAATGGAAGTAAAAATATTAAATGTTACCGAACTATATTTTATACCTAATATCTTTTGAGTTGCAGTTATTTTATAAGGCTCAACAAATTGCTCTGCAACTGCAAAAAATGTATCTTCAACGTAATATTTATTAAGAATACCTATATTTTTATATTTTAGTCCTAGACTGTTAAGATCATAATAATTCATTTTCTCACTCCTCTTTTTTAATAATTATTATACCTTATTGTGCTTATACACTACACTTAGGAACTTATATTGTACAGTTAGGCAATTATTTGTATTTTAAAAATAAAGATGTGCTAAATTTAATAAAAAATGAGTTGATTTCTATTTCTTTATACCTATTACTTTTTATATTCATTATAGTTTTACCACTTGTGATTATTAGACACTTTCTTAATCAGCAAACTTTAATCAATACTGGAATAATATCACATAAGAAAGTAGCTTTTGGAATCAAATCTTTAAATATTTTAACTACTTTAGTAGTCTTTTTTTTACCGTTCTTTTTAATTGATTTTGACACATCAATCAAGAATCCAAGAAACAGCATGAATTACATTTTATATTTTACGATTTATTATCTTGTAAATCTTATACTACTATCAATCAAAATTTATAATTATAATCATTTAATAAACATTGACTATTTAAAAAAGAAGTTTATAAAATTTCAATTTGAAATATATAGCTTCGCTTTAATCACAAACTTACTCATAATAATTACAGAAAATAACTTGACCAAATCAATGTATAACACTTTTACTTTTTTAGTTATATTCGATACATTAATATTAAAGTCTTTAGAACTAATCAAACAATATATACATAGAAACGAGTGATTCCATGTCAATTTTTGAGGATTTAAATAAAGCAAAATGGAACTTTATTACACTTAGTATCTCAATTTTTTCATATTTTTATTTGTCTCATATTTCTGATGAATTCGTCGAAAGATTTGGTAGCAAGGTTCATATTAGTAATCTTTTTGTGGATGGATATTTAAGTTCTACTATGCAGATTTTAGGGCTTATATTTATAACTATTGTTCTTTTCTGCATAACTATATTTATTGCTTGGCAACTTTTGTCTATAACATCTGTAGTTCAAATAATTATTTCAGTAGTTTTTATTTGCCTTACTTTTTCTTTAGGAGCCGTCCCTTTTTTTGGAACTCTTTTATTACTAATAATTGTCGGCGCACTATTAGTATTTTTGGCAAACGAAAGTTAAAAAGCTACCAATTACGGTAGCTTTTCTAATAGTTCATCAAATATTTGTCTAATTCGCCCTTCTGTAACTCCAAATAATTCTCCGACCTTTTTATATGAATGACCTTCACTAATTAACCAAAATATACTGTATTCCTTATCTGACGCAACAGTTTCTATTAGTGTTTCTAGCTCATTAAAATATATTGTGTCATCAACACTTTCAATTTCTGTGTCTTCATCACCTTGTACATGAAAGAAATTATCAATATTAGTCTCTTCCATTATAATGTTTTTATCATTTGTCTCTTGATATTCCATTAAAAATGCTTTAATCTCTCTTTTATTGAATTGTTTCATATCCAATCAATCCCATTTGTTAATCGTTTAAAAGTGAATTCACGTCATCACTAAAATCTTTCTATTCATAGATAAATCATTCTTCACTTGTTCTAAATGCCTATCAAAGGCTTTCTGATGTAATTCTATACGTTTATTGTGTCTCTCTTGTCGTTCAGTATTCTCAATTTGATAAATATCTTCCTTTAATCGTTCTATGACGCTTTGATTTCTTGCTCTGCCACTACTTAACATATACTTCATCACTTCATTTTGTTCATGTTTCGTATAATTTTCAATAATATTTTTTAGTAAATGCAATCTTTCATGTGCTGTTTTTGTATAATATTCTAATTTTTCTTTCTCATCTATAATATGAATTACTAGTTTGTCTAATGGATATGACACAGACACCAGCATATCATTCTCATTGGTAATCACATGGCTCATATTTAAGTGATATAAGCTATTAATTTGTGATTGCATCGCCTTTATCTTTCTATTTATTACTTTTGGATTATAATGCATTAAAAGCTCTATTTCAGTAATTCTATCATTACTTTCAAAGTCTGATACCAAATAACCACACCTTTATTCATTGAATTTAACGCTCATAATGACTGAAAAAGGGGCAAAATGAGTTACCCCCCTTTCATGAAATTTTATTCGCGTTGCAAGCGATTGCCCCCCGCCGGTACCCGGCGAAAATACATTTTGGTCGATGGGTAGGGGGCTATATAAATATTATATAATTTTTATATTTAAATTTTAGCGATTCGTAATAACTCTGGGACAATCTTTATATCAAACACATAGTTCAGAGCAAATTGATAAATTCCCCTCATTGCTTGTTTTTTCTTGTTATACATAATTGCTTCATACTTCGCATATATACCATGTCCAAAATCTCCAACTAAAATATCTTGTGCATTATCTGTAACAACAATATTTGTGATATTAAACAACTTGTTTAAATCCCCAGCAAGTGCACCTAATCCCATTTGAGCTAACTCTTGTATTAACTTATCATGATGCTCTGTGTTCATTACTACTGACACATTACGTCTGAATGGTTGAGGTATGTCTTTAATTGCTTGCTTAATACATTCATATATTGTCTTACCATTTACTTCTTTGATATCTTGATTGTATAAAGATAAGTCTTTGTTCTGTTCATCTATTAATCCACTTGCATTATTCTTATCTAATAGTAATGTAGTTTCATATGCCACACACTCATTGATAAAGATCTCTTTAAGTAACTCATCTAATGTTCTATCTGAAGCATGTACGACTGTATCAGATACTTCTGTATAGATATGTCCTTCACGTTTATCAAAGTACTTACTACTTCCATTCAGACTCAACTCAATGCCATTAGTTGATAGCTTATCTTTAATGTATGTTAGTGAAGGTATCGTCTCCACATGTTCATCATCTGTAATAGTTATTACATCACGCAATGTATTAGGTAACTCATATGTTAATAATTCTTTAAATACTTCTCGTCTTGCTGTTGGTAATTCTTGAATAATAAAGTCATTGTCACTACTCGCTAATTGCTTTGTTAATGTACCTAAGTAAGTTGTTCCTGATTGATTAATTTGTTTCATATCTAACACTCCTAATATTTTTTGATTAATTTGTTCTGCTGTTAATAGTTCATTCTCACTAATACTTAATTGCTTTAATGCTTGTTCTATCTTATTACTGTCATGTCCTATATCTGTCTGATACCTTTGTGCATATCCTTCAATATGATCATCATCAAACTCTGACAAATGATATGCAAATTGTTCTTTAAAATTTTTCATCAATATCATCTCCAATTTTACTTTTAGTATTTACAGATAACACATATTTTTTATTTCCACCATTATCTACCTCAACAAAAAACCGAATGTTGTGCATAAAAAATTTTGATTTTAACACTTCATATTTATCCATCAATTCTTTTCTAGTATCATATTTAAATAAGCGATGAATAGATTTGTTATTCATTACTCTTAATTCTCCTTTTAATAGGTATAATCTTTAATAACTATTTCTGCCATTTAAAAATTCTGAGTAAGTAATTGTTCTATTACTAAAAGACACTGATTTATCATTAACCAAATATCTAATCCATTTCTTTAATTCAATAAAATCATCATGAGTATTAACATAAGCTCCTACAATTTTATTTAATTCATCTTCCTCTAATTTTTTTATATTCGTTGGTAATCTAATTATTACTTGTTTTGCTAATCTTTGAAAATCCATGAGCTCACCCCTTTAATAGATATAATAAATCGTTAATATCTTTAATGAACTTAAAACTATGCTGTAACTTCTGCTTTTGCATTGAATGTTACTGGTAACCAACAATCATTTTTGGCATCAGACGGCTTCGTCATGACTGGTAATGTTAGTGATTTTCCATCTACTAAATAAACAAGTGGCTCACATACTTCCATGCTTATTAACCCATCATGCTTTAGCTCTGCTAATATGTTAAATGCATTTCTATTCCATCCCATCCAAAATATAACGTTTTGATGTTGACCACTGCTATATGCCCCATTACCTTTATAGTTAAAATGGTTATCTTCAAATACTTGTTCAAGTTCCACAAATGAAGTACCAACGTTTTGCTTGATATATTCCAAAACCTTTTGTTTAATTATGTCTTTATCCATTTTTTTGACCTCCTTTAATTGGTGCAACTGAAATTTATGATTTTGCAACTCATTTAAAATTTTTCGGTTGCAGTTTTTCACTTACTGCCACAAGGTTTTAACCCACTTTTGCAACTGTGCAACCGAAATCTCAAAAATTAGTTTATATAAGTTTTATACTTACGTTTTAACCTTTCACTTTTTTGATAATAAGTTATAGATTTTGAGTTGCTCGGTTGCATAAGACTCTAAAACCCTTGTTATAACTGTGGTTATAGGTGCAACCCGATTGAATAATTTCGGTTGCATTGAGTTGCATTGGGTTGCACCTAAATTGCTTTTAAGTTCTCATTTTCATACGATTTATAGTTTTTTCCACTTTCAATAGGCTCAATGTAATTTCTATTGTCATTAAAGTTGTATATCCTCTTAGCAAGTTCTTCAGTGTCATATCTTCGTTGTGCGTCAGTTTTCCAACAATCTTCTAAATAACTTTCAAATTGCTTATAAAATTTACTTGAACTGTATGGATTATGTCCATTTTCATCACAGTATTCTTTATAAAATGCATATACAATATATTTAGGCACTTTTCTAACAGTCCATTGATCAAACATGTTCACTTTAAACCCATACACTGGGTCGTTATCTTCTTTAAATACTTCAAGCATTGTTTCAGATACATCTGGAATATCAAACGTTTCAAAATCTAAATTAATAGCTTTATAAAGCACGTATTCCAGAACTCGTTGATTTTTTACATAATCTTCCTTGATTTTAAAATTTTCTTTTGTGCCATTAAAATTTGCATTAAACGGTACTATCAACAATCTTCTTAATGTTCCAGCTGTCTTATCTTTAAAACTAGGCATGCCATTCGTTGATTGAATAACTGTACATTTAAATGTTGCTCTATATAATGGTTTGTTTTTAAACTCAACCAATACTGGATCACCTGTGACCACACTTTTAAAATTAGATGAATCATCTACATACACACCTACGGGTACATCATCACCAATAACTGCTGTTTTGCCTTCTAATGTACTTAATCTAAAGCGTTCATCAAATTCATTTACTTTTAAACTAGCAATGTTGCCATAGCCTATTATATTAGACAACAATTCTTGAAATGTGCCTTTACCATTATTTCCATCACCAACAAGAAATATTGCTTTTTTACGTGTGTAATTTCCATTTAGTGCATCATTGATAACTTGCCACAATAACTTAACAACTTGTTTATCGTTACAAGCTATATCATTAATCCATTGTTCTACATTCCAACCATTTAGTGCTGGTACATTATCTTGTTTCACGTATGGTGTATCTATTTTTGTAGTAAATACATAATCTGGTGTAAATGATTCTAGTTTCTTCGTTTTTCGGTTAAATACACCATTTTTAACTGGTATCAAATATGGCGAATTAGTTTTTTCTTTTATATCTACCATATTTATTAAATGATAAATAACTTCATCAGCTTTGTTGCTATTGTGTTTAGGCTCTAAATATGAAATAACACGCTTAATGATTGTTGTATTTTGTGTATATATTCCTTCTTGAACTTGATACATTGCTAGTTTGGTGTTTTCTTCAGAATCAAAAAGTATAAATGTTAAATGCTTATTTAAAATATAAGCACATCTATTGGTACTTATTGTTGTTGGCTTACGCCCTTTTCTATCATTCTCAATCCAAAGTTGCTCCATATACTCACGTTCTTCTTTGCCTAGCTTATTCAATAAATCTTTAACTCTTTGTGTATCATTCAAGATAACATCAAACTCATCAAAGTTTTCTTTGTAAATATTGTGTATGTCGGCTTGATTCTTAATAGCTGAATCAACTTCTAACTGCCCCCAAGTCGTTCCACTTTGAGGTCTATCCCATTTATCAGTTAATTGATTATAATTTGTAAAAATACGTTCCATTTGCTCTCTATTTTTACCAGTGTAAAAAGCAAGATAAAACAATAAACTAGCCACTGCCTCACTAGAACTATCATTTGGAAAATGAAGTTCCCAATCCCCTTTAAGCAAATCACTTATTTTTTTGCCTTTTTTAGATTTCAACATCATATTGATTACTTCTTCATCAGATAATTCAACATCATTTTTTGGTTCATTTCTAAATACACCGTTTGTAAGTTTTTCTTTTTTAAAATAACGTTCCATTAAGTTATTAATAATCTCTTGATCTTCGACTATTTCACTTTGTCCAATAGTGTGACCAGTCATAGTTATAAAACGTGCATTGTCATAAATTTCAATATCCAAATCTCTATTTCTATTTTTACATCCTTCTGGCAGTTCACCTTTAAAGAAGCAATGTAATCCTGTTCCACTAGGTGATAACTCACAATATGTTAATTCAGTCATTTCTAATGCTAGATCTGTTTCTAATTGTCCTGTATCTGGATTGACTGCATTATCTATATCTAAACAAACGTAATCATCATCTTTACTAAGGACAAATCCTATACCATTAAATTTATCACTTACTACATATTCAGCATTTACTTTATCGAAGCTATCCCATGTTTTACTATTATCCGTTTTTGCGCCATAACCATTTGTGCTAAAAGGAACTTTGCTATAAGCTTGTTGTTTGGTTAGCCACTTTGTGCACCACATCACCCAACTAGACAGTTGCTTTAACTCTTCTGGTATTTCCTCTTCGTTTACATCTAATACTTTTTCTAATGATTTTATAGCCACATAAAGCCCCCTTTTCTTAAAAATTTGTAGATACTTCTATTTGAATTTGCTATAATTAAAAATATAAAAAGTTTCTTAAATATTTGTCTATGCGTTATCTGATCTCTCGCCAAAGTTCTCAAATGACGCTTTTTCTTGCTCTTTTTTAACAATCATTACTAATTCATCATTCATAAGTTCGCTATCTTCTCTAATGCTTTTTAAAATTGATAACGTAATATATTGCGACTTCCAGGCGTTGTTTATTTCTTGTTGTAATCTAAATTCATTATTCTTAATTGCCCATTCTCTTGTTTCTTCTAAATATTCAATTTCTCTACCTAAATAATCAATACACGATTGAATCTTGCTCCCTAGATCAGCACTTTCAACTAACTTTAGAACTCTATTGTTTTCTCTCATTTAAATAACCTCCATAATTTCATTTAGTTTTAATCCTAATGCAGTTGCGAATACAAATATTGCTGATGCGATAAAGACATCTGTTATTAAAGCAATTAGTAATGTGCTTAATATTAGAATAAGCATGTAAATCACATAATTTTTCATAATCTTTCTTCCTCTCACGCTGCGGGCGTTTATTGTTTTAACGTTTCTAATACTTCATCAATATCCTTACGATCGTAGTACCATGATTTTCCTTGTCTACGTTTTCGAAGTCCTGCAATTTCCCAATTAGTGATATCTGCATGTGTACATCGGTACTCTTTCATAACTTCATTCTGTCTAAGCCAACGTTTCTGTGATTGTTTAGCCCTTTCGATTGCTAACTTCTCAGCAAGACTTACAATGTCACTCACAAGTTGTTGACTGGCCTCATTACTTAATAATTGGTTCATTTACTTCACTTCCTTTAGTACGAATAAACTCGTTTTCTTTACCAAAAAAAATATATTTTAATGGTATACCATAGATTTTTTCTATTAATAACATTTTAGACTGTGGTAAATCTGAACTATCTTTTTCCCAAGATGCTAAAGTTTGATAATGTATACCTAATAAACTAGATGCTTTTTGCTGATTCATACCACTATTTATTCTTGCAGCTCTAAGTAATATTTTTACATCGTCATTCATTTATCTAACCTCCTTGTCAAATATCTTAAACGAGTTTATTCGTTTTGTCAACGTTTAAATTCGTTATTTTGTACAATTTCTGTTGTTTTATATGAGTTTATTCGTTAATATGAAGTAAAGGAGTGATAAAAAATGCCAAGACCCTCTTTGAGTTATCATGAAAAATTATTGAGGAAAGCTATATCAAAGAACTTAAAGAAACTATCCGAAGGAAGAACACAAGCTGAAATATCTGAAAGTACTAACATACCTACTTCGACTTTATCAGGTTATTTTGCTGAACGTTCAACAATTAATCCTGAAAACACAGAAAAATTAGCCAATTTTTTTAATGTAAGTCTAGATAAAATTGACCCTCGATATTCTAGAAACATATTATTTTTAGAGGATAACGATGACGAAGATCATTCTCTAGAAATAGAAATATTAGATATGATTGAACAATTAAATAAAGAAAACAAATACAAAGCTTTCATAAACACTCAAAAATTACTTATAAATCAAAAAGAAAATAATTAATCACCACACCATGAGGTAGCCATTCCTCAATGGTGTGTCAATCCAATCTCACGCATGCGGGCAAAGAGGAAAGGATTGATTTTATGATTAAGAAATATAAGAAAAAAGACGGTACTAACGCCTATATGTTTGTTGCATATTTAGTCACTGATCCAGTTACTGGAAAACAAAAACGTACGACTAGACGTGGTTTTAAATCAGAAAGAGAAGCAAAAATTGCAGAAGCTAAGTTGCAAACAGAAATACAACAAAATGGATTTCTAAATAATGAGATTACAACTTTTAAAGAGGTTTACGAGTTGTGGTTAGAACAATATCAAAACACTGTAAGAGAAAGTACTTATCAGCGTGTACTCACACTATTTGATACTGCAATATTGGAACATTTCAAAGATGTACCAGTTAAGAAGATTACTATTCCATATTGTCAAAAGGTTATTAATAAATGGAATAAGAAGTATAAGGATATGAAGGCAATTAGAATATATGCGTCTAACGTGCTTGATTATGCTGTGAATTTAAAAATTATTGCAGACAATCCGTTCAAACATACGAAACAGCCACGTAAAAATGAAGTTAAGCAAGATGATTCATACACATATTACTCTAGTGATGAATTACAGACGTTTCTAGGCTTTGTAGAAGATAAACCGATGTATCGAACTTTGGCGTTTACAGGTTTTAGACGGGGCGAGTTGATGGCTTTAACTTGGGAAGATATCAACTTCGACAAGAAAACTATATCAATTAGTAAAACATGTGCTAGAGATAAAGACTATAAACTGATTATACAAGCACCGAAAACAAAATCATCATTAAGAACAATCAGTGTCGATGACAAAACGTTAGATGTATTAAAACATTGGAAAACGCAACAACGTATAGAATCATTAAAATTTGGTCACAATACCATGGATAAAAAGCAATATGTGTTTACTAATGTTACAATTAACAAAATTTTATATCCTGAACACGTTAATAAAGTGCTAAATGATATATGTAACGACAACAACTTTAAACGTATCAAGGTACACGGCTTTCGTCATGTTCATTGTTCACTTTTATTTGAAGCTGGGCTAACTATACAAGAGGTGCAAGATAGATTGGGGCATGGCGATATTAAAACCACAATGGATATTTACGCACATGTTACTGAAAAGCAACGTGATAAAGTTGCCGATAAATTCGCTAATTACATCAATTTTTAGACGGAACGTATTCAAAACGTATTCAAGACAAAATAAAAAGAGCTAGAAAGTGCATTATAGCAACGTTTCTAACTCTTTTATTATGGTTATATATTATTCCCACTCGATCGTACTTGGTGGTTTAGAGGTAATATCGTAGACGACGCGGTTAACGTGGTCAACTTCATTTACAATACGACTAGAAATCTTTTGTAAGACTTCCCAATCGATACGTGCAAAGTCACTTGTCATTCCATCAATGGATGTTACGGCACGGATACCAACCGTGTGATCATATGTACGGTAGTCTCCCATAACACCTACAGATTGGATGCCTGGTAATACAGTGAAGTATTGCCATATCTCGCGTTCAAGACCTTCCTCACGAATGACCTGTCTTAAAATTGCGTCTGATTCGCGTACAATTTCAAGTTTGTCTTCTGTGATTTCACCAAGCACACGGATACCTAATCCAGGACCTGGGAATGGTTGGCGCCATACTAAATGTTCTGGAATACCTAATTCGATACCTAATTCTCGCACTTCATCTTTAAAGAGCGTATTGATTGGCTCGATTAACTGGAATTCCATATCTTCTGGTAAGCCACCTACATTGTGATGTGATTTGATCGTTTGTGCAGTTTTCGTACCAGATTCGATAACATCTGTATAGAGTGTACCCTGTGCTAAGAAATCAACACCCTTCAACTTAGACGCTTCGTCGTCAAACACATAGATAAATTCATTACCAATAATTTTACGTTTTTGTTCTGGATCAGATACACCTTGGAGTTTACTCATGAAGCGTTCCTGTGCATCAACACGAATAATATTCATATTGAAACCTTCACCGAACTGCTCCATAACCATGTCGCCTTCGCCTTTACGTAATAGACCATGATCCACAAAGATACAAGTCAACTGGTCACCAATCGCTTTGTGTAATAGTACAGCTACGACAGAGGAATCAACACCGCCGCTCATCGCACACAATACTTTACGATCGCCTACTTGCTTGCGGATTTTGTCAATTTCAATTTCAATGAAGTTTTCCATAGACCATTCACCAGTACAGTCACATACGCGGCGCACAAAGTTACGAAGTAAATCATTACCAAACTCTGTATGTCGAACTTCTGGGTGGAATTGCACACCATAAATACGACGTGATTTATCTTCAATTGCTGCATAATTTGTGCTTGGACTATCAGCAATGACTTCGAAACCTTCTGGTATTTCGATTACTTTATCCGAGTGACTCATCCAAACATTTTGTTCTTCTGGTAAACCAAAGAATAATTCATCCGTTTTAGCATTGATAATCGCTTTGCCGTATTCTCGTTCATTGGCACGTTCGACTTTCCCGCCTAAAAGTTTTGTAGTCAATTGCATGCCATAACATATACCTAGAATAGGAACACCTAGGTTATAGATTTCTGGATCAATCGTAAATGAATCTTCTTCGTAAACTGAATTAGGTCCGCCAGAAAGGATGATACCTTTGGGATTCATACGTTTAATTTCTTCAATACTAATCTCGTGATCATGCAGTTCACTATAAACGCCCATTTCACGAATACGTCGTGTAATTAATTGATTGTATTGGCTACCAAAGTCTAAAACAAGTATGAGCTCTTGCTCTTTCGCCATTTCCATAAATTTATTATCTCCTTTTAACTTAGAATGAATAATTAGGTGATTCTTTTGTAATTTGAACGTCATGTGGATGGCTTTCTGCTAATCCAGCAGGTCCCATGCGTGTAAATTGAGCTTCTTCTCTTAATGCTTCTAAGTTTCTAGAACCTGTGTAACCCATACCTGATCTTACGCCGCCCATAAGTTGATAGATTGTGTCTTGTAAAGCACCTTTATATGCAATACGGCCTTCGATACCTTCTGGCACGAATTTTTTAGGTGTTTTGTCTTCTTGGAAGTAACGGTCATTAGAACCACTTTCCATAGCGCCTAATGAGCCCATACCTCTATATACTTTGTATTGTCTACCTTGGAACACTTCTGTCGCACCAGGGCTCTCTTCAGTACCAGCAAGTAAACTACCTAACATCACTGCATGTCCACCAGCAGCTAATGCTTTGATGATATCTCCAGAGAATTTGATACCACCATCTGCAATAATCGTTTTACCTTGTTTGCGCGCTTCTGTTGCACAGTCATACACGGCTGTGATTTGAGGAACACCAACACCGGCAACGACACGTGTTGTACAAATAGAGCCAGGACCAATACCAACTTTGACTACATCAGCACCCGCTTCATATAATGCTTTTGTACCTGCAGCTGTAGCAACGTTACCTGCGATTAATGTAACTTGTGGGAATGTTTCTTTAATGTGTTTAACTTGTTCTAGTACGCCTTTAGAGTGACCATGTGCTGTATCAATAACTAAAGCATCTACACCAGCTTCTACTAATTTCTGTGCACGAATATCCGTATCTTTCGCAATACCTAATGCAGCACCTACTAATAAACGACCGTGTGCATCTTTGGCAGAATTAGGGAATTCCAGTACTTTTTCAATATCTTTAATTGTGATAAGACCTTCTAGACGGCCATCTTTTACTAATGGGAGTTTTTCTATTTTATGTTGTTGTAATAAATCTTCTGCTTCTTCTAATGTTGTGCCTACAGGCGCTGTAACTAGGTGATCTTTTGTCATAACATCTGAAATTTTAATTGAAAAATCTTCAATAAAACGTAAATCACGGTTAGTAATAATACCGACAAACTGTCTGTCTTCTTTATTATTTACAATTGGCACACCTGAAATACGATATTTACCCATGAGTGCTTCTGCTTCAAAAACGCTTTCCTCTGGCGTTAAAAAGAAAGGATTAGAGATAACGCCATTTTCTGAACGTTTTACTTTTTGTACTTCGTCTGCTTGATCTTCGATATTCATATTTTTATGAATAACACCAAGGCCACCTTGTCTTGCCATTGAGATTGCCATTTTTGATTCAGTAACAGTATCCATACCTGCTGAAATTACAGGAATATTTAATTTAATACCTTCTGAAAGTTGAACACCTAGATCTACTTCTTTCGGTAATACATCTGATTCTGCTGGTAACAATAACACATCGTCAAAAGTTAAAGATTCTTTTTCAAATTTATTTTCCCACATACGTTTACAGCCTCCTATTATTTGTTTCATCACTTAATCATTTCGTAACTTCAGTATCTTGTTGCTGCTTTATACCATTAAAAAAGAAATTCAAAATAATTGCCGAAATTGCGCCAAGTACAATACCGTTTTGCGTTAACCATGCAAATTGCTCACCCAAGGCTTTGAATGCTTGCGGTACTGCACTTATACCCGTTCCTAGTCCAACCGATACAGCAATAATCAATAAATTATTCTGATTCTTAAAATTAATATTACCTAATATACTAACACCATATGCCATAACCATGCCAAACATTGCTATCATCGCACCACCTAATACTGGGAGCGGGATCATATTCGCCAGTGCACCTAATTTAGGAATACATCCACAAATAACCAACAATATAACCATGCCATAGATAACTTTATTCTTTTTCGCACCGGATAAGGAAACTAAACCAACATTTTGTGAATAGGCCGTATACGGAAATGCATTAAAGATTGAACCTAAAATGATGGCGATACCTTCCGCTGTATAACCTTTTCGAAAATCTTTTCGTTCTAATTTTTTTCCAGTAATTTCGCTTAAAGCATGGTACACACCAGTTGATTCTATTAAGCTAACTAACGCAACAATAAAGAATACAAGTGTCGCACCTAAATCAAAACTAAATGTTGAAAATCTAAACGGTTGTGGTAATGAGAACCAATGCGCTGTGCCAACTTGGTTTACATCCACTATACCAAAGATTGCTGCTAAAGCAGTTCCCACAATGAGTCCTATAAGTATAGCAATAGACTTTAAAAAACCAGTGGTAAATCGTTGTACAATTAAGATAATAATCAGCGTAATGACACCTAAGATGATATTTTTAGGGTCACCGTAATGTTTATCACCTTCACCACCAGCTAAATAGTTCATAGCTACTGGCATTAAATTAATACCAATAATGGTAACGACACTTCCAGTAACCACGGGCGGGAAGAATCTTACTAAATAGGAAAAGAAAGGTGCAATAAGGACTACTAATATTCCTGATAAGAATAAAGAGCCATATAAGTCTCCAATACCTTTCGTTTGCCCAATCAATATCATTGGTGCAACCGCTGTAAATGTACAACCAAGTACGATTGGAAGCCCGGTACCTGTGCCTTTCCACACCTGTAAAAAAGTAGCTACACCACACATAAAAATATCAACCGTGACTAAAAAAGCGATTTGTTCTGGTGTGAAATCTAAGCTTGTCCCCACAATAATAGGTACGAGTATCGCACCTGCGTACATCGCTAATAAATGTTGCAGACTTAAGATAGACGTCTTCATGCTTCGTCCCCTACAAATGTCACTTTATTACCACTTAAAGACGCTACTTTGCATAAAGATGAAACAGTCAAACCCGCTTCTTCTAAACGCGTTCTACCTGGTTGGAAGCTTTTCTCTACGACAATACCAATGCCTACCGTTGTCGCTTGAGCTTGTTTCACAATTTCATTCAGTCCCAGTGAAGCATCACCATTAGCTAAAAAATCATCAATGATTAATACGCGATCATCTTCCCCTAAAAACTCATCTGATACGATGACTGTACTCGTTGTATTTTTAGTGAAAGAATGGATATCAGCTTGATAAGCACCTTGTTTCAACGTGCTTGGCTTGGCCTTTTTCGCAAAGAGACAAGGTACATCAAAATGCATAGCCGCCATAATCGCAGGGGCAATACCAGAAGCTTCTATAGTTAAAATCTTTGTAATACCTTCATCCTTAAATTGTTCATAGAATGTTTGACCTACATCATGCATTAATCTTGCATCAATCTGATGATTTAAAAATCCATCAACCTTCAATATCTTTTCATCAATGACCACACCATCTGCTTCAACCTTCTGCTTCAACAAATCCACTCGAAAAAACCTCCTCATTTTGTATACAAAAAAAACCCTAAACTAACTTAGTTTCAGGATCTATGAGTGAACGTGCAATACTAAAAGCAGAATCATTTCAATTCACAACATAACTGAAATTAAAAATAATTTTTTTACAACCATTTCCCTTTAACTATGTAAAAAAAGTATTCTTAAAGACAAGATTTGCATGATGAGTGCGCTAAAAAGGATATAGACTTCATCACTTTTCATAACTGCTCATTTTGAATTGCTAGTGTATTGTATTGGTTACTCATAGTCATGTCGTTAATGGCAACATGGTAGAAACTTCTAAAGCCGTATCCTTTAGATTATATGAGTTAGCTAAATTATTAACTGATGATAGCAAATTTTGGCAATATTTTCAATAAGCTAATTGCTTGTAAGCGCTTTACAGACACTTTTATTTTATTTTTCTATGTTTTTAGAAAACGTTAACAAATCCACTAAATTGTTATTTGTCAGTCTAGTAAGTTCCCTATATAATATAATTGTATCCGTTTTATAGTATAGCGCATGGGGTAAATATGTAATAATTCATACAACAACGAATGGAGGAACATTAAATGTCAGAATTCACTATTGTTCAAAACAAAGAAGGTATCATTGATGCAATCAAATCTAAACTTTCAGACGGTTATAAAGAATCTGAAGTCTCAGTCATCAGCAAATCAAAGTTACACATTGATGCGTTACATGACTCTGAAGTAAACTTAACTGCTACAAGTGGTTCATTCAGCGATAAAATGGCTAAAGTATTAACTGGTGAAGATGGTGAAGAAATCGTCTTATCATACTACAAGTTATCTGATGAAGAAATGGCACGCTATAAGAAAGAAATATTGAATGGTAACTATCTTGTTGTTGCCACTAAAGATAAGTCGTCACATGAAGAAGTTGAAAATGCTAATGCTGCGTATGAAACTGAACCCGTGAAAGATGACAGCCATTATTCAGAAGAAACAAATGGACCAAAATCATAATCACCTACTTCCCTAATATTTATCTGACAGAGACCGTAATATAACTTAATTTAAAAAGATTCGTTATTTCACTTGAGCTCATGCTCATGCATAAGCCCCACTAACTCAACAAATTGAGCAGTGGGGCTTTAATTTTCAATTCAATCAACTAATAGCATTATCATACATTAGGGCTGAAACCATTCATTTCATTAACCCTTAATTCCTATACTTTCACAACAAAATAAATTTAATTGTACTTTAATTACTCAATTCAATATTATGTTATAATGAACGCAATAATTTGGGGGTGTACCTATGGAGTTTAAGACAATAACATCAATCGATGACCCATTATTTAAGTCAGCGTTGAAGTTATATGATACTAAATTTGATATCGGTCTGTCTGAAGACGAACAAATTTTTAAACAGTCTTTAAAGAATGAAAGAACAAAAGATGATTACATTTTTTTAGTAGGTATCGAATCCGATGAAGTAGTCAGTTTAGCAACAGCGCATTATGAAGCTACTACGAATTCATCATTTTTAATTTATTTAATTGCTAACGATCAACCTAATCATGATGACATCATCACAAAGACACTTGAACGTATTCAAAAAGAAATAAATATCTTGTCTAATCAAGTACACGCACATGATGTCAATTTCATTATGTTAGAAGTACCAAAAGAACCGGAAGAAGTTTCTGAAGATGAAGTACATATTATGGATAATAGGAGACAATTTTTATACGAACATGGTTTTGAAAAGCAACATGAAATTGACTATTTAGCACCTAGTATTCAGGATTATGCGACTGGCAAACCGATGGATTTATTTATAAAGTCAAATATTGAATTGACAAAAGATATCTACGGTCCTAGTGTGAAATCAAACTATATTCTTAAATATGTTTTTGCAAATAGAATTTCTCGTAGTATTATTTATCCCTTGCTTGAACAAATGGAATTGCGCAAATGATAATTATCACCACTTGAAATCACTGTTAAAACAGTTTAAACTGACGTAGAGGTAAGACTGACGTTTCACTAACCGAAGACAAACGTCGGTATACATAAAACAATTAATGAAAGGACTTATTTCTATGTTAACCAAAGAATTTGCACAACGCGTGGAGCTAAGTGAAAAACAAGTCCGTAAAATCGTTCAGCATTTAGAGGAACGCGGTTACCAGCTTAGTAAAACAGAATACCGTGGCCGTGAAGCTACAGATTTCCATGAAGAGGATATCGAACTCTTCCAAGATATCGCGGATAAAGTTAAACAAACAAATAGTTATGATTTAGCATTTGAAGAATTAGAAAAAGAAAAAGACTTTTTACAAGTGTTAGTCAAAGATGACAGTAACCATTTACCTACAGATCAAAATGTTTCTAAACTTGTTGAAGATTTGCGTTCAGAAATCCAAAAAATGCGTGATGAACGTCAAATGCTTGGTCAAATGATTAACCAAGTACATCAACAACAACAAGAATTACATGAAATGCAAAATCAAATCACTACCAAATTAGATGAAAATACAGCATCATTAAAAGCAATTCAAACGTCAACGGATGAAATTAAAACAACGCAAAATGTTATTCAAGATTCTCAAAAAGAACAATCTGAGTTAGCTAAATCGAACGTGGAATCTTCACATGTGGGAGTAGCGCGTACTACATCAAGCAACAGCGATGCCTTAACAGAGCATTCAACTGAATCTGCAAGTAGCAACAGTCACAAATCAGATGATAACGTCGCAACAACAACGGCTGATACAACATCTACAAGCACGACAGACAAAATGGCTGCACAAGTAGCAACTGGGGAATCTGAAATCACACAAATCAGTGAACAACCTACTGAAACGACAAAAGATAATACATCCAAGTCTGAGACAAAACCATCAGACACAGCAGAAAAATCGTCTACTGAACAAGTGAAATCAGATGATGAAACTGCAGAATCGTCTACTACATCTACAGATAATTCATCTATTTCTGATGAAATCACAGAACCAAGCTCACAACAGTCTGAAACAACTGAAGCAACATCACCACAATCAACACCAATAGCACACGAAACACCAAAAGAAGAACGCAAAGGTTTCTTCGCGCGCTTATTTAACCTATAGACTATTTTCAACTTCGGATTAAACAACACTGCCGTTAAGGTAATATCATCCTTAACGGCAGTTTGTTATATATTTAACTAGATTCACAACCCTCTCTTATGTTGCACCCTTTAATTATCAGAAAATAAAGTCATTTAAAATTCATAAATTTATTGAGTTACATACTTGAATATTATTGATTTTGCTAATATCCTTAGTATACGTATCGGATTTCAAAAATATTAAATAGGAAAGTGTAGGTCTTTTTTTATGTTATTAACTATTCTTAACATCATTATTTTTGCGGCCTTTCTCGTTGGATTATATGTTATGGCTAAAAGACATGTTTCATTTCCTAAACGTGTATTCTCTGCTTTAGGGGTAGGTATCGTTTTTGGTGTTGTTATTCATTTAATCTACGGTGTCGACGCAAAAGTGACTAAACAATCAATGGATTGGTTTAGTATTGTGGGCGATGGCTATATCGCATTATTACAAATGATTGTAATGCCACTCATTTTTATTTCAATCGTTTCAGCATTTACTAAAATTAAAATCGGTGATAAATTCGCTAAAATTGGTATTTACATCTTTATTTTCTTAATAGGTACCGTTGCTATAGCGGCTATTATTGGGATTATTTCAGCGTTAGTATTCGGACTAGATGCTTCATCGATTGATTTAGGTAATGCTGAAAGCTCAAGAGGTAGCGAAATCGCAAGCCAAGCTAAAGATATGGCAGCTAATACATTGCCACAGCAAATCTTAGAATTATTACCAAGTAATCCTTTCTTAGATTTCACTGGTCAACGTACGACATCAACTATCGCAGTTGTTATTTTCGCTGCATTTATTGGGTTCGCATTCTTACGTGTTATGCGCAAACAACCTGAAAGTGGTCACTTGCTTAAACGTGGTATAGATGCAGTGTATAACTTAGTTATGGCAATCGTAACATTCGTGTTACGTTTAACGCCTTATGGTATTTTAGCTATAATGACATCTACAATCGCAACCAGTGATTTTGGAGCTATTTGGACTTTAGGTAAATTTGTTATCGCATCTTATGCAGCACTTATCGTGATGTATATCATTCACTTAATCATTGTTACTGTTATCGGATTAAATCCTATTACATTTATTAAAAAAACAGGCGAAGTACTTATGTTTGCCTTTACTTCTCGTTCAAGTGCAGGTGCATTACCACTTAATGTTCAAACTCAAAAAAATCGTCTAGGTGTGCCTGATGGTATTGCTAACTTCTCTGCTTCATTCGGTTTATCCATCGGCCAAAATGGTTGTGCTGGTATTTATCCAGCAATGTTAGCAGTGATGGTAGCGCCAGCTGCTGGCGTTGAAGTAAACTTACAATTCATACTCTCTGTCATCGGCGTTGTTATCATCAGTTCCTTTGGTGTAGCTGGTGTGGGTGGTGGCGCAACATTTGCTTCCATTATTGTATTATCTACACTAAACTTACCAATTGCCCTTGCAGGTGTCTTAATTTCTGTTGAACCATTAATTGACATGGGCCGTACAGCATTAAATGTTAATGACTCTATGCTTGCAGGTACAGGAACAGCAAAATTAACAAACAATCTAGATAAAGACACATACAATGACAAATCATATGCCGAACTTACAAATTAATGCGCTAAATTTATGATTCATTTGAAATAGAAGATTCAATCATGAATCAAAGAAAAAGGTTGAAACACATACTGCTTGTTCATGCATCTCACAAGAGATAAATGAACGATGTGTTTCAACCTTTTTATATTTTTATCCATGTCGGTCTTAATATCACTTCTTACGTTTAATATCTATCATCAACTTTATATAATTAAATAAGAACACAATGATTAAGCTTAATGATAATGACTTAAATAGCAAATTAATCCACGTGCCGTCTGTTGTAAAATAATACGTCACAATGCTGCTTACAGTAAATGCCAAAAATATGAGCCCCAGCTTACATAACATGTCTCCCACCTCTTACCATACAGTTTAGTGGGAAACATTTATTTTTTCAATTTAATTTTTTAGCTATCATCATTAGCATTTATATAAGGTAACGCTATTAAGAACCTACTGTAGACTCGCCAAAGATTTTTCTTTTAATTGCTTCACCCGTTGGTGTGCCAGCTAATCCACCTATACCTGTTTCCCTCAAAGAAGCTGGTAAGTTACGTCCCACCTTATCCATGGCTTCAATCACTTCATCAACAGGAATTCTACTTTCTACTCCTGCTAAAGCAAGATCAGCTGAAATCAACCCATTACCCGAACCAATCGCATTTCTCATAACGCATGGAATTTCAACTAAACCTGCAACGGGATCACACACCAATCCTAATAAATTGCTAATAGCTAATGCCATCGCGTGACCACACGCTTGTGGTGACCCTCCAAATATTTCAACTGCTGCAGCTGCTGCAATCGCTGAAGCTGAACCTACTTCTGCTTGGCAACCTCCAATGGCACCTGCAACACTTGCATTATTAGCAATAACTCTACCACATAGCGCTGCAGCAAATAAGAAATCAATCATTTGATCAATCGTTAAATGATGGGTTTGCTCTAACTTAAATAATATACCCGGTATTGTGCCCGAAGAACCTGCTGTTGGTGTCGCACAGATGATGCCCATCGCTGCATTAACCTCATTCGTAGATATTGCTCCTTTTAATGCTTCAACCATTTCATGTCCCGAAAGTGGGTGCGATGTTTCATTATAATGCGCAAGCTTAACAGCATCTTGCCCAGTGTATCCAGTGACGCTTTTCACACCTTCCCCAGTTAAGCCTTTCTCCAGTGCATCTCTCATAACATCGATATTTTGTTTCATTAATGCCCTTACTTCATCTCTCGATACCCCCTTTAAAGACATTTCGTCTTGAATCATCATTTCAGCAAAAGTCGTGTCATGTTTTACCGCATAATCTATAATCTCTTGCATTGAACTAAACATAGTAAACCTCCTCTAATTGATATAAGCAAAGTTCAAATCATCATATTTATCACGTAACGCTTCTAAAAGTGCTGTTGGTAATTGTTTGTTTAAGTGTAATGCTAATAAACATTTTTCCTTATTAATCGTTTTAATCTCTTCATTGATATCAGCGCCTTTTTCAATTAAATCATTAATAAGATGGTTAATTTTAGGAATATTAGCTGCGCCGTCTATTACTAAAATTGGTAAACCATGATGCATGAGTATACATAATCCATCTATGTGGATACTCTTAATTTTTATACTTCCGCCACCGATTGAAATTCCATTGATTTCAACATGTCTACCGTCACCATCTAGCTTAACAACTGCACAATTTGGGTGTTCACCCAAACTTGAGCCTGATTCTTCGACAATTTCAACACCTATATTATTTTCTTTAGCAATTTCAATAGAATTTTTAATACGTTCGTCAAATGTGTTGTAACCCATCGCACCCCCTACAATTGCCAAATCTGTACCATGTCCTCTATGAGTAGAAGCAAAAGATTCATAGTAATGAATGGTGATGTCTTGAGGATTATTTTGTAATAATGTTCGTGCAGCATTGCCTATCTTCACTGCTCCAGCCGTATGAGAACTGGACGGCCCCATCATAATAGGACCGATTACATCAAACGCACTTTGATAATCTTGTTTTCTTGCCATTAAAATCGCTCCTTAATTCGCATGTTTTTTCATTCTTGGCATATTGAAATTCAAACTAGTCATATTAAATTTATTTAGTGTTTTACCAATCATAAGACTTAGAATAATACTTGTGATTGAAACTGTTATGATTGTTATGATAGAACGTATCGGATCATTGAAACCAAACAATACGATAGCGCCTGCAATCGGTGTTGCCATACCTGTCACATTAATAACAAGACCACTAAATGTCACGATACAGGCATTGACTACACCAATAATCGCATTCGTTCCATAAAGTTGTAGCGGATATTTTGCAATAATATCAATTTGTGTTAAAGGTTCAATTGCTACAGCGAATGCTTTAGAAGCATTACCAATTTTCAATTGTCTGAACATGATAAAGTTTACAAATGAACTTCCCGTACAAGTCAAAGCACCTATAGCCATTGGCAAGCCCGTCAAACCAAGCAAACTTGTCAATACCATTGAACTTAATGGTGTCATACCAGTAACTGGAATAATAAGACCCAATATTGTCGCTAATACATATGGATTATTATCTCCGACTGCAGTTACAGCACTACCAATTTGTTGTAATAGCGCAATAACCCCAGGACTCATAATGCTTGCCAATAAGAACGCAAGGGCAGGGGCAAACAAAATCACTGTAATTAAATCTAATCCTTCAGGTACTTTTTTCTCAATAAATTTAATTGCAAATGAAATCAGATAGGCTGCCAAAAATGCTGGAAGCAATTTAAAGTCATGCAACACTAAACCAACGATGACTGCAAACACCGGTGACACCCCCAGTTTTAAGCATGTTAAAAATCCGACAGCAACACCACTTAGGCTCCCAGCTAGGTCTCCAATCTCTTGCAAAAACTTGATATCAAACACACCACCTATGGCATAGCTTAAAAATGCTTGTGGTAAAAACGTTGCACAAGCAGCTCCCGATAAAGCCTGAAGACCTTTTTTACCATAAGGAGCAAAGTTTAAAAATAATGTCATTGCTAGTAACACAATTAATAAAGTTCCCACACCTAAAATAATATCCATTTTTATAAACCTCTTCCTTTTCCATTTAATCGATTTTCAATTAATTATTTTTTTAAATCTTTATCGACTACATAATATGATTAAATGAAAACACTTACAATATCTAAAAGAAGGTTTTTCTGAACTTTTTGTGAATGTTTTCACATAATTTAATCCAATTATTACTTCATAAAAGTTTTGCGAATATGTCCTGTTGTCGTATGACGTAAAAAAGGTTCAAATATCCAAGTGTGTCACTTAGTTATTTGAACCTTTTCTTACTCTTAAGGTATTAAATTTTCATTCATTTTATCGCTATAACTTACTACTTTAATATTCTGGTTTGAATGGCCCCCACGTGATTCGATGTTTGCCATCTAGTGACAGACTATCGATTGATTTCGACACATCATCAAACCATTTTAGAAATGCAGGGTCTTTTTCCAACTGTGATTCAATACTATCTTCAGTAATGTCGTGTAGGTACCACGCTTTACTTTCAAATTCATATTGAATTTGCGCGTATGCAAGTCTTGTCATGTCAACATTGCTATATATACAATTTACTTGTTTTACGATATTAGGTGCTTGAGCAACAATATTGTCCGAAATAACTTTTTTGTGCGCTTCATTGTCTAAATCATTCCACATTCTTAACTGTCCATTCATTTGGAAAAATATATCAATCGTAGGATCTTTTTCATTAAAGGAAATCAAGATGAAGGTGCGCTCAGCCGTATAATCCACTGAATTCATAACGCCAACGACGAGCTTTTGAGCCATTTTTTTCCAAAATTGCTGCGCTTCATCAAGGGTGAGTTTACTATTCGATGAATAAATATAATGCTTATTCTTAGGTTCTGAAGCATCCAATGATTTTTTGAAAAATTTATCAAATATGTTCATCTTGATCCCCCTTCCTACCACAGATTATTAAAAAACCTAGAAACAATAAAAGGTAAATCTTATATTGCTATTAAATTATTTTCTAATAAAGCCTGATTTATTCAATTGTTCTAACATATCTAGTCGCTGCTTGGCACTCATAAAATTAGCAACTTGATCCGACCATGTTTCTGTACGTTCGCCATTTGTACGTGAACGGTAATAATTACTCACTGTTTGGTCATACGCCTTTAATGTTTCAGATTGATGTTCTTTATCGCTGTCATACCTATTGGCATGAAACACATGTTCAAAAGGTAATCGTGGTTTAGGACTGCCATTTTCGTCATCACCTGGAATACCTAATGCCATACCAAAAAGCGGGAAAGTATGCTCTGGTAGACCAAGAACTTCTCTTACCCTTTCCACATCATTTCTCAATGAGCCTAAATATACAATGCCATAACCCATATCTTCAGCTGTCGTAGCAATATTTTGCGCTACTAAAGTGGCATCGATTGTACCTACTAATAGCCCTTCAGCAGATTCAAATGACGTTCGCATATCTTGTTTACTGTCTTCATTGATAATTGCGTGTCTATAATAGTCCATAACAAAGACAAATAAGTAACCATTTTCAACAACATAAGGTTGCCCAGACACTTCTTTTAAATCTTCTTTAATTTCAGGATCATCTATTCCGATAATGGAGTATGCTTGTAAATAACTTGATGTAGACGCACTTTGACCAGCTTCTACAAGTTGCTTTATATGTGCTTCTGATATAGGTTCTTTCTTAAATTTTCTGACTGAATGGTGCTTTTTCAATAAGTTGTATACGTACTCAGACATGTGAATCGCTCCTCTATATGTAAAGTTAATCATAGCTTAACAAAACAATGGTTTCTATGCTTATTATATGTTTACCCATTTTTACTACTATTAAAAGTGCTAAAGGTAATATCTTTAAGGTTAGGACACCGAATAAGAATATTTCACGCGTGCTCAGTATTATAAGTGATTTACGCTACTTAAAAGTAATCAATAAATCTAACTACTGCACCATGATAAAAATTCATTAAATGGGTATTATATAAGTAATTGAACTATATAAATCAAATATTACAATGGCATGTTTTAATTCTTTTCGTATGTAACCCGTCAATAATGCGTTCAATTCAATGATGCGCACACAGGTTGCACCCTAATATATGATTTGGTTCGTGACACTTTATCTACTATAGATTAAATTATTAGCGAAGGAAGTGATAATTATGGAAATTGGTTCAAAAATAAAAGAAAAACGTGAACAAAAGCATTGGTCGCAAGATGAACTTGCTGAAATATTGAATATTTCAAGACAAAGTATTTCAAAATGGGAATTGAATAAGGTGTACCCAAGTATTGATATGCTTATCAAAATGAGTGATCTTTTCGATATTTCTCTAGATGAACTGATTAAGGGAGACAAACAGTTTAAAAAAACCATTATTGAAACCTATCAAGACCCTGTATCAAAGCACAATCAAGAAAAAGGAATGAATGGTTGGGAATTTCTGGCTGGTCACTGGTGGTTATTCTTTCCAGTTGCAGCCGTCATTTGGTGGATGGTCCAAACATTCATTTGATAACCACGTACGTATCAAGTTTAGTTATCATTTTAATCAAAACAGTCAAAATAAAGAGAGAAGTTGCAAAATTATTTGTAACTTCTCTCTAACTTTATAAAAAATAATATCTATTCCTAAGTCAGTCTCCTGTCCGTCTTAATTCATAGTTATTATCATACGAGCCAACACTTCAAACAATTAAATGTTCAAATAGCCATGAACGATTGCCCTATATACTTTGTAATTAAACATTGATTAGCAACTTACTAATAAACAACCTATAAATTCTCATTTTCACGTTTTAGTTGAGAATTTACAAGCTATTTATTATTCATACAGTGTTGTTTTGCACAACATCACCACTTTATTGTGTGTAAAAATGCAATTAAAATGTATTAATGAAACATCGTAGCATTGTGTTTTCATACTCACTTCCCTAACGATTCTTCTCTGTTGACGAATAATTAGGGAAATGCAATAATAGATTACGAAGATTAGAATTATTATAATTAAGAATTCGTAAAACTTACCCTAACTTAATTCTAATTGAAAATACGTTAATAAATAGGAGGATATTTTTTATGTCATTAATAAATAAAGAAATTTTACCATTCACAGCTAACGCATATGATCCACAAAAGGATGAATTTTTCGAAGTTTCAGATGAAAACTTAAAAGGTTCATGGAGTGTTGTTTGCTTCTACCCAGCAGACTTTTCATTCGTATGCCCTACTGAATTAGAAGATTTACAAGGTCAATATGATAAATTACAAGAGCTTGGTGTAAACGTTTATTCAGTATCAACAGATACACACTTCGTACACAAAGCTTGGCATGATCACTCAGACGCAATTAGTAAAATTCAATACACAATGATTGGTGACCCTTCTCAAACAATCACACGTAACTTTGATGTTTTAGATGAAGAATTAGGACTTGCGCAACGTGGTACATTCATTGTAGATCCAGATGGTATTGTACAAGCGGCAGAAGTAAATGCTGACGGTATCGGCCGTGACGCTAGTACATTAGTTCACAAAATCAAAGCAGCACAATATGTACGTCAACATCCAGGCGAAGTTTGCCCAGCTAAATGGGAAGAAGGCTCAGAAACATTACAACCTGGTCTTGACTTAGTAGGTAAAATCTAAGGAGGCATTGATTTAAATGCTAAATGATCAGCTTAAATCACAATTACAACAATTACTTCAATTAATGGAAGGCGATGTTGTACTAAAAGCCAGTCTCGGTTCAGATGACAAATCTAAAGAATTGAAGGCTCTTTTAGATGAGGTATCAGCGGCATCTGCTCACATTACAATAGAAGAAGCTGACTTAAAACGTACACCAAGCTTTTCAGTAGATAAACCTGATGCATCATCAGGTATTACGTTTGCTGGTTTACCAATGGGTCACGAATTCAATTCCCTTGTTCTTGCCTTATTACAAGTAAGTGGCCGTGCACCAAAAGAAGAACAAGCCGTTATCGATCAAATTAAAGCAATCGATCGTCCACTACATTTTGAAACGTATATCAGCTTAACGTGTCAAAAATGTCCTGACGTTGTACAAGCATTAAACTTAATGAGTTTATTAAATCCAAACATTTCCCATTCAATGATAGATGGCGCTATTTTCAGAGAAGAATCTGAAAATATCATGGCAGTACCTGCGATTTTTCTAGATGGTGAAGAATTCGGAAATGGACGCATGACGATTCAAGATATTTTATCTAGTCTTGGTAGCCAAGCAGACCCAGCCGAATTTGATAATAAGGACCCATATGAAGTCTTAATTATTGGCGGCGGACCAGCAAGCGGCAGCGCGGCAGTGTATACGGCGCGTAAAGGGCTACGTACTGGTATCGTAGCAGACCGTATTGGAGGTCAAGTTAATGATACTGCAACTATCGAGAACTTTGTCACTGTTAAAGAGACAGATGGCCCTAAGTTCTCATCCGCACTAGAAGATCATATTAATCAATATGATGTCGATGTCATGACAGGTGTTCGTGCCAGCGAAATTGAAAAGACGGATGACGGTATTATTATAACCTTAGATAACGGGGCAACATTAACAAGTAAAACCGTTATTATTTCAACAGGGGCTCGTTGGCGTAAACTAGAAGTGCCTGGTGAAGCAGCATTAATCAATAAAGGTGTGGCGTTCTGCCCACACTGTGACGGACCATTGTTTGAAAATAAAAATGTCGCCGTCGTAGGTGGCGGTAACTCTGGTGTTGAAGCAGCAATTGACTTAGCTGGCATCGTTGAACACGTCACGCTACTTGAACGTAATGCTAACCTAAAAGCAGATAACGTTTTACAAGAACGCTTAAATAGCTTACCTAATGTAACTGTTATTAAAAATGCTCAAACAACTGAGGTACTTGGAGATAACGCCGTGACTGGTCTTAAATATCAAGACAAAGCACAAGGTACAGAACACACTTTAGAATTAGAAGGCATTTTTGTACAAATAGGGTTGCTACCTAATACGGAATGGCTAAATAATTATGTAGAATTAAATGATGCTAAAGAAATTAAAATAGATCGTACAAATGCTACAAGCATTCCAGGTGTATTCGCAGCAGGCGATGTGACTGATGACCGCAACAAACAAATCATTATTTCAATGGGTGCCGGTGCGAATGCAGCATTAAATGCTTTTGATTATATTATCAGACATTAGTACGCCCTATCACAGCGTATGCTATCTTAAAATAAAGAGTCCGGGACATAAACATTTCTGATTAAAGAATAAACGTCAATTTCTATTGAAATTATATAGAAATTGACGTTTTCTTTATTTTTATATAATTTTGTAGCTCGTTGAGCTACTATTTTTCTTA
>NZ_MRZN01000023.1 GCF_002614725.1 Staphylococcus edaphicus | reverse complement strand
AGAGACTACAGGCTCGAACCATACCCCAGGCAAGCATGCACGGTCAAAATCGTAAGATTTTAAATATAAAGAGGACTAACCCATAAAGGATTAGCCCTCTTTTTTTGAGATTGGGTATTTATGTCCCAGCCTCCTTTTGATTTACTGTGTATCCATAAATTTAGTAATATCTTTTAACTGCACATAGCCATCTGATACATACGCATCATTCATAGTAACTAAAGGATAAAACAGTTCGTCTTCTTGTATGCGTTCAATAAATTGTTGGTCATGGTCCGTTAAATTTTCTGTATCTTTTTCTATATCGATATAAGTAAATTCAAATTGCTTTTCAGGATATTTACGTTTTAATAATGGTTGTAACCAATCAAATGTATTACGCGAAGTTGGTGCATTAACACAACTTGCACATACAATATCTGCCCCATACACTACGACACTCACTTTATCCATATATCTTTCTCCTCTTTTGTCTTGATTTATAGATTTTTCACTACATTTCTATTATAATAAAAAGATAAGTAGAAAATGAAATAATTTACTTGAAAGGAGGCATTTTTATGCCAACTGAAAACGTAACGATGTTTGATCAAGTAGCAGAAGTTATCGAAAAACTGCGTCCCTTCTTATTACGCGACGGCGGTGACTGTTCACTAGTAGATGTCGAGGACGGTATTGTTAAATTACAATTACATGGTGCATGTGGTACATGCCCTAGTTCAACAATCACATTAAAAGCAGGTATCGAACGTGCTTTGCACGAAGAAGTACCAGGAGTAATCGAAGTAGAACAAGTATTCTAATAGATAGATTTACTATATATAAACATCAGGAAATTTAGTCGCTTTCGAACGCTTATTAACCTAGAACACAATGACAGTGTCCTAGGTTTTTTTTATTTTTAAGATGATTATAACTTTTGAACTAGAGTTTTAATATCTCGAATGTTTTATGCTTAATTTTATAAAAAAATCCTTTCAATAATATCATGAATAATGAGATTTGAAAGGATTTTTACATTCTACAAATTATTTTTTATGCATATGTTGATCAATACGTTCAGCGATGTATACCCAGCCTTTCCAGCCAATATGTACCGCATCACTTACTACGTATGGTTCATAATCTTTATCAGTCATGTTATACGTATGACCACCATGCTCAACAATGGTTTGATTAATCTTGTCATATACTTTTTGGCGTCTATCTTTTTTAATGCCAATGTGATCATACCATTTACCATTAGATGGCAGAATAATGTATTCAACATCTGCTCCCGCTTCGTTCAATGTATCTACTAATAATTCTAAATCATTAAATTCTGGCGAGTTCACTTTAAATTCATAGTTTCTATTAATTTTTCGTTTATGATTTTGAATTAAATCCCAGTATTCATCGCGAATACCAAACGCATTAGATTGCGTATGTTTTGAACCATAAGATGCAGCTTGTGATTTCAAGGTGCTCCATGATTCGTTTTTCGATTGAATTGGTTTAACATGCGATACTGGCGCAGTAGTCAAAGGGTATGGCGCTTTAAGCGACTCAATTTTTTTCAATTGATTGTCTTTAAATGGAGATAAATAATGATCATTATCTACATCTTTCCCTTGTGCTACTTGCTTTAAATAATCTCTATTCTCTACATCTTTAAATTGGAGCAATCGTTTAGCGTAGCGTTGTTTCAATTCTGGACTTAGGTGCCCTTGATTAAATAATTGATTTAATTGCGCCTTAGAAATTCGAGCTTTAAAATTTGACTGAGTTAAACCTTTTTTAGTAAACCACTGTGGTGACACAATAAATGCCATTTTCTTACCTTTTAAATGTTCATATTGTGAGCCAAGTTCTACCGCATTTACCAAATCAGTTGAGCCACCTGTACCGATTAAAAATGGTTTTTTCGGAACATCTTTCCTACCATCTAATATTAATGCTGGATTGAATGGATCATCTTTTTCTAATTCACTTGAACCGTAAATAGGATAATAAGCATTAGACTGATACATTTTATCTTGTATTAAGGTACCTTTTAATACTTGATCAGTTAGAGCAACACGTTGGGTAGTTAAGGTTTTTGAATTGATTAAACCAGTGAACCAGCTTGCTGGCGTTATGATAAATATGCCAAAAAGCATTAGGCTTATAATAATGGGTATAAATGGTTTTAGTTTCATCGTAATTCTTCTAATACCGCTACAATCTTATTAGGTGTCGCCCATTCATCTCTATCAAAATCCATAATTGAAACTTCTATATCCAGTTTGTTTTGTATTTCTAATAAAAGTCCAACTGTTTGGAATGAATCTATGATACCTTCTTCAAATAGTTCTATATCTGGATTCTCTTTAATAATATTATTTTCAGCAACTTCCGTTAATAAATCTAATACTTGATCTCTAAATTCCATAATAATTTCCTCCTAAATTTTTAAAACAGTTTCCCAGAAAAGATGAGAAAGCCAAATGTTACAAAATGGAATGTAACCACAATACTTAATATTGTTGTAAATTGATTTGACCACCTTGGCGGATGCGTTTTACGCCATTTTTCATAATAACCATAGCCAATAAATAGTGCTGCATGATATAAACCATATAAAATGTAATAAATTTCTAGGCCATGCCATACGCCCATGATTAAAAAGTTTAATGAAAAGGCAATATTAGACATTGTAAATTGATTTTTTAATAAACGTTTTTTAGACATAAAAAATAGTGATCGCATATAGATACAGTCTCTAAACCAAAACGATAATGACATATGCCATCTGTTCCAAAAGTCTTTAATATTTTTAGCTTTAAAAGGTTGCTTGAAGTTTTGTGGTGTTTGGATGCCATATAAATAACTAAATGCCATAGCAAATAAGGAATAACCAGCAAAATCAAAAAATAAATATAAGCTATAAGCATACATATACAACCATTTAGCTGTGAAGTTTGAAAAGTCCAGCAATAATGGATTAATTGCATAAACTTGTATTAAATAAGCAATAATATATTTATATAAAAAGCCTAACATGATGAAATGAATTGCTTTATTTAGCGATACACGATAATTTTCACTCGTCGGTATTTTAGTTTCATCTTTAACAAATCGCTTATATCGATCAATTGGTCCAGATGAAATAGTTGGAAAGAATGAGATAAATTGAAATACCTTTGCAATCTTAACTTCTTTTATTGAACCATCTCGTATTTCCATTAACAATTGAACACTTTTGAAAGTAACATAAGAGATACCCAAAAATCCTATTAATTCAATAACTTTATTTTCATGAAGCTTTAATTGCGCTGTACCAAACCATGAACTTTGCATTACTTTCACCACAACCAATGGCAATATGGATAAAGTAATCACTATGAAAAACTTCATAAATGAGTTGTTTTTTGAACGCGATTTCCAATAAAACATAATAATCGCGACTTGCCATATGAGGTATAACACAAAATTTATAAGTTGAACACTTAGAAATGTTTGACCAAATAAATTATGCTTATCAGATGAAAATATGAGAACAATCATAATAGCTGTACTAATACCGTTATATATGCGGCTTCTTTTTTCAAATAAACCTAATATAATCACCGGAATTAAAACTATCAGTGCTATAAGGAAGAACGTAAATGTGCCATATGGAATCATGTTAATATATCCTCAGCAATCTGTTTACGGTCTAATTTCCCATTAATTGTTAAAGGAAACTGATCTCTAAATATAATCTTTCTTGGAATCATATATTCGGGCATGGTTTGTTTAAGTTCTTGCTTAATATCATGTATCAATGTTTGTCGCTCATTATCATCATTTGATTGATTTAATACCACAACACCTTGTAATTGTGTCACTTTACCACTTTTGTATATTGGTACAACAATTGCTTCTTTCACTACATCAATTTGTCTTAAATGGAATTCTATTTCTTCCAACTCCATACGATATCCATTAAGTTTCACTTGAAAATCTATACGTCCCGTGATAAACCACAAGTCATCATTTACCGTTGCTTTATCACCTGTATAATATGCTCTACGCTGCTTTATGTCTTTAAACACTGCCTTAGAACGTTGTTCATCTTTGACATAACCTTCACTCACACATTGTCCTGAAATAACCAATTCTTCATTTTCTGCTAAAGTCAATTGTGTTCCCGGTCTCACTTTACCAACTGGTAATGGGTTATACTGATTAATGACTGCCTCAGTAATTAAAATACTCGTAACTGCAACGGTCGCTTCTGTAGGACCATAAGTATTATATATATATGCAGATGGAAAGCGTTGTAACAACATCTTAGCCGTTTTATGTGGCAAAATTTCTCCACAAAAGAAGAACTCTTTTAAACTTTCGTAGTGTTCTTCAGATAAATCAGGCAACATTAAACACATTTCCATAAAAGATGGAGTAGAGACCCAAACATTTATTTTAGCTTGCAGTAACATATCATTTAATAATTTAGGTTTACTAATCATCGTTTTATCGACTAAATTTAATGTTCCTCCAGTGGCCAAGCATGGATAAATTGCCATTACAGATAAATCAAATGAAAATGGTGCTTGATTTAACCATTGTTGATTCTCACCTATTTTATTTAAATCTATCATCCATTGTGTAAACTCATTGAGACTGTCATATCTAATTTGTACACCTTTAGGTTCCCCTGTAGAGCCTGATGTAAAAATAGTATATGCAATGTCACTACCGTTGATTTGTGACTCAAATCTATTAGGTATATCAACTTCATTGAATATATTTGTATCCAAAATATGTGCATGGTTTAAATCTAATTGCGTTTCGGTGGTATTCCAGATGTATTCAGGCTCAATTTTTTTAATAATAGATTTAATGCGATCTTCAGGCATTGAAATATCTAGTGGAACATAACCACAGCCCGCCTTAATACTTGCGATCATTCCTACAATCATAAATGGAGACATATGCCCATAAACGATTAAAGGCTTATATGAGTCTTTAATAAAATACGCCAATGCATCAGCATAACGATTCAATTCTCTGTATGTAAGCACGTCTTCATTATGCTTTACTGCAATTTGATCAGGGTAATGTTTTTCATTCTCAATTAATGAATAGATAATATCTTTCATACTTTTCTCCTCTATTAAAATTCATTATAAATAAAGTTATTATGCGTATCTCCAGAACCGTAAATTAAATATAAGGCTATAAAAATAGCAAAATATAATAATGTTAATAACCATGGTTTGAATTTTTGATAGGTTGTTTTATTTTCCATATCCTTACTCATTATTCACCTCTATATATTATTTATACTATTATTTTTTTATTACATAACTACTTTTTTGGTTGCGGTACTATTTACAGTATTTTAACATTTTACCAACTAATTATACATTTATTATGATGATGTGACAATCGAATAAAGTAATTTATATATAACAGAAATGTTAGTTCGTTTAAAATAGTAAACTGTTCAAAACATATTTATAATTAGTCTTCTCTGTTTATGTTTCAAAACATTGATTTAAAGCTATTATCGCTCTCTCTGATACTCCCTATGATTTCAAAACAACTAAAAAAACTATTGAATGATCATTCAATAGTTTTTCGTATATTTCCAATCAAATATTAGAATTTAATTGATTAACTTAATTTGTAAATTTCTTGTAAAGAAAAATCTATATTTCCATTTTCTTTCCTATTAATTTATCGGTGTCTTAGGTGGTTGATTATTTAATACACATCTTATATTATCTACACATAATTGAATCATTCGGTTTCTTGTAATGACGGAAGCACTGCCAATATGTGGCACAATAACGACATTATCCAACGCTAATAGTGGGTGATTCATATTGATTGGTTCCTCACGCAATACATCTAAGCCACATGCAGCAATTTCACCAGTTTCTAATGCAGTCGCTAGTGCTTGTTCATCGACAACAGCACCACGACCAATGTTGATAAAAATCGCATCATTTTTCATTTTTTTAAAAGCTGATTCATTAAACTTATTTTTTGTATCTTCAGTGAGTGGTGCAGTACAAATGATAAAGTCACTCTGTTCTAATAATGTATCAAACGGCACATATAAGGCACCTAATGCTTTTTCAGTATCTTCATGTCTGGAACGATTGTGATACATAATATTTGTATTAAAGCCCTTTAACCTTCTAGCAAAGGCTTTACCAATTTCACCCATGCCATAAATACCTACATTAGCGTTGCTTAAGTCTTTTCCTGCAAATAAATAAGGCCCCCAACTTTGCCACTGACCATTTTGGACATATTTCTCTGCTTCTACTATGCGTCTCGCTACTGCTAGCATAAGTGTAAATCCAAGTTCTGCTGTCGTTTCTGTTAAGACACTTGGTGTATTCGTTGCGATGATACCTTTTTTATTCACAAGATCAATATCAATATTATCAAAACCAACGGCCATATTTGCAACGATTTTTAGATTCGGTGATGCAGCTATGACTTCTTGGTCTATTTTTTCACTTAATGTTATAAAACAAGCTGTTGCATCTTTAATCGCCTCTAAAAATTGTACTCTAGGCATAGGAACGAGAGATTCATCCCACATTTCGACATGCGCAATTGTTTCTAATTGTTCTACAAACGGTTGTGGTATTTTTCGTGTAACAACGATTTTATCCATCCAAACACTCCTATTTTTCGAGTTCTTTAATTACTTTAATTAAATCTTTAAATGAATATGTCGGTGGTACAGATTTCTTATCTATTTCTTCTTTTGTCGTAACACCTGTTTGTACATGAATGGTATCTATATCTACATTAATCCCAGACATAATATCTGTATCATATAAATCCCCTACCATTGCAACATCTGAAGGATCTAAATTTAAAATATCCAATGCTTTATTCATGATAATTGGTTCTGGTTTACCAATAAATATAGGTTGGACACCTGTTGAAACAGTAACAACACTCGTAATTGCTCCATTCCCAGGTAAAAAGCCTCGTTCTTTAGGAATAGATACATCTTGGTTTGTCGAAATAAATTTCGCCCCATTACGCACACCCAATGTTGCGGTTGAAAGCTTTTCATACGTAACGGCTTCATCCAAGCCAATGACGACATAGTCTACAAATTCATCATCTTTAAGCACTAAATCTTGTGCTGTTAATGCATTTGCTAAACCACTTCCACCTAACATGTATACTGTTGCTCCAGGTGACGCTTCTGCAATGAATTCTGCTGTTGCTAAAGCGGATGTAACTACTTCTTCTGCCTGTGCAACGACTCCCATTTGATTTAATTTAGCCGCAACTTCTTCTGGTTCTTTTGTTGAATTATTTGTTACATATAAATGAGGTATTTGATGTTCATTTAAATATGAAATAAATTGTGCAGCTCCGTCTATTGCTTCATTACCTTTATACATCGTTCCATCTAAATCAATAAGGTATGCTTTGTAGTTTTTCATAATGTCTTATTCTCCTTTTTTACCAAAAGCTGTGATTGGAACATCTTCGCTCTTTAAAAACTGTATTACTTCATCAATGTAGTTTTGATAATATGGTACTGTTTCATCAAACAGCGCTATCAATGCAGTTGACTCAAGTTCATCATAATAATAGACAAACTGTTTTCTTACATCAACGGTTTGATTAATTTGAGTTTGTGTATTCTCAGAGATAGCCTTTTCTAACGCTAAAATATCTATAACGTCTTTATAATTACCAGGATCTCTAAGAATAAATCCATCTATAATCATATTACCAATGTCTACAGCTGACTCAATCAACATTTGTGCAATACGTTCAAATGCATAATGATTATCTTTATTGTTAGGATAATCTTGAATTAATTGTTGTAAATAATTTAATTTTGTATTCAATTGATCTTTATTAACAAAATACATTATAGTCACCCCTATCAATCTCATCATACCATACCTTTGCAGACAAATTCATTTATGGTTATACTGTAAATTAAGACTTTTTAGTAATATAAAATAAGCTTGAATTAAATAAATCCACATATTGTTAGGAGTTTGAAAATGATTGATATGTATCTTTATGATGACGATGAATCCGCACAAGTACAATTTGTTGGTTTCGTTGGTGAACATAGTCGCTATGATTTAATGCTCGTCCAAACGAACCGTCATTTTGGTAAAACAATCGTCCTTAACATGCAAACAAATAAATTTGGAATTATAGGTACAGATGATTTAGAAGAAGAGGGCTATATTGCATATATTCTTGGTGTATCTGATATAGAAGGCAATGAAATTACAGAGTATTTAAATGAAGTCATTCAATAACAAAGTCATTTACCCGCTAGTTCAAGTAAAATACAATTTACAAAAAAACAAACCAAATGCGCTAAAACGCTTTGGTTTGTTTTTTATTTAAACGATTAAATCATTATCTATTTGCATATGTTATTTTTCTGATTGTTGGATACTTGGTTGGATTTTAACATCTTGTAGCTTATCTTCTTCAATCATGGCATCACTAGGAGTTATTTCATTTTCTTCTAATAATGTTTTAAGTTCGTTTTCTGGAATACGTCTTAAGATAAAGTAAGCGCAGCCAAAATTACAATATTCTAGTAAATAATCTTGTATCGTTGAAAACCGCTTGCTTAACTCTGCCTTCTTATTACTATCATTATAAAATCCTTTTAATCTCAATTGCTCATATCCAAAATCACCAACAATGAAATCATATTTATCCAAAATATCAGAATAACGATTTGCAAAGGTTTCTTCTTCAAAACACTCTCTATATTCTTCTATTATCTCAAAGTAATGTCCATTTACTTTTATCATATTATTCACCTAATCTATGTCATTTTTGATCATCTTAGCTTACTCCCTAAATCATCTAAATGACTCATATATTAATGTCGTATTTCTAATAAAGACTTAGTTCATATATATTACGCATTGTGTAATCATATACCATGAACTAAGTCTTATTTTAATTATTTATTCATATCAGTTCCAATTTCAGTACCTAGCTTTTCTTCTCCGATGCGGTGTTTTTCTTTTGCTGCTTCATTTACTTGCTCGTCCGCATGATACGAACTTCTTACAAGTGGCCCTGCTTGGCAATGTTTAAACCCTTTATCCATTGCTACTTTTCTTAATTTACCAAACTCTAATGGTGTATAATATTTTTCAACTTTTAAGTGTTTACGTGAAGGCTGTAAATATTGGCCTATTGTTAAAATATCTACATCATTTGCACGTAGGTCATCCATTGTTTCATAAATTTCCTCATGTGTTTCACCTAAACCTACCATTAAGCTTGATTTTGTAGGGATATCAGGTTGCAATTCTTTTGAACGTCTTAAGAACTCTAACGTACGATCATAAGTCGCTCTAGCACGAACTCTTGGTGTCAAACGGCGGACTGTTTCGATGTTATGGTTTAAAATATCTGGTTTAGATGCCATTAATGTTTCTAAAGCATCATAATCTCCACCCATATCTGAAGGTAAGATTTCAATTGATGTGAATGGGTTACGTTCACGCACTTTACGCACTGTTTCAGCGTATACGTTTGAACCTGCATCTCTTAAATCATCACGCGCAACTGCAGTAATAACAACATGCTTTAAATTCATTAACTCTACTGATTCTGCCACGCGTTCTGGCTCATCTAAATCTAATTCGTTTGGTAATCCAGTCTTAACTGCACAGAAACGACAAGCTCGTGTACAAACTGCACCTAGTATCATAAATGTTGCAGTGCGGCGTTCACCCCAACACTCATGTATATTAGGACATTTTGCTTCTTCACAAACTGTATGTAAATTCTTTTCGCGCATCATTTTCTTAAGACCAGTATAGTTTTCGTTAGTATTTAGTTTTATTTTTAACCAATCTGGTTTACGTAAAATTTCTTCATTTTTAGTAGCCATAACATGACAATCCTCCTGATTTGAAATCTCTAACCATTATAACGAAATTTCTTGTAAATGAAAACGTATTATTACATCAATTTAATATTCTAACAATTTCTCTTTGAAAATATCTCTTAAAAACTCTGGCATTAAATAATCTATAGACTGATCTTTTAACATAGGGAAATATCTGCCAAACGTATACATGTCTACTGTGCCTAAGATATATGTTCGCTCATTATCAATTTCTTCCCCATTAATAAAATAGCGTGATTCAGACTCAATGAATCCAAGATTATATAAAATATAACCTCCAAAAATATCGCCTCTAAATCCTAATCCTTGTGCATGTTCATTTAGATATTCTTGTTTTTGACTTTTAATCACTACTTGTTTCAATTCTTGACCACTTAATTTTATACGCACCGCATTAATTGGATGTGGTAACATTTGATGGATATCATATTCTGTTACACAATCGGCAGCAATTCCTTTTACAATCAAACCTGCATTAATAATTGTACAGTCAGCATTCGTAAATTCAAATAAACTTTCTGCTAACATATGCGACGTTTGTGAAATCATATTGGTTCTTCTAGGTAATATCATAGGGTGGTCAATGATAGCATCACTGAGTAGTTTTTTTCCTTCTTCCTCAAAATGCGTTGCTACTTCAGGAAGCTGATCTACTGGATGTATAACCGCCGTTTTATTCACAATGACATTGTCTTCTATTTCAAGTGTAACTTCACCTAGAAAATGGCCATATTTACCTGCCGCTGCCATGAGTACACCATGATTAACCTCACCATTTTCAAAATAATGATGCGTATGACTACCTAAAATCAAATCAATTTCAGGTATTTCCTGACATAACTTTTCGTCAAAAAACACACCTACATGGCTCATAATAATTAATAAATCATAAGCACCTTCATTGGCACTGACTTCGTCTTTAATTGCTTCCAATGGATTCGTCACAATCCAGTCAAGCGCTCTATAAAAAGGCGTAAATGGTGCAGTTGCAGCTACAAATAATATACGTACCCCGTCGATCACCTTAATAATTGATGAAGACATATTTCTTGGTAATTGGCCACGTTCATTAAAAACATTAGCACATGTTACATCAAAATTTGCATCGTCGTACAATGTATTCAATGCATCATGCGAAATCGTCATGCCTTCGTTATTTCCAATTGTCGCTATATTACACTGCGCTTCGTTTAACAATTGTACATTCTTAATGCCCATCGTTGCCTCAGTAACGGGCGCTGATAAATCGACATGGTCTCCTATATCTAAATAGAGTGAGGGATGATCTAGTTTGGGTCTCTCTTGAACTAAATACTCAGTGATACGTGCGTATTCATGGAGATGACTATGTATATCATTTGTATGATAAATCGTTAATTTCATCTATTTTCCCTCCTCTTAATTTATAAAAATGATTTGATTATTAAATATATACCCATCATCAGCATAACTGTTCGCAACAATGTTACTACTGTATTGGATTTGACTGATCGATTGACTTTCACACCAATTTTCGCTCCGAAATAACTTGCAATAATTAATACAAGTCCATATCCCCAAGCTACATGCCCCTGTGCTATATGGCCTACAGAACTCATTACACTCGAGAAGAAAATCATCATCATACTCGTGCCTACTGCCACATGTGGTGGAAATCTAAATACAATTAACATCAATGGTGTCATTAATGCGCCACCGCCGATACCAAATAAACCTGTTAATATACCAATAAATAATGTAGCGATAAATGCAACTATAGGCGGTACGTGATAGTGATACGTCTTTCCTTCACCATCTACATAAGTTCTTTCATATTGTGGTTTCGCAAATACTTTCAATGGTTTTATCTTATTTCTAACCATGAGAATAATTGAAACTAGTATCAAAAACATCCCAAAATATAAATTAAAGGACTCTAATGTAAGATAACGACTGACAATCGAACCAATCAACGAACCTGGAAGTAATCCAATTAAAAATATCGAACCATTCTTTACATCAACTTGTTTCGTCTTAAGATAATCAAGTGTGGAAGATAAGCCCGTTACAATTAATATAACAGAAGATGTTCCAATTGCAATTTGTGGTGTAATTCCCTGTAGCAAATCATTATCAACACCTAGATATACAATTGTAGGAACAATGATAATTCCACCACCAATACCTACTAACGAACCAATAACTGCTGACAAACCACCAATTAAAATCAATAATATCATTGTTAACATCTTATCGCTCCTAGAATAATTTTAATTGCTGTGGTGCTAACCCTTCGTAATCTATGCCCAACAAACGTTGGTACGTTTTTGCATTCTGTGCGGCATGGCCCCCAGAATTATTATTAAATACAACATAAATCTTTTTAGCCTTATGTTGTAATAATTCAACCTTGTTCACTAAATCTTGTAGTTCTTGCTCACTATAATCATATAAATATCTAACATCTCTCCAAGCTTCATCTGTCATATCCTTTTTGGTCCATCCATGAACATTCCGACCATGATAGCGAACAAATGCAGTTCCATTCGTTATTCGATTGATTAACGGAATAGAACCTTGACCCGCCTGTGGTTCATCACAAACTGCATGGATAATCTGTTGCTGTGTTAAAAAAGCTAATGTTTCTTCTTTAAATTTTTCATTAAACCAAGATTGATTTCTAAATTCTACACAAATTGGAAAATCTTTTAACTGTTCTCGTACATACCTGATGTATGTAATATTGGGTAACGTACAATCAAACCATGGTGGAAATTGTACCAACACCATAGCAAGTTTGTTTTCATTTTTTAATGGTTTTAACATGTCCTTAAATTGATCAAAAAGCATTTGTCTCGTTTCTGCATAGTCATGAAAATCAGCATGAAGTGTTAATGCTTGATGTATTTTAACGATAAATTCAAACCGTTCTGGTGTTTCTTTAATCCATTTCCTTATATTTCTTTCAGGTTGTATCGCATAATACGTTGCATCGAGTTCTACTATTGGAAAATGACTTGCGTATGTAACTAACTTATCTGTTTTCCTTTGTAAATCCTCATATAATGTATCGTGATCGCCCCAACCTGTTAATCCAATATTTATCATAATATCACCAAATTAATGATACCATAGATGATTTATGAGATTCACTTGATTAAATTCACTTTACATTATCTTTAAACGACTATATGGATATACCTTAAAAATTTTCATAAAAATAAGGCTAGCATCTCAACCATTAATTAAGATTTCTAGCCTCACTGTAATTAGTATTTACATTCTGCAATTAAACTAAGTTAATCGTTTAATAATTCATTGGCTTCTTTAATGATATTTTCTACCAATGTCCAAGCTGAAATATGTTGTGCAAGCCTTGGACTTTGTCCACTCCACAAATGTGTCCATTGCGCATTGCCAACATTAGCCGCAGCCTTACGGATCGCACTCGTCAGTTGGTTTTGTATTGGATAATCAGGGATTTCATCGTCATATTCCTTCATCTTATGAATAAATTCATTATCTATTCCTCTAGCTGGCTTACCTGTAAAGACATTAGTAACAACTGTATCCGTTTCTTCACTTTGACTAATTGCATCTTTATAAAGTTCGCTTGCACCACTCTCATCTGATGTTAAAAATGCTGTGCCCATTTGAATACCTTCTGCACCCAATGCCATACTTGCCACTAATCCTCTACCATCCATAATACCACCTGCTGCTATAACGGAAATGTTGACGTGGTCGACCATTTGTGGCACTAACGACATCGTTCCAATTAATGGTGTAAGCTGACTTGTATTTTCTGAAAAAGCTCCTCTATGTCCACCTGCTTCACTACCTTGTGCGATTACAACATCCATGCCTGCGTGCTCATTTGCAATCGCTTCTTCAATGGTCGTTGCCGTGCCAATCAATGTGATGTGACGCGCTTTTAATCTTTCTATAATGTCTTGCTCAGGTATACCAAAAGTAAATGACACAATTGGAACACCTTTGTCTATAATTATTTCAATAGCATCTTCAAATTGCTGTTTTTCAGTCATATTCACCACGGGTTCTTCTATGTTAAATGCACGACGATAAGGTCTCAACCACGCATTCATATGTTCAACTTTTTCAGGAATATATAATTTCTCACTTGGTACAAACAGATTTACAGCATAAGGCAAGTCTGTTAACTCTTGCACATAAGTAATTTCCTGTTCTAATCTATGCGGACTAAAATATCCAGCTCCAATCGTTCCTAACCCACCAGCATTACTAACCGTAGCAACCAATTCAGGCGTTGTAGAACCTGCCATTCCTGCTTGAATAATTGGATATTTGATATTTAATAATCCGGTGACTCTAGAAGATAATCTCATAACAACAAACTCCTTTAACTCACATTTAAGACGAACCACTATGGTTGCTGACTGATTTATTCCCTTTTAGAAATGAACTACCAATAAATCGAGTGGTTTTTACATGTCTTATATAATTTAACACCATCTGTTACTATACTCTTTTTTGCTGTACTTCTATTTTTTCATTTTCTTCTTCATCCATCTCATCTTCTATTTCCATTCCTAACATTTCTTCAATCAAATCTTCATGAGAAACAATCGCATCTGTTCCACCATATTCATCCAACACTATCGCTAAATGTTTGCGTGATACCGTCATTTTTCTTAATACCCACTCTGCACGATTGTGTTCATTAACAAATAAAGGCTCAGACGTATATTTTAAAATGTCATTATCCGGCTCACGACTCCATGCCAGTAAGTATTTGGAATGGAATATACCAATGACATCATCGATATCTTCATCGTAGACAGGATATCTTGTATACGGATTTGAAACCACTGTATCATATGCATCGTCGTATGAAATATCTGAAGGGAAAGCAGTTACATTAACACGTGGTGTCGTATCAATATCTGTAATCTTTAACTGTTCAAAATCCATGACACCTTGTAAACGATTGCGTTCCATTTCATTAAAAGCGCCTTCGCTACCAGCAATTGTCACCATCTGTCTGATTTCTTCCTTAGAAAAGCGTTTTGTTTCATCTGTACCGTTTGATAACGCTCTGTTTATAGCATCTGTTAAAGCATTTAATAACTTAGTAATAGGTTTAAAGATAATGACAAAAAACGCGATTGGTGTATAAACCAACCGTGACATTCTATCTGGGTACGTCGCCGCTATCGATTTCGGTATGACCTCTGAAATAACAATAATAGCTACAGTAGTAATTGCCGATGCAACCCCGACATTAACGCCTATATCAACTGCTAAAATCGTAACAAGCGTCGGTAACATAATATTTGCAATATTGTTCCCTATTAAAATAGTAGTAATGAACTCGCTGGGCTTACTTAATAGCCTTGCAAGCCTTCCAGCTTTTTTATTGCCTTGTTGCGCATCCGTTTGTATCTTCATCCTGTTTGCAGCTGTGAGTGCCGTTTCACTTCCAGAAAAGAAAAACGAAGCAAACAAAAGAATGATTATAGCAATAATCATCAGTGCATAACTCCTTTAATAATCATTATTAAATCACTTCATATTTTGTAAATAAATTCCCTATTCACAAGAATTATAAACACCCATTAATTGTTGTTCATCAAAAAACATAGCCATCATCATTAAATAAGACAATATCAGAATACTTCTCTTTTCAGCATGCCCATGTTAAACTACGTTATCATCATTTGCTTCATAAAATTTCAAAGTAACAAACTTAGCTAATCGGGAGTGATTATATGGCAAAGGTAACGCAATGCCAAAGTTGTGGTATGCCACTTGATAAAAAAACACCAGCTGGTACAGAAAGTGATGGAACATTATCGGAAAAATACTGTCATCATTGTTATCAAAATGGTGCGTTTACAATGCATTTAGATTTTGACGCTATGTACGAATATAATTTAAAAAGATTCCAAGCGTCCGATATGAATAAGATTCAAAAATTCTTTTTAAATAAAATGTATACCAAAAAATTCATGGCAAAATTGGATCGCTGGCGTAATTAACACCTATTAAACAATCATATGTAAAATAAACACACACACTATATGTTGGATACTTCCAACGTTTAGCGTGTGTGTTTATATTTTATCAACGACAGGTAACGGTCAAATAAACTTAGCCGATACTGCCTTCCATTTCAAATTTGATTAAACGGTTCATTTCAACGGCATATTCCATTGGAAGCTCTTTAGTGAATGGTTCAATGAATCCCATAACAATCATTTCAGTTGCTTCTTCTTCTGAAATACCACGACTCATCAAGTAGAATAATTGTTCTTCAGAAACTTTTGAAACCTTCGCTTCGTGTTCTAAAGAAATATTGTCATTAAATACTTCATTATAAGGAATCGTATCTGAAGTAGACTCATTATCTAAAATTAAAGTATCACATTCGATGTTTGAACGTGCACCTTTTGCTTTACGTCCAAAGTGAACGATACCACGGTAAACTACTTTACCGCCGTCTTTAGAAATAGATTTAGAGACAATCGTTGAAGACGTGTTAGGTGCTTTATGAATCATCTTAGCCCCTGCATCTTGTACTTGTCCTTTACCTGCAAAAGCGATAGATAATGTACTACCTTTAGCACCTTCACCCATTAATACACAGTTTGGATATTTCATTGTTAACTTAGAACCTAAGTTACCATCGACCCATTCCATATTACCATTTTCATATACTAATGTACGCTTAGTCACTAAGTTATACACATTGTTTGCCCAGTTTTGAATTGTTGTATAACGCACATGTGCATCTTTATGAACAATAATTTCAACAACGGCTGAGTGTAATGAACTTGTTGAATAAACAGGTGCTGTACAACCTTCAACATAGTTTACTGATGCACCTTCGTCAGCAATGATTAATGTACGCTCAAATTGTCCCATATTTTCTGAATTAATACGGAAATAAGCTTGTAACGGTGTATCTAATTTAATGTTCTTAGGAACATATATGAAAGAACCACCAGACCATACAGCTGAGTTTAACGCTGAGAATTTATTATCCGCAGCGGGTACAACTGTAGAAAAATATTCTCTAAATAAGTCTTCATTTTCTCTTAAAGCACTGTCTGTATCTTTGAATATAATACCTTTATCTTCAAGTTCTTTTTCCATATTATGATAAACAACTTCAGATTCATATTGTGCAGATACACCAGCAAGATATTTTTGTTCAGCTTCTGGAATACCTAATTTATCAAACGTACGTTTGATTTCTTCAGGTACTTCATCCCAAGAACGTTCTGTGTTTTCAGAAGGTTTAACATAATAAGTGATATCATCAAAATCTAATTCTGATAAATCCCCACCCCATTGTGGCATAGGCATTTTATAGAATTGCTTTAATGATTTTAATCTATAATTAAGCATCCATTCTGGTTCATCTTTCATGTTTGAAATTTCACGGACAATATTTTCCGTCAAACCGCGTTCTGATCTAAAAATAGAAACATCTTCGTCATGGAAACCATATTGGTAATTTCCAACATCAGGTGCTTTTTTAGCCATTTAAATCACTCCTCTTATATATTAAAAAAACGACTTACGTGCAAGATCATTTGTGTATTTGTTGTTATTCGTTGTTTAAAGAGCCAATGTATTCAACATTCACGTACATTTGTAAATCATGATGTACTTCCTAGTTTGAATGGAATTTTACACATTGTCAATTTATCGACTTTTGCCTTTGGAGCTCTCCTTAGTCTTCAGTACTGCCTTCTTTTTCAACTGTACCCTTTTCTAAGGCTTTCCATGCTAACGTAGCACATTTAATTCGTGCAGGGAATTGTGCAACGCCTTGTAACGCCTCGATATCGCCCATATCTTCACTAATCTCATAATCTTCACCAAGCATCATTTTTGAGAATTCTTGACTCATTTTCATTGCGTCTGCTAAGGAATGACCTTTTACCGCTTCAGTCATCATTGAAGCACTAGACATTGAAATTGAACAACCTTCTCCATCAAATTTTGCATCTTTGATAAAACCATCTTCAATGTCAAATGTAAGATGAATACGGTCCCCACACGTTGGATTGTTCATGTCTACAGTCATAGAACCATTATCTAAAGCTCCTTTGTTTCTAGGACTTTTGTAATGATCCATTATCACTGAACGATACAACTGATTTAAATTATTAAAATTCATATGAGAAAAACTCCTTCGTTTGTTTCAACGCTTCGACGAGTTGATCAATATCTTCTTGCGTGTTGTAAATATAAAAACTTGCACGTGCTGTAGAAGATTGGTTCAACCATTTCATAAGTGGTTGCGCACAGTGATGGCCTGCTCTTACAGCAACTCCTTCTGTATCTACGGCAGTAGCCACATCATGTGCATGTACATCTGTCATATTGAAAGTAATCACACCGGCACGTCTATCTTTTGCAGGTCCATATATTTCAATACCATCTATTTCTGACATCTTGTCGTAAGCATATTGTGTTAACGCTGTTTCATGTTGTTGAATTGCTTCAAAACCTAAGTGTTCTATATATCTAATCGCTTCTGCTAAGCCGATTGCTTGTGCTATTAAAGGCGTACCTGCTTCAAATTTAGTAGGTAAGTCTGCCCAAGAAGCATCATATTTGCTTACGAAATCGATCATATCTCCACCAAATTCAATAGGCTCCATTTTATTAAGGAATGCGCGCTTACCGAATAAGACACCGATACCTGTTGGCCCAAGCATTTTATGACCACTAAAGCTGTAAAAATCAACATCTAAACTTTGCATATCAAGTGCCATATGAGGTGCACCTTGTGCACCATCCACGCTAATAATTGCACCATGTTGATGTGCAACTTCAGCGATAGCTTTAACATCATTAATTGTACCTAGTACGTTAGAAACATGCGTGACAGCAACGATTTTAGTGTTGTCATTGATCGTCGCTTTAACATCTTCTAATGCTAATTCTCCATCATCCGTCATTGGAATGAATTTTAGGGTCGCATTTTTACGTTTAGCCAATTGTTGCCACGGTACAATATTAGCATGATGTTCCATTTCAGTAACAACAATCTCATCACCTTCAGTAACATTTGCGTCACCATAGCTGTGCGCAACTATATTAATAGAAGCTGTTGTACCTCTAGTGAAAATGATTTCTTCAAAATATTTAGCATTTATAAAACGTCTTACCGTTTCACGTGCACCTTCATAACCATCTGTTGCCAATGATCCAAGTGTGTGAACACCACGGTGAACATTTGAGTTATAACGTTTGTAATAATCTGCCATAACATCTATCACTTGAACGGGCGTTTGACTCGTAGCACTCGTGTCTAAATACGCTAATCTATGACCGTTAACTTGTTGGTTGAGAATAGGGAAATCTTTTATAATTTCAGTAACATTTAAAGTATCAGTCAAATTATTCACAGGCCTTCCTTAATTAAGAATCAATAATCAGACCTTAGTAAAGGTTAAATTATAACTTGTAAAACGTACTTCATAACACTGTCCATACGTTTAAATTTTGACATCACAATTTAATTACTACTGTCCTTGACGCATTGTCTTTATATATTATTTATTTACTTTAAGTTCAATCACTTCACGTAATTGACGTTTCACATCTTCAATTGGTAATTCACGTACTACTGGGTCTAAGAAACCATGAATGACTAAACGCTCAGCCTCTTGACGAGAAATACCACGACTCATTAAATAATAAAGCTGTTCTGGATCTACACGGCCTACAGATGCTGCATGTCCTGCTTCTACATCATCTTCATCAATTAATAAAATCGGGTTAGCATCTCCTCGAGCATTTTCAGAAAGCATTAATACACGAGACTCTTGGTTTGCATTGGATTTCGTACCGCCATGTTTAATGTAACCAATACCATTAAATACTGTTGATGCACTTTCAAGCATAACACCATGTTTTAAGATATAACCGATTGTTTCTTTACCATACTGAACTATTTTAGAAGTTAGGTTAATTTTTTGGCTTCCAGTTCCTATTACTACTGATTTCAATTCACTTTCAGAACGGTCACCAATTAAATTTGTTGTATTATCAATAATTTGGCTACCTTCATTCATAAGACCTAGTGCCCAATTAATCTTCGCATCAGCATCTGTTGTACCACGACGTATGATGTGACCAGTAAAGCCTTTATCTAAATAGTCAACTGAACCATAAGTGATTTTGGCATTAGCACCTGCAATCACTTCTGAAATAATATTTAATTGATTTCCTTCACCATCAGCATTTGATAAATAGTTTTCTACATATGTTACTTCAGCACTTTCTTCAGCAACAATAATGACATGATTATAGAAACTAGCTTGGTTATCATCATGTAACACGACGTATTGAATCGGATGTTCTACAACAACGTTTTTAGGAACATAAACAAACATACCGCCATTTAATAATGCAGTGTGCAATGCAGTTAGTCTATGTTCATCTACAGCAACTGCTTCTTTCATGAAATATTGTTTAACTAAATCAGGGTGGTTCACTAAGGCGTCTGATAAGCCTTCTACAAGCACGCCGTCATTTTTTGCAGAATCAGAAACTTTGGCGAAAGCCAATGTATTATTGTGTTGTATAATTAAGTTTTCTGAGTTTTCTATATCAATAATTTCTTTAACCGCTTCTGGTAGTTCCTCTAATGCGTTATAAATGTCGCCTGTCGTTTCGTGCTGTTTAAATGAGTCGAAGTCCCATCTATTAATTTTTGTTTTATCTGGTTTTGGCATTTCTAAAGTTTCAGTTAATTTCAACGCTTCTTTTCGTAATTCTGTTAACCAAGCAGGTTCTTTATGGGCTTGTGAATACTCAACTAGTTGCGCTTCAGAAATGTTCAAAGTTTCAGTCGTCATACTTTTTTCCTCCCATTGATGATTATATGATTTAATTCATCGGTATAAATCAAGACCTTAAATCTTCATCTAAATTAATATATTTCATATGAGTTGAGACTTATTCTGTAGCACCGAACTCTTCTTTAACCCATTCATAACCTTCTTCTTCAAGACGCTTAGCTAACTCTGGTCCACCAGAAGTTACAACTTTACCACCGAACATAACATGTACATGGTCTGGCGTTATATAGTTTAATAAACGTTGATAGTGCGTGATAATTAATGAGCCGAATGCTTCTCCACGCATTTTATTGATTCCTTTAGAAACAACTTTCAATGCATCGATATCTAGACCTGAATCTATTTCATCTAAAATCGCAAACTTAGGTTCTAACATCATTAATTGAAGGATTTCATTACGTTTTTTCTCTCCGCCAGAAAAGCCTTCGTTTAAGTAACGTTGTGCCATATCTTGATCAATATCTAAATAACCCATTTCTTTATCAAGTTTCTTGATAAATTGCATTAGATTAATTTCTTCGCCTTCTTCACGTTTTGCATTAATTGCTGAACGCATGAAGTCTGCATTCGTTACACCAGTGATTTCTGATGGATATTGCATAGCTAAGAAGAGGCCAGCTTTTGCACGCTCGTCAACTTCTAATTCTAAAACGTTCACACCGTCTAGAAGTACTTCCCCTTGTGTAACTTCAAAGCTAGGGTGTCCCATGATTGCAGATGATAACGTTGATTTACCTGTACCATTCGGTCCCATAATTGCGTGTATTTCACCAGTGTTAATTGTTAAGTTAACACCTTTTAGAATCTCTTTATCTTCTATAGACACATGTAGGTCTTTAATTTCTAATGTTGATGGCATACATATTCCCTCCGTATTATATGATATGTTTTTCTTATCTAGTTTATAATAATTTTAATTTATAGTCAAAAGACTGAGCACTTCTTACATCATTTAATTATAACGTAGTTATATATGAATATAAACCTTTTCTAGTGCTAAATTAAAATCGTTATTAAAACACAATTATTTTCGATAATAATTGTAAGAATTTCATAACTGATAATAATAGCAACATTGTTCTCAATAATGATTCACACCAATAAGTACAAAAATATATACAAAAACATGTATTTTATCGCACGTGTTTCATTATTATAATCGTTCATATTATGCTATTATCATTTGTACATTTTATTTAAGAAAGGAATTGAATATGTCAAAAATCAAATGGTCAAATCTTTGGAAAGGTTTTGCGATGGGTACTACCGATCTCGTACCTGGTGTCAGTGGCGGAACTATCGCCCTCTTGCTAGGTATATACGATGATTTTATAAGGTCAGTTAGCGGTATTTTTTCAAAGCGTTTTTGGGAAAGTTTGAAATTTTTACTCCCTATAGGAGTGGGGATGGTAATTGCAATTGGTTTACTAAGCAAAGTAATCAATTACTTACTTAGCGCGCATACGGTACCAACCATGTTCTTTTTCGTAGGGCTAATTGCTGGTATCATTCCCTATTTATTGAAAACATCCCACTTCAAGCACACTTTTAATGTGATGCATTACTCACTTTTAATAACAGGCATCATCATCATTGTTGTTATTACGTTATTAAATAATGGCGATAAACATGCGGGTGAATCACTAAGCCATTCTACTGGTCTCATACTAAAATATTTTATAGCCGGTGCTTGCGCTTCAAGTGCAATGTTATTGCCAGGTATTTCAGGTTCATTCATGTTACTCGTGTTTGGTGTTTACGGTACTGTTATGTATGCCATTTCTGAATTTGTTTCACTTAATTTTGCCGCAATACCTATTTTAGTTACTGTTGGTTGTGGCGTATTATTTGGATTCTTATTATCTAGTAAATTAATCCAATATTTATTGTCTTATCATACTTATTTAACATACGCTTTAATCATAGGATTCGTCATCGGCTCGCTTTATGCCGTATTTCCAGGATTGCCAGACACAATGATGACATGGATCATCTCAATCATCACACTCATTTTAGGATTTGGGATTAGTTACAGATTAGGTAAAATCACCTCAGATTAATCATTACTTGCGCAAATATCATGTCACTGAACAACACATTGTCATTCGTTACACTAGCTATGAATTCTTAATTTTTATATAATAGGAAATCAATCGGAAAAGATTGAATAACAAATTATTGGAGGAATTAATTAATTTTTGGGAACCTTTATTAGTTTAATCACATTTATATTATTACTTGCATTAACCGCTTTCTTTGTTGCGACAGAATTCGCAATTGTTAAAGTACGATCATCTCGTATCAATTCACTTGCCAATGGAAATAACAAAAATGCTATTGCTGCTAAAAAAGTCGTCACACATTTAGACGAATACTTAGCTGCTTGTCAATTGGGTATTACAATTACCGCTTTAGGTATAGGCATGGTTGGTGAATCTACTTTTGAATTTTTATTACATCCTATATTTAGTAGCATTGGACTTTCTGAAACAATGATCCACATTTTCACCTTAATTAGCGCATTTGTCATTGCTACTTATTTGCACGTTGTCATAGGAGAAATGGCACCTAAGACCATCGCCATCCAAAAAGCAGAGCAACTCACATTAATCATCGCGAAACCAATCATCATGTTTTATAAAATATTTTATCCTTTTATTTATATACTCAACGGTTCGGCACGATTAATTTTAAAAATGTTTGGCATGCAACCTGCTAAAGAAAGTGAATTGTATCATTCTGAAGAAGAGTTAAAGCTATTAATTAAAGAGAGTCACGAAGGCGGAGAAATCTCTGAAAACGAGTTAACACATATCAATCGTGCTTTTGCCTTTGATGAAATGAAAATTAAAGACGGATATCTCCCTTTAAACAAAGTTTCTGTTATTGATATAAGCAGTGATATAAATGAAACAAAATCTTATGTAAGTAAAGCGAACTACACTAGATTTCCGGTAATTAAAGATAACCCAACGCACATTGTGGGTTACATTCATTCAAAAGACTTATTAAATGATGACATAACTTCAGTACAAGAAATTACGCACGACATTCTAAAAATCAAATTAACTACAAAATATCATCACGTACTTGAGCAAATGAAATCACAACAAATTCATATCGCTCTCGTTGAAGATGAAAATCACAATGCACTAGGCATCATTACTATGGAAAACATCTTAGAAAATATCGTTGGCGACATCAAAGACGAACACGATCAACATTAATAAAGATTAGTGTAATAGGCTAACGTCAGTGACGTACCTATTGCACTTTTTTCATTCGTATTTATATAAATACAATACGCATAATGTTAACTTTACATAACACGTCTTCCCTAATTCCTTCTAAATTGGCTAAATTTTTATTATTATTCAAAAATAACCCTTTAACTATTGAAGTTAAAGGGTTTGTTAATGTATTCGCGATTATTTTGCTGGTACAACTGCACCATCGTAATGCTTGTTGATGTAGTCTTTAATATCTTTTGATTGCAATACGTCCATTAAAGCTTTGATTTTTTTTTCATCTTTATGTCCATCTTTTACTGCAATTAAGTTTGCATATGGATTATCTTTCGCTTTTTCTAAGACAATAGAATCATCTTTAGGGCTTAATTTTTGATCAATTGCAAAGTTAGAGTTAATGATAACAGCATCTGCATCTTCATTTTGATAAATTTTCGGTAAGTACTCTGCGGATTGTTTATTGTTAAATTTGATATCTTTCTTATTTTCTACAATATCATCAAATTTAGCATCTTCAATTTTGACACCATCTTTAATTTTAATCAGACCTGCATCTTGGAAGAATTTTAAGAAACGACCTTCTTCGGCAGGGTTGTTAGATACGTAAACTGTCGCACCTTTAGGTAAATCTTTTAAACTTTTATATTTTTTAGAATATACGGCCATCGGTTCTAAATGAACATTACCTGCTGATTCAACTTTATAACCTTTATCTTTTTTCTCAGTATTTAAATAAGGTGTGTGTTGGAAGAAGTTCGCATCGAGTTCACCTTTATCTAATAATTTATTAGGCGTTGTATAATCATTGATTGTTTTAATTTTTAAGTCATAACCTTTATCTTTCAATAATGGCTTAGCTTTTTCAAGAATTTCTGCGTGTGGCGCTGGCGAAGCCCCGACTGTTATTGTCTTATCTTTGCCACCGCCGCCATTACCACATGCTGCTAATACGAGTGCTAGTACAAGCACTGACACTAAACTGAATAACTTTTTCATATAAAAATCTCCCCTTTATAAACTTATCTTTTATCAATTTTGTTTGTTGCCCAGTCACCAATAAATTGAATGATGAATACAATTATAAGAATTAATATAGTTGAAACGAAGATGACATCATTTTGATTTCGTGTGAAACCAGTCAAATATGCTAAGTTACCTAAACCACCTGCGCCAATCACACCAGCTACTGCTGTAGAACCTACTAATGCAATAGCTGTCACTGTTATGCCAGATATCAGTGCTGGCATCGCTTCAGGTAAAAGTACTTTTTTCACTACAGTCCAAGTGTTGGCACCCATAGACCATGCCGCTTCAATAACACCTTTATCAATTTCTTTAAATGCGATTTCTACTAATCTTGCATAAAATGGTGCTGCACTAATGATTAATGCTGGCAAGGCACCTGTAGGACCACTGATTGTACCTAATACTAAACTTGTAAATGGAATTAATAATAATATTAAAATAATAAACGGAATCGCTCTGAATAAATTCACAATAAATGACACGACACTATAGAATATTCTTGCAATTGGCGACTTACTTTTAGCTGATAAAAACAGTAAGACACCTAAAATCAACCCTAGAATAAATGCAAATATAGTTGATATGGCTGTCATATAAATTGTTTCATACGTAGCGAGCCAAACTTCATCCCAACTTACGTTTGGCATTGTAAACATTTCTTGAAGAATGTCAGTCAATGAACTACCCATGTCTTAACACCTCCACTGACACTTGTTGCGCTTCTAAATCGGTTTTGAATTTATCGAATTTTTCTGAATTTGCAACGGTTAATTGTATAATTAGAAAACCAAGCGATCCATCTTTTGTATGTTTTATGTTGGCTTCCAATATATTCACATCTAAATTATGCGTCTTTGTTATGTATGACACCAACGGCTCTGTTGCGTTGCTCCCAGTAAAATTCAAACGCACGACGTAATCATTCTCATTAATAGACACTAAATCACTAATAGATTCGTCGAAATCATCATTTAAGTCATCTTTCACAAAGCGTTTTGTCACGTCATGCTGTGGGTTTTCAAAGACACTTGAAACTTTACCTTGCTCGATTACTTTACCATTTTCCATGACAGCAACTTCATCACAAATACGTCTAATAACATGCATTTCATGAGTTATAATCACAATCGTTAAATTTCTCTCATCTTTAATTTTCAATAATAATTCTAAGATTTCATCTGTCGTTTGTGGATCCAAAGCACTTGTTGCTTCATCACATAATAATACAGACGGTTCATTAGCCAATGCTCTTGCAATACCGACACGTTGTTTTTGTCCACCAGACAACTCTGAAGGGTATGCATGTTCTCTGCCTTTTAGTCCAACTAATTCCACTAATTCTAACGCTCGTTGCTTCGCTTCTTTTCGTGAAATACCCGCGATTTCTAATGGAAATGTAATATTATTTAATACAGTACGTGACCATAGCAAATTGAAATGTTGAAAAATCATACTCACTTTTTGACGTTTTTTCCTTAAATCTGACTTTGATAGCTTGCCTATGGTATCGCCATCAATAATTACGTCTCCTGAAGTTGGTTGCTCAAGATTATTTAAAAGTCTTATTAAAGTACTTTTTCCCGCTCCTGAAAAACCAACAACACCAAAAATTGAGCCTGATTGAATACTTAAATCAACATGATCTACAGCAAGTACGTCCTGTTGTTTCGTTTTGTACCTTTTGACTATTTGATTTAACTCAATCATCCTGTTGCCTCCTTGTATTGCTTTCTTTCAATTAAATAAAAATGCTTTCCCTATGTTCATTGAAGAATAGAGAAAGCAAAATGCGCTTCTCTCATCTTCTAAAGTTTCTAAGAACTTTATGTGAATTGGCACCATTTCTGTTACAGACGGTTGCCGGGCTTCAAAGGGCACATCCCTCCACCTCTCGTGATAAGAGTTTCATTATTTAATTATTTTTAATCCTACCATCGCACTAATGTTTCGTCAATAATTATTTCAAATTTTCTAACAAATTAGGAACGGATTGAAAAGCATAGATTCTTTTTTGTTCTTTTCCTTTTGACATCAACATCAATACAGGTACTGATTGTATTTCTTGAGTTTGGCTAAAATCCGGATGAAAATTCAAATCAATTTTTGTAATTGGTAAATTTAGAATTTCATTAGCAATGTCTAGCATTCTTTCGGAAACCTTACATGTACCACATGTAGGCGTATAACCAAATATGAGATATTTATCCTCATTGATATATTCATCTATCTTGCCTTGTCGTTGATTTGTTACATTCATGTTAATAAACTTACCCTTTCAGCTATATAATCCAATTTCGCTTTGGCTACTTTTTCTTCATCTTTTACTGTAAATCCATGTTTTTCTAACACTCTAGATAAATATCGTTTGGGGCAACGTGCAACTTCACAATATTGCTTATCTATTCTTATATGTCTACTTTCACTTAAATAATGTTTAAACCATTTACGAATTTTTTCACCTTCATCATCAGAATCAACTAGTATATACACTTGCTTATCATATAATGTATCAATCATCTCATCAATTTTATCGACACTCATCGTACCATTGGTACAAATGATATCTATTGGTTGATCAATCACTTGTTTCACCCGCTTCTTGTCTGACTTTCCTTCGACAATGATTACTTGGTTTAGTATCGTCATGACATCCACCCTCTAAATGTTGATAATAAGTTTCTCTATCTAGTTCTTCACAAGACTTAGTGGCCATAAACATAATTTACATAGTTCTAATTTTATCTTATTATTACATTGTATTTTTGTCATCTAAACACGCTTGTAATACAACAAATGGCAGATAACCTATTTACAATTTTTTAACACTTGTGTTGTTATAAGAGGATAAAATAAAAACTCCAAGATAGTTATATCATGGAGTTCAATGTTGTATTATTCACCAATCATTTCAGAGTATTGATCTGCTGACATTAATGCTTCTAATTGACTTTCATCACTAAGCTCGACTTTTACCATCCAAGCTTTTTCATAAGGTGATTCATTGACGAATTCTGGGCTATCTTCCAACGCTTCGTTTGATTCTACAACTTTCCCTGAAACTGGTGCATAAAGTTCTGAAACTGTTTTTACAGATTCAACACTACCAAAAGTGTCGCCTTCATTAATTTCATCATCAACTTCTGGTAATTCAACGAATACGATATCGCCTAGCTCGCCTTGTGCGTATTCAGTGATACCAATAGTTACTGTATTACCTTCAACTTTTACCCATTCATGTTCTTTAGAATATTTTAATTCATTCGGTACTGCCACGAGAATCCCCTCCTAAATGTTTTTACATATTTATGATGCCATATGACTACCTTACAATCAACTATTAATTGACACTTTTAAATTTCTTCAATGTTTCTACAACAAGAGATGAAGCGTTTTCATAATAATGTCGAAATAGTACGTTGACATTATTTAATCTTCTTAATTTGTTTAAGACAACCAAGTAGCTTTATATTGATCTTCTTTAAAGCCAACTGTTACTTTATCTCCGGATATAGCGAGCGGTCTTTTAACTAACATACCATTTGCAGACAATAAATCTAATTTTTCATCATCTGTTAATTCATTTAGCTTATCTTTTAGACCTAATTCACGATATTTTGCACCGTGTTTATTGAATAATTTATTAATATCGAGATCAGTCATGTCTAGAATTTCTTTGAACTCGCTTTTAGTAGGTGTATGTTGGACGATATCAATTGGTTCGAAACTAACACCATATTCTTGTAAAAATTTTGCTGCTTTTTTACAAGTTGTACAATTAGGATACTGGTAAAATTTTATCATTCTTCTGTACCTCCTATAACTAGTTATCACTAATATATCAAATTTGTCACAAAAACGCTCTAATTAATAAGCTAATTTTTTTTATAATTTGAAGTAGTTCGTTATAATGGTTTTATTAATACCTATGAAAAGGAGTAATATCAATGAAACCTATTAATACAAATGATGATTTTAAAGCAACTGTACAAAGTGATAATCCAGTTATAGTAAAATTCGAAGCTGGTTGGTGCCCAGATTGTAAAGCCATGGATATGTGGATTGATCCAATTCAAGAAAAATACAATGACTATGAATGGTTCACAGTTAACCGCGATGAATTGGAAGATATAGCGGCAGATAATGATGTAATGGGAATTCCTAGTTTACTTGTATTCAAAAATGGTGAAAAATTAGCTCATTTACATTCAGCTAATGCTAAATCACCAGATCAAGTTGAATCATTTTTAGATGAAACTTTTAAATAAAGTATGTGCTATTGTAAGTACACAAAAGGAAGCTGAGACGTATTAAACGTTTCAGCTTCCTTTTTGTGTGTCTATAATTATCATGACAACAATTAAAATTTTTCTATGATTTCATTATAGTGACGCTCTCTATGTGGGAATTGATCTTTTAAATCAGTTAAATATAATAAACCAACTAACTTCTCATCATCTTTGACACCAAATAGATCACGTATTTCCGGTGTAAAAATATATGCCGGTGATTTCCAACATGTTCCTATACCTGCCTCGTGTAATAGCAACATTAGATTTTGAGCAAACGCTCCAAAAGCCATGTGATTTTCCAAATTTTCTCTTTGTCTTGGATCTTCTTTTACGATTAAGGCAAGCATACCGCCTAAATGAGTCACTACATCATAATGATTCTGTTGTTTTTTTTGCAAATTTGGAAATGCAATTTCTGATAGCTGTTTGCTCATATCTCCTAATCTATTCTTTGCAATATGAACTACTCTCCATGGTTCTCTTAAACCATGGTTAGGCGCATCTGTAGCTTGTTTAATTGCTCGGTATAAAGCGTTGTCATCTATCGTCATATCTCTCTTGAATATTTTGACACTTCTACGATTCGCAATTGCTTCTTGTAGTTCCATTATATATCGCCCTCTCGTTAATGATAACTATTTTCAATTATAAGACAGGTACAATATATTTTCAAATTACTCGTACATTTTAAGTTGGTCTTTCAATGATAAAACATGAATCTGTCCTGGTGCTTTTGGTGTATCTAGACAGCCATATGAAATCGAACCACCAAATACGCCTTGTGCAGTTCGTGATATCAAACCTATTTTAGACATAGCAATCCCCACCACATGCTGTGATACATGGTCTGCTGTCTCAGACATCGCACTCAACAAATTAAGTACGTCTTGCTTGCTATGTGGCATTACTGCGACTTTGATATAATCTGATTCTAATTGCTGCATTTTATAATATAAATGCTTTATTGCTTCAAGTTTAGGTGTTTCTTTAAAATTATGATGAGATAGCACTACTTGAATTTGATTTTTATGTGCCAGGTCGATGATATCTTGCAACGGTTTCAACGAGCCTGATTGTTCAAATTCTACATCTAACATATCTACATATTGCATATTTACTATTTTTTCTAAAACTTGGATGTATGCTTCATCTGTTAGCTGACCTTCTCCACCTTGATGTGCAGTACGATACGTAACGAGTAATTTTTTATTGAATTCTAGTTCGGAGATGTCTTTTGCAATATCTGCAAAGTGTGATTCATTAAAATCTGCCCACTGATCAACTCTTAATTCAATAATGTCTATTGCATTTTGATATTGAATTAAGTCATTAACGATTGATTGTGAAAGCCCTTGTTCTGGCGCAATGGTTACAGCAACTTTTACTTCAGTCATTCCAAAACTCCCTCTTTTTAATAATATTTTAATAATTGTATAACAACTTTAGAACAGAATACAATGAATTCTTATACGCTGATCATAGATAGCATTGCTTCGTTCTTATACACTTAAAATGATTTAAATATAATTTGTCGGGTAGATTAAGTATATGAAGAATTTTAGGAGGTAATAAAATGGCAGTAAATTATGAAACAAAAGCGACAAACACAGGTGGACGTAATGGTCACGTTCAAACTGATGATAAAGCAATCGATGTAGCAGTTGTACCACCGGCTCAAGCAGATGCTGAAAAAGGTACAAATCCAGAGCAATTGTTCGCAGCAGGTTACGCTTCATGCTTTAATGGTGCATTTGATTTAATCTTAAAACAAAATAAAGTAAGAGGTGCAGAACCTGAAGTTACTTTAACCGTTCGTCTAGAGGATGATCCAGATGCTGAAAGCCCTAAATTAAGCGTTTCTATTGATGCAAAAGTTAAAAATGTATTATCCCAAGAAGAAGCAGAAAAATATTTACAAGATGCGCATGAATTTTGTCCATATTCAAAAGCAACACGCGGTAATATCGACGTTGACTTAAACGTATCTGTTGTAGATTAATTACAATGTTTAATCCCCCAAATTCAAAATTGAATTTGGGGGTTTTTTTGTTTTTGATATTTCGATGTAGTTGCCTGTTCTTGATGTCTCATTGTCGTTAAGTATATTTAATTGTCTTTATATTGATTATACAAACACACAATTAATATTGAAAAAGAAATCAGAATGAGCAACGATTAAAGAAACTACAATTGTTACTAAAGCCCCCATAATAAATGCCTCCGCTTCCATTTATACATCTCACCATATTATAACATAATTATCCTATTTAATTTTGTTGCTTAAAAAAATATTAAAATAGAACTTATACTTTATAAAATTATATTTTTTGGTATAGTTACTTATAAATTTTTTACAGATTTTTACAAAAAATTAAAGGTGGTATTGCTCAAATATTTTTTTTCATATACTATTATATATAAATAGCTTAACTTCGGTTCTTATACTTTATATCTACATTTCACTGGATAAGGAGGAATTAAATGACCCATATTCGTTATTTAACACATGAAGATACTTCTACATATCACGCCCTTTTATTGCAAGGCATTAACAAAAAACTTGAGGTGATGGCGTGGAAATTACGAAATGAAAAGTGTCTCGAAGAAACAAATATTCCTATGCTTTTATCATCTGAATCTACTGACTATATTGTCATAGGTGCCTTTGAAAGTAATGTATTAATTGGGGCTGTAACACTCATACATTCAGATCGTTATAGTTTATCGCACAAAGCAACATTGGAAAATATGTGCGTTAAAGGGGATAACCACAACGCTAGAGAACGCGTCGCAACTATGTTAATGCATAAAATATTTGAAATATGTAATGAAAAAGGTATAGAAATTTTAATGACTTCTCTTATTTCAAATAATATAAGTGGTAAAGTATTCTTTAGTAACCTCAATTTCGAAACTTTAGTTATGGAGCAACACGCACGCAAATATGAAGACTGTTATGTGGATGAACATTGGCTAATTTATTACTTCAATAGCAATGACATCGAGTTAATCAATTGATAAATACTTTTGAAACTTCTTAACATATACTACGGTTAAGAACAAAGTCACTTAATCCAACCCTTTCCTGAACTATATTAAAATAATTTAAAAGCTTTCATCGTCTTAATATTTTAAAATGACTTGCAATCCTATGCATAAGCCAATATTATTTTTAATAAGTACGAAACAGTTTTAATTTTTATATTGAAATTATCTTAAAATTCAAGAGAGGATTGAACACTTTGAAATATGCTACAACATTATTGTCACTATTTTTGTCTTTAATTACATTAGCAACCCCTTTACTAGCAATTGCTAAAGTCTTGGAAGGTAATCTTCCTATTTTAGCAGGTGGATTATTCATCTTAGGTGTTTTGTTAATAAATATTTACGCTTGCTTACGCGGTGATCGCATAGCGAATATCTTTGCAATGTGTGTATCTATTTTTTCATTCATTTTATTGAGTTATCCAATATGGACATCCTATATTTCAAGCCTTATTGCCTAATAACTTACATATCTATTCATAATAATATTTAAATCTCTATAATTCTAAAGTTATTTAGTTAATTATAGAGATTTTTATATTTAAAAATATATGTATTATTAATTAGCATAAAATTTTTACCTATTTTAATTTTACAAATCTTCTGAAAGCGCTATAATGTTACAAATAGGGGGGATTACAAATGAATTTAGCTTTACTAGGTTTTATCATGATTATTATATTCATGATATTAATTATGACGCGAAAAATGTCAGCCTTAACTGCACTGATTGTTATACCGACAATTTTCGCATTGATTGGTGGTTTTTATGCAGGTCTTGGTAAATATATGCTTGACGGCATTGAAACCGTTGCACCTACTGGCATTATGCTCACCTTCGCAATACTCTATTTTGGTGTTATGATCGATGCTGGATTATTCGAGCCTGTTATCAATCAAATTATTAAAGTCGTAAAAGGGGATCCTGTTAAAATAACCATCGGTACGGTTATCTTAGCATCAATGGTCGCATTGGATGGCGATGGAACAACGACTTTTATTATTACAGTTACAGCAATGATGCCACTTTATAAAAAAATCGGTATGAGTCTATATACATTATCTACACTTGCGCTATTGTCCATTGGTGTCATGAATATGTTACCTTGGGGCGGCCCAACAGCACGTGCCATATCTTCACTTCAGGTAACGACTGAAGAAGTATTTGTCCCAATCATACCAGCAATGATTGCCGGTATTGTTTTTGCTTTTGGCGTTGCATACATATTAGGTAAACGTGCAAAAAAACATATTACTTCTTATACAGATATTGATTTAGATGATATTAAACCAACAGATACAAAAGAAGAGTCATTACTTAAAAGACCTAAAATGCTTATACCAAATGCAATTCTGACAATTTCATTGATTGTATGTCTAGTCATTGGTATTATGCCTATTCCAGTCATGTTTATGCTTTGGTTTGGTGTAGCTATTTTATTAAATTATCCAAATCTTAGTATTCAAAATTCAGTTGTCAAAAAACATGCTGGTGATGTGCTTTCAGTTATTAGCCTTGTGTTTGCATCTGGTATATTTACCGGGGTCATGAATGGAACAAAGATGGTAAACGAAATGGCCAATGCTTTGGTACATATTATTCCTGATGCAATGGGCAACCATTTTGCATTAATCACGGCTATACTTAGTGGACCTTTCACTTACTTTATGGCGAATGATCCGTTCTATTATGGTGTACTGCCAATCCTTGCTGAATCAGCACAACAATTTGGTATTTCCAAAGTCGACATGGCAAGAGCATCCGTATTAGGTCAGCCGCTTCACGTATTAAGCCCACTGTACGCAGCAGGTTACTTACTTGTTGGTATGCTTGATATTGAATATGGTCAAAACCAAAGAATCGTTATAAAATGGGCCATTGGCTCCAGTTTATTTATGATAATAGTTGCCTGTATTCTTGGCATCATACCTTGGTAAAGCGTTCAAACTATAAAATAAGATATATTAAAAAGCTACGACACCATAAAGTCGTAGCTTTTATTTTTATAATAAGTTCATCACATATATCTATATTCAAATTATTTAAAAATAAACAATACAATCTTATAAACATATTATTTTTTATGATATCCTTATGTGTTTAAATAAACAGAATTAATAATTCAAAATAACTGATGAAATTTTAAATTATTTTATGAATATCGTTTCATTATTTGACTACATGGGTAAAAGTTAACGTCGGATTTACAATATTAAGGAGTGTTTTTATGAATCAGCTTAATGAATGTAACTATGTTAATCCATCTACCGTCTCACTTGATTGGGAATGCTTTGTCGTAAGTAAAAGTGATATGGAACTAGATGGGCTACCCAAGGAACTCATTAACTCATGGATGGCTCAGAATATAATTGAGCCGTTTTCAATTAGAAATAACGAAATAAACTTTAAAACGCAAGATATCAAAGACGCTTTAAGAAAACAAAACTGGTATTACGATAGTTAGGCAACGATTTGATTATACAAATTCAATATTATTAAGATATAAACTCAATGCTCTTTTTGCGGATGCTAATATTTCGTGATCAAAATAATTACTATAAAAATAAGAGTTTAACTTAATAGAACTTGTTTCATATCTAGGGAAATTCTTGTCGCCTATTATATTATGTGCAAGCTGTCCTAACGGTGTATCGTCTTCAATAAAACCAATTACAAAATCATAAAATGTCATAAGCGTTACCTCGACTATCTTTATTTTAATCGTTACACTGTTAAACGTTTCCATAACTTAATATAATCATAACAAATAATAACTTTTTGTCTATTACGATACATTTTAAAATTTAAAAGTTTTTTAATTTTTTACTGTCATAACAATATTCAATTTAGAATTGTAAAATTTATAAAGTTTTTTTAATTCTATGTTAATCTCTCTCAGCATTGAATATCTAGGTTGCTACTCATTTAAATTAGCAACCTTTTTATGTTGCCGTAATTTTTTTAAATAAAAAAACAAACCAGGCATTATACCGCCTAGTTTGTTCTATAAAATAGTCTTTTTTTAAACTAACACGTTTCCATTTGCATCTGCTGGTTTGAATAATGTGATTACGGCACCTATAATCGCTAAAATTTGTGGAATTCCTGTCCAACAAAATACTAGAAAAAGAAGACCCATGCCTGTTTTTCTTGCATAAAATTTGTGTATACCAAAACTACCTAAGAAAACGGCTAAAACAATGTAAATGACTTTATTTACTTCATTCATAGTACTATCTCCTAACTTTATGATATTACCCATATTATACATCATTGTATCGCATTAATTAAACCATATTAGCTTTGACTATATAATATGTTGAAAAATCTCTTTTCGAGTTTCAATAGTTCACGATAATCATCTGGCATCAATTCCGAACTGAGTTCAATTAATTTATCCAACATCGCATTCATTAAGCGAGCTTTGTCTTTTGAATTATCAAACTGTATTTTGACTTGTTCAATCATTGTATTTTCTACTAACAACACAAGTGCACGACCATACGCTTTATCTACTTTCCCTCTTTGAAATGCTGGTTCTAAATAATTGAGTATCTCCTCAACTTTGCTAAATTTATTAAACCCTGTTTGGATATGTTCATTGAGTTTATTAGCAATTTCCTTTATTCTTTCATCTTCTTGATTGTTATTAGGCATCAAGGTATTTCTAATTTCAATTTTTTTGCGTACAATGTCAGCTTCAATATTTTCAAATATTTGTTTGTCTTCATTAACATTTTTAGTTTGTAAAGCTTCAACCTTTTGTTCCAATTGCACTATATTCGAACTGTTCATTTAATTCCCTCCCAAATGAGATGATATCGTATCATCTATTTTCCCTCTTTTTTATTAAGAAACCACTATGGTTTATAATACTATTCAAACATGATCGTAGGTTATAATAGCAAATTCAATATTTTCTCTATGGCTGTTAGTGAATTAGTGATAAGATGATAGGGTTATGAGATACAAATAATATTCAATAAACTGATTGAATTTAAAACGACATATTTATACATACTAAAAGGAGGTGTGGTACTTTGAGTCTACATTTCATCATTCTTTTTTGGCTATCGCTTATCTTTCTCATTTGTGGTATAGCCTCGCTCATCATATATAAACTAAAAGGTACTGAACAAGCAAAAGAATCATTGCTTGGTGTCACAGTGATGTTGATTATTTTTGGCGTTGTAGGTACGCTATTTTCACTCATCTTCAGCTAAATATCTAGCCATTGTAAAGAATTATTTTACAATGGCTTTTTGCTACTATACTCATATATCGCTTAAATTCTTACATGCATCTCTTACTATATTCTTATTTAATCCGTTAAAAAATGATACGTTAATAAAATCACTATTGCTAAAATCAAAAAATATATAAAACGTTTAACTGCCCGCACCCTTTCATGTCTAACCTCATCTTTTGAGTGATTCGTATTTTCATATAGTCTCGTATTAATAAACAAAAATGGCATGGTAGCTAAAAAAGCAAAAATTAGGCTAAGTATTACAATCACAATAAAATGCATCTTATCACCCCTACTCATCAGTATCATCAGTATACCTATTCCCTTAAAACAACAAAGTAACTATGTATTAGTAAATCCTTTTTTTAGATGTATATCGATAGCTACTTATGGTTTATAATATAATCAATACATTTAATAAAAGATTCTAGATTAATTTAAGAGGTGTTACATATGAAATTAACTTATTTATCTGAATGGCAGCTTATCAATCAAAGCAATAAAAAATTTGCTATCCAAGAAGACCAAACGTCTATTTCTTTAGTAAGTCCTATTAATGATTATGCAATGGGTATTTTGAATCAAGTATTTTTTACTATTGAAAATGGCGAAGTAATGCAAACTACGGTTGAAAATAATAGTAAATCTATAGCGGTAGAAGTAAATCAAACTAATAAGCAGATAGTAATTAAAGACATTTAACAATTCATTATAATTACTATAAACGGGTATAACTTGAATAATAACTACATTTTTACTAATACGCATTATTTCCTGAAATAGCCAATATCTCAATTTATTAAGATAGGTGTGTGATGAGGATGAAATTATTAAAAAATTTTTTACTTTTAGTTACTGGTATACTTATCGTTCGAGCACTATTATTAAGTGTCGATGATTCAAATAATGAAAAAGTAGAAAATAAAGTGAACGTTCAAGCCGAGCAAAAATCATAGCTTTTTACAATAGTAAAGAGTCCGGGACATAAACATTTCTGATTAAAGAATAAACGTCAATTTCTATTGAAATTATATAGAAATTGACGTTTTCTTTATTTTTATATAATTTTGTAGCTCGTTGAGCTACTATTTTTCTTA
>NZ_MRZN01000022.1 GCF_002614725.1 Staphylococcus edaphicus | reverse complement strand
ATACATTTCATTGTCTGGTGACAATGGCAAGGAGGTCACACCTGTTCCCATGCCGAACACAGAAGTTAAGCTCCTTAGCGCCGATGGTAGTCGGACTTACGTTCCGCAAGAGTAGGACGTTGCCAGGCAATTAGAGACCCAAACGGGTCTCTTTTTTATGTTTATGGAGTTTAAATTAAGCAGTTCGAAGAACTGAAAAGCAAATAAATCGTCTATTATGAGAAAGCGCTTGAAGCTGACGAACTGAACGAAAGACGAAACGAGCTTACAAGCGGTAAGTGAGTGAGGAAAGAGAGAAAGTGAGAAAAGATGCGAGCGCTTGTCTCATGATAGTAAAAGCTCCTTAGCGGCGAATGGTAGCAGACTTACGTTCCGCAAGAGTAGGACGTTGCCAGGCAATTAGAGACCCAAACGGGTCTCTTTTTTTATGTTTATGGAGTTTAACTTCCATTTCGAAGAACTTAGAAAAAATCGGATATGTAAACATCCATTCGCTCATTAAAATGAGCATGTTATTTTATTAGATAAAGACGATGACTATAGAGATGTATCCTTTGACATGTTAAAATGTAGTGAATTATAAAAATAGAATTTAAGTTTGAAAAGTGGGGATTTAATGACATTACCATTAACAAATCAGCTTAATCAATTGTTGAATAAGAAACCAATTTCAATGCATGTGCCAGGTCATAAGAACATGACAATAGGTTATTTAAAAAAATTGAAAATGGAAATGGATATGACAGAAATTACAGGTTTAGATGATTTACACCATGCGGAGGATGTTATTGCACAAAGTATGCAACATATTAAAAAGCATCCTGATTATGACGCTTACTTTTTAGTTAATGGAACGACAGCGGGTATACTGGCAGTGATACAAAGTTTTGCTAATGCAAAAGGAGAATATGTTGTAGCAAGAAATGTACATAAGTCTGTATTTCATGCGTTAGATTTAGCACGCGCTTCTAGTAAGCTATTGAAGATGAATATAAGTAATAAAACAAAGCAGTATGTTGAGCCTAATGAAGCATCATTAAAGTCAAACATAAAGACAGCAAAATTAGCTGTCTTTACTTATCCAAATTACTATGGAGAGTGTTTTGATGTAGAGCGTATAATAAAACATATGAAGACATGTCAAATTCCGACTTTAATAGATGAGGCACATGGCGCACATTTTAATTTAGCTGGTTTCCCAAACTCCACATTAAATATGGGGGCTGATTATGTGGTACAGTCTTATCATAAAACATTACCATCGCTTACAATGAGTTCTATTATTTTTATTCATAAAAATGCGCCATTACGTGAAAAAATATTGCAATATTTAACATATTTTCAATCATCTAGCCCGTCTTATCTTTTGATGAGTAGTTTAGAATTGGCACATGATTTTTATAATCAATATGATAGTACTTTGTTTTTTAAAAAAAGAAAACAATTGATAACAGTGATAAAGGATAGAGGCATGCGTGTGATTGATGTGGACGATCCTTTAAAGTTAAATATCCAGTGTAGTGGTTATACAGGTATCGAACTTCAGAAACTTTTTGAAAATAAAGGAATTTATGTAGAACTTGCTGATACATATCAAGTCTTATTAGTCTTACCTTTATGGCATGAAAATGATGCATTCCCTTTTGATGATTTGCTAGCAAGAATAAGAGAAATTAAAATAGAGCGTAGACTTGCGTTAGAAGAAGCCAATATACCTTTTCATAATGGTACCGGTACATATTGTTATGGAGAAATAATGAATGTTAAGGAAGTAAATATTGATGCTGCATATAATGAAATATTAGCAACTAATTTAGTTCCATACCCTCCAGGAATCCCTGTCATGCTTAAAGGCGAAATTATCACAGAAAATATGATAGAATTAATGAATTATTGGTGTGAGCAACACATTAGAGTAGAAGGTATTAAAGACAAAAAAATAGAAATTAAGGATGAGTAAGATGTCGGCATTTATAACTTTTGAAGGACCTGAAGGCTCAGGAAAGACTACTGTCATACAAGAAGTAGCGCAAAAATTAGAAAAGAAATATAATGTGGTTCTCACAAGAGAACCGGGTGGCGTAAAGACTGGAGAACAAATTCGTGAAGTATTACTTGAAGGAGATAATATGGATGATCGTACCGAAGCATTATTATTTGCAGCTTCAAGACGCGAACATCTTGTAGGTAAAGTGATACCATCTCTAAAAAATGGTAAATTAGTATTATGTGATCGCTATATAGACAGTTCTCTAGCTTATCAAGGATATGCACGGGGTATAGGAATAGAACAAGTTAAGTCCATTAATGAATTTGCAATTAATGGTTTATATCCTGATATTACTATTTATTTGGATGTGAGCGTGGAAGTAGGTCGTGAACGTATATTGAGCAATCAACGAAATCAAAATCGTCTTGACCAAGAAGATATAGCATTTCACGAAAAAGTAGTTGAAGGTTATAAGAAAATTATTCATAATGAATCTGAACGTTTTATTGTAATAGATGCAGATCGAAGTATAGATGAAGTTGTAAATGCAACGTATGAATCTATAGCCAATTATTTAGAAAAATTATGATATAATACTGGGAAGAGGTGTTTAATATGAAAATGATTATAGCAATTGTACAAGATCAGGATAGTCAAGAGCTTTCAGACAAACTTGTTAAGCATAACTTTAGAGCAACGAAACTTGCAACAACAGGTGGATTTTTAAGAGCGGGTAATACAACATTCTTATCTGGTGTTGAAGATGACCGCGTAGATGAAATGTTAAAAGTCATTAACGACACTTGTGGTAATAGGGAACAACTTGTATCTCCAATAACACCAATGGGTGGAAGTGCCGATTCTTATATCCCTTATCCGGTTGAAGTAGAAGTTGGAGGCGCAACGGTATTTGTAATGCCAGTTGAAGCTTTCCATCAATTCTAGCATTATGGTTGCTATATATGGTAACCTTTCAAATTACATTTTTATTGAGGATGCATACGTTATGCACTTAAGAAATGTGCTTTGTAAGGTAACTATGTATGAGCAGCCTTTTTATATAAAGGAGTAACTTTATGATGGATGAACAAGAAAGACTGACAAAAGCATATCAATCAAACAAACTCTCACACGCCTATTTGTTTGAGGGTGATGATGCGCAAACGATGCAACAAGTTGCTATTGATTTTACGAAACTGATTTTATGTAATGATGAGGCTCAATGTCAGTTGAAAGTAGAAACATTTAATCATCCAGATTTTATGTACATATCATCTGAAGAAACAACGATAAAAAAGGATCAAGTAGAACAATTAGTACATCATATGAACCAACTGCCAATCGAAGGTGACTATAAAGTATATATTATTGAGTCTTTTGAGAAACTTACAGTTCAAGGCGAAAATAGTATTTTGAAATTTTTAGAAGAGCCTCCAGAAAATACCATAGCGATCTTATTAACTACGAAGCCAGAACAAATTTTAGATACAATACATTCAAGGTGCCAGCATGTTTATTTTAAGCCTATTGATAAATCTAAATTTATAGATAGGCTTGTTGAACGTGACATTTCTAGGCCAGTGGCAGAATTGTTAAGTACATACACAACGCAAATTGAAACAGCGGTAACACTGAATGAAGAAGTTGATTTAATGGCCTTACGCAAAAGTATTATCAAATGGTGTCAATTACTTTTAACTAATCGTTCAATGGCTTTGATAGCTATCGTTGATTTGTTAAAGCAGGCAAAAAGCAGAAAATTACAATTAGTTACATTAGCTGCCGTAAATGGTTTCTTTGAAGACGTGATGCATGCTAAAGTAGGAATGGATCAAGATGTGATATATCCAGATTTACAAGCGGATGTGACGGTATTTTCGAAAAAATTAACTTACAACCAAATTATTTTGATGTATGATCAAATAACAGAAGCACATAAAAAATTGAATCAGAATGTTAACCCGATGTTGGTATTTGAACAAATTGTAATAAAAGGGGTGAATTAATAATGCAAAATGTAGTCGGAATAGATTTTCACAAATCAGGGAAAATGGAATATTATTCACCAAAGGATTTTAATTTACACGTTGGAGACTGGGTAGTAGTTGAATCAAAAAGAGGTCTGGAAATGGGACGTGTGAAGTACGCGCCATTAGACGTTGCAGACCAAGATGTTACATTACCATTAAAAGAAATTGTGCGTCTTGCTACAGAAGATGATTTGACTCAGTATGAAAAGAACGAATACGATGCGAATGAGGCATTAGCGCTATGTAAAGAAACAATACAGCAACAGGATTTAGAAATGAGATTGGTGAATTGTGAATATACACTTGATCAATCGAAAGTGATATTTAATTTCACTTCTGATGAACGTGTCGACTTTAGAAAGTTAGTTAAGGTATTGGCTCAAAAGTTAAAAACACGTATTGAACTAAGACAAATTGGCGTTAGAGATGAAGCTAAGTTGTTAGGTGGTATAGGTCCGTGTGGTCGCTCATTATGCTGTTCGACATTTTTAGGTGATTTTGAACCGGTTTCTATCAAAATGGCGAAAGATCAAAATTTATCACTTAACCCAACTAAAATATCAGGAGCGTGTGGGCGTTTGATGTGTTGTCTTAAGTATGAAAATGATTACTATGAAGAAGCACGTGCGCAATTACCAGATGTAGGCGATGCGATTGAAACCCCAGAAGGAAATGGTAAAGTCATTGGCTTGAATATTTTAGATATTTCTATGCAAATTAAAGTAGAAGGTTTAGAACAACCGTTAGAATATAAAATGGAAGAATTAGAAACATTAAATTAGGAGGCCAATACAACATTGAATCGTAGCGACATATTTGAGAAATTAGCAAATTTAGAGTCGAACATAAATCAAATCAACACTGATATGGCGAATTTGAAACATCTTACCGTCGAAGTAATCGAAGAAAATGTCGCCTTACAAATAGAAAATGAAAATTTAAAAACTTTGATAGATAAAGAAGAAAAAACGAAAGTGGTTGAGAATGGAAAGAAATTGCCAAATAAACAACCACTCCGCAGTAAAGACAATTTAGCAATGCTTTATAAAGAGGGATTTCATATTTGTAACGGCGAGTTATTCGGTAAACACAGAAAAGGCGATGATTGTTTATTCTGTCTTGAAGTATTAAGCGAATAGCTGAATTGATTTTGAATGAAAAATAGATAATGATGTGACGTAATTGAGGATGAGATGTAACGATAGGCTTGGTTATTAAGCATCGTTAGCTCATTCTTTTTTTTGGAGGGCAGGGAAATGCTGTTAGAAGACGAGAGGCTAGATTATTTAACCAAGGAACATCTTAGAATTATACAAAATGACGAAGTGTTTTCTTTTTCAACGGATGCATTACTACTTGGGCACTTCACTAACGTGAAAAAACGCGATAGTATTATGGACTTATGTTCAGGTAATGGGGTGATTCCATTAGTATTGTCATATAAAGGTCAGCAAGCGATAGAGGCAATTGAAATTCAAGAACAACTGGTAAACATGGCCAGACGAAGTATTACATATAACGGATTAGACGAGAGAATCCATATGTATCATATGGACTTGAAAGAAGTGCATAAACATTTCAAACCATCATCATATAATTTAGTTACTTGTAATCCGCCCTATTTTAAAACAAATCAACAGCATCAGCATCAAAAGGATGCGCATAAAATAGCGAGACATGAAATTATGTGTACACTCAAAGATTGTTGTATTGCAGCAAGACATTTGTTGAAGCAGGGTGGTCGCTTTATGATGGTGCACAGAGCGGACCGTCTAATGGATGTCTTAAGTGATATGAGAACATATCAAATTGAACCTAAAAAAGTTTATTTTATTTATAGTAAACAGGATAAAGTAGCTCAAACAATTGTTGTAGAAGGGAGAAAGGGTGGAAATCAAGGCTTAGAAATTCAGCCACCATTTTACATTTACAATAAAGATGGAACTTATACCGAAGAAATGAGAGAAATATATTATGGATAAACATTATATATATATTGTTAAGTGTAAAGATGGCAGTCTGTATACAGGGTATGCTAAGGATATAGAAAAAAGAATTACTAAACATAATAAAGGTCAAGGTGCCAAATATACAAAAATAAGACGCCCAGTACAATTAGTATATCAAGAAATGTTTGATACAAAATCTGAAGCGTTAAAACGTGAATATGAGATCAAGCGATTTTCACGTCAAAAAAAACTAGAATTAATAAGTGAGGGATAGGTTATGTCGACATTGTATTTAGTAGGAACGCCCATAGGTAATTTGGCAGATATTACGTATCGTGCTGTAGATATATTACGAACTGTGGATTTGATTGCTTGTGAAGACACTCGAGTGACAAAAAAATTATGTGCACACTATGAAATTCAAGCACCGCTTAAATCCTATCATGATCACAATAAGGAGCAACAAACAGATTATTTAATCGAACAATTACACTCTGGAATTGATATTGCACTTGTGTCAGATGCGGGGTTGCCATTAATTAGCGATCCAGGTTATGAACTTGTAGTAGCAGCAAGAGAACAACAGATTAGAGTGGAAACAGTACCCGGACCTAATGCTGGGTTAACTGCATTAATGGCAAGTGGTTTACCGTCCTTCACTTATACTTTTTTAGGATTTTTACCTAGAAAAGACAAGCAAAAGCATGCGGTTTTAGAGCAACGTATGTATGAAAATAGCACATTGATCATTTATGAATCACCTCACCGTGTGAAAGATACATTAAAAACGATTCAAAAAATAGATACACAGCGTAAAGTATCAGTTGGGAGAGAACTCACTAAAAAGTTTGAGCAAATTGTTACGAATCGTGTGAGTGAAGTAATTGAACAACTTGAAAATGCGACAATTCCGACGAAAGGCGAATTCGTGGTTCTTATCGAAGGGGCTGAACTTGCCGAAGATACTTCGTGGTTCGAAGATATGACGATTAAGGAACATGTGGCGTATCACATAAACCAAAATATGAAACCCAAAGCTGCTATCAAAGTCGTTGCAGAAGCACGCCATATGAAAACAAGTGAAGTCTATGACATCTACCATGAAGTATAATTTGATATTTCATGTCCATATAATAAAAATAGAAATGGCGTCATATTATGGAAGTGAAAGCGTCACAATATAAAATCACATATAATCAAGAAAAATGCGTTGAAAAAACCCCATAACGTGCACGATTTATGGTAATGTAGATAAGATAGGGATTATTAAATATATGCCAATGATATCCGTAATAAATGGTACATATCGGACGCGATGCATATCATTTATTAAGAAGATAATCATATAAAAACAGTACAGCAACACACACTTGCTTTATTGAAAACAATAATAAATTTAGATATATTAATGATGTAAGAAACGAGGAGGAACATTGATGGCGAAAGAAACATTTTATATCACTACACCAATATATTATCCAAGTGGGAATTTACATATCGGTCATGCTTATACAACAACAGCTGGTGATGTAATCGCACGTTATAAAAGAATGCAAGGCTATGATGTTCGTTATTTAACGGGAACGGATGAACATGGGCAAAAAATTCAAGAGAAAGCATTAAAAGCCGGAAAATCAGAAATCGAATATCTTGATGAAATGATTGCTAGTATTAAAGCTTTATGGAAAAAGCTGGAAATTTCAAATGATGATTTCATTCGTACAACAGAAATTAGACATAAAGAAGTTGTGCAACAAATATTTGAACGTTTATTAGCTCAAGGTGATATTTATCTTGGTGAGTATGAAGGTTGGTATTCAGTACCAGATGAAACGTATTATACAGAGACACAACTTGTAGATCCAATTATGGAAAACGGTGAAATTGTTGGAGGTAAAAGTCCTGATTCTGGTCATGAAGTAGAACTAGTAAAAGAAGAAAGTTATTTCTTTAATTTATCTAAATATACAGATCGCTTATTAGAATTTTATGATGAAAATCCTGAATTTATTCAACCACCTTCACGTAAGAATGAAATGATTAATAACTTTATTAAGCCAGGACTTGAAGATTTAGCCGTATCACGTACTTCATTCGATTGGGGTATTCGTGTCCAATCTAACCCGAAACATGTTGTTTATGTATGGATAGATGCACTTGTGAATTATATTTCTTCATTAGGTTATTTATCAGATGATGATCATTTATTCAAAAAATATTGGCCTGCAGATATTCATATAATGGCCAAGGAAATTGTACGATTCCATTCTATTATTTGGCCTATTTTATTAATGGCATTAGATATTCCATTACCTAAAAAAGTATTCGCACATGGCTGGATACTTATGAAAGATGGAAAAATGAGTAAATCTAAAGGGAATGTCGTGGATCCTAACGTATTGATTGATCGTTACGGTTTAGATGCAACACGCTACTATTTAATGCGTGAATTACCTTTTGGTTCTGATGGTGTGTTTACTCCTGAAGGATTTGTTGAGCGCACAAATTATGATTTAGCAAATGATTTAGGGAATTTAGTTAATCGTACAATTTCAATGGTTAACAAATATTTTGATGGTGAGCTTCCAGCATATCAAGGTACAAATCACGAATTAGACAATGATATGGAACAAATGGCATTAGATACTGTTAAGACATTCCATGAAAATATGGATGATTTACAATTTTCAGTCGCGCTTTCAACTGTATGGAAATTCATTAGTCGTACTAATAAATATATAGATGAAACAGCGCCATGGGTTTTAGCCAAAGATGAGAGTCAAAAAGCAATGGTCGGAAATGTCATGGCACACTTAGTAGAAAATATCCGTATTATTGCGGTGTTATTAAGACCATTCCTTACACATGCACCAAAACAAATCTTTACGCAATTAAATATTAATTCACCAGAACTTTTCGAATTTGGAAGTACGAATCAATATGGTGCATTAACTGAACCAATAATGGTAAGTGATAAACCACAGCCTATCTTCCCACGTCTAGATAGTGAAGTTGAGATTAGTTATATTAAGGAATCTATGCAACCAGACAAGAAAGAAGAAGCTGTAGAAGAGATTCCTAGTAAAGACCAAATTGACATCAAAGATTTTGATAAAGTGGAAGTTAAAGCGGCTACGATCATTGATGCAGAACAAGTTAAAAAATCGGATAAGTTATTAAAAATCCAAGTTGATCTAGATAGAGAGCAACGTCAAATTGTTTCAGGTATCGCCAAATTTTATCAACCAGAAGACATTATTGGTAAGAAAGTCGCAGTTGTGACTAATCTAAAACCTGCTAAATTAATGGGTAGAAAATCAGAGGGTATGATTCTTTCTGCTGAAAAAGATGGTGTACTAACGCTTGTGAGCTTACCAAATGCTATTCCGAATGGTGCAATAATTAAATAATTACAATAAAGGGAGCGAAATAAATATGCTAATCGATACACATGTTCATTTAAACGCAGACCAATATGATGAAGATTTAGAAGAAGTCATTGAACGTGCAAGAGACAATGGCGTAGATCGTATGTTTGTCGTTGGTTTTGACACACCAACAGTAGAACGCACGATGGCGCTTATTGATCAATATGAATTTATCTATGGCATTATTGGTTGGCACCCTGTAGATGCGATTGATTGTACAGAGGAACGATTAGAATGGATAGAAAAACTTGCAGCTCATCCGAAAATTATAGGAATTGGTGAAACGGGGCTAGACTATCATTGGGACAAATCCCCTAAAGATGTGCAACAAGCATTGTTTAGAAAGCAAATTGCCTTAGCGAAACGTGTGAACTTACCAATAATTATTCATAATAGGGAAGCAACGCAAGATTGTGTTGATATTCTAAAAGAAGAACATGCGGAAGAGATTGGTGGAATTATGCACAGTTTTAGTGCATCACCTGAAATTGCTGACGATGTAATTAATAAATTGAATTTTTATGTATCATTAGGTGGTCCTGTCACGTTCAAAAATGCGAAACAGCCTAAAGAAGTTGCACAGCATGTGCCATTTGATAGACTACTAGTTGAAACAGATGCACCATTCTTATCTCCACACCCTTATAGAGGCAAAAGAAACGAACCTGTCCGCGTTACATTAGTGGCGGAACAAATTGCGGAATTACGTGGCGTGAGTTACGAGGAAGTGTGCAAACAAACAACTGAAAATGCAGAACGATTGTTTAAATTAAAAGTATAAAACATTTCAAAAAGGTATCGGTCTGAGATAAGGCTTAGTTGATATAAGACATGCTAAGTGATAATCACAATTAAACCCGGTACCTTTTTTATTTTTATCTAAAATGAATTAAAGTAATGAAAGGTGAAACAATAAATGAAAATAAATGAATTTATTGTCGTTGAAGGTAGAGATGATACTGAGCGTGTAAAAAGAGCGGTTCAATGTGATACGATTGAAACAAATGGTAGTGCAATCAATGAAACAACGTTAAGTGTGATAGCACAGGCATATGAGACAAGAGGAGTTATTGTATTAACTGATCCCGATTTCCCGGGTGATAAAATTCGTAATACAATACAAAAACACATTCCCGGTGTAAAGCATGCGTATATCGATAGAGAAAAAGCCAAAAATAAGCGAGGGAAAATTGGTGTGGAGCATGCACAATTAAGTGATATCAGAGAAGCTCTCATCAATGTGAGTACGCCATTTGAAGAAGGACATGAATCAATAAGTAAGGATGTCCTAATAGATTTGGGTTTAATCGTAGGCAAGGAAGCACGTCATAAAAGAGAAAAGTTAGGTCGCAAACTGCACATAGGACATTCCAACGGTAAGCAGTTAATTAATAAGTTAAATGCATTTGGTTATACAGAAGATGATGTTAGGTCTGCACTAAGTGATGAAGAAGGAAGTGAATCATAAATGGATATGAAAGATATTGCTACACCAACACGTACGAAAGCTTTACTCAATCAGTATGGTTTTAATTTTAAAAAGAGCCTAGGGCAAAACTTTTTAATCGATGTGAATATTATTCATAATATTATTGAAGCAAGCGATATTGATGAGCAGACAGGTATTATAGAAGTTGGTCCTGGTATGGGTTCATTAACAGAGCAATTAGCAAAAAGCGCTAAAAAAGTTGTGGCATTTGAAATTGACCAACGTTTAATACCTGTTTTAAAGGATACAATGGAACCTTATGACAATGTAACAGTTATTAACGAAGATATTCTTAAAGCGGATATTGCACGTTATGTGACAGAACACCTTGCTGATTGTGAAAAGATTATGGTTGTTGCGAATCTACCATATTACATTACGACGCCAATATTGTTGAATTTAATGCAGCAAAAATTGCCAATCGATGGCTATGTAGTGATGATGCAGAAAGAAGTCGGAGAAAGACTTAATGCACAAGTTGGTACGAAAGCTTATGGTTCGTTATCTATCGTTGCTCAATATTATACAGAAACAAGTAAAGTACTCACGGTGCCTAAATCAGTATTTTTACCACCACCTAATGTAGACTCTATCGTTGTGAAGTTGATGAAACGCGAAACCCCGATTGTTGATATAGATGATGAAAATAAATTTTTCAAAATGACAAAAGCAGCATTTAGCCAAAGACGTAAAACAATTAATAATAATTACCAAAGCTTATTTGTTGATGGTAAAGCGCATAAAGAAAAGATATTAGAATGGCTTGGCGTGGCTGGCATAGATCCAAGAAGACGTGGAGAGACGCTTTCGATAAAAGAATTTGCAAATTTATACAATGAGTTGCAAAATTTCACAGAATTAGAATTTTAAATTATTGACAAGCGTGCCTTACATTGCTAAAATTGATATTTTATTTGACTAAACCCCTCATTTTGTGTTATTATACAACTTGTAGCGAGGTGGAGCAATATGCCAAAATCTATTGGAGACATCAAAAATTCACTTGATTGTCAATTAGGGAACAGAATTGTACTTAAGGCGAACGGCGGTCGTAAAAAAACAATTGAACGTAGTGGTGTGTTAAAAGAAACTTACCCTTCTGTTTTTATTGTTGAATTAGATCAAGATATATATAATTTTGAGCGTGTATCTTATACATACACTGACGTTTTGACTGAAAACGTACAAGTTTCTTTCGAAGATGATAATCATCAAGAAGCATTTGCACACTAAATAAAAGTAATTTAAGTTATATTTGATAGTTGAGATGTTACTTTTAAATTAAACTTTAATATTCGAATGATTGATAGAGGTATGTTGGTGTAAAATCACCGGCGTACCTTTTTTGTGTTGGACGAAAAAGGAAGAATTATTTTATATAGTCCTCGCGTTATTGTAAAATAGTTAATTAAGCGATGATTTTATTTTCGATAAAGTTAAAAATTTATTTTTAACGTTTATTAATAAATATATTCATGCAATACATTAACTTTTGAAAAACCGACAACACAATGATAACAATATGTTAAAATCGTTTTATTACCATATCGAAGTGAAAGAGGGTGGGGATATGATTTATGAAACTGCGCCAGCGAAGATTAATTTAACGTTGGATACACTCTTTAAACGAGATGATGGTTTTCATGAAGTTGAAATGATAATGACTACAATAGATTTAAATGATCGATTATCATTCGAACTACGTAAAGACAAAAAAATAGTTGTTGACGTAGAACAGACTTATGTTCCCTCCGATAGTAAAAATTTAGCATATAAGGCTGCAGAATTAATGAAAAAGACCTATAATCTAAAGCAAGGTATAACGATCTCAATTGATAAAAACATACCCGTATCAGCAGGTTTAGCTGGTGGGTCTACCGATGCTGCAGCGACGATGAGAGGCATGAATCGTTTATATAAGTTGAATAGACCACTAGAGGAATTATGTGCACTTGCGATACAAATAGGAACTGATATCCCATTTTGTATACTAGGAAAGACTGCGCTATGTAAAGGAAAAGGCGAAATTATTGAGTATTTAGATAAGCCGCCTTCTGCTTGGGTAGTTGTTGCTAAGCCTAATTTAGGTATATCGTCACCAGATATATTCAAGAAATTAGATTTAACACAATCGCATACGGTACATACGGAATCATGTGTGTCTGCTTTAATTACTGGGGATTACGAACAATTATGTAAAAGTCTTTCAAATCGATTGGAACCTGTCTCAGGGAAGATGTGTGACGAAATATTAAAAATAAAGGCGAATATGTTAGAGAATGGTGCGGACGGTGCCGTAATGAGTGGTAGCGGTCCAACAGTTTATGCTTTGGCGAAGAAAGAGCGACAAGCGAGGCATATATATAATGCAGTTAACGGATGTTGCAACGAAGTACATATTGTACGATTATTAGGCTAAATGAGAAGGGATGATAAGCATGCGCTATAAGAGAAGTGAACGTATCGTTTACATGACACAATATTTAATGAATAATCCAAACAAGTTGATACCATTAACTTATTTTGTTCAAAAGTTTAAACAAGCCAAGTCTTCAATTAGTGAAGATGTACAAATTATTAAAACAACTTTTCAAAAAGAGAAACTTGGGACAGTGATTACTACAGCTGGTGCTAGTGGTGGTGTGACATATAAACCTGAAATGAGTAAAGCTGAAGCGACTGAAGTTATAAATGAAGTGATTACTCAGCTTCAAGAGAAAGATCGTTTATTACCAGGTGGATACTTATTTTTATCTGATTTAATGGGCAATCCTACTTTACTTAATCGTGTAGGTAAACTAATTGCAACCATTTATATGGATGAGGAGATAGATGCGATTGTTACGATTGCAACTAAAGGTATTTCATTAGCTAACTCAGTTGCTAATGTATTGAATTTACCAGTAGTTGTTATACGGAAAGATAATAAGGTGACAGAAGGTTCTACAGTATCTATCAACTATGTTTCGGGTTCATCTAGAAAGATAGAGACAATGGTGCTTTCTAAAAGAACTTTACCAGAGAATTCAAACGTGCTTGTCGTTGACGATTTTATGCGTGCTGGAGGATCTATAAATGGTGTGATGAATTTGATGAATGAGTTTAAAGCTCATGTTAAAGGGGTATCGGTACTAGTAGAATCAAAAGAAGTTAAGCAAAGATTAATTGAAGATTATACATCCTTAGTTAAATTATCTGATGTAGATGAATACAATCAGGAATTTAAAGTGGAACAAGGCAACAGTTTAACTAAATTTTCTTAAAGGAGCGATTTCGACATCATGAAAGTTATTAATACTAAAAAGGCACCCGAAGCGTTGGGGCCGTATTCGCATGCAACAGAAATTAACGGACTTGTGTTCACATCGGGACAAATCCCTTTGAACTTAAAAGGAGAAATTGTTAGCGACGATGTAAAAGAGCAAACGAAACAAGTTTTAGAAAATTTAAAAGTTGTGTTAGACCAAGCTGGGTCAGATTTAGATTCAGTTATTAAAGCTACTATTTTCATTGCTGATATGAATGAATTTCAAAATATAAATGAAGTTTATGGCAATTACTTTAGTAATCATCAACCGGCGAGAAGTTGTGTTGAAGTGGCAAGACTGCCCAAAGATGTTAAAGTTGAAATAGAATTAATAGCGAAGGTAAAATAAGGATTTATAATTTTTAATAAAATTGTTAAGCTTCTAACAAAGAGATACTAGGGGGGCTCACTACATGAAAGTGACAGATGTAAGACTTAGAAAGATACAAACAGATGGAAGAATGAAAGCACTTGTGTCAATTACACTAGACGAATCATTTGTTGTACATGACTTACGAGTAATTGAAGGCAACACAGGTCTATTCGTCGCAATGCCGAGTAAACGTACACCAGATGGTGAATTCCGAGACATCGCTCATCCAATAAACTCAGAAATGAGACAAGAAATACAAGATGCAGTGATGAAAGTATATGAAGAAACTGATGAAGTTATCCCTGATAGAAATGCGCAATCATCAGATGATTCTGAAGAAGAAGCTTAAATAAAATACGAACAGCTATTTGAGTGGAGTTAGTTGTTCCGAGATGGATTTCTATTTAGATAGAAATCCATTTTTTTGGTTTTTTTAATCATTAGAAAATTAAAATGAAATTAAGTAATATTTTAAAAAGGTGACAGAAATGATTTGTTTATAGAACAATCTTATGTAGTTAAGTTATGCGCAATTGATTTTAGTTTAATATTTCTTATAACAAGAAGTATAAGTACAGTTATGATGATATTTTAGTGAAAAGAAATAGCTAAAAGGTAGAAATATTTGAGATATTCAAATAAATAGTGAAGCGGTTGCATCTTAGTACAAAGATGACAAATAAAGGGCTACAGTTTTAAAATTTTAGCGATGAAAATATTTCTATTATATAACATTGGTGCATTGAGCCTTGAAAGTGTGACTAGCGTTAAATTATAATAAGAAAGAAGTGTATATTTTAATGGAGGGTTAACATACATGCAAAGACATGCAATAGTACTTGCAGCCGGCAAAGGTACGCGTATGAAATCAAAGAAATACAAAGTACTACATGATGTGGCAGGTAAATCGATGATTGAACATGTTACTGATAATGTGAGGCAGTCTGGTATAGACCAGCTTGTTACAATTGTTGGACATGGCGCAGAGAGTGTAAAAGAGACACTAGGTGATGCATCGCTTTATAGTTTCCAAGAAGAACAATTAGGTACGGCGCATGCTGTGAAAATGGCAAGTGAACACTTAAGCGGAAATCAAGGGACGACATTAGTGGTTTGCGGAGATACACCGTTAATTACAACAGCAACATTGAAGTCATTGATTGAACACCACGAGCACAATCAAGCACAAGCAACTGTTTTGTCAGCAACAGCAGAAAATCCATTTGGTTATGGACGTATATTACGCGATTCAAAAGGACATCTAGTCAAAATTGTAGAGCAAAAAGATGCTACAGATACAGAACAGCAAATTAATGAAATTAGTTCAGGTATTTTTGCATTTGATAATCAAGTGTTATTCGATAAATTAGAATTAGTTAAAAATGATAATGTACAGAATGAATATTACTTGCCTGATGTACTTTCCTTAATTTTAGAAGACAGTGGTATTGTTGAAGTTTATCATACGAACGATTTTGAAGAAATCATGGGTGTGAATGATAGAATCATGCTAAGCGCAGCAGAAAGTGTATTTAGAACACGCATTAATGAACAACACATGAAAAATGGTGTAACCATAATTGATCCCGCCACTACTTATATCGGTGCTAACGTAAAAATTGGTGAAGATACAGTGATTGAACCGGGTGTGAAGCTCGCTGGAAATAGTGAGATTGGTGAAGATACTGTGATTGGACAGTATACAGAAATTACAAATAGCAAGATAGGTTCTAATGTAACAATTAAGCAATCTGTGATTAATGAAGCGATGGTAGATGATTATGCTACGATAGGTCCATTTGCTCAACTTCGTCCAGGTGCAGATTTAGGTAAAAAAGTAAAAGTTGGAAACTTTGTTGAAGTTAAAAAATCAGTGATTAAAGCAGGAGCCAAATTGCCTCATTTAAGTTATATTGGCGATGCTGAAATAGGAGAAAGAACAAATGTTGGATGTGGTTCCATTACGGTTAATTATGATGGTATCAATAAATTCAAGACGGTCATTGGTAATGATTCATTTATAGGGTGTAACACAAATCTAGTTGCACCAATCACTTTAGGTGATCGTTCATTTATAGCTGCAGGTTCAACAATCACTGATAATGTACCAGAAGACAGTTTGGCATTAGCCAGAGCTAGACAAACAACCAAAGAAGGTTATTTGAAAAAATAAAGACAAATGTTTAGACAAGCATGCTTAAACTGTTAAAATTAATATAATTCAAGCAAAGATAAACTTAACAAATGATTATGTTGCTGAGCGATATAAGTTTTGCCTTGTCTATAAACCAAAACGAATTGAAAGAAATAATTGGAGGACTATAAATGTTAAACAATGAGTATAAGAATTCTGCTTTGAAAATATTTTCTTTGAAGGGTAATGAACCATTAGCCCAAGAGGTGGCAGATCATGTTGGAATTGAATTAGGGAAATGTTCTGTAAAACGTTTCAGTGACGGAGAAATTCAAATCAATATCGAAGAAAGTATTCGTGGTTGTGATGTATTTATTATTCAGCCAACATCAAATCCAGTTAATTTACATTTAATGGAACTGTTAATTATGATAGATGCTTGTAGACGCGCATCTGCAGCGAATATTAATATCGTTGTTCCATATTATGGCTATGCACGTCAAGACAGAAAAGCTCGTAGTCGTGAACCAATTACAGCAAAACTTGTTGCAAACTTAATTGAAACTGCTGGCGCAGATCGCATGATTGCATTAGATTTACATGCACCCCAAATACAAGGGTTCTTTGATATGCCAATTGACCACTTAATGGGTGTGCCAATCTTAGCACAATACTTTAAAAATGAAACAGACATCGATCCTGAAGAGTGCGTTGTTGTATCTCCAGACCACGGTGGTGTGACAAGAGCACGTAAACTTGCAGATATACTTAAAACACCTATCGCTATTATAGATAAACGTCGTCCAAAACCAAACGTTGCAGAAGTGATGAACATCGTCGGTGAAATTGAAGGTCGCACAGCAATTATAATTGATGACATTATCGATACTGCCGGTACCATTACATTAGCTGCCCAAGCATTGAAAGATAAAGGCGCGAAAGATGTATATGCTTGTTGTACACATCCAGTATTATCTGGACCTGCAAAAGAACGTATTGAAAACTCAGCTATTAAAGAACTTGTAGTTACCAACTCCATTCAATTAGATGAAAAACGTAAACCAGCGAATACTAAAGAATTATCAGTTGCTGGATTATTAGCTCAAGCAATTATTCGCGTATACGAACGCGAGTCTGTTAGTGTGTTATTTGACTAATCTCTAATATAAATGTATAATAACTTTCGTTCGTGAAATATCACGACAAATAAACATTTGCAAGCAACAAGATGTTGATGGGCAAATGAGGAGCTCATAGATAGAGCGCATTATGAAAGGTGGAAACTGAATATGGCTTCATTAAAGTCAATTATTCGTCAAGGTAAACAAACACGTTCAGACCTTAAAACACTAAGAAACACTGGTAAAGTACCAGCAATCGTGTACGGTTATGGTACAAAAAATACTTCTGTTAAAGTAGACGAAGTAGAATTTATCAAAGTTATCCGTGAAGTTGGACGTAACGGTGTAATCGAATTAGGCGTAGGTTCTAAATCTATTAAAGTAATGGTTTCAGACTACCAATTCGATCCACTTAAAAACCAAATCACTCATATTGACTTCTTAGCGATCAATATGACTGAAGAACGTACTGTTGAAGTACCAGTTCAATTAGTAGGTGAAGCTGTTGGTACTAAAGAAGGTGGCGTTGTTGAACAACCATTATTTAACCTTGAAGTTACAGCTACTCCAGATAATATCCCTGAATCAATTGAAGTTGATATCAGTGAATTAGAAATTAATGATAGTCTTTCAGTTGAAGACATCAAAGTTTCTGGTCAATTCACTATTGAAAACGAAGCAAGTGATTCAATCGTAACAGTAGTTCCTCCAACAGAAGAGCCTACTGAAGAAGAAATCGAAGCAATGGAAGGCGATTCAGCTACTGAAGAACCAGAAGTTGTAGGCGAAGAAAAAGAAGATGAAAGTGACGAAGAACAAAAAGAAGAAGAATAATTTTTCTTTAATGTTCATGTCATGTGTTGATGAAATCAATACAATATTATCTTATAAAAAGCACCATGCTTAATACATTAAGCAGGTGCTTTTTTATGTTATTATAGTGAATGATACAAAATACATGACTTATAAAGGATAAAAATTTATATAAATTTTAGATGGAGAGAGCACAACGAGCGGAGGTAACGAAATGAAATGTATTGTAGGTCTAGGTAACATAGGTAAACGCTTTGAACAAACAAGACACAATATTGGGTTCGAAGTGATAGATTACATGTTAGATCAGAATAATTGTTCTTTAGATAAACAAAAATTCAAAGGGGCGTATACGATAGAGCGTGTTGCTGGTGAAAAAGTGATGTTCATTGAACCAATGACTATGATGAATTTATCCGGCGAAGCAGTAGGCCCTCTAATGAAATACTATGATATTGATATTGATGATTTAATTGTTTTATATGATGATTTAGATTTACCACAAGGTGAAATTAGGCTTAGACAAAAAGGTAGTGCAGGTGGCCATAATGGTATGAAATCAATCATTCAAGTATTAGGGACGGACCAATTCAAAAGGATTAGAATTGGCGTAGACAGACCCTCAAATGGCATGGCCATTGTAGATTATGTCTTGCAAAAATTTTCGAAACAAGAAATGGAAACAATGAATAAAGTAATAGAACATTCTGCACGAGCTATCGAAGCTTATATAGAAAGTGATCGATTCGACCGTGTGATGAATGAATATAATGGTGAGATTAAGTGAAATCAATAATTACAGAGTATATAAACGAAGACAAACGATACCAAGAATTAAACGAAGTGTTCGGTAAAGAAAATGTGTTAGTAACGGGACTATCCGGAGCGGCAAAAGCGACAATCATTGCTGAAAAATATTTGGATAGTACTAAACAATTGCTCGTTGTTACAAACAATCTTTATCAAGCAGATAAGTTAGAAAGTGATTTACTGCAATTTGTAAATGCTGAAGCTATTTATAAATATCCCATGCAGGATATTATGACAGAAGAATTTTCAACACAAAGCCCTCAATTCATGAGTGAACGCGTGCGTACGCTAACGGCACTTGCTCAAGAAGAGAGAGGGTTATTCATCGTACCTTTAAATGGTTTGAAAAAATGGCTCACACCGGTAGAAATGTGGAAGTCTCACCAATTGACGCTATCTGTTGGTGATGATGTAGATATTGATGCATTGTTAAAAAAACTTGTGAATATGGGCTATCGTAGAGAAAGCGTGGTATCACATATTGGTGAATTTTCATTACGTGGTGGGATTGTAGACATCTACCCTTTAATTGGAAAGCCAGTGCGAATTGAATTTTTTGATACAGAAGTAGATTCAATTCGTGATTTCGATGTAGAATCACAACGTTCTGAAGGGAACATTGAACAAGTTAATATAACAACTGCAAGTGATTATATTATTACAGAAGATGTGTTGAAGCATACAAAACAAAAACTAAAAGAGGCTTATGAAGATACACGTCCAAAAATTGAAAAATCTGTAAGAAATGAATTGAAAGAAACGTACGAGAGTTTTCAATTATTTGAATCAGAAATGTTTGATCATCAAGTATTACGTAGACTCGTTGCGTTCATGTATGAACAGCCAGCAACCATTGTGGATTACTTTAAAGATGACGCCATCATAGCTGTAGATGAATTTAATAGAATTAAAGAAACTGAAAGTACACTAGTATCTGAAACAGACGAATTCATGCAAAATTTAATAGAAAGCGGGAAAGGTTTTATAGAACAAAGTTTTTTACAATATGATGCCTTTGAAAATTTATTGAAACCTTTTGCTGTAACGTATTTTACATTGTTTACTGCAACGATGCCTGTGCAATTAAATGAAATAATTAAATTTTCATGTAAACCAGTTCAACAGTTTTATGGTCAATATGATATTATGCGTTCTGAATTCCAAAGATTCATGCAAAATGATTATACAGTTGTCGTACTGGCTGAAACAGAAACAAAAAAAGAACGCATTCAAGCTATGTTAAATGAAATGCATATACCGACATTTATTGATACACCAAGTCATCGTAATGAAGGCGGTAGCGCCATCATTACAGAAGGTAGTTTATCAGAAGGCTTTGAGTTGCCTTATATGCAGTTAGTTGTAGTAACAGAACGAGAATTATTTAAATCTAAGCAAAAGAAAAAACCAAAACAACAAAAAACATTAACGAATGCTGAAAAAATCAAATCATATCAAGATTTAAAAGTTGGCGATTATGTCGTTCATGTTCATCACGGTGTTGGTAAATATCTAGGTGTTGAAACATTAGAAGTAGGCGGCGTACACAAAGATTATATTAAATTGCAATATAAAGGGACAGACCAGTTGTTTGTCCCTGTCGATCAGATGGATCAAGTCCAAAAATATGTCGCGTCAGAAGATAAATCACCTAAGTTGAATAAACTTGGCGGTACAGAATGGAAAAAAACGAAAGCCAAAGTACAACAAAGTGTTGAGGATATGGCTGATGAATTGATAGAACTGTATAAAGCACGGGAAATGTCTGTTGGCTATCAATTTGGACCTGATACGGCGGAACAAAATGAATTTGAAATTGATTTCCCTTACGAACTTACACCAGACCAAAGTAAGTCTATAGAAGAAATCAAACAAGATATGGAAATTGAACGTCCAATGGATAGATTGCTATGTGGAGACGTAGGTTATGGTAAGACGGAGGTCGCTGTGCGTGCAGCATTTAAAGCTGTTATGGAAGGGAAGCAAGTTGCCTTTCTTGTACCAACTACGATACTTGCCCAACAGCACTATGAAACATTAATTGAACGTATGCAAGATTTCCCTATAGAAGTACAACTTATAAGTCGATTTAGAAGTACCAAAGAAGTAAAGGAAACTAAGGAAGGGTTGAAATCAGGATTCGTTGATATTGTTGTAGGTACACACAAATTGTTAGGTAAAGATATTCATTATAAAGACTTAGGGTTGCTCATTGTGGATGAAGAGCAACGTTTTGGTGTACGTCATAAAGAACGTATTAAATCTTTAAAGAACAATGTAGATGTACTCACATTAACTGCAACACCTATACCACGTACATTACACATGAGTATGTTAGGTGTCAGAGATTTATCAGTGATAGAAACGCCGCCTGAGAACCGTTTTCCTGTGCAAACTTATGTCCTAGAGCAGAATACTAATTTTATAAAAGAAGCATTGGAACGAGAACTATCAAGAGATGGTCAAGTATTCTATCTTTATAATAAGGTGCAATCTATTTATGAGAAAAGAGAACAATTACAGATGCTTATGCCGGATGCAAATATCGGTGTCGCACACGGCCAAATGAATGAACGAGATTTAGAAGAAACGATGCTTAGCTTTATTAATCATGAATACGATATTATTGTTACTACAACGATTATTGAAACTGGCGTCGATGTACCCAATGCGAATACATTGATCATTGAAGATGCAGACCGCTTTGGACTAAGTCAGCTGTACCAGTTAAGAGGACGTGTAGGTCGGTCGAGTCGAATTGGTTATGCTTATTTCTTACATCCTACGAACAAAGTGTTATCTGAAACTGCAGAAGACCGCTTGCAAGCCATAAAAGAATTTACCGAATTAGGTTCAGGTTTTAAAATAGCTATGCGAGATTTGAATATTCGTGGTGCAGGTAATTTATTAGGTAAACAACAACATGGCTTTATCGACTCTGTCGGTTTCGATTTATATTCTCAAATGTTGGAAGAGGCTGTTAATGAAAAACGCGGTGTGAAAGATGAAAAACAAGATGCACCTGAAATTGAAATAGAACTTAATATCGATGCTTATTTACCAGCTGAATACATTCCTAATGAACAGGCTAAAATTGAAATCTACAAAAAATTGCGTAAAATTGAAAGTGAAGCACAATTACTGGATGTTAAAGATGAGTTGATTGATCGTTTCAATGATTATCCAGTAGAAGTAGAAAGATTATTAGAAATGATGGAGATTAAAGTTCATGCATTACATGCTGGCGTAACATTAATCAAAGATACCGGTAAAAAGGTAGAAGTTTATTTATCAGAAAAAGGAACGACTGACATCAATGGCGAAGCTTTATTTAAACAAACGCAACCATTAGGACGCACTATGAAAGTAGGTGTTCAAGAAGGTAAAATGAAAGTGACATTAAATAAAACTGGCAACTGGTTAGACAGCCTGAAATTCTTAACAAAAAGCTTAGAAGAAAGCATGGTTATACCTGATGAAATCTAAAATAGACAAGCCCTCTGCTTTTAATGGTGTAGTCGTACTTACATTAGCACTTATCGTGGTTAAAATATTAAGTGCAATATATCGAGTGCCTTATCAAAATATATTAGGTGATGAAGGATTGTATGCGTATCAACAAATCTACCCAATTGTTGCGTTAGGTGTTATTTTAACAATGAATGCAATACCAAGTGCGGTTACACAAATCTTTGGTGGCGATGGTCATGCTCATCAGTACATGAAAGTTTTAGTGCGGTTGCAGATTTTTAGCGCTATTTTTTTCTTAATGTTGTTCATTTGTGCAAAATGGATCGCAACCTTTATGGGAGATGTCAATCTTGCACCCATGTTAAGAGCGGCGAGCTTTAGCTTCTTATTTGTAGGTATATTAGGCACTTATAGAGGATATTATCAAGCACAACAAAATATGAACATCCCTGCTATTTCCCAGGTTATAGAACAATTTATTCGTGTTGGTATTATAATTGTGGCAATTGTATTATTTGTGACGCAACAATGGTCATTGTATGCTACTGGCGCTTTAGCGATTGCTGGGTCTGCGTTTGGCTTTTTAGCTTCAAGTATGTATCTTTTATTGAAGCGGCCTTTCAAATGGAATGTACTCAAATCACAAGATGACGTCAATACAAATGCTATTGCTTGGCGAAAATTAGCATTGTCTATTGTAATTTTTGCGGTAAGCCAACTTATTGTCATCGTTTGGCAAGTTGTCGATAGCTTTACAGTCATTCATGCACTACAGCGTACAGGTTTGAGCCTACAAGCTGCTGCTACACAAAAAGGTATCTATGACCGGGGGGCATCCTTTATTCAAATAGGGTTGATAGTTACTACGACGTTTTGTTTTGTACTTATTCCGTTGCTCACAGATGCGATTAAAGTGAATAACAATGTACGCATCAACAGATATGCGAATGCTTCGGTTAAAATTACTATATTGTTTAGTGTGGCCGCAGGTATCGGTTTGATTAATTTGTTACCTATCATGAATAGCGTGTTCTTTAAAACCGATAGTCAGACTGGAACGTTAGCAGTATATATGCTTACAGTTATATTTGTATCGCTTATTATGATGGACATTGCGTTATTACAAGTGCAAAATCAGGTGCGTTCAATCTTGCTAGCATTTCTTATTGGTGTTATCAGTAAAGCGATTTTAAATGTGTTATTGATTCCTCAGTTGTTTATGTTAGGTGGGAGTATCAGCACAGTACTTTCACTTATCTTATTCGCTACGATTTTACATTTTCGCGTATCGAAGTATTATCGATTTAGGAAAATGCAAAATTTTGTCTTAAAATTAATTGTTACAATGTTGATATTATCCATTGCCGTTCAACTAGCAATGTGGTTGATTCCTACACAGGGACGTGTGGCAGGTTTGATGGAATTAATAGTTGCAGCAAGTATCGGTGTTACCGTAATTATCATCGCGATAATTCACACACAATTATTAAGTTATAAAGAGTTGAAACACTTACCATTGGGCGATAAGCTCATCTATATGAAAAGAGGGGAACGATAATGACTGGTAAAATAACGATTGTTGGATTAGGGAATTACGGAATTGATGAACTACCCTTAGGCATATATAAAGTTTTGAAGAATCAAACAATGGTTTACACGCGTACGTTAGATCATCCTATCATCGACACTTTGATTTCTGAAGGTATCGAATTTCAAAGTTTTGATGAAGTATATGAAGCTAATAATGGTTTTGAAAATGTTTATGAAGCGATTGTGTCTCAACTTATTACTGCTGCACGTCAAACAGACGTTGTTTATACAGTTCCAGGCCATCCACGTGTTGCTGAGACGACTACTGTTAAGTTAGAGGCATACGCACATCAATATGATGATATTCAAGTTGAAGTATTAGGTGGGAAAAGTTTCATCGATGATATCTTCGAAGCGGTTAAAATAGACCCAAATGATGGTTTCACATTACTTGATGCTACATCGTTGAATAGCGAACAGCTGAACATTCGAACACATACACTGATTACGCAGGTATATAGTCCTATGACAGCTGGAGATTTAAAGATAACGTTAATGGAGCGTTATGATGATGAACAGCTTGTAACAATCGTTGATGGTGCACATAGTAGCGGTGCCCATGTAATTGACACACCACTATATGAATTAGACCATCATGCTGAAGTGTTTAATAATGTGACAAGTGTATTTATTAAACGTGTAGAAAATGACCAAACGTATATGAGTGATTTTTATTATGCTGCAGGTATTATAGACAGACTTGTAGATGATGAAATTGGGTGCCCATGGGATAAAATACAAACACATCAAACGTTAAAGCGTTATTTATTGGAAGAAACATTTGAATTGTTTGAAGCAATAGATAATGAAGACGATTGGCATATGATTGAAGAGCTTGGTGATATACTATTACAAGTACTACTGCATACAAGTATTGGGAAAAAAGAAGGCTATTTTGATTTAAACGAAGTGGTGCAAAGTTTATCTGAAAAAATGATACGTAGGCATCCACATATTTTCGGAGAAGCACACGTAGAAAATGAGGAAGATTTATCGCTGATTTGGGAAAAGGCAAAAGCAAAAGAAGGAAAAGTGCAACGCGTGAAATTTGAAAAAGTGTTTGCAGAGCATTTCATGAAGTTGTATGATAAAACAAAAAATATGTCGTTGGATGAGACTGCTTTAAAACATTTTTTAGAGCAAGGAGGAGATAAATCATGAGACTAGATAAATACCTTAAAGTATCGAGACTAGTAAAACGTCGTACATTAGCGAAAGAAATTAGTGATCAAGGTCGAATAACGGTTAATGGTTCAGTTGCCAAAGCTGGAACAGATGTGAAAGTGACCGATGAGCTCGTTATTCGTTTTGGACAAAAAATTGTAACAATAAACGTCACAGGATTAAGTGAACATGCAACGAAGGAAAATGCAAAAGGCATGTATGAGATTATTAAAGAAGAAAAAGTTGGCGGAGAATAATGAAGGAGGTGACAAGCATTGAGTAAAAAAGTTGAAAATATCGGAAATACATTCACCTCTTCTGAAAATAAAAAGAAACAAAAGCAAAAATTGAGAAGACGTGTGGTACGTAGACGTATCACTTTGTTTGGTGGTATACTACTCGCTATTATAATCATTTTGTGTATCATGCTTGTCACTCAAAAGCAAAGCAATAATGATGATGCTGTAGAACGACAACAAAAAGAAGAAAAATATCAAAAGCAACAAGATGAAGAATTGGCATTAAAAGAACAATTAAATAACTTAAACGATAAGAGTTATATAGAAAAGGTTGCACGAGATGACTATTATTTAAGTAATGATGGTGAAGTTATTTTCAAGCTGCCTAATGACAAATCAGAAGCCGGATCGAAATCATCTAAGGAAGATAAATAGTTAAAATTATTTTTTGCATCATAATACCATTGTTAATTTATGCAAACAGGCATATAATAAGGTTAAAATCGAAACAAATCGGGAGGATTTATTTACAATATGTCAATCGAAGTAGGAAACAAGCTTAAAGGTAAAGTCACTGGTATTAAAAAGTTTGGCGCTTTCGTCGAACTTCCAGAAGGAAAAAGTGGCTTAGTTCACATAAGTGAAGTTGCAGATAATTACGTTGAAAACGTAGAAGATCATTTATCTGTTGGAGATGAAGTTGAAGTTAAAGTGTTATCAATTGCTGATGACGGTAAAATCAGTCTATCTATTAAAAAAGCAAAAGATCGTCCACGCAGACCTCAAAGCAAACCAAGTTATAAACAACCACAACCAAAAGGTGAAGACTTTGAAAAGAAATTAACAAATTTCTTAAAAGATAGTGAAGATAAATTAACTTCTATCAAACGTCAAACTGAATCAAGACGTGGCGGAAAAGGCGCTAGACGTTAATAAATAGATAATACAACTATTTCTTATACAACTAACTGATTTATTGAGAAGCAAGTACACTCAATAATTCCAATATTAAGCTTGAGCGTAACAATCTAAGACTGTTTTCTTAATTGAGGAAACAGTCTCTTTTTTGTTGTAATATAGACTTGTTTTATAGATGTGAGGTTAATTGTTGAAAGATATAAAGTAAGTGGGAGGTAAATAAAGTTGGATGTTAATACTAAGGGTTGGACGAAAGACAAGCACATTGTATTGGCGGTTTCTACAGGTGTAGACAGCATGGTATTACTACATGAGTTAATCACAAGTTTGAAACATTCATACTCGAAATTGACCTGCTTACACGTAAATCACAACATTCGCCCGATTGCTAAACAAGAAGAAGCATTTCTTAAACAATACTGTGAAGAACATGAAATTGAACTTTATGTTAAACACTTAGACTTATCAGCAGTTATTGAAAAAGGTAATAGTATTGAAAATGAGGCAAGAATAGCACGTTATCAATGGTTTGACTTGATGATGGAAGAATTAAATGCAGATGTTTTGTTGACGGCGCACCATCAAGATGATCAAATTGAAACTATTTTTTATCGTTTGATGACTGGGCGTTCTTCGAGAAGTAGTCTGGGAATGTCATATCAAATGACTCGAGAACAATATCATGTGTGTAAACCATTGTTAACAACAACGAAATCTGACATACGTGAATATCAAATCACGCATGATGTACCTTATTACGAAGATGAAACAAATGCACAAAACCATTACGTGAGAAATGATATCCGTAATCGTATTTTGCCTTCAATAAATAAAAATAAACATCTAGATACAGCGCAATTAATTAAATTAAAAGATTGGCATGATGAGCAACTTGAAGTAATAGACAAAGAAGCGATAGAATTTATAAACCATGCAATAGATAAACATCCGGATACATGTCACTATCAAATATCAAGATTACAATTTTTAAATTTAAGGTATAGTGTCAAAATGGCTGTATTAGATAAAATATGTGAAAAACTTCAAATCACACGGCCTATAACTGAAAAAACTTATAATGAATGGTTTCAAAAACTTGAAGGAAATTTGACCCAATGCACATTATATACAACAGATAAATGGATTATTCATATCGCATATGATAAATTTATAATAATGGCAAATTATGATGTGAGATATTCTCCGACTAAGATTACTCACCCTGGTACATACAACTATAGTCATTATCATATTGACATTAAAGATGATTTTCCAACAGAAGACTTTCCTTTGGTTATCCGTACACGGAGAGATGGCGACAAATTTAAGTTGAATGGTGTGAAAGGTCACAAAAAGATAAGTAGATTGCTTATTGATTATAAAATCGTTCACTCCGAGCGAGATCAGTTACCTGTCATTGTTAATGTTAAAAATGAGATTATTGCTGTTGGCACATTATATTTACAAAATAAATACAATCAATTAATTTTTATACGAGATATGGGAGAGGAATGAAAAAATGCGAGATGATTTAAAGGAAATACTGTTATCAGAGGAAGATATTCATCAAATATGTAAAGATTTAGGTGAAGAAATCACCCAAGCTTATAAAGGGAAACCACTTGTGTGTATCGGCATATTAAAAGGTTCGGTCATGTTTATGGCAGATTTAATTAAATATATTGATACACATTTAGCTATCGATTTCATGGATGTATCAAGTTATCACGGAGGCACAGAATCAACTGGGGAAGTTCAAATTCTAAAAGATTTAAGTGCTTCTATTGAAAATAAAGATGTGCTAATTATAGAAGATATTTTAGAAACTGGAACAACGTTGAAATCTATCACTGAATTATTGGAGTCACGTCGTGTCAATTCACTTGAAATTGTAACTTTACTTGATAAACCTAATCGCCGTAAAGCAAACATTGAGGCTAAATATGTAGGGAAAAAGATTCCAGATGAATTCGTTGTTGGATATGGTTTAGATTACGCTGAAAATTACCGTAACTTACCGTATATTGGAACACTTAAGCCAGAAATTTATTCAAAGTAAGCAATTCAATTTTGTGAAATGAAAAATTATTATATAATGTAAGTCTAAGCGTAATTATGTTAATCCAATGAGTAAATGAGTTCATGTCAATAAATGTTATTGTAAATAAATACATAAAATTATGGTGGCTTGTATCGGATTGTGATGTAATTAATATGGAACTTTTAAGCATTTGGGACAATTAAAAATTTAAAATAGAGCATTGAAAATTGTAAACATAGCATAAAAGTTGAAATACTAGCCGTAAGCTAACGGATTATGTTACAATTTTTGTTAGTTTTATTATTGAAGTAGGAGGAAACGACGCATGCAGAAAGCCTTTCGTAATGTGCTTGTTATCGCAATTATTGGCGTTATAATATTTGGTTTGTTTTCGTTTTTAAACGGAAATGGTAATATGCCAAAACAACTTACGTATAACCAATTTGTGAAACAGCTAGATAAAGGTGATTTAAAATCACTTGAATTACAGCCTGAACAAAACGTATATATGGTAAGTGGTAAAACAAAAGATGACAAAGAATATTCTTCAACAATTTTATATAACAACGATAAAGAATTAGAAAAAATAACTGATAGAGCACAAAAACAAGATGGTCTGAAATTTACAGTTAAAGAAGAAGAAAAACAAAGCGTATTTGTAAGTATTTTAACAACATTAATTCCAGTATTAATTATTGCATTATTATTTATTTTCTTCCTAAGCCAAGCCCAAGGTGGCGGCGGTGGCGGCGGCCGTATGATGAACTTTGGTAAATCTAAAGCTAAAATGTACGATAGCCAGAAAAAACGCGTACGCTTCTCAGATGTAGCTGGTGCAGATGAAGAAAAACAAGAATTAATTGAAATTGTCGATTTCTTAAAAGACAACAAACAATTTAAACAAATGGGATCAAGAATTCCAAAAGGTGTTCTATTAGTAGGACCTCCAGGTACTGGTAAGACGTTACTTGCACGTGCGGTTGCCGGTGAAGCAGGCACACCATTCTTCTCAATTAGTGGTTCTGACTTTGTTGAGATGTTTGTTGGTGTTGGTGCAAGTCGTGTACGTGACTTGTTTGAAAATGCTAAGAAAAATGCACCATGTATTATTTTCATAGATGAAATTGATGCAGTTGGCCGTCAACGTGGTGCTGGTGTTGGTGGCGGACATGATGAACGTGAACAAACGCTAAACCAATTATTAGTTGAGATGGATGGTTTTGGTGAAAATGAAGGTATCATCATGATTGCTGCGACTAACCGTCCTGATATCTTAGACCCAGCATTACTACGTCCAGGTCGTTTCGATAGACAAATTCAAGTTGGTCGTCCAGACGTTAGAGGACGTGAAGCAATTCTTCATGTACATGCTAAGAATAAACCGCTGGATGAAACCGTTGACTTAAAAGCAGTTTCTCAAAGAACACCAGGTTTCTCAGGTGCGGATTTAGAGAACTTACTTAACGAGGCATCATTAGTTGCTGTTCGTGAAGGCAAGAAAAAAATTGATATGCGTGATATAGAAGAAGCTACTGACCGTGTCATTGCGGGTCCAGCTAAAAAATCTCGTGTCATTTCAGAGAAAGAGCGTAACATCGTCGCTCACCATGAAGCAGGTCATACTATTATTGGTATGGTACTTGATGAAGCAGAGGTTGTTCATAAAGTAACCATCGTGCCGCGTGGACAAGCAGGCGGTTACGCAATGATGTTACCTAAACAAGATCGCTTCTTAATGACTGAACCAGAATTATTAGATAAAATTTGTGGCCTGCTCGGCGGACGAGTTTCAGAAGATATTAACTTTAACGAAGTCTCTACAGGCGCTTCTAATGATTTTGAGCGTGCAACACAAATTGCGCGTCAAATGGTTACAGAATACGGTATGAGTAAGAAACTTGGACCGATTCAATTCTCAAGCAGTAGCAATGGTCAAGTCTTCTTAGGAAAAGATATGCAAGGAGAACCAGAATATTCTGGACAAATTGCTTATGAAATTGACAAAGAAGTACAGCGTATTATTAAAGAGCAATATGAGCGTTGTAAAGACATCCTGCTAGAACACAAATCACAATTAATTTTAATTGCTGAATCATTATTAACTGAAGAAACATTAGTTGCTGAACAAATACAATCATTATTCCATGATGGCGTATTACCAGAAGTTGACTATGACGGTGCCAAAGTTGTAGAAGAGGAAAATAATGACTTCGAAGACGGTAAATACGGTAAATCATACGAAGACGTACGTAAAGAGCAATTAGACAATAGCGATGACGATCAACAAGAAGATCACAAAGATGGAGAATCTACAGACAATGAACAAGATGGTGATGATTCAGAGCCAACTGGCCATGAACAAGCACCTGATATTGATAGACCAGGTAATCCTAATGATCCAAATCGTCGAAATTAAAGACTGAATTTAAAACTTCCTTCTACTATCAGACAAATTAGTAGAAGGAAGTTTTTTGTTTAAACAGTTTAGGTTACAAACAGATATTTCGCAATTTTTGCTAAGAAGGCTTAAAATAAATTGCGTTAAAATAAAGTAACGCAATAGACATCAAAATTAAATGATTTATAATAAAAATAGTTAATACTAAAGGAGAAATTTAAAAAATGACGAATGATTATATCGTTAAAGCTTTAGCATTCGGAGGGCAAATCCGTGCATACAGCGCTTTAACAACAGAAAGTGTACAAGAAGCACAAACAAGACATTATACGTGGCCGACAGCATCTGCAGCACTTGGTCGTACGATGACTGCAACACTAATGATGGGAGCAATGCTGAAAGGTGATCAAAAATTGACAGTTACAGTAGATGGTCAAGGTCCTATTGGCAAAGTTATTGCAGACGCAGACGCTAAAGGTAATGTAAGAGGTTATGTTACAAATCCACAAACCCATTTTCCTTTAAATGATAGTGGGAAATTAGACGTTAGTCGTGCTGTTGGCACAAATGGTTCGTTAACAGTTGTTAAAGATGTTGGTTTGAAAGATTATTTTTCTGGGTCTAGCCCACTTGTTTCTGGCGAACTAGGAGACGATTTTACGTACTATTTCGCTAAAAGTGAACAGGTACCTTCCTCAGTGGGATTAGGCGTACTGGTTAATCCGGATAATTCAATTAAAGCTTCAGGAGGTTTTTTAATTCAAGTTATGCCAGGAGCGGATGATGAAACGATTACGCGACTAGAAAATGCTATTAAACAAATGACTCCTGTTTCTAAATTAATTGATCAAGGCTTATCACCAGAAGCATTACTCTTTGAGATACTGGGAGAAGAAAATGTACAAATCTTAGAAACTCTTCCTGCGCAGTTTGAATGTAATTGTGGACATGATAAATTCTTAAACGCGATTAAAGGCTTAGGAAAAGCTGAAATTCAGAGTATGATTTCTGAAAATCACGGTGCAGAAGCTGAATGTCACTTCTGTAGAAATAAGTACCAATTCTCTGAACAAGAGTTGCAAGGATTGTTAGAAAATATGCAACAAAACAGTTAGAATATAAGATGAAACACATTATGTTTGGTTAAAGTTCTCGTAATAAGTTTTTACAGTTGTATTTACAGAAAAATCTGATAAAATAGAATGCATATCCGATTAGAAAAGTAGGTTTTAAACTTTTTAATGAAAAGGAGCAATACTTATGACAAACAAACCAGTAGATAATATTGTAGAAGTGATTGGTAACACACCAGTAGTTAAATTAAATAATGTGGTAGATGGAGACATTGCCGATGTGTACGTTAAGCTTGAATATCAAAATCCAGGCGGTTCTGTAAAAGACCGTATTGCATTAGCAATGATTGAAGAAGCTGAAAAAGAAGGTAAAATCAAACCCGGAGATACAATCGTTGAACCTACAAGTGGTAATACAGGTATTGGTCTAGCATTTGTTTGTGCTGCCAAAGGTTATAAAGCGGTATTCACTATGCCTGAAACAATGAGCCAAGAGCGTCGTAATTTATTAAAAGCTTATGGTGCAGAATTAGTATTAACACCTGGTTCTGAAGCTATGAAAGGCGCGATTAAAAAAGCAAAAGAGTTAAAAGAAGAATACGGTTACTATGAACCGCAACAATTTGAAAATCCGGCTAATCCTCGTGTTCATGAATTAACGACAGGCCCTGAATTAGTTAAACAATTTGAAGGTAAGACAATTGATTCATTCTTAGCTGGTGTAGGCACAGGTGGTACACTTAGTGGTGCTGGTAAAGTGTTGAAAGAAACATATCCAGATATTAATTTGGTTGCGATTGAGCCAGAAGATTCACCAGTATTAAGTGGTGGCGAACCAGGTCCGCATAAATTACAAGGTTTAGGTGCCGGATTTATTCCAGACACTTTAGACGAAAATATCTACGATGAAGTTGTTCAAGTAGGAAATGAAACTGCAATGGATATGGCACGTAAAGTTGCCAAAGATGAAGGAATCTTATGTGGTATTTCATCAGGTGCTGCGATTTATGCTGCGATTGAAAAAGCAAAACAATTAGGAAAAGGTAAAACAGTTGTTACAGTATTGCCAAGTAATGGTGAACGTTACCTTTCTACTCCTTTATTCGCTTTTGATGACTAGTCAACGATGATATGAGATAAACCGGACACACACATGGGTGTCCGGTTTTTTGTTTATGTTAACTTTTATGTAGTTCAGTATAATTAAAATGTATAGAGCGCAATTGGTAGCAATTGGAATAAGAGATACTGAAAAAATCAAAAATTAACGTTATTATAGAAATAAGATAATAACATAAAGAAAAATCATTTTATAAGCGAAAGGAAGCCAAATGATTATGACACACACAAAAATTATGGGTATTTTAAATGTTACACCGGATTCGTTTTCAGATGGTGGTAAATATAATACAGTTGATGATGCAGTGAGAAGAGCGGAGGAAATGGTAGACGAAGGTGTAGATATCATAGATATTGGTGGCATATCTACCAGACCAGGATACGAAGAAATTAGTGTGAATGAAGAACTGGAACGTGTACTACCCGTAGTAAAAGCATTAAATCATTTAGAAGTACAACTTTCAATTGATACATACAGAAGTGAAGTAGCAGAAGAAGCAATGAAACTAGGTGCTACTATGATTAATGACCAATGGGCAGGCATACATGATGCACATATTTTCGATGTAGTTGCAAAGTACGGTGGCGAAATTGTATTAATGCACAATGGGGATGGTCAAAGAACAGAACCAGTGGTTGATGAAATGCTAGTCTATTTACTTAAACAAGCGAATAAGGCAGAAATGGCTGGCATCCCGCAACATAAAGTTTGGATTGATCCAGGAATTGGATTTGCAAAGACACGTGAAGAAGAAAAGGAAGTAATGGCACGTTTAGATGAACTAGTGGCTACAGGTTATCCAGTCTTATTGGCAACAAGTAGAAAAAGATTTATTAAAGAAATGATGGTTGGAGAGACAACACCTACTGAACGAGATGAAGCGACAGCTGCAACAACTGCCTATGGTATAATGGCAGGCGTTAGAGCGGTTAGAGTTCATAATGTCGCATTAAACGTACGATTAGGACAAAGTATGGATTATTTAAAGGAGAATGACGATGAGAGACACAATATTTCTTAATGGTATGAAATTTTATGGTTATCATGGTGCGCTGTCGGCTGAAAATGAAATCGGGCAAATATTCATTGTAGATGTCACGTTGAAAGTTGACTTAAGTACTGCTGGCCAATCAGATGATGTTAAAGATACAGTTCATTATGGTGAAGTGTTTGATGAGGTTAAAGAAATTATGGAAGGTGACGCAGTAAATTTATTAGAGCATCTTGCTGAACGTATTGCAAAACGTATAAATTCACACTATAATCGTGTAATGGAAACGAAAGTCAGAATCACTAAAGAGAATCCGCCTATACCAGGTCATTACGATGGTGTTGGTGTTGAAGTGGTGAGGGAGAATCACGCATGATATACGCATATTTGGGGTTAGGAAGTAATGTTGGAGAGCGAATGACCCAATTAGAAGAAGCGGTCTCTATTCTAAATCATAAAGCAGGTATTGAAGTCACTCAGACATCACCGATTTATGAAACTGAACCAGTTGGTTATCTGGACCAACCACGGTTTTTGAATCAATGTATCGAAGTCCATACGAGTTTGAATCCACACGAGTTATTGAAGGCGTGCTTAGATACTGAGCAACAATTGCATCGAGTCAGAGACATACGTTGGGGACCAAGAACGATAGATGTGGATATATTATTATATGGAGAGCACACGATTAATGAAACAGACTTAGTTGTGCCACATCCTCGTATGAAGGAACGTGCATTTGTACTTATACCGTTAAATGACATAGCAGCGAATATGATTGAACCAAATTTAAATAGAAAAATCGGAAGTTTAGTGACTTCAGATGACTCAGTTAAGAAATATAAAGATTAAAAGGCATTTAATAATTAATTATGAAGCGGTAAGTGTTAGATTGTGATTGCTAACAACGGCATTGGTAGTTGAAAGTGTTCATTCATCTGTACGTCAGAGCATGATGTTAAAGCCAGTTAAGCCACATAGTTATTTAACTTAATAACAAGATCCTATACCATTATTTAACAGAAACTTATTATGTGTTAATAGATCATTAGTCACATGGTTCATTGTGTATTAATTGGGGAATGTACTGATAAATAAAGAAATCATAGAAAAAAGTTGAAATAGCTTTATTCCATTTCCATCGTCTAGTAGAATTGAAGAGTGAGAAAGTTGGAATGAGGGAAGTGTATATTAATCACTTGTCAATTTGCGAACATGTCTAATTCATATGAAGTATAGATAAAGAAGAACTTCAGTAAGTTGAAAATGATTAACAAATGATAAATGTCTGTCTAATATTCCAAGTAGAGGTCCAAGTAGTAAAAAATAAAAGTAGAACAAGAAGCATAAAGGAGAGAAAGTTATGTCAGAAGAAATGAATGACCAAATGCAGGTGCGTCGTCAAAAATTACAAGAATTATATGATTTAGGTATAGATCCTTTTGGGCAAAAATTTGACCGTACTTCAATGGCTACCCCATTACATGAAGATTGGGACCAATTTAATAAAGAAGAGCTACATGAAAAAGAAGATGAAAGTCATGTAAGTATTGCTGGTCGTTTAATGACTAAACGCGGAAAAGGTAAAGCGGGCTTTGCTCACGTTCAAGACTTAAGTGGTCAAATACAAATATATGTAAGAAAAGATCAGGTTGGAGAAGACCAATTTGAAATATGGAATTCTGCAGATCTTGGAGATATTGTAGGTGTGGAAGGCGTAATGTTTAAAACAAATACTGGTGAACTATCAGTAAAAGCCCAATCATTTACGTTGCTAACAAAAGCTTTACGACCATTGCCAGATAAATTCCACGGTTTACAAGATATAGAACAACGTTATCGTCAACGTTATCTTGACTTAATTACAAACCAAGATAGTACACAAACATTCATTAATCGCAGTAAAATATTGCAAGAGATGCGTAATTATTTGAATCAACAAGGATTTTTAGAAGTAGAAACGCCTATGATGCATCAAATCGCAGGTGGTGCAGCTGCACGCCCGTTCGTCACGCATCATAATGCATTAGACGCTACTTTATATATGAGAATTGCAATTGAATTACATTTGAAACGCTTAATCGTAGGCGGTTTAGAAAAAGTATACGAAATAGGACGCGTATTCAGAAATGAAGGCGTATCTACAAGACATAACCCAGAATTTACTATGATTGAATTATATGAAGCTTACGCAGATTATCACGATATTATGGATATCACAGAAAATATGATTAGACACATATCTGAAAACGTTCTTGGCACTGCGAAAGTAACATATGGCGAAGAGACGATAGATTTAGAATCTAATTGGAAACGAATCCATATGGTCGATGCTGTTAAAGAGGCAACGGGTGTAGATTTCTTTAACATTCAAAGTGATGAAGAAGCGAAGACAGTTGCAAAAGAACATGGTATTGAGATCACAGACAATATGAAATATGGTCATATTTTAAATGAATTCTTTGAACAAAAGGTAGAAGAAACTTTAATTCAACCTACGTTTGTATATGGCCATCCAATAGAAATATCTCCACTGGCTAAGAAAAATGCGGATGACCCAAGATTTACTGACCGTTTTGAGTTATTTATCGTAGGTAGAGAACACGGTAATGCATTTACTGAATTAAATGACCCAATCGATCAAAGAGAAAGATTTGAAGCTCAATTAGTAGAAAAAGAACAAGGTAATGATGAAGCGCACGAAATGGATGAAGACTTTATCGAAGCTTTAGAATACGGCATGCCGCCTACAGGTGGATTAGGCATCGGTATTGATAGATTAGTTATGCTACTTACAGATTCTGCATCTATTAGAGACGTCTTGTTGTTCCCATACATGAGACAAAAATAGTAAACACTTTAAAGTAAATAAACAAAATTCATTTTAATCGGATTAATCTTATGACTTCATATATTGAAGCATAAGGTTGATCCTTTTTTACATCAATTTATGAGATTAAGTCTTGTCTGTGTATAAAAATGAATAAGCTATTTAAGTCATGAATTCAATTCATATAAGTAATAAGAAACATTTATGTATTATTCGTCTATAAAATTATAAAAATAAACTAAAAAAGGGATGGCAAACATAGTTTCTATGTGGTAAGATAATTCAAGTCGAGTTAAGAAAACGAGATATAGCTAACTTAATGTAACGAAAAAATTTTAGCAAATGTTTTAAAACTGTTGACTTAGATGGTGAAACGTTGTAATATATAAAAGTCGTCAAAAACGAGTTGTTACATATCATATATTCGAGTAAAGATCTTGTAAAGAAAATTTGAAGATAGTGTAAAATTAACTATTGCAAATGATTATTAAACAATGTATCATTAATTGAGTAAGTTATTTTGTCTGGTGGCAATAGCAAAGAGGTCACACCTGTTCCCATGCCGAACACAGAAGTTAAGCTCTTTAGCGCCGATGGTAGTCGGACTTACGTTCCGCAAGAGTAGGACGTTGCCAGGCTTTGTAATCGAATTGATTTCATGTGGAGGATTAGCTCAGCTGGGAGAGCATCTGCCTTACAAGCAGAGGGTCGGCGGTTCGAACCCGTCATCCTCCACCATTTCAAATGAATAGCCGGCCTAGCTCAACTGGTAGAGCAACTGACTTGTAATCAGTAGGTTGGGGGTTCAAGTCCTCTGGCCGGCACCATTTCATGAGCCATTAGCTCAGTTGGTAGAGCATCTGACTTTTAATCAGAGGGTCAGTGGTTCGAGCCCACTATGGCTCATCCAGTTTCATTTTGCAGAAGTAGTTCAGCGGTAGAATACGACCTTGCCAAGGTCGGGGTCGCGGGTTCGAATCCCGTCTTCTGCTCCATTATTTTGCCGGGGTGGCGGAACTGGCAGACGCACAGGACTTAAAATCCTGCGATAAGTGATTATCGTACCGGTTCGATTCCGGTCCTCGGCACCATCATTTTAATAATGCGCCCGTAGCTCAACTGGATAGAGTACTTGACTACGAATCAAGAGGTTACAGGTTCGACCCCTGTCGGGCGCACCATTTTTAAAATGTATTTAATTTAATATTACGGGAAGTAGCTCAGCTTGGTAGAGCACTTGGTTTGGGACCAAGGGGTCGCAGGTTCGAATCCTGTCTTCCCGACTCTTTTGAAATTTATGGGGGCTTAGCTCAGATGGGAGAGCGCCTGCTTTGCACGCAGGAGGTCAGCGGTTCGATCCCGCTAGTCTCCACCATATTGATTATTATTGAAGAAATGAACATTGAAAACTGAATTGCAATATGTCAACGTTAATTCCGAACGCAACATTAAATTGTTGGTTCAAAACAAGTGTTAGAGATAACACAAATTAGTATTTTATGAGCTAATCAAACATCATAATTCATTTATGGAGAGTTTGATCCTGGCTCAGGATGAACGCTGGCGGCGTGCCTAATACATGCAAGTCGAGCGAACAGATAAGGAGCTTGCTCC
>NZ_MRZN01000021.1 GCF_002614725.1 Staphylococcus edaphicus | reverse complement strand
TAAAGATGCCATAAAACAAATTAGAAGACATGTTTGGCAAGATGATTTAGATATAGTTGAAGATTTAAGGTTTGTGGATACAGTAAAAAAACAATATAAAATGCGAAGTCAAACAATAGAGAGAAGATTTGGTGATGCAAAAGAGCAGCATGGTATGCGATGGACGAGATATAAAGGACATGACAAAGTTTCCATGGATACCACGCTAATTTGTGCAGCCATGAATCTTAAAAAAATCGCAATGTGGCTAGTAAAAGGACCAGCAATGGTCTGAAAGACCACTAGCTTTTTTGAAAAACTATATAAATAGGAAATAAACAAACCCTTCGCGTCTATTTGCGAAAGGTTTGTCAACGTTCTGAGAGGGTGCTTAACATGATTAAGCACCCTCTTTTTTTATCTATTTTACATCGTAACCTTGGTCCTCTATCGCTTCGGTCATATGAGACATTGCAACTTTGTTATTGTCAAAATCTACTGTAACATGACCTGCTTCTAGACTAACGTTAGCTGTTGATACACCGTCAAGATTGGTGAGCGCAGTTTCTACGGCACGTTTGCAGTGGTCGCAACTCATACCTTCTATTTTAATTGTTTCTGTAGTCATATCAAGCACCTCCTCATAAAATAATATTGAACAGTAATTCTAACACAATGCTATAATTTCATACGTTTTAATCTTAACGCATTTGTCACAACACTGACAGAACTTAGGGCCATGGCAGCACCAGCAATCCACGGTGCGAGCAAACCAAGCGCAGCAATTGGTATACCTGCGATGTTATAACCAAATGCCCAGAATAAGTTTTGACGAATATTGCGTATCGTTGATTTACTAGCTTTGATGGCTTTTGGTATCAGCAATAAATCACCGCCAAGAATCGTAACATCAGCAGCTTCTATTGCGACTTCTGTTCCAGTACCAATAGCAATACCAATGTCCGCTTGGACTAAGGCTGGCGCATCATTAACACCATCGCCGACCATTGCCACTGTCTTACCTTGAGCTTGCAGTGATTTTATTTGAGATGATTTTTCTTCTGGCAACACTTGCGCAATGACAGTATCGATACCAACTTGACTGGCAATAGCTTGTGCGGTACGTTCATTGTCACCGGTTAACATAACGACTTTAATATCGAGCTCGTGCAATTGCGTAATAGCAGAAGTTGTAGAATCTTTAACGGTGTCTGCAACAGCAATAATACCGCTATACGCTTGATTAATTGCAATGAACATCGCCGTCTTACCATCATTTTCAAATTGAGTCATGGTGTCTTCCGAATCTTTTATATCGATGTGTTGCTCATTCATTAATTTGCGATTACCTGCAACTAAACGTTGTCCAGCTATTTTCGCCTTAATACCGTAGCCGGGTATCGCTTCAAAATCAGTTGCCTCTAATAATTGAATACCTTTTGATTGACCATAATTTACAATTGCCTCAGCTAGTGGGTGTTCTGAACCCTTTTCCGCACTAGCTAATAATTGTAATGCTTCATTGTCTCCAACAAAGTCCGTAACGACAGGTTTACCATTGGTAATGGTACCTGTTTTATCTAATACAACGGTATTTATTTGGTGGGTGCGTTCGATATGTTCGCCACCTTTAAATAAAATACCATTTTCTGCAGCTTTCCCAGTTCCAACCATTATCGATGTAGGTGTCGCTAATCCTAATGCACAAGGGCAAGCAATAACAAGAACTGTGATTGCAGCAATTAATGCGGGTTCAAATTGACCTTGTCGAACTAACGAAATCCATATAATAAAGGTCAATACTGAGATCCCTACAACTATAGGTACGAAAAAACCTGATATAATATCAGCAAGACGTTGTATTGGGGCTTTTGAACCCTGTGCTTCTTCAACTACTTTTATAATTGAAGCTAGTGCAGTGTCTTGTCCTATTTTAGTTGCTTCTATTGTAATAGAACCATTTTTATTCATCGTTGAACCAATAACGCTATCATTTATCATCTTTTCAACAGGCATAGATTCTCCAGTTAGCATTGATTCATCGATAGAAGTATTGCCTTTAATTATGTTACCGTCTACGGGTATTTTTTCTCCAGGTTTAATGATTAAATAATCACCTTCAATCACATCACTTAAAGGTATCATTTGTTCTTTATTGTTCCGTAACACACGAGCTTCTTTTGCTTGAAGATTTAGCAGTTTATTCAATGCATTGGTTGTTTGCGTTTTTGCTCGAGTTTCTAAATACTTACCAAATAAAATCAGTGTGATTAATACGGCGCTCGTTTCAAAGTATAGATGAGGCGTAGCAATTGAATTGAATAGCCATTTGCCCATCTCATATAGACTGTAAAAGTAGGCAGCACTTGTACCTAAAGCAACAAGTACATCCATGTTGGCTGACCCATTTTTTAGATTTTTGTATGCACCTACATAAAATTGCCAGCCGATAATAAATTGCACCGGTGTGGCTAATACAAATTGGAACCAAGGGTTCATCAAAAGAGCTGGCATTTGTATGCCGAAAAGATGCACAAACATTGTTAGTAAGAGTGGCGCTGCCAACAATGCAGAAATGATTAATTTAGTTAATTTGCCTTTTAGTTCTAATTTTTTTTGTGAATCTTTATCAGCAACTTCTTTTTTAGGTTGTGCATCATAACCTATTTTCTGGATTTTTTTAATTAATGCTTCAACAGAAGTTGAATTAGGGTTATATGAAATCGTAGCGTTCTCAGTTGTTAAATTAACTGTTGCTTGATTTACACCATCAACACGATTCAATACTTTTTCAATCCGATTGGAACATGCTGCACATGTCATGCCAATGACATCTAACTCAGTCGTTTCATTTAACACACCATAACCTGTTTTTTCTATGGTGTTTGTTAAATCATTCGTTGATATTGACGTTGGGTTATAAGATATTGTAGCTTTTTCAGTTGTCACATTTACATTTGCATCGACATCATCTAGTTTATTTAAATTTTTCTCAATGCGATTGGCACAAGCAGCACATGTCATTCCAGTAATACCTATTGTCGTTTTTTTCTGTTCAGTCATATGCTGTTACCTCCTTTTGTTTAAAATGAGCATTGTTAATTATAAAATGGTGCAATGACTTCATTTATTTTACAATTATAATATACCCCTGGTAGGTATAAAAGTCAAATACAGTGTTTAAAAGAAACGATAACGAATTCAAACCCTAGACCATATTTCGCCTAAGGTTTGCTTATATATGTATTTTGTTTAAAATTAAAAAAATGGTCTTATATGCTACCTAATCTTGATTCATTTGTTTGATTATGGAATTAGTACTACATAGGCACAGAATCTACAATTATAAAATTCTGGGCAATACCTAAAAGTTCTTGCCAAACGTGTTTTTGAATTTGGTTTAAGCTGTTTTTACTTTCGGTTTTTATACTTTGTAAAAGGGTATTAGCGATTATTGAATATGATACCGTACCACTTCTGGAATAAGTACTCATGTAGTAACAATAATAAGCGACATGTGGGTGTTGGTGATGTGTTTAACCATTCTTATTCGAATTCATTTGTCATCGCTTATACGTCTTTATTTAAAATTGAATTAAGCTAATATATTATGGGTTATAAATCGTTATCTTAAGGTTTTAGTCTTATAAACTTTATTGATGTGACAGGTTTGTCATTTTAACCGAAAAATTTGTTAGCTGAAACAAACGAAAAGTAACGCGTGTTTCGATAAACTAGGATTATACAGATAGTAAGGAGTGATTGATATGTCCATATTAAAAGTAGAAGGACTAACAAAACGTTATGGCAATAGACATCGTCAACAAGAAGTACTCAAAGGGATTAATTTTTCTATTGAAAAGGGCGAATTTGTAACAATTATGGGTCCTTCAGGTTCCGGCAAGACAACATTATTAAATGTATTGAGTTCTATCGATTATATAACAAGCGGCACAGTTGAAATCAATGGTCATTTATTAAATAAAATGAGTAATAAAGCATTGGCAGATTTTAGAAAAAAAGAAGTGGGTTTTATTTTCCAAGATTATAGTGTTTTAAATACACTTACAGTTAAGGAAAACATTATGTTACCTTTATCGATTCAAAAAATGTCGAAAGCTGACAAAGAACAAAATTATACAGAAGTAACTAAAGCTCTAGGTATTCAAGAATTAGGTGACAAGTATCCCAATGAAATTTCAGGTGGGCAACAACAACGTACAGCAGCAGCACGGGCATCTGTACATAAACCTGCAATTATCTTTGCGGATGAACCTACAGGTGCATTAGATTCTAAAAGTGCACAGGACTTATTACACAGACTTGAAGATTTGAATGAAAATACGCATGCGACCATTGTTATGGTAACTCATGATCCAGTTGCAGCAAGTTACTCGAATAGAGTTATCATGTTGAAAGATGGTAATATTCATTCAGAAATTTATCAGGGTGAAGACACGAACCAGGCTTTTTACAAAAACATCATTCATATGCAAACAGCCTTAGGTGGTGTGGCACATGAGCTTTAACCAAATTGTACTAAAAAATTTAAAACAAAATATACGGCACTATGCGATGTATATTTTTTCACTCATTATAAGTATCGTATTGTATTTTAGCTTTGTAACATTAAAGTACACAGATAGTATCAATAATGCGGACTCTATGGTAGTCATTAAAAAGGGGTCTGTCGTTGGTGCATATTTTCTGTTCGTTATTATAATTGTATTTTTATTATATGCGAACCAGTTATTTGTCAAAAGACGGACACGTGAATTTGCTTTATATCAATTAATTGGTCTTACAAGGTCTAATATTTTACGTATGATATTGATAGAACAAATAGCGATGTTTCTCGTAACCAGTGTGATTGGCATTATTGTAGGTATATTTGGATCGAAAATTTTGTTGATGATTGTACTTAAAATATTAGATATTAGCACAAGTGTATCATTAACATTTCAATTTCCTGCTGTGACACAAACAGCTATACTTGTCATTGTAGCAATGGCGTTAATTATGATACAAAGTTTTGTCTTTTTGAGTAGACGTAGTATTTTATCAATGATGAAGGATAGTTCAAAATCAGAAGCGACTAAAAATAATATATCCATCATAGAAGTGATCTCCGGCGTGTTAGGTATCGTAATGATTATATTCGGTTACTATATGTCGACAGAAATGTTTGGGAAATTTTCTGGAGGTATGATGCTGACACCCTTTGTTATACTTTTCCTAACAGTAGTGGGCGCGTATTTATTTTTCAGAAGTTCAGTATCTGTTATTTTCAAGACACTTAAAAATACTAAACGCGGAAAAGTATCTATCACCGATGTCGTTTTTACGTCTTCTATTATGCATAGAATGAAGAAAAATGCATTATCTTTAACAATTATAGCGACTATTTCTGCAGTAACGGTAACAGTGCTATGCTTTGGAGCAATTAGTAAATCAACGATTGACGATAATGTGAAGTTAACGTCTCCGCACGATTTTATTTTTAAAGCGCATAATCAAGCAGAACAATTTGAAAATAAATTAAACCAAGCGCATATCCGTTATGATGAAAAATATAAAGAATTAGCAAGATTGAAAGTGAGTAAAGATAGCTATTTTGAGACAAATAGAGGTGTTGGAAGTATACAGCCAAATGAATTGTTCGTAACTAGCAATCAATATTTTAAAGACAAAGATATTACTGAGCACAATGCTAAGATGACCAATTTGGTGGCGGCTGGCGGATTTGTACAACATCATGATGAAGGGATAATTAAACTGAAAGGTCATCCGTCTCAATCTTTTAATGTCATAGACAGCGACGAAGACATACATTTTAGTAATGAATTGAGCCTTGGTGGTCCTGTACTTATTGTCAGTGATGATAAATACAAACAATTGAAGGAAAATGCTGAAGATACAGGTTATCAATATGGATATAATTTGAAAAACCAAAGTGATTGGAAAGAAGCAAATAAAATTGCTAAATCAATTAATCCAGATATAAGACCGCAAAAAGCAGAACGAGCCTCTTTAAATGAATCGGTAGGTATTATGCTATTTGTTACTGCGTTCTTAGGATTGGCATTCTTAGTAGCGGCTGGTTGTATCATCTATATTAAACAAATGGATGAAACAGAAGATGAAATTCCAAACTTCCGTATTTTACGCAAGATTGGCTACACGCATGAAGATATGTTGAAGGGACTAGGTCTTAAAGTCATTTTTAATTTTGGTTTGCCATTAATTGTGTCCTTATTACATGCTTATTTTGCAGCGAAAGCATTTATGCTACTTATGGGTAGTTCGACGATGACACCTATTTATATTGTCATGGGTGCATATTCAATTGTATATGGTATTTTTGCGATATTGGCGTTTGTACATTCAAGTCGAATCGTGAAACATTCAATTTAATAACATTTAAATTAGAACACTGCAACGAACAATGTTGCAGTGTTTTATATAGTATTAAAGTATTGTTCTCAATCAATTTTAGGTTAATTATGTTTGTGTTTTTAATAAAGTGGTATTTATCAACGAATGGAAGTAATAATGGAAGGGTGTATAAGTATGAATTTAGTAGATTTTCATAACCAAATTAAAGGTTACACACAAGATAAACAACCAGGTATACAAAAAGATATGGATCCACAACCTTTAACTGAAATGACAGACTATAAAAGTGGTGGCAAGTTAAAAGGTAAAGTTGCATTAATCACGGGTGGTGACTCTGGTATAGGGCGTTCTATTGCAGTGCTTTTTGCAAAAGAAGGCGCCGATGTAGCTATTGGCTATTATGATGAGCAAGAGGATGCTGAAGCGGTAGTAGAACAAATAACGTCGTTAGGAGTTACTGTAAAAGCGTATACCCATGATTTGAAAAAAGTTGAAGATTCACAAAAATTAATTACTGATGTAATAACTGACTTTGGTAAATTGAATATTTTAGTAAATAATGGTGGCGTTCAATTTCCACAAAACCATTTCGAAGATATCACGCCTGAGCAAATCAAAGAAACCTTTGAAACAAATATATTTGGCATGATGTATTTATCTCAGGCGGCAGTGCCACATTTAAAAGAAGGTGACGCAATCATTAATACAACGAGTGTAACGGCTTATAGAGGATCTGCACATCTTATTGATTATTCAGCTACTAAAGGTGCGATTGTTGCATTTACACGCTCATTAGCGACAACATTGGTAAATAAAGGGATCAGAGTCAATGCAGTTGCCCCAGGTCCAATATATACACCGCTTATACCAGCCACTTTTTCTGAAGACAAAGTGGAACATCAAGGCGGTGAAACACCGATGGGTAGAAGAGGACAGCCAGCAGAACTTGCGCCTGCCTATGTATTCTTAGCATCTTATGCAGACAGTTCATATATCACTGGTCAAGTTATTCATGTTAATGGTGGAGATTATATCACCTCTTAAATTTAGCGATTAAATAAAGCAGATGTACCTGAAAAAGGTGCGTTTTTATTGTGCTAGCGTGTATTGATTCAATCATATTGCTTATAAATACAAACACGAGGTTGCGACTAATTTTGTCGCAACCTCGTGTTGTCTGAAGGTCGACTTAGAACGCTATTCAGCACACTTTACATAGATAAGGACAGTTATTCTTGCTAGTGTGTGCAATTGTATAGCATACCATTTGAAACATGGGTGTAAGACTTAGAAGAGGTTATAAACGTTAAAAGAAATCAGAAGGAATCAACTTTTCGATATCCAAATTTTTTAAACCGTCAAAGTTTACATTTTCAATACTTTGTAGTATTTCACCATTTTTAACTTGGTTATAATAATTTGTTGCCTCTGCAGCTACATCGTGTTCTTCAAAGGTCTTCACAACACCAAGGATGATGACGATAGCAATGACTCCTTTAATTAAAAATTTCATAATTATTGACTCCTTTTATAAGTTTATATACTTAGTGTAAACTCTGTTACCCAATTTAACATGCGTCCCTAGTATAGATGTTCCATCATACCTTAGCAGTATAGCACGTTACAATGATTTGTAAGGCGCCGTCTAAATTATAATCCGAATGCGATAGGTAACCAAAAATAAGAGAAGAGTGAAATAACAATAATTGCAAAAATATTGAGCACAAATCCAGCCTTGACCATATCTTTCATGTCTAATTCATCGGAACTAAATACTGCAGCATTTGGCGGTGTTGAAATAGGTAGCATAAAGGCACAAGTAGAAGACACAGCAACAATACCCATTATGATAAATGGATCTTGGCCTATGGCTGCGGCAAAACCGATACTAATTGGCATTAACATATTTGAAACCGCGGTATTCGACATCACTTCTGTCAAAAATAGTATTGCAGTTGTGAGTACAAGGACAATGAGTATTAATGGTAGTGGTTTGACAATGCCTAACATGCCACCGAACCATGTTGTCAGTCCGGAATCTTCAAATGCAGCTGCTAAAGATAAGCCACCACCAAAAAGAAGCAGTATTCCCCAAGGCAATTGATTCATATCATCCCATACGAGTAGGCCACCTTTAGCCGATTTAGCAGGAATTAGGAATAACAATACAGCACCAAACATAGCGATAATAGTGTCTGTAATATGTAGTGCTTCGGGTAAAAGGCCACCGAAGATCCATAATAAACTCACACATAAAAAGACAAGTCCAGTTAATTTCTCTTCTTTAGACATTGGCCCTAAATCATGCAAAGCTTTTTTAGCAAAATCGGATGATATTTGGTCAGCATCTTCAATTTTAAATAACCATTTGGTCAATAGGAAATAGAGAATGACTAATAAAATTACTGTCAACGGGACAGCAAAGATCATCCATTGAGCGAATGATACTTTTCTATCAAGACTTGAAGAAGCAACGGCAGCAAATACTGCATTTGGTACCGAACCAATGAGTGTAGCAAGCCCACCGATAGAAGCTGAGTAAGCGACAGTGAGCAACAGTGCTTTGCTAAATTTACTCGCAGATTCTGGTTTGAGAAATTGTGCATCTTTAATTTCTTGGATAAGTGCTAAGGCGATTGGTAGCATCATGAGTGCTGTAGCGGCATTTGAAATCCACATAGATATAAAAGCAGTGGCAATCATAGTGCCTAAAATAATACGATTGCTATTTGTTCCCATCATGGAAATGATTGTCATTGCAATACGTTTATGTAAATTCCACTTTTCTATCGCTAATGCAATGATAAACCCACCCATGTACATAAATACAATTGGATCTGCATATGCACTAGCTGCGATAACTTCTTCAGTGCCACCGGTTAAAGGTAAGAGAATAAGTGGAATTAAAGAAGTCGCAGGAATGGGAATCGCTTCTGTAATCCACCATGTGGCTACGAATAACGTCACTGCCAATACTGCTCTAGGTGCATCTTCTAAACCTGTAATGGCAGGAACGAAATAAAAGATAATAAAGAGCAATGGTCCTAAGATTAATCCGATTTTTTGTTTCATAATGTAAATCCCCCTTGTTTGTAACCCTGTATCAGTAAGAATATCAATTTACAACTGTATAAACAATTGATTTTTCAGAAAATTATAAAAATAGATTGTTGAAACTGGTAGAATGAATTAAACGAGTGATAATTTATGAAGGGGGCGTTTTATGATAACTGGGGCACTGATAGCTAAAGATGATACGTGGGTATTGTGGGCAATCATAATTGTTTGGGCAACGGTGAGTTTATTCTTGGAACAGCGCTATCAATGGGCAAGTACGATTTCAGGCGCGATTATAGCACTCGTGGGAGCGATGTTACTGTCAAATTTTAAAGTGATTCCAACGAGTTCACCAGTATATGACACAGTGTGGGATTATGTTGTACCGTTATCAATTCCATTATTGTTATTTAGTTCTAACATATTAAAGATTTGGAAAGAAAGTAGAAGGCTATTATTGATTTTTTTAGTTGCTTCGATAGGAACGATGATTGGCACGACTGTAAGTTTTTTAGCATTGAACCACTGGATTCCTTATTTGAATAAAATAGGGGCTATGATGACGGGAAGTTATATTGGAGGGGGCGTCAACTTTGCGGCATTAAGTTCGAAGCTTGAAACACCAAGCGATATGATTTCATCAACAGTTGTAGCAGATAATAGTGTTATGGCACTTTACTTTATGTTGTTAATTGCACTACCATCATTACCATTAATTAAAAAACGTTTTAAAAGTGATTATAAAAGAGATAGTACATTAGCATCTCAACAGTCCTATTGGGAACCTAAAAAAATTCAATTATTAGATATCGCTTGTTCCTTAGCAAGTGCTGTAACACTTGTGGCAATAAGTTTTAAAGGTGCAGAACTGATACAGCATTGGATACCAAAGCATAATGTTTTCCTTACATTGATTGTTTCTTTTTTTGGAGATCCTTACTTATTGTTAACTTCATTGACATTAATCGCAGTAACGGTATGGGGAGATTTCTTTGAAAATTTAGCAGGGTCTTCAGAAATTGGCACTTTTCTAATTTATATTTTCTTCGTGGTTATTGGGACACCTGCTTCTTTTGCTACGATAATAACAACGGCTCCTTTATTGTTTATCTTTGTTATAATTATCCTTGTCTTTAATCTTGGGCTAAGCTTGTTTATAGGTAAAATTTTCAATTTTAAAATAGAAGAAATTTTACTTGCGAGCAATGCAACTGCTGGTGGTCCTACCACTGCTGCTGCATTAGCTATAAGCAAAGGATGGTCAGGTTTAGTTGGTCCAATATTAATCGTTGGGACATTAGGTTATGTTATAGGAAATTATGCTGGAACCGTAATGTATCAATGGCTGACTTTTCTAGGATGAACTTAAAATAAATTGGAGGTGTTTTTTACATGAGTGAAAAAGAGAAAATGTTAGCAGGAGAATGGTATGATGCTAACTTTGATGAATCATTGGACGTTGAGCGCATGAAGGCGAAGGATTTATGCTTTGAATTAAACCACATTCAACCGAGTGATAAGGAAGCGCGTCTTAAAATAATTGGCAAATTATTGAATTATGAACCGAAATCTATAGAACTTTTAAGTCCTTTTCAAACGGATTATGGTTATAATATTTTTTTAGGTGAAGACATTTTTATTAATCATGATTGTTATTTTATGGATGGGGGCAAAATATTTATTGGTGATCATGTATTTATCGGTCCAAGTTGTGGCTTGTATACTGCGGTGCATCCATTAGAATACAAGGAACGTAACATTGGCCTAGAGAAAGCACTGCCGATTCATATTGAATCTAATGTCTGGTTAGGCGCTAATGTAGTTGTATTACCCGGCGTAACGATTGGTGAAGGTTCAGTGATTGGTGCCGGCAGTGTTGTAGCGAAAGATATACCATCGAATGTTCTAGCGGTAGGTACACCAGCCAAACCGATTCAGGATATTAACAATAAATAAATTAAATAGTATGGTAATAATTTGAAGTGTATTTAGACTAATATGTTAAAAATTTCATATTCATACACAGAATGAGCGTACGAAATCTAGAGCAGTTATATTGATTTCGCACGCTTATTTTAAAATCAACGATTCAAATTAAAAAGTAAAAACAAAAAATAACTCAAGTTATTTGCAAGAAAAAACAAATATATAATTGTGTAATATATTAAAAATAATTAAACGTATCTATTGAAATATTCCGCGGAGCTTAATTAAGAAATAATAAAATTGCTCGGAATATAAAAAGAATTTATGTTAATATAAATATGAGTGAAATAGTAGGAGTAATAATTAATAAAATATTTGCACAAAACGAGCAAGCAAATGATTGAAAAAATTATTTCCGTACATATATTAGCTACTTCTAGGATAGGAAAGAGGAAATAAGAAATGGATATTTTGATTGGTACGTTATTTTTAATTGTAGTGTTAGCACTCTTTACACTCTTTACATATCGAGCGCCTATGGGTATGAGAGCCATGGGCGCTTTAGCAAACGCAGCTATTGCGACTTTTTTAGTGGAAGCATTCCACAAATATGTTGGTGGAGATTTACTAGGTATTTCATTTTTAGGAGATCTAGGTAATGCAGCAGGTGGCTTAGGCGGTGTTGCAGCAGCTGGTTTAGTATCACTTGCGATAGGTGTTTCCCCAGTATACGCATTAGTTATTGCTGCAGCGTGTGGCGGACTAGATTTAATACCTGGGTTTGTTGCTGGCTATGCTATTGGTTATTTAATGAAATATGCTGAACGTAAAGTGCCTGATGGTGTTGACCTCATAGTAGGTATTTTAATCATTGCACCATTAGCAAGATTAGTAGCAACCGGAGTTACACCATTAGTGAATAATTCATTATTAAAGATTGGAGATATTATTCAAAGCTCTACCGAGGTTAGCCCAATTATAATGGGTGTTATACTAGGAGGGGTTATAACCGTTGTAGGTACGGCACCGTTAAGTTCGATGGCTTTAACAGCCTTACTTGGCTTAACTGGTATGCCAATGGCAATAGCGGCTATGGTATCTTTTGCGTCATCATTTATTAATGGCACAATGTTCAATAAATTAAAACTAGGAGACCGTAAATCTAGAATTGCTGTATGCATCGAACCTTTATCGCAAGCAGATGTAGTATCAGCAAACCCAGTTCCCATATACACAGCTAATTTTATTGGTGGTGCATTAGCCGGTGCTGTGATTGCGTCATCGGGTATGATTAATGATGCTACAGGTACTGCAACACCGTTAGCAGGGTTTTTAGTAATGTTCGGTTTCAATAATCCGATTAAAATATTTATTTATGGCGCGATTATTGCTGTTATAGGATTAATTGTCGGTTATGTATGTTCAGTAATATTTAAAAATTATCCAATTGTTTCAAAGGAAGATATAGAAACAAGATAAAAATCACTTCGATGTTATATAAATTATGACATCGAAGCGTTTTATTTAGTTACTCAATTGATTATCAGGGACATCTGTAATAAACATTTGTCCGGGTGCATGCGTCATCATTATCTCTGGTTTGGCATCTAATGCTACAGATTGAGGTGTTACACCGCATCCCCAGAATACGGGAACTTCGTTTTCTTTTATCAATACAGGCTCACCAAAATCTGGTTTAGAAAGTTGTTTGATACCTATTTCAGCAGGATTACCAATATGTATAGGTGTTCCATGGACATTTTTAAAGTGCGTGGTAATCTCTGTGGCCTTAATTGCTTGTTCCATAGTCATTGGTCTCATACTGACGGTCATATTGCCTTTGAATTGACCACTTGGGTTCACAGGTTTATTGGTTATATACATAGGTACATTATGATTTTCTTCAATATGTCGTATAGGAATACCGGCATCTAGTAAAGCATGTTCGAATGTAAAGCTACAGCCTATTAAGAAACTAACCATGTCTTCAGTAAATAAATCATCTATGTGCGCTCGAGTTTCGGTGAATTTACCATGATGATATACGCGATAAGATGCAACTTCAGTACTGATATCGGCATTAGCGGCATAATTTATAAAAGATTTACTTCCTTTTTCGGCAACGTCTAGCAAGGGACATGTCTTAGGATTTCTAAAACAAAATAATAAAAAGTCATATGCGTATTTGGAAGGTAGGATGACTACATTAGCTTGTACATAGCCTTTTGCCATTCCGCTCGTATGACCAGTTAGTTTGCCTTGTTTAATCATTTTTCTTAAAATATTCGGTTGTGCTGCTTGTAAGTTCAAAAAATCACCCCTTATTAATGTATAATTACTATTCTAACAAAAAATGTAATTAAAGTAGGGTAGAAAAGTGTAAGGAAAACAAGGTATAGCTTACTACAAATTAGAGCTTCAATAGAAGTGCATAGGTTGTTATAAGGCAGGGTATAAATTAATACAGATGACGATAGGAGGAGACATATGAAACGGACTGCTGAAAAGATACTGATTTGGATTGGCATTATGATACAATTTGTTTTAATTTTTTTAATGGCTATTATCGCGCCATTTTTTAATGATGTGAGTGTCAAAAACGAGTTGACTGCATTATTAAATAGTAGTGATGCATATAATCAAAATGCAACACAAACAGATCCTGCGCATTTAATAGATTTAGCAAGTAATCTATTTATCGCAGCATTAATCGTCGCTATTATTGCTACAGTCATCGCCATGATTTCAGCATTGTTAGTAAATAAACTTCCGAAATTAGTTGGTATGGTAATGATCATACTCGGTATCATTACCATACTAGTACTAAATTGGATCACGGCTATACTTTGGCTAGTTGCGGGTATTTTGTTATTAGCAAGGAAAAACCATCTTACAAATAATAAAGCAATGTATCCAAAAGAAAATAATGAACATAGTCAGCGAATGCGTAATAAGATACATGGTAATGCCCAATATAACGAAACAGTACGTAACAAGAGAAATGAAGATGAAGAAGACTCGCTAGATAAGGCATCTCCACAGTTAAGCAGACAAGAACGAAATAAAAAATAAAACATAAAAACCAGCTATCACCATGATAGCTGGTTTTATAATAGTTAATCCATTTTGCCGTGTCTATAACTTTCATATACTTTGTCATATTTTATATGTCCTATACCGCCAACGATAAATTTACCATATTTAAATAAATTAACCATATAGGCTAAACAAATGGACACAGTAACTGTAATAATGAAATTAAATGCAATATTTCTAAGTGAACTATCTGCTCTTAACAAACCTAAGTCATGGACAAAGAAATAATGTGTTAGATAGATGCAAAAAGAATAGTTACTTATAAATAGTACGAATTTAGGAACATATTTAATATATGATGAAAATAAGAAAAAGACTAAAATTACCATTGTTACATAAAAAGGTATATCAAAGCGTTTTGATTCTACCCAAGTACTTATACCCAATAAATAATTTCCAATTAATAAAGCAGTTGCAATCATTGTTCCTATAATAATTGGCCATGTATATTTTTTAATATTATTCATAAACGTTTCATAATAAATGCCTGTATAAAATCCAAGTAAGAAGTAACTAATCCAACCTAAAAAGAGCATCCACCCTTCCCGTTCCCAAAAAAGACCTAAAATAGGATGATCCGATTGTGGAACATATTGACGAAATGCCCAATAAATTGTAGCAAATATAACAGCGCCAATAATAACAGGGATAGGTTTCCATTTAATAAGGTATTTAGCAAAAAGTATATGCAATATATAGAATTGAAAAATAATCACAATGAAATATGTAACTGCGCCACCATGGAACATAGTATCACCTAGATGTGTCATAAATTGATCAAATGTTTTTGATTCAAAGTAAAATATGGAAATACCAATATTAATAATTATATATGGAATACCTAAATAAATTAATTTATTTTTAAAAAAACCTGGCTTTGTTTTAACATGATAATTTTTGGCTAACAAAAATTCTGAAATGAATACAAATAAAGGCGTGCTGAACATAAGCAATAATTGAAGTACTCTAATTGCTGTGCCATGCCCTACAAAATCCATTTTACTAAAAGTAGTTGTAATAGAATGAATAAGTACAATACTTAAACAAGCTATCGTTCGCATCCAGAATATAACCGATGTATATGTTTTCATATAAAGCATACCTCACGCTTGTTTTTGTATTTTTAAATCTAATTAAATTACAAAAGTTATTGTTTTATAATTTATAATAATAACATAATGGATATAACCTAACTCGAATTTTAAATGATATATTATTAAAACTAAAAACGCAATGTATATACATTGCACAATAAAAAAATATGAATATAATATGAAATCAAGGCGATTGTTGATGGGTAGCTTCAAAGCGACTCATTTTCCAAAAAAGTTTATGTAAGCGATTGCATTTGTTGTGTAATACATATACAATGACAATAAGAATGGAAACATTCCATTTAGTTTTCTATTTACAAACTTACATGGGGGTAGAAAAATGGTAGTCAATTATCATAATGAACCAGGCATAGATTTTACAGACAGCAAAAATGTTGAATCATTTAAAGAGGCGTTAAAAAAAGTTAAAGGTGAATTAAATCAAAAAATTCCTTTAGTTATTAATGGAGAAGAGAAATTCACAAAAGATACGTATCAGTCTATCAATCCTGCAAATACAACTGAAGTGATTGCAGAAGTTTCAAAAGCAACTCAAAAAGATGTGGATGACGCATTTGATGCTGCAAATGAAGCTTATAAATCTTGGAAGAGATGGTCACACAAAGACCGTGCTGAATTTTTAATTAGAGTTGCAGCTATTATTAGACGTCGAAAAGAGGAAATTTCCGCTGTAATGGTTTATGAAGCAGGCAAACCATGGGATGAAGCGGTCGGCGATGCTGCAGAAGGTATTGACTTCATTGAATACTATGCAAGATCGATGATGGAACTTGCAGATGGTAAACCTGTATTAGATAGAGAAGGGGAACACAATCAATATTTCTACAAACCTATTGGTACAGGTGTAACAATCCCACCATGGAATTTCCCATTTGCAATCATGGCAGGTACAACATTAGCGCCTGTAGTTGCAGGGAATACTGTACTTTTAAAACCAGCAGAAGATACGCCATTAACAGCATATAAATTAATGGAAATCTTAGAAGAAGCTGGACTACCAAAAGGCGTTGTGAATTTTGTACCAGGTGATCCTAAAGAAATAGGTGATTACCTTGTCGATAGTGTGCACACACACTTTGTTACATTTACAGGTTCACGTGCTACGGGTACAAGAATATTTGAAAGAGCTGCTAAAGTTCAAGAAGGACAACAATTCTTGAAACGTGTTATCGCCGAAATGGGCGGTAAAGATGCGATTGTTGTTGATAAAGATATTGACACAGATTTAGCAGCAGAATCGATTGTATCTTCTGCATTTGGTTTCTCTGGTCAAAAATGTTCTGCATGTTCACGTGCTATCGTACACAAAGATGTTTACGATGAAGTGTTAGAAAAAGCAGTCGCATTAACTAAAAACTTAACTGTAGGCAATACAGAAAATAATACGTATATGGGACCAGTTATTAATCAAAAACAATTCGATAAAATTAAAAACTATATCGAAATTGGCAGTAAAGAAGGTAAGCTAAAACAAGGTGGCGGTACAGATGATGCTACTGGTTACTTTGTAGAGCCTACTATCATTGCAGATCTTAAATCGAGTGATCAAATTATGCAAGAAGAAATTTTTGGTCCGGTTGTAGGATTTGTTAAAGGTAAAGACTTCGAAGAATTATTAGATATTGCGAATGATACAGATTATGGTTTAACTGGTGCAGTGATTACAAATAATCGTGAAAACTGGATAGAAGCGGTTGAATCATATGATGTTGGTAACTTATATCTTAATCGTGGTTGTACATCTGCAGTTGTTGGTTATCACCCATTTGGTGGTTTCAAAATGTCAGGTACAGACGCTAAGACAGGTAGCCCAGATTATTTATTAAACTTCTTAGAACAAAAAGTCGTGTCAGAAATGTTTTAAATATAATATCAATCAATTATAAAAGCATCGTGCTGCTATTAGAGCACGATGCTTTTTGTGATTCATAGCAATTAAGCATCTTTGACCTTAATATTAACCATTTTATGGAAAATTTCATCTATTGCTTGCGGTGGCAGATCAATATGATGTTCGCGAATCCACTCCATAAAACCAAAAAGGCTAGCACCATAAATATAAAATACAACATCCATTGGCACGCCATCTTCGACTAGGATACGGTGTTCATTATCTTTGATATCATTTTGTAATACACGAATGAAGTGATTAGCGATAGTACGTTCAAACTCTTTGTCTTCGCTTTGTCTCTCTTTTACTCTATGAAGTTCTATAATACTAGTCATCGTTTTATCTAAAATGGTGAATGGATTATTAATGCGGTCTTTAATATCGATTGAAAAATAGTCTTCTGTTAATTCAGTGATTAAATATATAAGTAAGTCGTATTTATCATAGAAATGTTTGTAAAATGTTGTACGATGTATTAACGCTGCATTACATATTTGGTTGACTGTTATACTTGAGAATTCTTGTTTTTCAAGCAATGAGAAAAAATTTTGAGAAAGAGCGCGTTTTGTTTTGATTACACGAAGATCTTTTTCATTCATTCTACATTTCTCCTTATCTGTAGTTTAAACATACAGTTTTACATAATTAAATCTTTTTAAATTAGGGTAAGTACTTGTAGGATAAGAATATAAATAATCTACACAATATATTTAAACTATAACGTTGATTAATTAAGGAGGCAATAGTTTGGCAAAGTTTTTGTATAAATTAGGTTCGTTCATTGCTAAGCACAAATGGTGGAGCATCATTGCGTGGGTTATTATACTTGCTGCAATTATTATACCCCTGACAATTAGTTCGCCCAAATTTGATAATGACATCACCATGAATGGCTTACAATCGCTTGATACGAACGATAAGATTGAAGATGAATTTAATCAAGATAGTGAAAAAGCCCAGATTAGGGCTGTATTCAAAAGTGATGCGGACAACGGCATCGCAAAAGAAGATATGACTAAAGATATCAAAAATACATTAAAAGATATTAAAGATGACGATAAGGATGTTAAAGATGTAACGGATCCTTACGAGAATAAACAGATTAGTAAAGATAAAACAACTGCATTTGCAGATATTAACTATGATGTATCAGCTACTTCATTAGGACAAGATTCTAAAGACAAAGTAAAAGATGAAATAGACAAGCTTGAAGATAAACATAATGTTCAAGTTGAACTCATGGGCACGGGTATGGAGTCAACAGAAATAGGTGGCGCATCTGAATTAATTGGTATCATTGTAGCATTTGTTGTACTAATGATTACATTTGGTTCATTTATTGCTGCAGGTATGCCAATCGTTAGTGCATTACTTGGCCTAGGTTCAGGTGTCGGTATTATTTCGTTATTGACGTATGCTTTCGATATTCCAAATGTAACATTGACATTAGCTGTCATGATTGGTTTGGCAGTTGGTATAGACTATGCATTGTTTATATTATTTAGATATAGACAAATTGCTAAATCAGAGTCTAATCACATTAAAGCAATCGGTTTAGCGGTAGGTACAGCAGGTAGTGCAGTTATCTTCGCTGGTGTGACCGTTATTATTGCTGTGTGTGGTTTATCACTTGTAGGTATCGATTTCCTTGCAGTCATGGGATTTGCGTCAGCAATTAGTGTTTTAGTCGCTGTAATCAGCGCACTGACATTATTACCAGCATTAATCAGTGTGTTCCATAAACAAATTCAACCGAAAAAAACTAAATCCGAATTTGATAACGATGTAGATACAGCTTGGTCTAAATTTGTTGTTGGTAAACCATTAGCTGCAGTATTAATTGGTTTAATTATATTAGTCGTTGCAGCAATACCAATTAGTAATATGAGACTAGGTATTCCAGATGACGGTATGAAACCAGAAGATGCTACTCAACACAAAGCTTATGAAATCATTTCCGATAAATTCGGGGAAGGTTATAACGGACAAATCGCAATGCTTGTAAATGTGAAAGATCAAAAAGACAATCCACAAGCATTACAAAAAGATTTACAAGATGTAACTAAAGATATTGATAAAATGGATAATGTAGATATGGTGACACCACCACAATTAAGTGAAAATAAAGATTACGCACTTATTGCAGTCATCCCGGAAAAGGGACCAAACGCCCAATCTACAAATGACTTAGTACATGATTTAAGAGATTATAACGATGATGCTAAAGACGATTATGGTTTTAAAACAGAAGTTTCTGGCCAAAGTGTCATTAACATTGATATGTCTCAAAAATTAAATGAAGCTATTCCTTTATTTGCAGGTGTAATTGTTGCGTTAGCATTTATTCTATTAATGGTCGTATTCCGTTCCATTATTATTCCATTAAAAGCAGTATTAGGATTTGTGTTATCACTAATAGCAACACTTGGCTTTACGACTTTAATCATGCAAGAAGGTTTCATGTCAGGTCTCTTCGGTGTTGATACAACAGGTCCATTGTTGGCATTCTTACCAGTTATTGCAATTGGTTTACTCTTTGGATTAGCAATGGATTATGAGGTGTTCTTAATGTCTCGTATTCATGAAGAATATAGTAAGACAGGAAACAATGAGCACTCAATTAAAGTTGGAATTAAAGAAAGTGGTCCAGTTGTAGTAGCAGCAGCATTGATTATGTTCAGTGTGTTTATCGCTTTCGTATTCCAAGATGATGTGATGATTAAATCGATGGGTATTGCACTTGGCTTTGGTGTTCTATTTGATGCCTTTGTTGTACGCCTCTTGCTTATACCAGCGTTAACACAATTATTTGGTAAAGCGTCATGGTATATGCCAAGTTGGTTAAGCAGAATATTACCGCACGTTGATATTGAAGGGCACGCACTACAAAGTGAAATGCCAGCTCAATCACAACAACGTAATGATAAAACAAATGAAAGTTATGACCGTTCATTTAGTATTCAACAACCTAAAAAACAAGACGGCTATCGCTCAGAACATGGTATTCAATTAGATAATCAAACTCGCGCGCTATATGATGACATTGCGCAACAAACGACGCAACATGATTTCTTGTACCGCGCATTGAAAGATTATCAAGTGAAAGAAAATAACCAAAATCAACTGTCAACATCTGACAATCGCCAGTCAAGAACAGATTATTCAAATAAAGATGATGATGATATGATGTCATTATTAGCACAACAAAGTGAAAATATCAGTAAATTGAACGAATTGATTGAGAAAGCAATCAATAAAAAATAAAAGTAGTAATGACAGAAAAATGCAGTTGCAACAGATGGCTTAATTATTTATGAGTCACCATAAGCAATCAGTTTTGCTTTCGGGCGGACATGTAATATCAACATACACATGGTTGATATTATATGTACCGCTCTTTTTTGTGATTTCATTGGTTTTGATTACGCTAAAAGAAATTGATTTTGTCTAAAATCCAACAAAATGCAAAATAATATGGTATTTCGGGGTGATTTTATTTAAATTAGATTTTATTAGGGGGTGTCAAATGAACAAACTATACGATGTAGAATTTAATTTGAATACGGTAGGAGGACCTACTTTAAGTGAAGCATTACGAATTATACTTGTTCTAAAAGGCTCGATGAAAGTGAGTAAAGCAACAACGGTAAATACTTACCAAAAAGGCGATGTATTTATCATAAATCACAGAGAGCAATATCAAATATTAGATAGTTCCGATGTCATGTCTATTTCAATCTGTTTAACTGAATCCTATTTAAGGCAATATATGAATGACTATCAAGATAGAGATTTTGTATTAAACGCTAATCAATTACAGGATATTATTTATCAACATTGTGTGAATGCAATTGCTAAGATAGGAACAGTTTTTATTAGAAAAGGCGAATTTTACAAGCTGTACATTGAACAACAACTCATAGATTTAGTATTTATATTAATGCGCTATATACCAACTACGGATAAAAAAGTTTCTATGCCTTTGAAGGCAGATCAAAGATTAAATTATGTTTGTAATTATATAGAACGACACTATAATGAACAATTAAATTTAACTGAAATGGCGGATAAAGTCGCATTAAGTACAACATATCTCTCAAAACTATTTAAGCAGCAGAAAAAAATGGGATTTACGCAATATATAAATTATGTAAGATTAGAACATTGTAAAAAAGATTTGATTGATTCGGATGAAAGTATTACAAATATCGCATATAAAAATGGTTTTAGTAGTTCCAACGTATTACTGAAACATTTTAAGGCATCAACACATATAACGCCTTCAAGGTTTAGAATGAAATATCAAAATAAACGCAAAGACACACCGCGAGAGAAAACGCCTCAAGTTGCTACATATCAAATGTATTTATATTATTTGTCTCAATTTATAAATCAAAATATTGATGATATCGTACAATCACCAGATGCTCAAAAAGTATTGAATATTACATTACAAAATGCGGATAAATCAATTTCGCACTTTCAACATGTTATTCAAATTGGTTATATAGAAACATTACTTGTACATAGGAATAGAAAACAATTAATTGAAGTTAAACAATCATTGGGTGTGGACCATGTTTTAATCAAAGATCCTATTGAAGTTGGCCATATTAGATATAAAAAAATAGAGAGTGATGAACTTATTCCTAATATTCAACCATATATGGAAATTGATGAGGCAATCAATTTTTTAAAGTCACATCAAATTGGTTTTGGTTTAGAACTAGATCCGCCTAGAAGTGTGGCGAATTTTAATGATTCTTATAAAGAAATGAACTACTTTTTAGAACATATATGCAATGCATTACCGAATAGAGATGCTTTAAAATGCATTATTTATATCCATTGTATTGAAGAATCCATATTTAAAAAACTAGTTGATTTATTTGAAAAATATTTCGATTATTTGAAAGTAGTGTTGGTTGTGGATATTGACCAATTATTAGCTGTTGATGTAGTGAAACATATATTAGCGAATGAACATTATTGCATAGATCATATTGCTTTTTCTGCTAATCAAAATGATATGATAGACTTTAAATCTATGGAGAATCATCAATATGAAATGGCCAAACGTCATATATACGAACAGTATAATAAAATTGTTGAAACATTAGAACTTGAAAAAAATAAAATACCGTTTATCTTATTAAATTGGAATACGCTAACTGGAGATACACATCTTACAAATGGAGAGTATTTTAGAGCTGGTATCATTTTTGAACAGCTTATTGAGATGAATGAGTCGATTCAGATGATTGGTTATTGGTTAAACTATGAGATACATCAACGATTCCTATTGAAAAATTCAAGTTCCCAGTTAACAGGTATTGCGTTGTATCATCAATTTGATGGTAAAAGACCAGCATTTTTCACAAGTGCATTTTATAGGAAATTATTTAATAAAGTCCTTTATCAAAATGAAAATTGTATTGTGCTTGGCTCTTTCGAGCATTTCCAAATTGTAATGTGGGATGCTGAACATTATAATCCTTATTTCATTTTGAATAACCAGTATCATTATTTAAGTCATAAAGAATATCAACTCAATGTCACATCTTTAATGCCTGGTACATATAAGGTTAAGCATTTAACATTAGATAAAAATAATGGTGCATTATATACAGTATGGCAACATTACAACACCCGTCACGGTATGGATGAGGAGACGATTGCCTATGTTAATCGTATCTCTTATCCGAAAATGGAAATTAGTGAAGTTATTGTTGAAGCATCAATTACGTATCATTTGAAATTACAGACCAATGCAGTCCATATCATAGAATTTAAAAAATATAGATAATCTTAAAATTAGGAATAAAAATATCGCTTAACAAGCATTGTGCTCTGTAAGTGGTATTTTTTATTTTGTTTTATAGCTGCTATTAGCTATAAAACAAAAAGACAAAATAAACACTTCTCTTTTTGTCATTTACCGAAATAAGTAAAAAAAGAGAATGAATAAGTGATTAAAATCACAAAAATTGCATATTGAACAAAATGTATAGGGGCTACACTAGATTTGGAGAGGATAGCATTTGTAATTTATTGGAAATGTGTGGTTCAAAGTTACAATCAGGCTTATCTTCCCTAATGGTCATTAGTTAAAATTTATAGAGGAGGAAACAATAATGACACAACAGGGAAATACACAAACATACAAAGGGGACAATAAACTCATTTTAGGTATTGTACTCGGGGTTGTTACTTTCTGGTTATTTGCACAATCATTATTAAATGTAGTGCCGACATTACAACAATCTTTTAGTAGTGACATCGGTACGATTAGTATTGCGGTAAGCATCACCGCATTATTTTCTGGAATGTTTGTTGTGGGGGCCGGAAGCCTTGCAGATAAAGTCGGCAGAGTAAAGATCACCTATATTGGCTTATGGCTGAGCATTATAGGGTCATTATTAATTATTGTTAGTAATTTACCTATTTTATTAATTATCGGCAGGGTGATTCAAGGATTGTCAGCTGCGGCAATCATGCCATCAACATTGGCAATCATGAAGGCGTATTTTGAAGGTAAAGAGAGACAACGTGCATTAAGTTATTGGTCAATTGGTTCATGGGGAGGATCAGGTCTTGCATCTTTATTTGGAGGCATGGTTTCTACTTTTATAGGATGGCGTTGGATTTTTATTTTATCAATTGTCATTGCATTAATTGCAATGTTTTTAATTAAAGGAACTCCTGAAACAAAATCAGTGAATACGACGAAACAGCGTTTTGACTATAGTGGCTTAATATTGTTTGTTATCATGATGTTAAGTATCAATATTGTAATCACTCAAAGTGGTACTTTAGGTATTACATCACCTATTATATTAGGACTTATTGTGATTTTTATCTTAAGTATTATTAGTTTCTTAAAAGTTGAAAACAAAATTGGAAATCCGTTAATTGACTTTAAATTATTTAATAATAAAGCATACACGGGAGCAACACTATCTAATTTCTTATTAAATGGTGTTGCAGGTGCACTATTAGTCGCAAATACATTTGTACAACAAGGATTGGGATTTAGCGCATTCCAAACAGGCTTATTATCCATTACTTACTTAATTACAGTATTGTTGATGATTCGAGTTGGTGAAAAAATATTACAAAAGGTTGGAGCCAAAAAGCCAATGTTATTGGGTACTTTCAGTAATATGATTGGTATCATACTTATTTCTTTAACATTTTTACCTAGCATGTTTTATGTAGTTGTTTGTATCATAGGTTATTTATTATATGGATTAGGATTAGGTTTCTATGCAACACCTTCAACCGATATGGCAATTTCAAATTCACCTGAAGATAAAGTTGGGGTAGCTTCTGGAATATACAAAATGGCATCATCACTGGGAGGTGCGTTTGGTATTGCATTATCTGGTGCTTTATTTGGTGTTGTAGCAAATATGACAAACGTACAAATTGGTGCTTTAGCTGGTTTATGGTTGAACGTATTGATGGCATTATTATCATTAATCATCATTATGATTATGGTACCGACTGTGAAAAAGAGTAATAATTAAACTGGTATGCTGTACTGAAGACGATATGATTGATAAAAGGACATAAGACGTAACATAAAAAAACAACTTTGATGAACTGATATAGTAAATCATTTTATAGATAAAGGTTTATCATGTAATTAACATACTAAATTGCTTAGGGGGAACTGTTATGATGAAAAAATTAATAGATATGTTAAAAGATAAAGAAGACCGTATGATTGAAATACGTAGATACTTACATCAGCATCCAGAATTATCATTTCATGAAGAACAAACACCAAAATATATAGCAGAATTTTACAAAAATAAAGATTGTGAAGTAGCAACGAATGTTGGTCCTAATGGTGTGAAAGTGACCATTGATAGTGGAAAGCCAGGCAAAACAATTGCTATAAGAGCAGATTTTGATGCTTTACCAATACAAGAAGACACTGGTTTGTCTTTTGCATCTAAGAATGAAGGTGTTATGCATGCGTGTGGCCATGATGCGCATACAGCATATATGTTGATATTAGCGGAAACGTTGATTGAACTTAAATCAGAATTTAAAGGGAAGGTTGTAGTGATACATCAACCAGCAGAAGAAGTGCCTCCGGGTGGTGCACAAGCCATGATAAAAGATGGCGTCTTAGAAGGTGTGGATCATGTACTTGGCGTTCATGTGATGAGTCATATGAACGCGGGGAATATTTATTATCGTGAAGGTAATGTCCAAACTGGGAGAGATTTCTTTGAATTGAAAGTAAAAGGGCAAGGTGGTCATGGTTCGTCACCTCATACAGCTAATGATAGTATTGTTGCAGGGGCTTATTTTGTGAATGCAGTTCAAACAATCGTTTCCAGAAGACTGAATCCTTTTGAAACGGGTGTTGTCACAATTGGTTCGTTTGATGGGAAAGGCCAATTTAATGTTATTAAAGATAGTATTGAAATTGAGGGTGATGTGCGTGCACTGACAGACACAACCAAACATACAATCAAAAGAGAAATTAATCGTTTAGTAGAAGGTATCGAAGCAATGTTTGGTGTGACTTGTGAATTAAATTATCATGATGACTATCCTGCATTATATAATGATCCGGAGTTTACACAATTTGTAGTAGATTCTATTAAAAATGCGGATACAGATGCGGTTAAAAAAGTTGAAAGATGTGAGCCGCAACCACCTTCTGAAGATTTTGCTTATTATGCAAAAGCAATACCAAGTACATTTATTTATGCAGGGGCAGCACCAGAAGACGGAGATATTCATCCGCACCATCACCCTAAATTTAATATCAGTGAAAAATCATTGCGTGTTTCTGCAGAAGCAGTCGGACTTGTGGTATTAAGCTATCTAAAATAAATATTGTTTGAACATAATTAAAGTTTGTCGACAAAGTTTCCAACTTTGTTGACTTTTTTTATGCACGTTTTCCTAGGACACTGTCTTAAGCTTGTAGCACCCCTGAGGTTTGTCCATGTTCTGGGGGCATAAAAATGATTTGTCATACTTGAGAGAGATTTTGAACAAGGGAGTGCCCAATCGTTTTTAATATCATTTTTAACAAATAGTACCATCTACTAAAAGTTTATGAAAGTGCGATATTGTGTATATAAAGAGTGATACTAAAATGATAAAAGGATGATTAAAATGAATGGCGATAAAAAAATAAATGAACTACTTGATACTTATAAAAAACCACTCAAAAAACTTTTTAAGTATGATAAATCAAATGCATTAACTTTCGATAAAGAAAGCAGAAATAAAGTTGAAGGTCAAAAGGGTGTATTTGTTATATTTTATAATAAAAAGCCTATCTTTGTAGGACAAGCTGGCGGATATATGACAGGTTATAAATTAACACAAAAAGACCTGAATGATAAATTGGCTCAATTTAATTTAAAATCAGATGCTGGTACGGCGCGATTTAGAAGAGTGTTTGCTGAAAAAAACAACTTAGATGAAACTGAAGTGAAAGAGATTAAAGCTGAAACCTATGGTTTGAAATTTCAATTTATTAAAGTTAAAGGAAACCCAGCAATGATTAATACACTGGAAATGCTAGCATTAGAATATGCAAAATCAAATGATATAGCGCTTTATAACTTTTTATAAAAAGCGTACATTGTAATTTTGATATAGGAAGCTGTGATTGCTATGACGTATAGAGAGCTTAATCTAACTTTTCAGCGACAAGAAATAAACATTAAATTACCAAAACATTATTTTAAGACAAACGAGGCAACTTATCCGTTGGTCATCGTTCAAGATGGAGATTATTTGTTCAAAGATATTGAACACGACGTTATATTTGTAGGTATTGTAGCAAATAATCGAAACCAAGACTATACACCGTGGGAAAGTACTGTCAATGACATTGAATATGGTGGGCAAGCACAAGACTATGTAACTTGGGTAGCAGACGTACTAATTCCATATTTAAGAAAATGCTTCCGCATTTCTCATAACAGGGATGAAATTGGCATTGCAGGAGCATCATTTGGCGGTCTTGTATCATTATATGCGCTTTTTAAACGTCCAGATGTCTTTGGGAACTATATATTCATATCTCCTTCGGTTTGGTACCCGCAGTTTATTGATTTTATGAAATCTCAATCTATTATTCGAGCACCACAACATGTTTATTGGTATGTTGGTCATCATGAAGGTAAGCAGAGTAACCACTTAAATCGATATATGGTTCCACGAACAGAGCAAGCAGTAGAAATTTTGAATGAACTACTTGTTTCTGAACAATCCGAGTTCTATTTTGTGACAGATAGAAAAGGGATACACCGAAAACGCTATTTTAAAAAGTATTTTAATAAGGCGATTAACAAATTATTTTAAAGATGAATGAAGAGAAAGAATAGAATGAAGATTGAACAATTGTTATCAGAAAATTCGAAAAAATCAACGTTGAAAGCATCCTTTTTATGTTTGAAAATGATAAAATGAGTGTGTCGGTATTTTTAAAATATTACATTGAATTTTTCATATCAAATTAGACATAGGGGATGCTGCAATTATGATAGGAAGTATAAATAAAATTTCAGGAAGTAAGTTATTAGTTGGGATTGTACTATCTATTTTAACTTATTGGCTATTTGCTCAATCATTTTTAAATATTGGTCCGAAGATACAAGAAACTTTTGGAGTGAGTCCAGAAATCGTCAATATTTCGGTAAGTTTGACTTCCTTTGTAACAGGAGTCTTTATGGTTGTAGCAGGCAATGTTTCTGATAGATTTGGTAAAGTGAAGATGACGCGCATCGCCTTAATCTTGAGTATCATTGGCTCATTAATGCTTATTGTTTCTGGAAATGTTGTTTTGTTACTTTTGGGAAGAGTAGTCCAAGGTTTTTCCGCAGCGATTATTATGCCAGCAACTATTTCAATCGTTAATGATTTCTTTGATGGTGATGAACGACAAAAATCATTAAGCTTTTGGTCTATAGGTGCATTCGGAGGTACGGGATTATCATCATTCTTTGCAGGTGCAATGGCGACCTTTATATCATGGCAATCTATATTTATACTATCTATTCTTTTGTCATTGATTGCGCTATTTTTACTTAAAAATTTGCCTGAAAGCAAGCGCTTTGACAAGCAGTCTAGCCGTTTTGACTACGTTGGTCTTACTATATTTGTAATAATGATTGCTAGTATTAGTTTCGTCATTACACAAGGGTATAAGCTAGGTTGGTTGAGCTCGCCAACGCTGATCTTAAGTGTGATATTTGTGATTTGTATTTATGCTTTTTATAAAGTAGAAAAAGTGAAAAAGATACCGTTTATTGATTTAAAGTTATTTAAAAATAAATCTTTTGTCGGCGCAGTGGTTGCGAATTGTTTATTAAATACGGGTGTGGGTGTTATTGCACTGTTTAATATGTATGCGCAAGCTGGGTTGGCATTTAGCGCTTTTCAAGCAGGTTTATTAACACTACCCTATCTCATCACACTGTTACTTGTTGTTAGATTAGGAGAAAAAAGTATCAAACGCTTTGGTGCAAAACGTGCTATGGTTATAGGACCTATTGTTACTGCGGCAGGCATTTTGTTATTTAGTTTAACGTTTTTTAATACTTCAATTTATGTAGTTGTTGCATTAACTGGTGCCATGTTCTTTGGTGGAGGTACTGGATTGTTTGCAACGCCAGCGTTAAGTACTGCAGTTTCTACTACGCCCGCCGAAAAGGTCGGTGTAGCATCTGGCATTTTTAAAATGGGCTCAACACTTGGTGGCGCATTCGGTATTGCAATCATGACTTCTATATTCACAGGGCTTACGCAAAGTGGTCAAAGTGTTGATGCTGCTGCTAGTACAGGTTTTATCGTAGGCGTTTGTCTAGTGATTGGTGGTGTGTTTACAAGTGCATGCCTCATTCCGACGCGAAAAATGAAACAGGTTGAAAAAGAACAAGTGGCAGAAGTTGAATAGTGACAAAACTACTGATTTTAACAAGTAAACCAGTAAAGCTTAAGACGTTAATTGCTGTCTTAGGCTTATTTTTAAATGTCCCTATGCGTGAATAAAGATTTTAAAAGACATAGGTTCACCACCAAAACTTTGATTTGATGCAAATCTAACATTAAAGTTGAACCATATGAATGAGTATAGGTAATGGTTATCATCGATAGAAAAGCAGTGAAATATCATTGCTTATAATTTTACATGTTTACATATTAACATTGGAACACTAAGACAATAACCACTCTACAAGTACGAGAAAAGGGGGAAGCACGATGCATTATAAAAGTTACTATCAATCACCAATTGGCCACATTACACTTACTTCGGATGGGCAAAATTTAACCGGTCTATGGTTACCTAAGCATACGGATTTTGAAGCACAAGATGATAATCCTTTGCAAGAGATGGATTTAGCAGTATTTGATAAGGCGAAACACTGGCTAGATGCCTATTTCTCAGGTGATAATCCCAAAATTGATTTTCCATTGAAAGCGACGGGGACAACATTTCGTGAACAGGTGTGGCAAATACTGTTGGAAATTCCACAAGGCGAAACATGGACGTATGGGGATATTGCAGAGAAAATAGCTAAAAAAAGAGGTAAGACAAAGATGTCTGCTCAAGCAGTGGGTGGTGCAGTTGGAAGTAACCCAATTTCTATTATCATCCCCTGTCATAGAGTTGTAGGCAAAGATGGTAACCTAACAGGTTATGGTGGTGGCATAGATACTAAAATCATGCTATTAAAATTAGAAAGCGTAGATATGGATGTGTTGTATAGACCTAAACATAGTAAAAAGCCGTAAAGGCTTAAACTATCATTTTACAAATAATAGCGAGCTATTAATCATTTTATATATTAAATGTAAAATTTTATGAATAGTGTTGAATAATTAACTCAGTATGGTATTGTGATAACCGTCTTTATAATATTTATTTAGGGATGGTGAGTCTTCTGGAAAAAGAAAAAAAGGGATTTTCAAGCGTTTTTTTATATTCAACTGCCATTATAGGCTTACTAGTACTTGTAGGTGCCATATTCCCACAACAATTTGGTACTATAGGTGGAAATATATCTACATGGGTAAGTAAGACCTTTGGTTGGTATTATATGTTACTTTACACTATTATATTAGGATTTTGTGTTTTCTTATTATTCAGTCCAATAGGAAAGTTAAAGCTCGGAAAGCCAAAAGACAAGCCAGAATTTAGGACAGTTTCTTGGCTTGCTATGTTATTTAGTGCTGGTATGGGTATTGGACTTGTCTTTTATGGGGCATCTGAACCCATTTCTCACTATATGGCCCCTCCAACAGCGAATCCAGAAACAAGAGCAGCTATGGCAGAAGCTTTTAAATCTTCGTTTATTGATTATGGATTTCATCCATGGGCAGTATACGGTATTGTGGCCTTAGGCCTTGCTTATTCTCAGTTTCGTAAAGGTGAAAATGGTCTAATTTCACGAACGTTGAGACCTATATTAGGAGATAAAGTAGATGGGCCTATTGGAGACATTGTCGATATTTTAGCCGTCTTTGCAACGGTGATTGGAGTTGCAGTTTCTTTAGGTGTAGGTGCAATTCAAATCAATGGCGGTTTGAATTATTTATTTGGAGTGCCAAGTAATTCAATTGTACAGGGTATTATCATTGCGGTAGTTACTGTATTATTTTTATATAGCGCGTGGAGTGGATTAAGCAAAGGTATACAATATTTAAGTAATTTAAATATGATTTTAGCAGCCATTTTGTTAATTGTAATATTTGTTGTTGGTCCAACGCTACTTATTCTCAACATGATGACAAGTGGTACTGGTGATTATTTGAATTCTCTTGTATTCAATAGTTTAGACGTGGCGCCTTTAAACGAACAAAAAAGTGATTGGCTTCAGACTTGGACGATTTATTACTGGGGTTGGTGGATGAGTTGGAGTCCATTTGTTGGTACTTTCATTGCTAGAATTTCTAAGGGGAGAAGTATTAGAGAATTCATCATTGCAGTTTTAGGGGTACCTGTGGTTATTAGTATTATTTGGTTTAGTGCGTTTGGTGCTACAGGTATAACAGTTGGACAAACACATTCACATATTTTAACCATGCCACCTGAAACGCAATTGTTTGGAATCTTTAATGAATTACCATTTGGATTTATATTATCAATTGTTGCATTAGCATTGATTGCCTCTTTCTTTATTACTTCTGCAGATTCTGCGACTTATGTTTTAGGTATGCAGACGGCTTATGGAACGTTAAATCCATCAGGTTTCATAAAGATTGTTTGGGGATTAGCATTAGCAGCGATTGCTTATGTTTTATTACTAGCTGGCGGAGATACTGGATTAAGTGCTTTACAATCAGCAGCCATTATTTCAGCGTTGCCATTTAGTATTGTCGTATTTTTAATGATGGTTTCCTTGTATAAGGATGCAAATAACGAGAGAAAAGCATTAGGTTTAACATTAAGTATTGATAAAGAACGTAGTGAATCCTATACAAAAATGATAGAAGAAGCAAATAGAAAAAGAAATAGTTAATTTTTACTTTGTACTCAATGAAATGATACTAAAGCGCCCTCTCCAAGAGCAATTAAGCTCTTGGGGAGGGCGCTTTTCATAGCTTTACATCAAATCAGTAAGTTTGAATGAAGTAAACCTATTGTGATCAATATATGATCTTAAAATTGAAATCGTGACGAACGACTGACATGGGTTTAAAATAAGTGCAAAATAAAACAATTTAAATGATCTCATCTGAACGTGATACGATTAAGTGATTTAAAATCTAATTTAAGGTATTATAATTACGGATATGATCATTGATACTTTCGAGATAGAAAATCGTATTTTGTTCATTTTCCAATTCAGTTTTATGATCAAATTCTAAATTGTCGAAACGATTAAAGAACGTCTCATAAGTTTCGACTGAAATTTCTTCACGGTTGTTTAATAGGTCTTTATGGCCTTGGATATCAAGTGTGTTTTGGTAACCTTCTACAATTTTACCACTGAAGAACTCACCAACAGATCCTGAACCGTAGCTAAATAAGCCAATCGTATCATTTGCTTTTAAATCATGTGTTTCAAGTAAAGAAATCAAACTCAAGTAAAGAGAGCCAGTATAAATATTACCTACATAGCGATTGTAATAAGTGGCGGCATCATAACCTGATGTTAAGCGTTCTTTTGTTTCAGCATCGATATCATCGGTTAAAATTGAATCAAGTGCTTTTTTCCCCATCTTTGTAAATGGTACATGGAAGCATAGGGATTTAAAATCAGTTAGAGATTTATTGTAGCGACGTGCATATTCTTGCCAACTTTCTTGGAAAGAACGGATATAGGCGTCTTTCGATAAAGCACCATCTACAAGTGGATAGGGTTGACCACTAGGACGCCAGAAATCGTAAACATCTTCTGTAAATGCAACAGCATCATCATTTAATTCAAGAATACGTGGGTTTTGTGATATTATCATGGCAACTGCACCAGCACCTTGTGTTGGTTCACCACCAGATTGCAAGCCATAACGTGCAGTATCACTAGCAATAACAAGCACTTTTTCATCTGGGCGTTGTGCTAAATAATCTTTAGCCAGTTGAATAGCAGGCGTAGCAGCATAGCACGCTTCTTTCATTTCAATACAACGGGCAAATGGTTGAATACCTAACAGATTATGTATTTGTACTGCGGACGCTTTCGCGGAATCAATTGCAGATTCAGTTGCAACAATAACCATACTAATTTGCTTTTTGTCTTCTTCCGTAACGATGGCTTTTGCAGCATTTGCACCCATCGAAACAATGTCTTGACTCATTGGACTAACTGACATTTTAGTTTGGCCAATACCTAATAAGAATTTGTTTGGATCTACTTGACGAGATTCGGCAAGTTTAGCCATATCTACATAAAACCTTGGAACATAAAAATTAATTTGATCAATACCAACTGTCATAAAGCGTATCGACACCTTTCTATATATAAATAAGCAATTGTATCATACCAAATCACGACGCTAAAATACAATGATTTGAAAAAGAGAGATAAAGGAGAATGAAAATGAATAGAATCGCAATCGTAAGTGCTAAACGTACACCAATAGGAAGATTTAAAGGAAGATTAAGTCAGTATTCAGCAGTAGAACTTGGAACTAAAACTTTAGAAGCGGCTATCAAAGCTATCAATTTAAATCCTCAAAATATCGAACAAGTTATATATGGTAATGTGTTACAAGCGGGTAATGGACAGAACCCTGCACGTCAAATCGGTATCAATGCTGGGGTTCCTAATACGACACCAGCAATGACAATTAACGAAGTTTGTGGATCTGGATTGAAATCTATTATTTTAGGCAAACAGTTAATACAATTGGGTGAAGCAAAAGTAGTAGCAGTAGGTGGCGTTGAAAGTATGACCAATGCACCAAAACTGATGTTGAATGAGAGTGACACACCTGTTGATAGTTTTATGCATGACGGTCTTACGGATGCTTTTATGAATGTACCTATGGGGATTACAGCTGAAAAAATAGCTGAGAAATATAATGTGACACGAGAAGAACAAGATGTATTTGCTAATGATTCACAAATGAAAGCACACCAAGCTACAGAAGCTAACAAGTTTGAAAATGAAATTGTGCCATTAAAAGATGTAACGGGCGAATGGATGACGACCGATGAAGGCATACGTGGAAATAGTAGCATTGAAAAACTTGGTACATTAAAAACAATTTTTAAAGAAGAAGGTACGATAACTGGTGGTAATGCCTCTAGTATTAATGATGGTGCTTCAACAATTATATTAATGGACGAAACTTATGCCAAAGAAAATGGCTTTGATATCTTAGCAATTGTTGGAGAACATACTGAAATTGGTTGTGATCCAGAACTTATGGGTTATGCACCGTATCATGCGGTTACAAAGTTATTAAGTCAGTCGAATAAAGAAATCGATGACTTTGATGTAGTTGAAATGACAGAAGCTTTTGCGGCTCAAAGTATTCCAGTTAGTAAGCATTTGGGTATCAAAGAAGATAAATTGAATCTTTACGGTGGTGCGATTGCATTAGGACATCCAATAGGTGCAAGTGGGACACGTTTAGTTACAACACTTGTAAATATATTGTCACAAGAAGATAAACAAACAGGTATTGCTACTGCTTGTATTGGTGGTGGTTTAGGTATCGCTATAGCAATAGAAAGAGAGGTTTAAATATGGAAGCATTAGGTAAAACATTTCGTCATTTATCAAGGGAAGATAAATTGAATGACTTAGTTCAAAAAGGTTGGTTAGATGAAGCGAATAAGCAGGTATTATTGAACAATTCTTTAATATCAGAAGAAATTGCGAACAGTTTAATTGAAAATGTCATTGGACAAGGGACGTTACCAGTTGGTTTGTTACCAGAAATTATAGTAGACAATAAAGCTTATGTTGTACCGATGATGGTTGAAGAACCATCCGTAGTTGCAGCGGCAAGTTATGGTGCGAAACTTGTAAATCAAACAGGTGGATTCAAAGTCATTTCGAGTGAACGACTCATGATTGGCCAAATTGTTTTTGATGATATATCGGATACTGAGGTGTTGGCCAAACAAATAAACAATCTCGAAATACAAATAAAACAAATTGCCGATGAGGTTTATCCATCGATTATAGAAAGAGGCGGTGGCTTTCGTAAAATAGAGATTGACACGTTTCCTACAGAAGGATTATTGTCGTTAAAAGTATACGTAGACACGAAAGATGCAATGGGCGCAAATATGTTAAATACGATATTGGAGGGCATCACGGCATATTTGAAAAATGAATTAGATGATGTTGATATCTTAATGAGTATTTTGTCAAATCATGCCACAGCCTCTGTAGTTAAAGTACAGGGCGAAATTACAGTCGATGCGTTATCTAAAGGTGGTCGAGATGGTGCAAAAGTTGCCAAACGAATGGCGCGTGCATCAACATTAGCACAAGTTGATATTCATCGTGCAGCTACACACAATAAAGGGGTAATGAATGGGATACATGCAGTTGTTTTAGCTACTGGTAATGATACGAGAGGCGCAGAAGCTACAGCGCATGCATATGCTAGTAAGGATGGCCAATATCGTGGTCTAGCTACATGGCAATATGATGAAGCAAGGCAAGTTTTAGTTGGGACTATTGAAGTGCCAATGACACTTGCAACCGTGGGTGGAGGTACCAAAGTGTTGCCTATTGCTAAAGCATCTTTAGATTTAATGAAGGTAGATTCTGCCCAAGAACTTGGACATGTAGTTGCTGCAGTAGGATTAGCACAAAACTTTGCAGCGTGCCGTGCGCTTGTCTCTGAAGGTATTCAGCAAGGGCATATGAGTTTGCAATATAAATCTCTAGCAATTGTTGTTGGTGCACAAGGCGAGGAAATAGCGCAAATTGCAGATAAGTTAAAGAAACAACCGAGAGCCAATGCAGCAGTAGCGCAACAATTATTAGAAGAATTAAGATTACAAAATCAATAAAATAAATACGCGGAGATAGGTACATGATAAAAATGTAGTCAGGACCTATGTAATATAAACACCTTTAAGCTTAAATTGGCAAATTTAGTGTAAAGGTGTTTTTTAGCGTGTTTTGAAAATTTTTAGATGTATAAAGGTTGCCATTGGTATTAATTTATTTTATGAATTATCTCGCATATAATTATAAAGTGAATGATTGAAAAAGGGGTGGAGATTTTATGAATTCTAATGAATTGCCAGTATTGGCATATAAAGATGGAGAAAATAGTGTTGTGCCTATGCCAGCACATGAAAAGCAACTACTTACGGTAACGGCAGTACCATGGTTAGAAATTTCTAAACAAGGATTACAATTAGAAGGCTTATGTTTTGATAGAGAAGGAAACTTGCTCCTTTGCGAAGTATTTGGAGGTACGATTTTTCATGTGGCATTACCTGATAAAAACGTAACTGAATTATTTAAATCGAAAAAACAAAATCCAGCAGCTGTTAAAATTCATAAAGATGGTCGCCTATTTGTGTGCTATTTAGGTGATTTTGAAAGCACAGGGGGTATCTTTACTGTAGATGCAGAGGGTAATTATCTACAAGATATTGTTTTAGATATTGCTACTGAATATTGTATTGATGACTTAGTCTTTGATAGCAAAGGAGGGTTTTATTTTACGGATTTTCGTGGGTATTCAACCAATCCTAAAGGTGGCGTTTACTATGTATCTCCAGACTATAAAACGATTACGCCTGTGATTCAACATCTTGCAGTTGCTAATGGTGTCGCGTTAAGTACAGATGAGAAGACATTATGGGTTACAGAGACCAATGCCAATCGTTTACATCGCATAGATTTATTAGATGATGGTGTAACCATTGCGCCATTCGGTGCCTCAATTCCATACTATTTTACGGGTCATGAAGGTCCAGATTCATGCTGCATTGATAGTGATGACAATGTATATGTTGCTATGTATGGACAAGGTAAAGTTCTCGTATTTAACAAAAAAGGAGCACCAATTGGCCAAATACTAATGCCCGGACGTGATCAAGGTCACATGCTAAGATCAACCCATCCAGCTTTTATTCCAGGGACAGATCAGCTTATTATTTGTGCTAATGACATTGAAAATAATGGCGGTTCCTGGATTTACAGTGTGAAAGGTTTTGCCCAAGGTCACCATAGTTATCAATTTCATTAATGTATATAAAAACGCCAACTTCGTATCAAATGAATTGGCGTTTATTTTGTGTATGATGCTTTATGATAGAAATTTAGTAAATATAATGATGTTTTGCTGCTGTGGCTTTACTTAAGACTCTAGTACCGTATGCTAAAGGACGATTGTAATTATATTCAGAGACTTTAATACTGCCATTATTATAAACGGTTTCTACGTACGCCACGTGACCATAAGCACCAGATGTCGATTGCATGACAGCACGTTTTGCTGGCTTCTTACCTACACGATAACCGGCATTTTTAGCTTTGCTATACCAATATTTAGCATTTCCCCAACCGTTTGGCACAGGCTTTCCTACACTAGCACGTTTTTTAAATACATACCATGTACATTGATTTTTATTGTAATAGTTAACAGCGGCATCAGTCGTTTTAGTTTCGTTAATGGATTGAAAAGTTACTGTTCCTGTCATTAAAACCGTAGTAGCAATAAATACATTTACTAATTTCTTTTTAATAGTCATACATACGCTCCAGACATTTTTAAATTATATAATTATAATAAAGTGGGGATGTAAAAAGTACAATATATTAAACAATTAATACAAAAAACTTTAACAAGTTAGAAATATATGCCATACAACTGTAATGTAATATTGAAATGAAAATATAGCTAAAAATCATTTTTTATCAATAAGATAGTATGAATTGCCCGAAGTGAAAATGAAAATAAAATATAGAAGTGAATCATAAACAAAGTTTTGAAAGCGCTTCCGATTTAAAGTATGATTTTATTAACAAAGGAGGTGGCTATGATTTTTAGTAGAAAAACTAAAAACAGTAGTAGACACAGAACGAAAAAGAAGTTGGGTTTCAGTTCAGCAGTTTTCACTTTAACAACGATGATTGTCGCTATGCTTTTTACGGTGGCTGTCCTAGAGAAAGAACCACATATTCCTTTATTAATTGGCACGGCTATCGCTATTTTAGTGACGATGTTACATGGTTATGAATTTAGCGAAGTAGAAGAAATGATGTATAAGGGGATACGACATGCGTTACCAGCAATTGTCATCATTATACTAGTAGGGTTAGTAATCGGTTCGTGGATTGGTAGTGGCGTCGTGGCGACTATGATTTATTATGGACTGCAATTAATAGACCCAAGCTATTTTTTAGTAGTTGTCATTATCTTGTGTGGGATTGTTGCGTTAGCCATTGGAAGTAGTTGGTCAACGATGGCAACTGTAGGTGTAGCATCTATGGGCATTGGTATCAGTATGGGGATTTCACCTGGAATGGTCGCAGGCGCAGTTATTTGTGGCGCATATTTTGGTGATAAAATGAGCCCACTTTCTGACACTACTAATTTAGCTTCTGGCTTAACAGGCGTGAATTTATTTGAACATATTAAACACATGTTCTACACGACGATACCAGCTTTAGTCATATCGCTTATCGCATTTTTTATTATTGGTCAACGCTTTGGAACAAAACATTTTGACACAAAAAATATAAATGCTATTTTAGATACCATGCAAAATAACTTTTTAATTACACCTTGGTTACTATTAATTCCTGTAATTGTTATTGCGTTGGTTATATTAAAGGTGCCGGCGATACCTGCAATCTGTATGGGCATTGTGCTAGGCTTTTTTGCACAAATTTTTGTTCAAGGTGGTACAATTACCGAGGCATTAACAGCATTGCAAACAGGTTATACGATTGAATCTGGCAATAAACTTGTAGATGAATTATTCAATCGTGGCGGGTTAGAATCCATGTTTTATACCATTTCATTAACATTAGTAGCAATGACGTTTGGCGGTGTATTAGAATATTCAGGCATGTTATCAGCATTGATTACACAAGTGCTTAGAGTTGCAAAATCTACTGGTACACTCATAGCATCTGTCATTGTATCGTGTATCGGAACGAATGTTACCTGTTCAGAGCAATACATATCAATTATCGTACCATCTCGCATGTATATAAATGCTTTTAAAGAGAAGCAACTACATCCTAAGAATCTGTCGAGAGCGCTGGAAGATGGTGGTACCTTAACATCGGTATTTGTACCATGGAATACGTGTGGTGTATTTATTGCTTCTACTTTGGGTGTTTCTGTTATAGAATATGCACCTTTTGCGATATTAAATTATACCGTACCGATAATATCGATTATATTTGGATACATCGGTTTTAAAATTATCAAATTGAGCGAACAAGAAATTGAAAATGGCAGTGAAACGGAACAGCACACACAGAAACAAGCAAGTGATGCAGACTTGGCTTAGCTATAAAGTAAAATAATGTATATTTGGAAACTGGTAACGCGTTTATACACGCTGTCACCAGTTTTTAATTAGTAAACTAAGAGAATGGAATTGTAAATACAATATAACGCAGTAATAAAGCTATATTGAAATATTGAAAATTCAACGTATACTAAATAGTATTGACTATTTGCAAAGAGGAGTGGGTACATGGACATTAAACATATGAAGTACTTTGTTGAAGTGGTTGATCAAAATAGTATGACAAATGCTTCGAAATCTTTATATATTGCCCAGCCAACAATTAGTAAAGCAATCAAAGATTTAGAAAAAGAGTTGGATATGGTGCTGTTTGATCGAAGTAAGCGACAACTTGTACTAACAGATGCGGGAAGAGTATTTTATAAAAAGTGTAAAGAAATTCTCACCTTGTATAAAGATTTACCAAAAGAAATCAATAGTTTACTTGGATTAGAAACGGGCCATATTAGTATTGGATTATCGGCTGTGATGAATATGAATAAATTCATAAATATACTTGGTGAATTTCATCATAAGTACCCCGGTGTTACGTATAACCTTGTTGAAAATGGTGGGAAGATGATAGAAACGCAGTTAATAAATGATGAAATTGATATTGGTATTACGACTTTACCTGTCGATAAAACCATATTCCACTCGATTACGTTGTATCAAGAAGATTTAAGACTAGTGTTAAATAAAGAACATCCTTTAGCAAATTCTAAACATGTCGATATGAGTATGCTTAAAGATGAGGATTTTATTTTATTTAATGAGGACTTTTATTTAAACGATAAAATTATTGAAGCGGCTAAAAACGCTGGCTATATTCCAAATACAATTTCAAAAATTTCACAATGGAATTTTATTGAAAATCTGCTAAATGCACATCTAGGTGTCAGTATACTGCCCGAGAATATTGTTAACTTATTAAATGGTAGTTTTAAAAACATAAAACTCGACGACCCTGGTATGCGGTGGGAATTAGGTGTTATATGGAAACGAGATAAATATTTAAGCCATGCGACAAGGCAATGGATTGAATTTATGAAAGCGCGTTTATAAACTTTATATCAAAAAACTGCATGAAAGTAACGTGAAATTCAAAGGATTTAAAATAGCATAGTCATATACAGAGGACAGTGATTTCTAACTGAGTTTAGAAGGCTGTCCTTTTTTAAACATATTTATATCCCTATATAGAATTGCCTTATAGTCATACATAGATAAAAATAATGAGTTGAAACGCTTTCATTCATAAAAGTAATAGGTTCTATTGAAAATCAATATTTTTATTATATAAGATATCGTCTTATACTAGGTAATGTAATGAATAAAGCGATTAAGGGTGATGATTATTGCAACTGTCTAAAAGAGTAATTAAATTTTTACTTCAAATATTATTAATAATGGCGATTACGTATGTTGGTAGCGTAATTCAACGTGTGTTACACATTCCAATCGCTGGTAGTATCGTAGGGTTGGTTTTATTTTTCCTATTACTTCAATTGAAGGTCATACCAGCAAAATGGGTGAGTGAAGGTTCTAACTTTTTCCTAGCAACAATGGTATTTTTCTTTGTACCATCAGTTGTGGGAATTATGGATGTCGCACCAATTATTAACATAAATTACATTTTGTTTTTCTCTATGATTATACTTGGTACATGTTGTGTAGCTTTAATTTCAGGATTTATCGCTGAAAAAATGGTTAAAACTGCACGATACGGGAATGAGACAAATTAGATGTTAATATTCAAAGCTTTAATAATGATTTTATTAACAGTACTTATGTATATTGGTGCAAAGAAGTTACAGGATAAATATAACACCCCATTTTTAAATCCAGCGTTAATATCATCTATCGGCATCATTATCGTACTTTTATTATTTAAAGTAGATTATCAGGAATATATGATAGGTGGTCAGTGGATTAATTATTTACTAAATTGTACAGTTGTCTGTTTAGCATTTCCACTCTATCAGAATCGGCATAAAATCTTACAAAATGCGAGCATTATTTTTAGCAGTGTCATCACAGCAGTTATGCTCAATTTTGTGTTCGTTTATAGCATATTGAAACTATTCGGTTATTCAAAGGAAGTCATTGTGACTATGTTGCCTAGATCAATAACGGCTGCAGTTGGTATTGAAGTATCAAATCAGCTTGGTGGCGTAGATACGGTGACTGTCATGTTTATTATTACTACAGGTTTAATTGGTAGCATACTAGGGTCTTATCTATTAAGATTAGGAAGATTCAAAACATCTATAGCTAAAGGGATGACGTATGGAAATGCTTCGCATGCTTTCGGAACAGCGCAAGCATTAGAAATAGACATTGAGTCTGGCGCATTTAGTTCAATTGGTATGATATTAACAGCAGTGTTAAGCTCAATCGTCTTACCAATACTCATTTTATTTTTATACTAAATGTATAGATTTATTGAAAAGATTTATGGTTTTTTAATATAGTTTTAAATATTGAAGGGAGTAATTTTTACAATGGCAAAAATTAAAGCAAATGAAGCGTTAGTAAAAGCACTACAAGCATGGGATATAGATCATTTATATGGTATTCCAGGCGATTCAATCGATGCAGTAGTAGATAGTTTAAGAACAGAAAGAGATAATATTGAATTTGTTCATGTGCGTCATGAAGAAGTAGCAAGTTTAGCAGCTGCAAGTTACACAAAATTAACTGGAAAAATTGGTGTAGCGTTAAGTATCGGTGGTCCTGGTGTAGTCCATCTATTAAATGGTATGTATGATGCAAAAATGGATAACGTGCCTCAACTCATTTTAGCAGGACAAACAGATAGCACTGCACTAGGTACAAAAGCATTCCAAGAAACAGATATTAGCAAAATGGTAGATGATGTGGCTGTTTATAACCGTCAAATCTCTGAAAATGATAAAGACATTTTTGGCATTGTTAATGAAGCGATTCGTACGGCTTATGAGCAAAAAGGCGTTGCAGTCTTAATTCTGCCAAATAACTTATTAACTAACAAAGTGAAAGATACAACAAATACACCAGTGGATACAGCGCCACCAGCACGTGTTGCACCAAAACCACGTAGCATCAAAAAAGCTACTAAGTTAATTAATAAAAGTAAACGCCCAGTTATGATTATTGGTACAGGTGCAAAACACGCTAAAGATGAAGTGCAGGAATTTATTGAAGCGGTTAAAATTCCGTCAATCATTACTTTACCTGCCAAAGGTATCTTAGCAGATGCACATCCTTATAACCTAGGTAATTTAGGTAAAATTGGTACTAAAGTATCTTACCAAACGATTCAAGATGCCGATTTACTTATCATGGTAGGTACAAACTATCCATATGTCGACTATTTACCTAAGAAAAATATTAAAGCAATTCAAATCGATACAAACCCAGAAAATATAGGACATCGTTTTGATGTAAATGTAGGTATTGTTGGCGATAGTAAATTAGCATTGCAACAATTAACAGATAATGCAAAACATGTGAAAGATCGTGATTTCTTAACTAAAACATTACAAAGAAAAGCAACTTGGGATTCATGGATGGCCAAAGATAAAGCTGATGAAAGTGCGCCAATTCGCCCAGAACGTTTAATGGATTCAATCAACCAAGTGAGAACAGATGATGCGATTTTCTCTATCGATGTTGGTACGTCTACTGTTTGGTCAACACGTTATTTAAATTTAACTGTGAATAATAAATTCATCGTATCAAGTTGGTTAGGTACTATGGGTTGTGCACTACCAGGTGCAATAGCAGCAAAACGTGCCTATCCAAATCGTCAAGTCGTAGGTATAGCTGGCGACGGTGCATTTGAAATGGTTATGCAGGACTTTGCAACAGCGGTTCAATATGATTTACCAATGACTATATTTGTATTAAATAACCAAGAACTATCATTTATTAAATATGAACAACAAGCAGCTGGTGAATTAGAATATGCAATCAACTTCACTGACATAGATTTAGCACAATTTGCTGAAAGTTGTGGTGGTGTTGGTTATACACTTAAAGACCCAAATAGAATAGACGAAGTAGTAGAAGAAGCAATGGCACAAGATAGACCAACTATTGTCAATGTTTATGTTGATCCAAATGCAGCACCATTACCTGGTAAAATTGTTAAAGATGAAGCAATTAACTACGGTAAATGGGCATACAGATCTATTACTGAAGATAAAAAATTAGATTTAGATGAAATTCCTCCAATGTCAACGGCGGTAAAACGTTTCTTCTAAATTATAAATGAATCAAGAAGACTAGAAATCACTTTTTCAAGTTCAAGTTCTAGTAGATATCTGAGTATAGTAAGTTAAGTAAAAAGAGAAAATTCATTTTATTTTAGCGAATTATTACAGATGTAACTGTTAAAGAGGCTGGGACATAAATACCCAATCTCAAAAAAAGAGGGCTAATCCTTTATGGGTTAGTCCTCTTTATATTTAAAATCTTACGATTTTGACCGTGCATGCTTGCCTGGGGTATGGTTCGAGCCTGTAGTCTCT
>NZ_MRZN01000020.1 GCF_002614725.1 Staphylococcus edaphicus | reverse complement strand
ATAAGAAAAATAGTAGCTCAACGAGCTACAAAATTATATAAAAATAAAGAAAACGTCAATTTCTATATAATTTCAATAGAAATTGACGTTTATTCTTTAATCAGAAATGTTTATGTCCCGGACTCTTATTTTTTCTTTATTATATTTAGTTACAATTGTAATAGTTTCTCTAACATAACTCATTTTCACAAAATGAATTGTACTGTTAAAGTTTGGCTTCCCATTTATCAGTCCAAACAAGTTCATTATATGACCCTTTGAATTCACTTTCTCCCATTATTTTATCTACAGTTTGTTTAATTGTTTCAGGATTAGAATGGTACGCATTTACGTAGGCTTTAACCATCGATACATCATGCAAATGTGTAGTGAAATTAAGAGAAACAAATACTGTTGGCACTTCATGAACATACCATGGAATCTCATTGCTCATGGCAGTTCCCCATTTAATGCGGTAATTATTTTCAGCGGCATAGCCAATTATATTGGCAAAGACAAGGGCAGCATCTACCTTTTTACGATAAGCTAATGTTTTGCCTTTAACACGTGTAGAGCCATCATTTAAAGTGACATTAAAACCACGCGCTTCCAATTCTTTTATAACGTCATCTTGTACGTTGTTAGCAGATTTATATATGCCATCTTTTTCGCCTTCAATAATGTATAGTTGAATATTTTTATGTGTTTCTGGACGAATAGGTAGTTGGTCTAAAGTGTTTTTTACTAATGTGATACCTAAATCTGCGGCTTCTGCACGCATGTCCAAATGTTCTTGGCAACCAATTATATTTAAATCTTCTTGAGGACGAATAAGGGTACCGTTTTCTTGTTTTTCGTGCAAACGTAATTGCGCTTTTAAACCTAATATACGTCGTACTGCGTCGTTTAGACGTTCATTGGTAATGACCCCATTTTTATAACCGTTTAGCATAAATTGATAGTCTTCTTCTAGGTCATTGAAGAAGAGGAACATATCACATCCGGCAGCAATCGAAAGGGGAACATATTCTTCACGACGCATTGAAGCTGTCATACCTAACATATGGCTTGCATCTGTTACAACCAATCCATTAAAGTTCATGTCGTCTTTAAGTAAATCTGTAATTAATTCTTTAGATAAAGTCGCAGGTAAGATATCTTTGTCTTCCAAGCTCGGATTTAATTGTTTAGAATATGCGGGTTGTGCAATATGACCTGCCATAATCATTTGTACACCGCGATCGATATGATGTTGATAGACCTTACGGAAACTATCATCCCATTCTGTTGTAGATAATTCATTTACCCCGAGGACTAAATGTTGATCTCGTTCTTCTGTCCCATCACCTGGGAAATGCTTGATACATGTAATCATGTCACGTTCGGCATTAAAGCCATCGATAAAGGCACTTGAGTATTTGATTACAGTTTCTGCGTTTGTACCATAAGCACGTGTGTTAACAATTGTATTACGCCAATTTTTTAAAATATCTACACAGGGATCAAAATTTATATGAACACCTAGGGCTGATGATTCACGCGCAGATACTAAGCCAGCATGATAGGCTACTTTTGTATCTTGAGCAGCTTCACATTGTGCTGCACTGGCAATGTATGTTCCATCTTTACAAGCACCATTACCACCAGAATCACAGTTAGCAGCAACTAATACAGGGATTTTCGTATGTTTTTGTAAATCATTCAATAAATGCTGTACGTCCTCTTTGTTACCACCTTCATAACGAGCGCCCCCAATATGATAGCGTTCTAATACTTCCTTGTTACTTAAGTCGGCATCGTGAAATTTTTTTCCACCCTCTAATGAAAATAAGTTGAAGAATAATTGTCCGATTTTTTCTTCATCTGTTAAATGGTCGAGTGTCTGTTCAACCCACGTGATTTGTTCGTCATCTAAGTTATAAGGTGCTGCTTTTAAATTTACCTTTACCATTTATTTCGCTCCTTCAAAGTTATTATAAAATGCAGTAATAAGTGAAGACTGTATGTCTTGGTCGAAATGACCTTCTTTAAATAATTTTAAATATTTATTATTAAAATCAAGCCACGATTTATCTTCATGACCAGCTAGAATCGGATAAAAATAAATACCGTTTACTTGTGCAGCCTCCATATCACCTTTTGCATCGCCTAACATGACTATGTCTTCAAGATTATAAAATTGTTTTAAAACTGCTAAACAATGCTCTTTTGTACCTGCTTCTTGAGCAAACATACCACTTAAATAAGGTGTTAGATGATACGTTTCCCACTCATGTTGTACCGCAGATAAATTAGCTGAAGATACTATAGCAATATCAGCAAATGATGATGCATTTTTTAAAGTGCTTAAGACATGATTAAACGGGCCAATACTTGGTAACTCTTGAATGCGCTGATTAACTTGATGAGACCAAGCCAATGCTTTGCGAAGCCCTATTTGATCCGGTGCGTCAGCGATAGCTTGTTCTAAACTTGGATTAGAAAAGGCATGAGTCGTCGTTACCCAATGTTTGATATCCTCATATCCTTCTATTTCAAAGCCATCTGCGACAAGTTCTGCTAACATTTTTTCTAATCCTTTGAAACGATTAATGCCTCTAGTAATCTCATAAAGATTAAATTCATTCCAGCGTTGAAGTATTGCTTTGGAATGTTCATTAAGTTGCCATTCAGCTACGAGAGCTGGACCAAAGGCGCGTTCATGTTTAATTGTCATTGTATCAATGGCACAACCATCTGAATCTACGCAAATTAATTTATTAAATCGAGGTTGGTAACGTGACAATGTACTAATCATAATTTATGTTCCTTTCAGTAATGGTTTGATTGTTATTTATAACTTGGTGATAAAGTAAAACTGTACGCTAGCAAAAGACTAGTCAAAAAATAATTGATTTCATAAATAATGAGTTGAATATAAAATTTTGGGAATATTTAGAAATTAAATCTGGAAGTTATTTGCAATTTCATTAAGCGCTTTCCTTACATGTTTAACTTAGCATTTCAGTTTTAATAAAACTACAGTATTTCTCATTTTCATGTGAATATATTCACAAAAATCTCAGTTTAGCATAATTTATTAATAAAAAGATCAAATTTATTATAAAATTTTGAGGTATTAGTGTTAATTAAGTCTATTTAAATTGAGTGCGATAAGTTTGATGACATATAAATAATTAATACATTAAATATTTATATTCTTTTATGCGGAACGGTTATAGTCAGTATTTATGATAAATAAAGTAAAAGAGAAAAAATGACATCATTTAGAACAAATTATTATTGTAATTGACTTGAATTAAATAAAAATTATAATGAAATTGAGTTGAGTAGGGAAATAAGTTGGAAAAGGAAGATGCTAATGACAAAGATGCAAACTTTACAACAACGACATGACAACTATTATAGTTGCTGTGGTCAAATGTTAATCGAAAAAATAGGCTTCTCTAAAAAGTAGTTAACGATTATAAAAGGCAACACTTTGAATTTAAAGGTTACTTATATGACCTTACATGATTTATATGCCTTTCAAATGGTCGTTGAAACGAGACTGGTTAGAATAGCCATAGTTATAGTTATGGGTGCATTCACTACATGAATAGCGATGATACATAGTTTATTATCATTTTTATTTTGATTTTAGGTATCGCTTAAATAACGCTTTCAGGTGTTGTGTCTTTAAGAACTGTAATAAATGGTAAAGATAAAAAATTATAGCGCATGGAGCACATTACTGAAGTGGAGTTAGACATCAAACGTTAGAAAGAGGTCATCTTATGGTTTCAATGACAACGAATAAGAATAAACAAAAAAAGTTTGAAGAGATAGGAACACCAAAATTAAAGTTTAGAGAAAAGTTATCCTATGGTTTGGGAGATTTGGGTAACGGTATGATGTTTGATATGGGTCAAATTTATTTACTGAAATTTTTCACTGATATTTTAGGCATTTCAGCATTTTATGGAGGTCTTGTATTTTTAGTTTCTAAAATATTTGATGCATTTGTTGACACAGGCGTTGGCACATATGTAGATTCAAGGTCAAATTTTGGTAAACGTGGCAAATTCAGACCATTTATATTATATGGCACAGTACCATTAGCAATATGTACAGTTGTGTCGTTTATTTCACCGAATTTAGATCAAACAGGTAAAGTGATATGGGCATTTGCGACATATATGTTGTTCAATGCAGCATATTCCTTTGTTAATATTCCATATGGTTCATTATCTGCTTCTATGACAGTCAATTCAGAAGATAGAACGCAGCTTTCGGTTTATCGAAATTTAGGATCGCAGGCAGCGCTATTTGTAGCAGGTATCGTAGTGATTCCTATGGTAAATCATTTTCCTAATCATGCAATTGGCTATCCAGTAGCGGTAGCATTACTTGCAATCGTAGGTGTAATACTTCATTTGATTTGTTATAAAAATGTTAAAGAACGTTATGTTATTCAACGACCTAAAGAAAAAGGAATGGGTAAAAAGGCATTTATCAGTCTATTAAAAAATGGGGCTTTTGCCGTGCTAGCAATATATACGCTGCTAACTATAATGGCAATGTTTTTAAAACAATCCTCGCAGCTATATTATTTCCAATATGTAATGGATGCGCCCAATTTAGTTGGTTTAGTGAGTACATTGAACTTCGTCGTGCTTATTCCAGGCTTATTTTTAACAACGTTGTTAAGTAAGAAGGTTGGGAAGAAGAAGACAGCAATTATAGGTATTATTGGGTTCATTATCTGTGAATTTTTAAATTTTATATTTTTTGGCAATCAAATGACAACGTTTTTAATTGTTAATACCATATCATCATTTTTCATCGTAATACCGAATACAGTAACATGGGCATTTATTGCTGATGTAGTGGAATACGGACAATGGAAGTCAGGTATTCGTTCGGAGGGTATTACGTATTCAAGTTATAGTTTTACACGTAAAATTTCACAAGCATTGGCTGGATTTATTCCAGGCTTAGCTCTAACGATGATTGGTTATCAACCAAATGTAGCGCAAAGTGCTGAAACACTTGAAGGACTCAAAATATTATTCTTTTTAGTACCAGGTATTGGTTGTTTAATAGCATTATTTATTTTCTTGTTTGGGTACCCACTAACAGATAAGAGACACAAACAAATTGTGAAGGAACTAGCGATTAGAGAAGAAATTTAAGGAAGGAAGCAGTGAATAATGACGTTATTTATTAATGATAAATTTATGTTACAAAATGATAAAGCGATTGAATTATATAATCAATTTGCAAAAGATATGCCGATATACGATTACCATTGTCATTTAGATCCACAACAAATCAGTGAAAATAAACATTTTAATAATATCACTGAGCTATGGTTGGGGGGCGATCATTATAAATGGCGGGCGATGCGTGCACAAGGAATCGAAGAATATTATATAACTGGAGATGCGCCTCCTAGGGAAAAATTCAAAAAATGGGCATTTACATTGGAGAATGCAGTAGCTAACCCACTATATCATTGGTCACATTTGGAATTATCAATGTATTTTGATGTCCATGAATTACTTACTGAAGAGAATGCAGACAGAATTTATGATGAAATTAATAGTTATTTAACGGAACATCATGTTACTACACAATCTTTAATTTCACAATCAAACGTAAATCTAATCTGTACGACAGATGATCCCACAGATGATTTACATTATCATGATGAAATTAAAGCACAAAAAGATTTTAAAACGACGGTCTTACCTGCATTCAGACCAGATATTGCATTTAAAGTAAATGAACCGTGCTTTGCTGAATTTATCGATAATTTAAGCAAATTAACCCAACCGATACACAACGTTCAAGATTTTATTAGCAGTATGAAACAAAGAGTAGAATATTTTCATGAAAAAGGTGGTCGTCTAGCAGACCATGGATTAGCTACAATTGACTACCAAAATTATACCCAAGATGATATTGACATGATTTTTGAAAAGGCGATTGCGCAGCAACCTATATCGACAAGAGGACAAGCGCAATTTCAGACTTTTCTCCTTAAAGAACTAAGTAGATTATACACTGAAAAAGATTGGGTGATGCAAATTCACTTTGGTGCTATCCGTAATAATAATACGAAAGCATTTAGTGAATTAGGTGCAGATACTGGATTCGATTCGATTCGAGATCAACATGATTTAGCACTGAATTTGAATAGACTACTAGATATGATGGCTAAAGCACAGCACTTGCCAAGTACCATCCTTTACAATTTAAATCCTATTTACAACGATATTGTAGGGTCAACAATTGCGAATTTTCAAAATAACTCAGCTATTCAAAGTAAAGTGCAGCATGGCGCTGGTTGGTGGTTTAACGATACTAAACGAGGCATGTTAAAACAAATGTCTTCTTTAGCAGACCAAGGGTTAATTATGCATTTTGTTGGTATGCTCACCGATTCTAGGAGCTTTATTTCATATTCGAGACATGATTATTTTAGAAGAATTTTATGTACGTTTATTGGGGAACTTGTAGAAAAAAATGAAATACCAGATAGTGCAGCATTATTAGAGAAATTAATTACAAATATTTGTTACAACAATGCGTATAATTACTTCAAATTAATTTAGAGAGGAGCGGTCATTTGTTATGAAGATGACATTCAGATGGTATGGTAAAGATGATCCAATTAGCCTTGAATATATCAGACAAATTCCAGGTATGAAAGGGGTAGTTAGTGCAATTTACGATATACCAGTTGGTGAAGTATGGCCATTAGATAAAATAAAGGCATTGAAGACAGAAATTGAAAGCGCAGGGTTAGAATTGTCTGTCATTGAAAGTGTACCAGTACATGAAGATATTAAATTAGGAAAGCAAACACGTGACCACTATATTGAAAATTATTGCCAAACATTACGTCACTTGGGTCAAGTTGGTATTAAAGTCGTTTGTTATAATTTTATGCCAGTTTTTGATTGGACGCGTTCGCAATTAGATTATCGTTTGTCAGATGGATCTACTGCATTAATTTACGATGAGCACGATATTGCAAAAATGGACCCTCTAAAAGGGGAACTTTCATTACCTGGTTGGGATTCTAGTTATACGAAGGAAGACTTAGCATCTTTGTTTACAGCGTATAAGGCTATTGATGAAGAAAAATTGTGGGAGCATTTAGGCTACTTTATTAATAAAGTGATACCAGTTGCAGAAGCTTCAGATGTTTTAATGGCTATTCATCCGGATGATCCACCATGGAGTATATTCGGATTGCCACGTATTATAACCAATAAAACAAATCTTGAGCGTTTTATAGACTTATACCCATCTAAATACAACGGTTTAACAATGTGTTCTGGTTCTTTAGGTTCAGATAAAAATAATGATTTCCCAGAAATGCTTGCATATTTTGGGAAAAAAGGACATGTTCATTTTGTGCATGCACGTAATGTAAAATTAGTAGGCAATAAATCATTCCAAGAGTCCGCGCATTTATCAACCTCAGGTTCTATAGATATGTACCAAGTCATCAATGCATTGCACGAATTTGGATACGAAGGTCCAATAAGACCAGATCATGGTCGTATGATCTGGGGTGAAACTGGTAAACCTGGTTATGGACTATATGATCGTGCATTAGGTGCAACATACTTAAATGGCTTGTATGAAGCAATCAAGAAAAACAACGAAGATGAAGGAGGACATCAATATGCTACCATTTAATGTAGATTTAAAAGATAAAAATATTGTAGTGACGGGAGGTGCTGGTGTATTAGGTGCAGAAATGTCAAAATCATTGGCGAAGTGTGGTGCCAATATTATTATTATAGGCATAGACGAACCTGGTGGGAATAAGGTGGTAAAAGAAATCGAGAATCTAGGTGGCAAAGCATTATCGATTGTCGCGAGTGTGACAGAAAGAACAGCAATGGAAAATGCTAAAACTATGATTCATAATAGATTCGGAGAGGTAGATATATTAATTAACGGGGCTGGTGGTAATCATCCTAAAGGTACGACGGATGATGAATGTTATCAACCTCAGGCAAAAGGTGACATAAAATCATTTTTTGAATTAGATGAAAAAAGTGTAGGATTTGTCTTTGATTTAAATTTCCTTGGAACATTTATACCTTCTCAAGTTTTTGCGAAAGATATGATAAACAAAGATGATGCTGCAATTATTAATATTTCGTCAATGAACGCCTTTACTCCGTTAACAAAAATACCGGCATATAGTGGTGCTAAAGCAGCTATTAGCAATTTTACACAGTGGTTAAGTGTTTATTTTTCAAAAACAAATATACGTGTGAACGCGATTGCACCAGGATTTTTGCTAACTGATCAAAATAGAGCATTGTTGCTTAACAAAGACGGTAGTTATACCGAACGTTCGGAAAAAATACTCAACGCGACGCCAATGGGCCGTTTTGGAGAGCCAGATGAACTTATTGGTGCACTTTTATTTCTTGTCAGTCAGCCAGCCTCTAGTTTTATTAATGGGATTGTCTTGCCAATAGATGGAGGATTTAGTGCATATTCTGGCGTTTAAAGTAATGAATACTCCTTGTTGAATCACGATTGTCAAATAAAAAATAGTGAGATTATAAAAAGTAAAATTAAAAGTGAGGATTTTGTGAAAATAATCACAAGAAGCTTTCAATTTGCATAATAATCGATTAATATAAAGGTGTAGAAGATAACAAAAGCTTTGCGAAAGAAAAAATACGGAGTGATTATGATGAGAGAAGTAATTGAGAAAGTTATTTTTTCAAATGAAAGCAGTTATGAAATTTACACACACACAGGTGTAAATCAAGGAATTATTAATGATATTAAAGATGGATACAGAAGTATTGATTATATAGCTTATATTGATGCAGAAAAAATATACAACTATGGATTGAACAAGGAGTTGTTAGTAAATAATTAATACGCTGTATACATCTAGTAGTTGAGAAGTTTGAAGCTATTTCACATGTAGCTTATACATTGAAATAATCTTACTTCTGAACGCTTTTCTCCCTAGTATTAACTTTCATGATTTATTTGAAACGCCCTTATGTATTTTAAAAAGCCTATGATTACTGTTCATCCAGTAACGTAGGCTTTTTATTTTTTTAGTATATTACGATGTTAAGATTGTGATTAAACATAGTCTTTGAAGTTGTGTTTGATTTCATTAAAAGCGTACACAGAATTATACATACGCATGCGAATATGGTCTTCTGACGCGTAAGGAATGCGTAAATGATGATGTTGTGATACATATCTTCGGAAGGCTTGCTCTAATTGTTGTCGTTCTACTAATGGTATTTGAATCCATTCGTCTTTATCGAATAAATCTTCAAAACGGAATTCAAAGCTTGTTCGATCGATAGATTTTCTTAATATTTCTAATCTCTTATCAAAATTCATGATTTCCCCCCTATAACCTATAATAAAGATGACAAGCATACGTCACTATCTATCATCCACTTTATAGTTAAATTTTGATCATGACAAGGTGAAAATCAAAAATTCTTAAAAAGTAAATTAACATGATACAATGGCTGAAAATAGGTAATTATACAAATGACTAAAAAGTTAATGTAGAAAGGAAGATATGAATGGTTGAATTACAAGATAAAGTCGCAATAGTGACAGGTGCGAGTAGTGGTATAGGTGCAAGTATAGCCGAAGCATTGTCAGAATATGGTGTTAAAGTAGTCTTAACAGGGCGTGATGAATCTCGATTAGCGACAGTGGCTAAGGGCATACAAGAAACTAAACAAGCAATAGTAGATACAGTGATTGTGGATGTTACACATAGAGAAGAAGTAGCGCAATTAGTTGAAAAAACGAAAGAAAAATTTGGACAAGTAGATATTTTAGTGAATAGCGCAGGTTTAATGTTATCTTCGGCAATTACTGAAGGTGATGTAGAATCATGGGATGCGATGATTGATGTAAATATAAAAGGGACATTATATGGTATAAACGCAGTATTACCTACTTTTCTAAACCAATCTAGTGGCCATATTATTAACATTGCTTCTATTTCGGGGTTTGAAGTTACTAAAAAAAGCACCTTATATAGTGCTTCGAAAGCAGCGGTACACAGTATAACGCAAGGTCTAGAAAAAGAATTGGCAAAAACAGGCGTGCGTGTAACGAGTATCTCTCCGGGAATGGTTGATACACCATTAAGTGGAGATACAGATTGGGGCGCTCGTAAAAAACTCGATCCTAAGGATATTGCAGAAGCGGCAATTTACGCTTTACAACAGCCAAGCCATGTCAATGTAAATGAAATTACGGTAAGACCTGTATAAGAATAAATAAATTATTAACTTTAAATGCTATTGTTAAACTAGTAGTTAGTGGGCTTATTTGAATTCAAACGTGAAAGAAGTGGGCAAAATGGATATACGATATTTAACTGAAAAAGATGTAAAGCAATATAAAGCGTTACGTTTAAAATCATTGCAAACTGATCCTAAAGGCTTTGTATCGACATATGAACGTGAAAAGACATTGTCAGATGAAGCATTTAAAAAACGCATAATAGTAAGTGAAACACATTTTACGATAGGTACATTTGATAGTGGTGAACTTATTTGCATAGCGACATTTTATAGTGAGAAAATGGAAAAAGTGAAACATAAGGGTAATTTAGTCACCGTGTATTGCGATCCTAGATACAGACATCAAGGTATTGCGGGACAATTGATTCAACATATCATTAAAGATGTGAGTGAACGTGGCGTTGTGAAAATCATAGGCTTGAGTGTTTTAACTGAAAATATAAATGCAATTCGCTTATATGAAAATTTAGGATTTCGACGCTATGGGAGAGAACCTAAATCAGTATTTGATGGTGAAAGATATTATGATGAGGACCTCATGTGCCTTGAAATATGAAATTGATACATTATATCAATTTAAATTAAGGTAGGCGGTGGAAATGAGACATAAATATTATTATAGAAACAGACCGATTGTATTTAGTGCTGCCGTCACAATCACACCTACAGGATTTACATTGTGTTAAAGAGGTCATTGTCCACTAATGAAAATATAAAAAATGCCTTTACATCAATTTGGTATGTGTAAGGCATTTTTTGTTTATCGTCCAAGATAATATATGGGTCTTACAACCATTCTATGATTTCAATTCTATTACCAAATGGATCATAAATGTAAAAGCGATCAGCACCTTCAAGGTCATCTCCATATATAATTTCTATTTCTTGAGCTTCGAGTGATTTTCTTACGTCTGTAGCATTGTGAACTAAAAAGGCAGGGTGTGCTTTTTTGGCTGCAATAAAATCTTCTTCCATGCCTACATGCTATTGTTGCTGACCTACTTGAAACCAAACACCACCTTTTTTGGCAAGATTTGATGGCTTAGCAATTTCTTTAAAGCCTAACTTTTCGGAAAAAAAGCTCTTGCTAAAGATTCATGGTTAGGTGGTGCAGCTAACTGAACATGATCAATACCTAAAAAATGGTTTAACATCAATAACAACTCCTTTATTATATATTAACAAAAGTATAAAAATAAAAAGATAAACTAAATTAATTGTTTATAAAATCTAATCGGTAAATTAATTCAATATTTTAATTAATTCCATTGCAATTGATAATCGTTTTCGATTAAAATAGTAGTAATAAACTATGGAAGAGGTTATCATTTTGAAAAAGTTATTTTGTTTGATGTTATGTTTGTTATTATTTTTAGTAGCATGTAGTAACGGTAATAAAGATTCAGATTCAAAAGAAAATAAGGGGAACAAGACCTATACGACAGATGATGGCAGTAAAGTGAAAATACCTAAGAACCCGAAAAGAGTACTTGTGTTAACCGCAAATTATGGTAATTTTAAAAAGTTAGGCGTTAAACCTATTGCAGTTACAAGTGTATTTCCCAATTCTAAATATTTAGATATGAGTAAAGTGAAAAAAATAGACCCAGAAAATGTTGAAGCGGCTGCTAAATTAAAGCCGGATTTAATTATTACATATAAAGAAAATAAAAATAATAAAAAATTCGCTAAAATTGCACCAACAGTTCCTATTAAAGTACAAGACATGGACTATAAAGAAACACATATTGAAATGGGGAAATTAGTAAATAAAGAAGCTAAGGCGCAAAAACAAGCTAATAAATTATCGGAAAAATTAGCTAAAGATGGTGAAGAGATTAAAAAAGAAATTGGAAATGATAAGACTTTTTCAATAATGGATGTTCAAGCGAAAGATATTTATCAATTTGGTCCTAGATTCGGCCGTGGAAGTGAAGCTATTTATGAAGGTTTCAATTTAAAAGAGGACCCGAAAGCTAAACAAGCTATGCCAAAAGAGAAATTCATGAAGGTGCCAAAAGAGAAATTCAACACTTATTCTGGAGACTATTTATTACTTCCTACAAAGGATGGCAAAAAACCTAATAATGATTTTGTGAAATCAAATACTTGGAAAAATAACAAAGCAGTACAAGAGGGTAATGTCATTTATTATTCTATGAATGAAGCGATATATGCAGATTTAATTTCAGTTGAAAAACAAGCAGAATTATTTAAAGAAGAACTTTTAAAACATAAATAAAAAACAAAAGCGTAATGGTTACCAAATGATTTTATTTGATAACCATTACGCTTATATTTTTACCAATTGTCAATGTTACTCCGCTTACCCTTAAAATTATTAGCAGTTTGATGACGTTGCTCTAAAACCTTTTCAACATCCTCAAATTTAATATTTAAAGCATGTAATAATACAAAAAGATGATACATTAAATCGGCAGTTTCATTAGTCACTTCATCAATATCATGCTTCATTGCACCAATCACAACTTCAAATGATTCTTCGCCAAATTTTTTCGTTATTTTCTCAAGACCTTCTTTTAATAAATATTGTGTATAAGAATTATCTTTATTACTTTCAGCACTTGATGCAACCGTTTGTTCGAGTTGTTGAACATTAAAAGGTACAGGGGTATTAAAGCAACTTTGACTACCAGTATGACAGGTTGGTCCATTAGGAAGCACTTCAATTAGCAATGTATCTTGATCACAATCTAGATGGATGTGTTTAACGATTTGCGTGTGTCCTGAGACTTCACCTTTAGTCCACAAACGTTTTTTTGAACGAGAATAAAATGTAACAATTCCTTCATCAAGTGTTTTTTGATATGCGGCTTCATTCATATACCCAAGCATAAGTACTTGATTTGAATGGACATCTTGTAACACAGCTGGTACAAGACCTTTACTAAAATCAGGTTGTTGAGTAGTCATCTTACTGGAATACCTCCTTGTTTCATCGATGATTTAATTTGATTCACTGTCGTTTCTTTATCATGTAATATACTTGCTGCAAGTCCAGCAGAAACCTTTGTTTGCTTGAATAAATCAACAAAGTGATCTGGCTTTCCGCCGCCTCCAGAAGCAATAACTGGTATATTGACAAGCTGCTCAATGGCATGTAAATGTGAGACATCAAAACCTTGTTTCATCCCATCATGAGTCATGCTTGTAATCAGAAGTTCTCCGGCGCCTAATGCTTCAACTTCTTGAACCCAGTCATAAACACGTTTATCTGTGCGCTGTTTACCACCATGTGTATAGCAAAAATAATCATCTAATTCACTATCGTAGTTGCTATCTATGGCAATGCAAATGCATTGTCTACCGAATTTTTCACTGGCTTCCTTTATAAAAGTAGGGTTTTTGAGCGCACTTGAATTTAGTGAAACTTTATCGGCTCCATGGTTTAATAATTGAGAGATGTCATCGATGGTTGAAATGCCACCACCAACAGTTAAAGGAATGAATAGCTTTTCTGCGGTTTCTGAGATAACATCAAGTACTAGATCATGACCGGCTTCAGTACGTGAAATATCTAAAAAAACGAGTTCGTCAGCGCCTTGTTCATTGTAATAAAGTGCAAATTCTACCGGGTTACCAATGTCACGCAATCCTTTAAACTGAATACCTTTTACAACTCGACCATCTTTAACATCTAAGCATGGAATAATTCGTTTTTTAATCATGATAACCCCTCCCAGAATGTTGGATTGTGGGCGGCCTTACCAACGATTGCTGCTGTAACGCCTATTGATTCTAATTGAGCTAAATCTTGTTGATGACGTATACCACCAGAAGCGATAATGGATTTTTGAGTTGATTCAACTAATTGTTGTGTAATTTCAAAATTAGGGCCTTCAAGCTTACCGTCTTTAGAAATATCTGTATATATGATGCCACCTAAAGGTAGTTGTTCGACACGGCGTAATAAATCAAAGATATCAAGACCTGCATCTTGTTCCCAGCCATTTATTTTTACATGTCTATGATAAGCATCGATTGATAGGTAGAGTCGATTAGGAAATGCTTTAGTCACGCGTGTCAACCATTCCAAATCTTCGATACCTTTTGTGCCAATGATGCAATATTCTATGCCTCGATCAAAATAGGCTTCAATTGTTTGCTTATCTCTAATACCACCGCCAACTTCCATGTGCTTATCTGTCAGTGTACGTAAATGGTTGATATAGTTACTTTCAATTGAAACTTTATTTTTGGCGCCGAGCAAATCAACAATATGAATACGATCTACACATTGATACTGATTGTAAAAAGTGACACTTTCTTCTGCACTACGTGACATTCTGACTTCTGAATCATATTTACCTTCAGTCAGTCGAACACTAGTTGCGTTAATTAAATCAATTGCCGGCCATAATTTGATCATTTTGAAATCCACCTTTCAGTGCTTGATTGAGTATTTTTAATCCAGTTTCACCACTTTTTTCTGGATGAAATTGAATACCTATATAATTTTTAAATTGAACGATTGCAGGTATATCAGTACCATACGCTGCGTATGCAATCACATGTTCTGACATTTCAGCTTGGTAAGCATGTACAAAGTAAACATCATGTAATAATGATGTGTTTTTACTTAGTAGATTATTCCATCCTAAATGTGGTACGGGATAGGGTGATTGTATCGGAACAATGTTTCCTGGAATAAGTTTTAAGCCTTCAGCATCACCTTCTGCACTCCAATGATAGAAAAGTTGCATACCAAGACAAATACCAATAACTGGTTTATCTGTAATGGATTTGATAATCGTCGCTAGTCCGCGATCATTAATTGCTCGCATGGCATCCTTAAAATGACCGACACCAGGTAAGATAATAGTATCTGCATTGACAATGTCTTTATACTGATCCGTTAATATCGCATCATAACCCAAAAACTGTACGGCGCGTTGAACGTTTTTAACATTGCCTAATCCGTAATCAATAATAGCAATCACTCAATCACACCCTTAGATGAAGGTATCGTTTCGTTATCAGTCTGTGATAATGCCATCTTGAGTGCACGGGCAAAAGATTTGAATATTGCTTCAATTTCATGATGTGTATTGCCACCACGAAGTAAATCAAAATGTGCAGTTAGACGTGCATTAATTACCAATGCACGAAGAAACTCTTCAACTAATTCAGTATCAAACGTGCCTACTTTTTCTTTACTTAAATCAGCATTAAATGATAAATAAGGTCGGCCACTGATATCTACGATCGTACGTGCTAACGTTTCATCCATTGGAATATAACTAACGCCATATCTTTGGAAAGATTGACGTTCTCGAATCATATCTAATAATAATTGGCCAAGTACAATACCTATATCCTCAGTTACGTGATGATCATCTACATCAGTATCTCCATTGGCTTCAATCACAATTGATAGTCCACTATGAAAAGTAAATAGCGTGAGCATGTGATTTAAGAAACCAACACCCGTGTTAATTTCGCTTGTCCGGCTGTCATCAGCTAAACGAATTGATAATTGTGTCTCAGCGGTATTACGCTTCTTTTGAAATATCATATTGAGACCTCCATGATTTAATGAGTTGTTCTAATTGGTCTAATTGTTCGTCTGTAGCAATCGAATAGCGAACGTATTCATTCATATTTGGTTCTTCATAACGTCTCGGTAGGAAACCGTTATCTTCAATGAATCGTCCTAAACTTTGTGCAGCTGGCCCTTTGGTTAAGACAAAGTTAGTTGATGAAGGGAAGACCATCATCAAATCGTTGACGTTGTCTAGAAACATTTGACGTAATCTAATCGCCAAAACACGCTGATGATCAATAAATTGATGTGTCATGTCAATATGCTCAAACATAAAAATAGCGATGTGTAATGTGAGTGTGTTTAAGGGATATGGATGTTCAATGCTTTGTATCAGTTGAATCGTGTCTGGCGTACTGATTAACACACCTAAACGTAATCCAGCAATACCAAAAGCCTTTGAAAGGGTACGCATTTGAATGACATGTGGTTGCAATTCAAATGTATACGCATCTCCAAAGTCTAAATAAGCTTCATCTATTACAAAATAGCCTCCGATGCTTTTCATTTTATCGGCTATGGCAGTCAAAAATGTCATGCTATACTGCTTTCCAGATGGATTATGTGGATTACTCATAATAAAGAAGGCAGGTTGTACTTCTTCAATGCGACTTAAAATAGATTCCAAATTAAATGATAAATTGATATCAGCATCTACAAATGCAATCGGTCGATTGACTTGATTTGCATAGGCTTGATACATAAAGAAATCGGGATTAAGTGTTAAAGCAGGACCTTCAGGCATAATGAGCATTAATTTTTGAATTAATTCATCTGATCCATTACCTGCAATAATTTGATCAGCTGATAGATTATAATAATGCGCATAACCTTGTTTAAAACGTTCATATTCCTCATCAGGATAAAAATTAAATGAAGCATTTTGAATAATTGATGTAAGTTGATCTGCTGTTAAAGGACGAAGAGGGCTTTCATTTTTGTTAATTCTTATCATTATTAGACTCCTTTATTGCTCTTATTTCTATAGATTGCTCATGATTGTATAACTGTTCAACATGCGCTAATTTACGTGCAGTCAATTCAACTTTATCAAATGTAGCTTTGGATAAATCGATGACCGAGTGACGCGTTAGAAAATCATTCACCGATAATCCATTTGTGAATCGAGCTGTTTGATTGGTAGGTAATACATGGCTTGGACCAGCGACATAATCACCAATAACCTCTGGTGAATAATGACCTAAAAATAACGCACCGACATAACGTACATGATTTACATAATCACGTGGTGAAGCAGTTTGGATGGAAGCATGTTCTGGTGCAATGAGATTCATTACATCACATGCTTCATTAAAATTATTTACATGAATTAAAAAATGATGATGATCTAAACTAGCTTGTATAATAGATTGTCGTTTAATTTGAGTTAATGATTGTTTGATTTTTTGTTCGAGCCGTTGTAGTAGTGACTTATTTTCACTGATTACAAAAGTTCTTGCTAGCTCATCGTGTTCAGCTTGAGCAAAAATATCGTAAGTAATTGCATCTAAATCCGCAGTTTCATCGATGATTAGTGCAATTTCACTTGGTCCTGCTATTTGATCAATGCCTACTTGGCCAAATAAATATTTTTTAGCATATGCAACAAATTGATTACCAGGTCCGACAATTTTATCTACTTTCGGTATTGTTTCGGTACCATAGGCAAGAGCAGCAATACTTTGTGCGCCACCAACTTGATAAATACTATCAACGCCTGCAATATAACATGCGGCTAATACGATGTCGGGTAAGCCGTTCAATTGAGGAGGCGTGACAACGATTATATTTTTAACACCAGCTACTTTGGCAAGTGTTACCGTCATTAAGACGGTAGAAGGATAACTTGCTTTACCACCCGGTACATATACGCCAACGCTTTCTAAAGGGTGATATAATTCATAACATTCTGAGGTACCTTGTTGTTTTGTCCATTTAATAGATGTTTGATAGTCTTTGATGCGTTCGTGACTTTGATGTAAAGCATCGCGTAAATGACTATCCAATTGATTATAGGCAATTTCTAGAGAGTTAGAAGTGATTTCTAAATTGGGCGTGTCTACGTTATCAAACTGTTGATTATATTTTTTAAGGGCTTGATCACCATTAAGTCTAACATTTTCGCAAATATCTTTTACGATTGGGTATAAGTCTTCATTCAAAGAAGATTGATTCATATAATTTTTTAAAAATAAAGTTTTATCTACAATCAATGAGTGATACCTCCAGTGTTTTTAAAAATGATTCAATTTCGGAAGATTTTTTAAAATATGATTGCTTATTAGTGATGAGTTTTGCATTAATCGCTTTAATTGTTTCCTTTTCGATTAATCCATTTGATTTTAAGGTAGTACCCGTCTGCACAATATCGACTATGCCATCAACCATATCTACGAGACAGGCCAATTCGATGGAACCAGATAGTTTGACTAGTTCCACATCTATGCCTTTTGATTCGAAATAAGCACGGGCAGTTTTAACATATGAAGTTGCTACTTTATTAAATGTTGAAGTTGATGGTTTAGCAGCTAAGGCAAAATGACAATCTCCAAAAGGCAAATCCACTAAATTATTTATTGTATAATTCCCTTCTTCTAAAATATCACTTCCGACAATGCCAACGTCTGCTACACCTTGTTCTACATATATAGGGACATCGCTTCCTTTAACGAATACAAATTGAATAGAACCAACAGAAATCAATAATTGGCGTTCTCTTAACGCTAACGCATTTACAAGCTGTTGTTCATTTACTTGTTTTAAATAAGTGATAAAACTTTTTAATAAACGTCCTTTGGCTATAGCCACTGTAAGCATGATATAAGCTCCTTTTAGTTATAATATAAAACCCAGTCCGAATCCTTCTAAATCTCCTTTGTAAAAGCCACCTGTAAGTTGTTGGTATTTGTTTTTTTTAAGATGACATTTTAAAAATGCACCTTTGTAATAGGAACGAGGTGGTTGTGGTGTGATATCTAAATGTATATCTTCTACATTTAAGGATTTAAACCATTGTTCCCAACGACGTAAAGCTTGTATTGTACGATGATTATATGGGAACAATTGACTTAGTAAATCTAATTGTTCAGTTGTTTTTGTTGTCAATAACTGAACAAGCGGATGTGATGCACCAAGTTCAGATGAAAGTTCTGAAATGTTACGTTCTTGTATTAGTTTTAAAATAGTCGTTGTTTGCTCTTTGGTAGATAGTAGTAAATCGATGAGTTGATAATGTCCTAAAATAACAAAATCGATATCATCGTTCAGATATTTTTGTATATATTCATAAAAGACCATAAAATCAGCTTGCATATCCGTTACAGTTGGATTGTAATGTTCAATACCTAATTGTGTATATACATGATTATCACGAACAATAGGCCCTGAATAAGCTACTTTTCGATAACGTGGCGGATAATTACTATAATAGCGTAATAATTGGTCCGTGAAATCATTACGTAATGCAAATATATGGTGGTCGTGTTGCCAGAAACTTCGCTCAGTCATTTGTTGCAAATCATCTTTGGTTAATGTTTGCCAAGACAATGATTCGATAAAACTAAAGTCGACAAGATGAAAATCAGCTTGTTGAAAATGTTTTAAAAAATAAAGTTCCCTTTCTTTATTGTTGATAAGTGTTGTTGAATCCATATTAAAACCATCCTTCGCATTTCGCTTTGTTTCTCTACCGAACTAAAGTGAATTGATAAAGAATACTTTAACACAGTTATTTTTAGAATTCAATAAATATTCTGAAAATATTTTGTGTCGTCGTATAAATAATGCCCTTGCACTTCATAATGTGTAAGGGCATGCTTTTTATAAATTTGTTTTACCATAGTTAACATATTTTAACATTTCATCTTTGGGCACCATATTGCCTCCAGTTGCCCATACAATATGGTTAGCATGATTTAAAGGAATACCTTGCTGTTTGGCTAACGCAATAGCGGATTTAATACCTGCAAATCCTGATGCAGCTGAAGGTTCAATAAATATATGTTCTTTGTCACTTAATAGATATAGATAATGATACATTTGATTATCTGATACGGTCTGTACACCATATAATAGCGTATTCATAATTTGCCCAACTAATCGAGAAGGGCGAGCAACTGCTAAACCATCTGCATCGGTGCGTCCATCAATGCCAATATCTTTAACCGAAATTTGGTCATGTAATTGAGTCATCATACCTAATAACATACAAGGTGCATGTGTTGGTTCAGTAAATATGCAATAAACATGTTCTCCGAATACTTGATTCAGACCAAATGCAACACCGCCAGGGCCACCACCCACGCCACAAGGTAAGTAGACAAATAGAGGGTGTTCGGCATCTACTTGTATAGCCTCAGCTGCAAGTTGAGATTTTAATCTTAAAGCGGCAACGGTATACCCTAAAAATAAATCAGAGGAACCCTCATCATCTACAAAATGACACCTAGGATCATTTTGAGCATGTTTTCTACCTTCTGCAACTGCGTATTGATAATCAGATTCATGTTCAATAACGTTCACACCACGTTCTCTTAAAAGATCTTTCTTCCATTGACGGGCATCCGTCGACATGTGAACCGTCACTTTAAAGCCTAGCTTTGCGCTCATGATACCAATACTTAATCCTAAATTTCCAGTTGACCCAACGGCAACATGATATTGATTAAATAGCACTTGATATTTGCGTTCAGCAAGTACACTGTAATCATCTGTTTCTCTTAAATAACCGCTCTGAATAGCTATCGTTTCAGCTAATTTAAGCACTTCATAAATACCACCACGTGCTTTTATCGATCCAGATATAGCAAGATGGCTGTCACATTTTAACCATAATTTACCCGCTGGCGTGAATGGTTCTGACTTTGTTAATGCATTCTGCATGAAAGGAATGTGTTTTAAAGGTGATTCGATGAGTCCATGATTGTTTTCCGTTTCTGGAAATACAGTTCTAATATAATTACTAAATCGCACGAGTCGTTGAGCAGCATCCTCTATATCCTTTAAAGAAAAGGGAAATGTAGATGATTTATGGAAATTTGGATTTTCCCAAAAAATGGGCTGATAATGTTGCATATGATCTATTAATGGAAAATTTTGTTTAAGCGTGGATAAGGATGTCATATTGATACCTCCATTTTGTTCGTATAAAAGTTCAAAATTATAATTAATATCTACCTCAATTATATCAAAGAAGGGTATATTCGAGTAAATTAGCTCTCTTATTCATGCTATCATTGCACATGAACATTAAAATGAAATAAATATAAACAAAAAACTGTTACACGTTTTTTGACGTGTAACAGTCCATATGGCCTAGTATAAGTTACTTTTTAAATTGTTTACGAAACTTAGAGAACCAACCTTTGCGTTCATTGACTGACATAACTTGGGGTTTTGCATTATCTTCTTTTAATTGTTGTCCATAATTCATTGCTTCTTTCATTAGAAAGGCTTGAGAATTTAATGGCGACAAATTGTTTTTGATGTAATGATATTGGCCAAATTGGTCTTGGTAACGACCTTTTTGGTTATCTGAAAGTTGTAAGTTCATATAATCTAATAAACGTTTAGCAATCTCTTTATCTTCGACAGGGAATAAAATTTCTACGCGTTTAATCATGTTTCTTGTCATCGCATCAGCAGAAGAAAGGTATATGATATCATCCCCGTTATTGTGGAAATAATAGATTCGTGAATGTTCAAGAAATCTTCCAACGATACTAACGACTTCTATGTTTTCACTTATACCTGGAACACCTGGTTTAAGGCAACAAATACCACGAATAATCAATTGGACTTTTACGCCTGCACAAGATGCTTCAAACAACTTAAGAATGATATCTTTATCTGTTAAGGAATTCATTTTCATAATGATTTTACCATTACCGTTATCACGGTGTGATTTAATCTCATTATCAATTCGTGCTAAGAAGACATCTCGAATATCAAAAGGTGCTACAATCAATTTGTTGTAGACTGGTTTTACCGAATAGCCACTTAAATAATTAAAGAAATTGATTGCATCTTCTGCAATATCAGCGTTTGTGGTAATTAATCCCATATCAGTATATATATTTGCTGTCTTATCATTATAGTTCCCAGTACCTAAATGAATAAACGAGGTTAACTGTTGATTAATACGTTTAACAACGAGCGCAATTTTACTGTGTGTTTTTAAATGTGTCATACCATAAATAACATGACAACCTGCATCTTCTAACATTCTTGCCCAATGTACATTGTTTTCCTCATCAAAACGTGCTTTCAATTCAACAAGCACAGTGACTTGCTTACCATTTTCAGCAGCATTTTTTAAGCTGTTAATAATAGGTGAATCTTTGCTCACACGATAAAGTGTTTGTTTGATTGCAATGGTGTTAGGATCTTCCGACGCTTCTCGTATAAAATCAACAATCGGTTCAAATGATTCGTATGGATGGTGGAAGAAGATATCTCTTTTTAAAGATAAGTCAAAAATATTATTATTACCTAAAGATTGAGGTATTTGTGGTACGTATTTGTTATATTTTAAATATTTCAGCTTGTTAGATAGGTGTTCAACTAAATCTGAAAGCATTGTCAAATCAAGTGGTCCATCTAAGAAATAAACATCATTATCGTGAACATCTAATTGATTGATAATCCATACAATATCTTCATGTGTTGCTTGTCTTCCATCTACTTCCAAACGTACTGCTGTACCACGTTTACGTTCTTTTAAGAAACGCTCAATCTCTATTAATAAATCTTCTGCACCGTCTTCATGAATGGATAAATCAGCATTACGTGTAATTCTAAATGTAAATGTGTTTAATACGGTATAGCCTGTAAATAAATCACTGATGAAGTAGGTAATGATGTCTTCAATCATAATGATATATTGCTTATCACCTTTATTAAATGAATAAAAGCGGGATATAAGTGAAGGTATTTGAACGATAGCAGAATTAATATCATCTTCAGTATCAATATCCACAAAAATATTTAAGCTCTTATTATTTAATTTCGGAAAAGGATGATAAGCATCGATACCCAACGGTGTTAAAGTAGGTAAAATCCCAGATTTAAATTCAGATTCAAGTTGTGGTAATAAATCATCAGGCAGTTGTTCTGGTTTTATGATTTCTACTTGATATTGTTTTAAATCATCTATTAATTCGTTATAACGTTTATATTGTAAATCAACAATGTCTTTATTCTTTATCTTAATTTGGTCAAGTTGTTGCTTAGGTGTTAATTGGGCCTTGTTTTCAGGTTTATCGTATCCCATTTTCACTTGATCTTGTAAGCCCGCTACGCGAACCATAAAGAACTCATCTAAATTCGAGCTAAATATAGAGATAAAGTTAAGTTGTTCTAATAGTGGGTTATTCTTATCCTGTGCGTCTTGTAATACGCGATAATTAAAATCTAACCAACTTAGCTCTCTATTATTATAATACTGTGGTAAATTCAAGTCTTTATCTCCCAAATTTCTATGCATAGCGCTTTATACACCTCGTTGTAGTCTAAAATACATATTGTGCTACATATAACGTAACATATGAATTTTAAGGTTTTGTAAAGATAATAGAAAGATTTTCTTTTAAAATTTTCTCGATATGTTTTTTCTGACGATGAGACTGGTATTCTTCAGCAATAGGAGCACCATTATAATTTACATATAATGTGTATGCGCCATCTTTTTCTTTTAGATTGATTGATTCAACTGAACTTGTATGAGATATGTTCAAAGCATTAACAAATTTTATGATGCCTCCAAGTGACTGAACATTATCTAATTCTTTACCGCGTAACCACTTCGTTTCATGGCTAAAGAATTTTAACAGTGATTTATTTTTAAAACTTGCAAGTAATGCTAATTTGACACGATCTTCATGTTTGAAGCCGTCAATCATAGAGTTAGCAATAATGTAATACGTGTGTGGTGAACTGGAATCAGAATCAATAAAGCGACCCAAGTAATACAGGTAAGCACCTTCTGCAAATAGCGTTTTTTCTTTATCTGAAACTTCAATTTTATCTAAATCGATGAGTTGTTCTAGTAGAGATTGAGCTAACTTAACACGTTGCTTTGCGTTAGACGCTTCTATACCATATTCATTAGCTAAGTGGAAGAGGGCGTCCTTTCTGATATTTTCCTTTCTAAATTCAGTTGGATGACGCTCGCTAATGACATTCATTGCATAACCTTCACGCAAACCTTTACGTGAAAATGTGAATTGTGATGCATCTATTTTATTGAATAGCACTTTAAAGACGGATATAGCAGGTAGAATAATGTCTACACGATCCCTACTTAAGCCATCGATATCTTTTAGTTCATCACGGGAACTTTTTTTAATAATAGTATAAACTTCGTCAATGTTGTCAGCAGTCATTGTATAATTATGAACGCCACCGATAGGATATGAATGCTCAGATTGATGGATACGCGCAACATTACGTGCCGAGCCGCCAATACCAACTAAAGCAACTTCTTGATCTTTTAGCCAAGCAAGTTGATCAAATTGTTTAGATAAAAACTTTTCCATCTCTTTAATTGCAGATTTATCATTATGCGACTTGTCATCAAAGAACTTGCGCTGTAATGTAACCACCCCGAATGGAAAACTGTGTGCTTCTACTAATTTTTTGTCTTTAAACAATGTTACCTCTGTAGAGCCACCACCTATATCGACAGAAATACCATCTTTGATATCCGTAGTATGTGTAATAGCATAAAAACCATAAAATGCTTCATCTTCTTCAGGTATTAATTTAATTTTTATATTAAGTTCATTTTTAATATTTTCAATAATCTTATCTCTATTTGACGATTGTCTAATAGCTGCTGTAGCAATAGGATGTAATTCATTCACGGCAAATTTATCTGCTACGGTTTTGAAACTACGTAATGTCTCTGTTAGTACATCAATGCCATCATTCGTCATCGCTAAATCTTTTGTTAAATATTGGCTTAATCTTGCGGGTGTTTTGATATTTAGCAATTCATTTAGACCTGTTTTTTTATCAAACTCAAAAATAACTAATCTTATCGTATTTGAACCGATATCTATTAATCCTATACGTTCCATGTTTGCCTCCTATGTAGAAATGAGGTTCTATTAATGATACTCTGTTTTTCTTTACCCTTTTCTTTACTATATATTACATCAAATAACCAAATTTGTGATTAAATTATTTATATTGTTCAATGTAAAATATAAATAATTAAATTGTTCGGAGTACAGTAAATAAAAACGTAACAATACAGTTATCTTGCCACTTGTATTGTTACGTATGATAGTAAATTTATTTTATTTGTAAGGGGCCACCTGGACCTAAAGGCCAACCCAATAAATACCAAATAATCATAAATAAAGGCCATATGATACTTAAAATAATTGTATAAGGCATTAAACTAGATAATAGAGCGCCCAATTTCATGTTATTATCGTATTTTTGTGCATAAGATAATAGCAGTGGTAGATATGGCATCATAGGTGTAATCGGATTACTGATCGAATCTCCAATTCGATAGAGCATTTGTGTAAAGGCAGGGTGAAATCCTACTAACATGAGCATGGGTATGAAAATAGGTGCTAAAATACCCCATTTTGCAGATGCACTACCAATTAATAAATTGATAATTGCGCTTAATAAAATAATACCTAAAATGAGTATAACACCGTTTTGTCCTTGTAATAGTGCAGCTCCTTTAACGGCAACGATAACGCCTAAATTGCTCCATTCTAAAAACGCTAATAACTGAGCAGCAAAAAATACAATAACGATAAATGATCCCATCGATGACATAGAATCTGCTAACATTTTACCTAGGTCTTTAGTATTTTTAAATTCTTTCATCAATATCCCATAGACTAAGCCAGGTACTAAAAACAGAACGAGAATAATTAGACCAACGCCATTAATAATAGGCGCATCATTGAGCAAGCTACCTGTTTTAGCATTTCTTAAAAAACTATTTTGCGGTATTGCTAATATGATAACTAATGCAATCATGATGAAAAAGCTGATATTTGCCCAAAATACTGCTCGATTTTCTTCGCGTGTCAGTCCGGTATTCTCATCATCAACATGAATATCAGAGTTGGAGTCATCGTAGCTACCTAGTCTTGGAATAACAAAGCGCATGGTTACCCAATAAACGGATGGTAATAAAACAACTACGCTTGCCGCTATAAAGTACCAATTCATGGCAACATTAACGTGAACAGTGTCAGAAACAATTTTTGCTGCGGGTTCAGTAAACGCATATAGCAATGCGTCTGCCATACCAATCATGACATTTGCTGAAAAACCACCTAAGGCTGAAGCATATGCCATGGCTAAACCTGCGATGGGGTGATAACCTAACTTAATAAACACCATTGCTGTTAGTGGTGGTAATACGATAGGTGCAGCGTCTCCAGCGCCATTGCCTATTATACCAATGAGTATGATGACTGGAACGATAAATTTTTTAGGTGCTTTATGTACAACTTGCACCATTAATTTATCAAAGTACCCTGTTTTTTCTGCTACGCCCACACCGAGCATGACAGCTAATACAAGACCCAGGGCGGGAAACTCTGAAAAATTCTTGATGGCATCATTTAAAATCATCATCAAGCCATCTTTACTTAAAATACTTTTAATGGCAATGGTATCGCCGGTACCAGGGTGTTTAACAGTGATATGGAACAGTGAAACAACCCAAGTTATAATCGCTAGACCTAAACACATCAAGAAAAATAATATACTAGGATCAGGTAGTCTATTTCCAACTTTTTCTACAATATTTAAAAATCTATTTATAAGTGACTGTTTTTCTTTGGTATTTGAAATCATATTGCCTACCTCCTAATTAAGTTATCGAAAGTATAACAAAATACCCCCTATAATTGAACAAATATTCTGAAAATAATATTGTATTTTAAATGTAGAGATATATTAACAACAAAAAGTCTAAAAGTTTTAAATAAGCTGAAAAAAGGAAGTAATTAAAGAAATGGAATTATGAAGCCGTTCAATTAATTTAAATAGGAGAAGTGATAAATGATGGGAAGATTAAATAATAAAGTAGCTATTTTGACTGGTGCAAGTACAGGTATAGGTGCAGCAACTGCAAAAGTATTAGCCGACGAAGGTGCACATGTATTGGCAGTAGATATTTCAGAAAAAGTTCATGACATTGTTAAGGCAATAAATGGCTCAGGGCATCAAGCTTCTGGTTATATTGTCGATGTATCTGACGAGCATGCAGTTGAGCGCTTTGCACAAGCTGTTCAAGAGAAATATGAAAAAATAGATATACTGTTTAATAACGCTGGTGTGGATAATGCAGCAGGTCGTATTCATGAATATCCAGTTGAAGTCTTTGACAAAATTCTAGGTGTAGACTTAAGAGGGACATTTTTAATGACCAAATTTTTATTGCCACTCATGATGGATAATGGCGGTTCGATTATTAACACGGCATCTTTTTCTGGATTGGCTGCGGATTTAAATCGTTCAGGTTATAATGCAGCAAAAGGTGGCGTGATTAATTTTACGCGTTCAACTGCCATTGAATATGGTCGTGAAAATATTAGAGCAAATGCTATTTCACCAGGGACGATTGAAACGCCATTAGTGGATAAATTGACTGGCACGTCTGAAGATGAAGCAGGCAAAGCATTCAGAGAGAATCAAAAATGGGTTACGCCATTAGGTAGATTAGGGACACCTGAAGAAATAGGAAAGCTTGTAGCATTTCTTGCCTCCGATGATAGTTCATTTATAACAGGTGAAACGATTACTATAGATGGCGGAGTTATGGCATATACGTGGCCTGGCGAAATGTTAAGTGATGATAGTTGGAAAAATACAACAAAATAATTGCAAGTAAGGTTAAATGAGATAGGATGAATTATTATAAAATCCCCACAGATACTGAGTTTATTCAGTTTCTGTGGGGATTTTAATTTGAATATATTATGTTGTATATTACCAGATAATTTGTTCTATTATATCATTATTTAATGACTTCACAATTTCTGTTACAAGTGCAACTGAATTTTTATAATCATCTGTGTGTAATACAGAGACATTCGAATGCATGTAACGCAATGCAACACCAATAGAAACAGTAGGTGTCCCTTCATTAGCAACATGAATGCTACCTGCATCCGTACCACCACCAGCAGTAGTGTCTAATTGGATCGTGATATTATGTTTTTTAGCAATTTCTTTAATATGTTTGGTAAAACCAACATGTCCGATATTAGAGGCATCCATAATTATGATAACTGGCCCGTTACCAATCGCAGTATCACTCACTTGTCCTGACATACCAGGTGTGTCGTAAGCAATTGCGACATCAACGGCAATCGCTAAGTCAGGTTTGATTTTATTTGCAGCTACTTTAGCACCACGAAGTCCAACTTCTTCTTGTACATTTGCACCAGATACTAAATTTACAGCGATAGACTCATTTTTTAAATTTTGTAAAACACCTACTGCAAGGGCACAACCATAACGATTATCAAATGCTTTAGCAGTTAAGTATTTATTGTTAGCTAATGTTTCAAATTCACTATAAGGTGTAATCATATTGCCAATTTCGATGCCGAACTGTTCAGCTTCTTTTTTGCTTTTAACACCAATATCTATAAACATTTCTTTGATATCAATAGTCTTTTTGCGTTCCTCAGGAGACAGAACATGAGGTGGTTTTGAGCCGATAATACCTCTGATTTTTTTCCCTTTATCTGTTGTGATTGTTACTTTCTGTGAAAGCATCACTTGGTTCCACCAACCACCTATGGGTGTGAATTTTAAGAAACCATCAGTATCTATTTTAGTAACGATAAAGCCAATTTCATCTAGATGACCTGCAACCATCAATGTTTTATCGCCATTTGTAGCTGATTTTTTACCAAAAATACCACCAAGATTGTCTTCGATAATCTCATCACTCACGGGAGTTAAATAATCAAGCATTAATGATTTGACCGCCATTTCATGTCCAGCAATACCGTCAACAGCTGTTAATGATTTTAATAATTTCACTGAATCATTCATATAATTCCCCCTTAAAATAATTTATGTCTATATTTTACCATTAAGTATGTAATAACATAGTGTTTTGATTAAATATATAAATATCACAGAATATAGCAACAAATGATGGCCAATTCGTAGTGAAATGCTAAGACTAAAAACGTGCAATACATCATGGGTCATGTTTCAATAGCAATATAGACAAAGTGGAGGGATATATTATGACAATAGTGAAACATCTATCATTTGGCTCAGTTAACGCGCCCATTAAAGTTGAGTCGTTTATAAATTTTGCGTGTCCATATTGTAAAAACTATTTTAAGGCAGTGGATAATACACTTACACCTTATATTGAAGCGGGTCAAGTGCAACACATAATTAAACATTTTGATAAAACAAAACAAGCTTTGTTAAAAGGAACCGTTGCGAACATTCATTTAGATTATGATAAGCCTGAAGAAACATTAGCAATTATTCGAAAATTATATGAAACACAAGAAAATTGGAAAGCAAGTTTTACAGATATTGAAGAAAAAATGGCACATGAATTTAACTTAACGCCTAAAAAAGATGCTGACGCACGTTCACTAGCAATCAATGAAGAAATATTTGATCGTGGCATTAAAGGTATACCGACCGTATTTATTAATGAAGAACAATTTCAATTTAATCCATTAGAAGATGAACAAGTTAAAATTGAAACATTATTGAAAGAAACTATCTCCAAATTAACATAGTGTTATATAGCTCACAGAGCACAAGTTATCAAAAATTCTAACTTTGATGACTTGTGCTCTGTTTAATTGATTAGACTTAGACATTTAAAAATTATAGGATATTGGGGGACACAAATCATGACATCTGAATTTAAGATTAAGCAACATAATAAACTAGGCATGTTCAATCAACTTTAATTTATAATCCTGTATAGACTGCAGTTTACCATCTTTATTTTTAATGATGATATGTTCTTTTGTGATTTTTGTAGGTGATGAGACACCGACTGCTGCCGAGATGTTAAACAGTCCTTCATGTAAACTTGTGACAAAGTTGGTGACACGATATTTTTTCTCATCGATAATTAATCCCTTTTCCCGTTTAGGATCCGTAGTTGCAACACCAACCGGACAAGTATTCATGTGACATTGCTGACTCATAATACACCCGACGCTAATCATCATACCACGTGCTACATTTACCAAATCAGCACCAAGACCTAAGGCGATAGCAATCTTATCTGGAGTGATAAGTTTACCAGATGCAAAGACTTTAATACGCTCTCTTATATTATATTTTTCTAATAAAGCTGTAAGTATTGGTAAAGCAGTAAATAGAGGCAACCCAACACCATCTTCTAACTCTTGGAATGTGGCTCCAGTGCCACCTTCACCGCCATCAATGGTAATGAAACTAGGATATTGATGTGTATCTACCATTGTACGAATAAGTTTTTCTACTTCACTAACTTTACTGATTACAATTTTAAATCCAACAGGTTTTTGTCCAATGCGTTGTAAATGATGTACCCAATTCAGTAAAGTTTCTGGACTATCGATATGATCAAAACGGTTGGGTGAATTAATTGTTACCCAAGGTTCAACTTTTCTTATAGAGGCAATTTCATCTGTGACTTTATTACCTTGCATATGTCCACCACGCGTTTTTGCACCTTGTGCCAATTTGATTTCAAATGCTTTAATACGGTCATGATGCGATAATTTAATAAAGGCTTGTTGATCAAACTGCCCTGCTTTATTGCGAACACCAAATAGTCCCGGTCCAATTTGAAATATAATATCCACATCACCTGCAAGATGGTGTTTAGACAAACCACCTTCTCCTGTATTCATCCATGTGCCAGCCTGTCCCAATCCTTTTGAAAGTGCGGTAATAGCATGGCTACCTAAAGCGCCATAACTCATCCCAGATTGACCTACTAAACGTTTCAATTTGAATGGATGTGGTAAATTAGCGCCAATTACAATCTGGTCTTCATCAGATAAATAGTAAGGATCTATTTCTGTTTTGAGTCTATGTTCATCACGATTAAACAGGCGTTCGTTATCAATTTTATAGATAAAAGATGAAATCATAGGTGATTGATCGATGTGAAGTTCAGTTGTTTGTAATGGGAACATTGTGTTTTGAATAAAAAAGCCATCTTCATAGTCATGCTGCGTACCAAAACTTGTCATTCTTGAATTATATTTGCCGGCAATTACAATATTTGTGAAGTCATTTCTTGAAAATGGTTTGCCCTTAGTATCAGGTAAAAAGAGATATTGACGTAATTCAGGACCAATTTTTTCTCCGAAATAGCGGATGCGTGCGAGTAGTGGATAATTACGAAGCACGCTATGTTGTTTTTGGTGCTTATCTTTAAAAAGCAACACCGCTCCCATAACTAACATGATTAATAAAAATATGACGATTATCATATTAACAATAAATTGCAATACAGTTAATAAAGTCATAAAAACATCCCCCTTCAGTTAATTATATAGTACACCAAATTAAACATATTACAACGTAATTAAGAACCACATAAGTAAGTTATTTAAATTTATAATATTTTTAAAAGGAAGATGATAAAATATTTAATAAATAGTAAATATGCTATAAAAATACGTGATATATTTAGAGTATATCCTGATAAAGAAGGTGTCATATGACTGGAAAATCAATCTCATCAGCGGAGAGTAATCTTCAAAATAGAAGTGAGTGGAGTAGTAAAAAAATTGTAAAAAGAGATTTTTGGCTGATTCCAATTTATTTAGTGGCAAATAATATTATTCCACTTTTATTATTAGCTTCGCTATATATTGTGTTCACTCTTTTTGATTTCAAAAATGAAGCTTTGCTAAGTGATGAAAATATTTTAATCACAGCGAGTGTAATTGCTGAAATTGTAATATTATATAGTTTTTATCTCATGCATTTTAAAGATCATCTAATAGTTATTACAAGGAACCGTTTTAAAGCAATAAGAAAATATTTTTTTATAATTGTCGGTACTTATGTAATGACGCTTGGTTTAATTAGTCTATATGAATGGATGGTCGAATTTTTACCTGAATCGCTTCAATTCAATGAAACACAAAATCAGATGCTTTTAGAAGAAATGTTTGATAATAATTTGATGTTACCATTTTTATTTGTTGATATTGTAATACTTACACCAATTATTGAAGAATTACTATTTAGACATTTAATTATTCACGAGCTAGGTAAAAAAATAACATATACCGTTGCTTCAATACTGTCAGTTATATTATTTGCAGGTGTCCATGTACTAGGTGCAAATTCACCATTTGAAATTGGCAGTTATCTAATCATTGGTGCTGGTTTAGTATTTGTCTATGTAAAAAGTGGAATGAATCTAGCTGTCTCAATAACATTGCACGCATTAAATAATCTTGTATCATTTATAGCAATTGTTCTTCTAAAATAATTTTAGAAGAAATCGATATCAGATATTATTAAAATCGATAACTTAGGGAATAATACTGTGAGTAATTAAAAAAGGGTGAATAGCTATGTTAGAACTGAAAAATATATCATACACAATAGATAATCGAAACATTATCAATGATATAAATTTGAAGGTCGAACAAGGGGACACTATAGCAATTGTAGGTCCTTCTGGAAGCGGTAAGAGTACGCTATTGCGTTTGATTAATAATTTAATAAGTCCAACAGAGGGTGAAATTTATTTTAATGACAAACCATATGAACAAATAAATCCAGAACAATTACGTATGGAAGTGAGTTATCTGCTACAAGAAAGTGATTTATTTGATAGGACAATTGGTGAAAATTTAGCTTTTCCGGCAGAAATTAGAGGAGATAAATTTGATCGCAAACAAGCTAAACGCTTATTGAAAGCAGTTGGTTTAGGACATTATCATTTTAATACCCGGGTAGAACATTTGTCAGGAGGAGAACGGCAACGTATCACGATTGCGCGACAACTTATGTACACACCGAAAATCTTGCTTTTAGACGAAGCCACAAGCGCATTAGATGTGCATAATAGTGAAAACATTGAGTCTTTAATCTTTAAATTAGCAGATGAAGGTGTGGCAATTTTATGGATAACACATAGTAATGACCAAAGTAATAGACACTTTAAAAGAAAAGTGAGAATTGTCGATGGCAAAATTGATAAGGAGGAGCATTTATCATGAGTACTACTGCTTTAGCATTGACGGGTCTGCTGTTACTTTTTCCCATTATTGTTTCGTATAAAGAAAAGTTACATATTATTAAAGATTTATTAACAGCAACAGTAAGAGCAATTATCCAATTAATTATACTAGGCTATCTTTTACATTTTATATTTGGCGTAAACCAAGCGTGGTTGTTAGTAGTATTTGTATTAATCATTATCATTAATGCTTCTTGGAATACTATGAGTAGGGCATCTCCAGTCATGCATCATGTGTTTTGGATTTCGTTTGTCGCTATTTTTGTAGGTGTAGCTTTACCTTTAATTGGTGTGATTTTAACAGGAGCCATTCAATTTAAACCTAATGAAGTCATTCCGATTGCAGGGATGTTAGGAAGTAATGGTTTGATTGCGATTAATTTAGCATACCAAAATTTAGATAGGGAATTTGTGCAAGAAATGAGTCAAATCGAATCGAAGTTAGCGCTTGGAGCAAATCCTAAGCTTTCTTCTAAAGAAACGATTCGTAACAGTGTAAAGACAGCGATTGTACCGACGATTGATTCCGTTAAGACGTATGGTATTGTTTCGATTCCAGGTATGATGACTGGATTAATTATTGGTGGTGTTGCGCCATTGCAAGCAGTTAAGTTTCAATTGATGGTTGTATTTATTCATACAACTGCAACTATCATGTCAGCATTAATTGCTACGTATTTAAGTTATAAACAATTCTTTAATCATCGTGATCAATTGATCGGTCGGCATTTGAAACAAGAAGACGAATGAAGTGAATGAGTTAATAACATATAAAAACAAGTTTTGACATAAATGACTCAAGTTTATACAGAACATGGGAATGGCGGCTGAAATCTGATTTTATTAAAAAAATTTTACGTCTCATCGAATCAAGGATGACTAGAATTGAAATAGTATAAAAAGATTACCTGAGCTAAAGCTCATGCATAAGACCCACTAACTCAATAAATTGAGAAGTGGTTTAGAGGAATACCTGAGCTAAAGCTCATGCATAAGCCCCACTAACTCAATAAATTGAGAAGTGGGTCTTTAAGGAGTCTGAGACGAATCAATAATGTCACAGACTCTTTTTCTATTGCAAAAAATTTGAATATTGCACTACATAAAAAGTGTTCAAACGTGTTGACGTATGGTTTATAATATAATGGTTATGTATAAACCCATTTTATTTAAGAGAGGAGTGAAAATATGTCAGTTATGCGAATTGCTACCTTTATTTTGAGTATCTTTATCGTAGGTATGGTTGAAATGATGGTTGCTGGGATCATGAATTTAATGAGTAATGATTTGCATGTTTCCGAAGCGATTATAGGTCAATTAGTGACACTTTATGCAATTACATTTGCCATTGCAGGACCTATCCTAGTGAAATTAACAAATCGATTTTCGCCAAGGCCAGTATTATTATGGGCATTATTAGTGTTTATTGCCGGAAATGTTATCATTGCAGTTGCCCCTAACTTTACGGTTTTAGTATTTGGACGTATTATTTCATCTGCAGCAGCAGCGCTTATAGTAGTGAAAATATTAGCGTTAACGGCGTTATTAACTGCCCCTCAACATCGCGGGAAAATGATTGGTATTGTTTATTCAGGATTTAGCGGTGCAAATGTGCTTGGAGTGCCTATTGGAACTATCATTGGTGATTTAGTTGGATGGAGATATACATTCATATTTATAGTGATTATCAGCGTATTAGTTGGAATATTGATGTATTTCTATGTTCCGCACCCACAATATCAAACAGTAAGTACAGAGGCTGGCACTCAGAAACGTGAAAGCAGCTATTCTAAAGTATTAAGACCGGCAGAAGTAATTAAATTTTTAGGTATCACATTTTTATTACTTGTTGCAAATTCTGTAACATTTATATATATAAATCCACTAATGCTATCTAGCGGTCATGATTTATCTTTTGTATCAATTACGCTATTAATCAATGGGGTTGCTGGTGTAATTGGAACGTCAATGGGAGGATTCCTTTCAGATAGATTAACAAGTAAACGTTGGTTGATTATTGCAACATCATTATTTATTACGATGATGTTGATACTGAATTTATTCTTACCTGGAACAGGATTGTTATTAATGGTTATCTTCATATGGAATATCATGCAGTGGAGTACAAACCCAGCAGTTCAAAGCGGTATTATCGAACATGTTGAAGGTGATACAAGCCAAGTGATGAGCTGGAATATGTCGAGCTTGAATGCAGGTATTGGTATCGGTGGTATTGTCGGTGGTTTAGTTGTGTCTAAAATAGATGTGTTAGCTACAACATATTTTAGTGCAGCAATTGCGTTATTAGCATTAATTTTAATCATCAGTCTAAAACAAGTTGAAAAATATCATAGAGCCTAAATATAAAATCATTAAAGTGCATTAGATGATAATAGTGGGCATACATTACTAACTAAGTAGCAGTAATGTATGCCCACTATTTTTATATTATAAATTTGATTTTTCAAAAGACTGAGTAGTATTTATACGAATGTCATTAATTGATATATTATTTTTATTATTAGAAATAAGTGCAATAATTGCGGAAACTGAAATGTAAATTAAGGTCCCTATAATGTAACCGATATTTAAATCAGAAATTAATAAATAAGATTGATACAATAATATAATGATAGCAACTGCTGCTATGGTCACAAGCATTGGATAGGGTAATTTAAATGGCGAGTGATTGTAGGCTGTTGGATATTTTTTAGGTAATTGAGTTACTGCTAAAGCTGGAAATGCAAAGACAATTAATGAAATTCCTGTGCCTAACTGTGCTACAACATTTAAAGAAACACCTGTAAGAATGGGTAGTGCACCGATAATATAAAAAAGTAATAAAAGCCAATGAGGTGTGCCAAAGCGTTTATTTACATCGCCTAATTTCTTGGGCAGGTACCCATCGTGGATTGCGACCAATAAGCTTTTCGTAACCCAAGTAAAGGTTGAATTGAGTGTCGTCGCTAATGCGAACATAGCGCCACCAACCATAAAAAAGATGAATATGGGCGTAGGTAATACCTCTTGAGCAACACTTGTCAGTGGTCTGCCTGCGACTTCTGGTATAGGCAAGACACCAACAGCTATAGAGGCGATAAAGGCATATAATAATCCTACAAAGATGGTAGCCACTATAATTACAATTGGAATATCTCTTTTGGGATTTTTCATTTCACCACCTAATTCAGCGACAACTTGTGCACCTCCAGTTGCAAATGATACAAGACCCACGGCAGTGAAGAAACCAGCGAAACCTTCTGGTAGCATGGAATGTATATTAAATACACCGAAATTAACATGTGGTAGGCCAAATATAATAAAACAAAATAATGCAATGATCAATATAATAACCATCAGGTTACCAATGACAGACGCAGATTTGATGCCCACGATATTAACTATGAATAAAATCGTTAGTAAGGTAAATGCGACAACTCTAACAGGCAAACCTGGAAGCAGACCTTCTAAGTATTGTGCGAATGATAAAGCATATAAAGATAATGTGACTTGCAAAAGTATAAATAATAATAACCAAAAGATACCAATTTTGGGTGACAACAAGCGACTTGTATACTGATACATACCACCTGTAGTAGGAAGTGTTGATCCTAATATTGCAATTGGAAACATCGTTAGTAATGTGATTATTGCTGATAATATAAAAGCAGGCGTAATACCACTGCCAGTCATTTGGATTCCAATACCAGTCAATGACATCACGCCGGCCCCGATAATTTGTCCTATGGCAATGCCTAATACATCTGTTAAACCTAATACGCTTTTTAAATTTGTTGCTTGTTGCATTTAATCACCTCTATATTCTATGTATTTATAAAAATAATAAAAAAATTATAGCATAAACGCGTCTCAATTCCTACCAAAACAATCGGAAAACAAAACAATAATTACTGGAAAGACTATTTATAGATAAAATAAAGCATTTCATAGTAGAATAAAGTTATTAAAAAATGATTAAGAGGTGTGATTTTTATGACTAATGAAAAAGATAATATTAAAGTGAATGCTTTTATAGAAAGATTAAAACAATGGCAAAATGAATTTAAAATATTGCGTGAAATAATAAGAGAAACCGAATTAGAAGAAGATTATAAATGGATGCACCCTTGTTACACATTTGAAAATAAAAATGTTGTTATTATACAGGATTTTAAACACTATTGCGCTTTGCTTTTTGAAAAAGGGGCAATAATGGAAGACCCGTATCAATCACTCATACAACAAACTAAAAATGTACAAGCAGCAAGGCAATTACGTTTTGAGAGTTTAGATGAAATCAACAATCGCAGAGATGAAATTAAATGGTATGTTGAAGAGGCCATTAGAATTGAAAAATCAGGCAAAAAGGTTCCTATGAAAAAGACAGAAGACTATGATATGCCTGAAGAGTTGCAATCTAAACTAGATGAAATGCCAAAATTAAAAGAAGCATTCAGTCAATTAACGCCAGGAAGACAAAGACAATATATATTTCACATTGGACAAGCTAAAAGAGCAGCATCACGCAAAAATCGCGTGGAAAAATACATTGAGCATATATTAGATGGTAAAGGTATGAATGATTAATTCATCAATAGTATAAAATTAAAGTTGATCATGAAATGGCAATTGGATTTTAACCCTTATATTACAGTGCTAACGATTTGTATTAGCTAGTTATAATTAAGCATATTGCAGCGCATTTTGCTTCAATAATAAAAATGAGAGTTGCAACTTTAATATTTATCCTATATAGTTTGCTCGAATATAAAAACTAAGCTTAATTAGTTTTTGAGTATAATATGAGAAAGAAGGTGTATTAATGCCGAGAGTTTCCAAGAGGGTACAATTACTACAAGCCGCTGCTACGATTGTAGATGAACAAGGCAGTGAGTATTTAACATTAGATGCCGTTGCTAAAAAAGCTGGTGTAAGTAAAGGTGGGCTATTGTATCACTTTAAAAACAAATTTGCATTAATCCAAGGACTTGTTGATCACGCAGACGCTTTATATAGGGAGAATGTTAATGGACACGTTCATGCAGATCATCAAGATCAAGGAAAATGGGCACGCGCATTTATTGAAGCCACAAGAGGGCATCGTTCAGAAAATGGTTCAATCACATCAGGTATGCTTGCTGCTCAAGGAATTAATAGTCAGTTGCTTCAGCCTCTACAGGATACTTATAAAGAATGGCAGAAAAATATTGAAAATGATGGTCTAGACAAGGTAGATGCTACGATTATTCGACTTGCAGTGGATGGATTATGGCTTTCAGAAATATTTGGATTGGATGGGCTTGATGAAGACATGAGGGAAAAAGTCTTAAATAGATTAACCGAGTATACACTAACGAATAAGAAACAAGAAAACAATAGTTGAATTCTCAAATTAAATAAAATGTATCATTCATGCAAAGTACTGATAATATAAGGATAATCAACATTTCAAAGTTGATTATCCTTATTTTTTAACTTTATAAAAGTTGAAACTAAACCGTCTGGTTGGTACACTAATGGATGTGTTATAAAAAGCTGGGGAGGTTTATATTAATGAGAAAAGTTATGCTAACAGCAGCTTTGACAGGTGCTGGCGATACGACGGAGAAAAATAAAAGTGTCCCTGTGACACCCCGAGAAATAGCTGATTCAGCAATAAAATGTGCAAAAGCGGGTGCGACAGTGGCACATATTCATGCGAGAAATCCAGAAACAGGTGGTATTAGTCATGATGTTGAATTTTTCAAAGAAGCAGTAAGACTTATTAGAGCTGCAGATGAAGATATTATTATAAATATTACTTCAGGAGGTGGGGGAGATTTTATTCCAAATCTTGAAAATCCATATCTTGCGGCAGAGGGTTCTGATATGCAAACACCTGAAGAAAGACACGAACCCATAGGGGATTTACTTCCTGAAATGTGTACTTTAGATTGTGGCAGCGTCAACATGGGAGACGCAATTTACTTAAGCCCAGCAGGTTGGTTAAGAAAACAAGCGCAACTGGTTAAAGATGCAGGCGTTAAACCTGAATTAGAGTGTTTTGATAGCGGTCATATTTCATTCGCTAAGCAATTAATCAATGAGGGATTAATCGAAGGCGAACCATTATTTCAATTTTGTTTAGGTATTCCTTGGGGAGCTGAAAATGATTCAGAAACAATAGAATACTTTAAGACACGTATTCCAGAAAATGCACATTGGTCAGCATTTGGAATTGGAAGCATGCAATTCCCAACCGTTGAAGAAGCAGCAAAACGTGGTGGGAATGTTCGTGTTGGGCTAGAGGATAACATATATTTAACTAAAGGTGTAAAAGCAACAAATGAGCAGTTAGTCGAAAAAGCAGTTGAAATATTGAAAGATTTAGATATACAGCCTATGACGGCAGCAGAAGCACGCGAAAAATATCAATTAAGACAACCACAAGGAGGCGCAAAATGAAATTTGCAGTCGTAGGTACAGGCGTTATTGGAAGTGGATGGATTACAAGAATGCTAGCTCATGGACACGAAGTGATTGCTACGGATCCAAGTGAAGGTGCATATGAAAGAATGTTGAAGCAAGTTAAACAAAATTGGCCATATGCTGAACAATTAGGCTTAGCCGCAGGAGCTTCAATCGATAACTTAACATTCACACCTTATTTAGAAGAAGCAGTTAAAGACGCAGATCATATTCAAGAAAATGTTCCAGAAATTGAATCTTTAAAAGATCAAGTTCTTACTGAAATTGATTTTTATGCAAAAACAGAGGCAACAATTGGTTCAAGTACATCAGGTATTATGCCTTCAGAATTGCAAGAGAATTTACAACATCCAGAACGATTGATTGTAGCGCACCCATTCCATCCAGTATATATTTTACCGCTCGTTGAAATTGTTCCGGGTAAAGCAACAACAGAAGCAACAACAGTAAAAGCAGAAGAAATATACGAAAGTATTGGTATGGACGTGCTTCATGTTAGACATGAAATTGAAGGTCATGTTGCAGATAGGTTAATGGAAGCACTATGGAGAGAAGCACTGCACATCGTTAATGATGGTATAGCTACTACAGAAGAGGTTGATAAAGCATTTACACATGCAGCGGGTTTACGCTATGCACAGTATGGCCCGTTTATGACTTTTCATTTAGCGGGTGGTGAAGGCGGTATGCGTCACATGTTAAAACAATTTGGTCCAGCTTTAAAAAAACCATGGACTAAATTAGTGGCACCTGAATTAACACAGGACTTGTATGATAAAGTTGTAAATGGTTGTGAATCATCTTCACAAGGTCAAACAATGTCAGAACTTGACCAAAAACGTAATGAATTCTTAGTCAAAGTAAAACAACTTGCTGATGCATATTGGCCAGAAGAAACCCCGACTATGAAAAAGAAAACACAACAATCGGTGAAATAATATGGCTAACAAACTATATGAATATAAGACAGATGTAAAACAAGTTTGGGTCGATCATAATGGGCATATGAATGACGCAGAATACAATCGTGTGTTTAGTGATGCTACAGATGCATGGCTCTCATATTTAGGCTTAGATAAGCAGACGATTGAAGGCATTGGGTATACTGTGTTCACGTTAGAAAATCATGTCATGTATTTGAAAGAGATTAAAGTAGACGAAGTAATCAATGTTTCGGTCGAGTTAGTAGATTATGATGCTAAAAGATTACATGTATTTATGACACTTAGTGATGAAGTTAAAGATAGATGTGCAACATACGAAGTGATGCTTATGGGAATGAATACAGTGGAAAATCAGCCAGAAGCATTTCCTACTGACATAAGACAATCAATTGACGAATACGCACAGAGGGCATCAATTCAAATACAACCCAAAGAACTCGGCCATCTTATAGGTATTAAGAAAAAATAATTTTTTGAAATGAGTTTGAAACGATTGAATAAAAAGGTTTTAATAACACATTCAATAACCAAATTTTTGGTTATAAATTGTTAATTTTCATTTATTGATGTATCTTGTTATATATAGGTTAATAAAATCAAAGTTAAATGAGTTATTCGTTTTGATTGCTTACACACAAATAAAGTAGGGCTATGTGTGCTCATGTTTTTACTTATTTTAGTATTTGTATAACATCCACAGGTAGTCCTATATTTATTATGAAATATTTGAAATTGAATATGTACATAGAAAGGAATTGACCCATGTTAAGTATTAAAAACTTATCTAAAGTTTATGGTGGAGGTAAAAAAGCTGTAGATAATATATCACTAGAGGTTGAAGCTGGTGAATTTATTGCATTTATAGGGACAAGTGGAAGTGGTAAAACGACTGCCTTAAGAATGATAAATAGAATGATAGAAGCAACTGAAGGACAAATTGCGATAAATGGCAAAGATGTCCGTAAAATGAACCCTGTGGAATTACGTAGAAAAATAGGTTATGTGATTCAACAAATTGGTTTGATGCCACATATGACTATCAGAGAAAACATTGTATTAGTTCCAAAACTTTTAAAATGGTCACAAGAAAAGAAGGAACAGAAAGCAAAAGAACTGATTAAATTAGTAGACTTACCAGAAGAATATTTAGATAGATATCCTTCACAACTGTCAGGTGGACAACAGCAACGTATTGGTGTTGTGCGTGCATTAGCAGCTGAACAAGATATCATTTTAATGGATGAGCCTTTTGGCGCATTGGATCCAATCACGAGAGATACACTACAAGACTTGGTTAAAGAATTGCAACAAAAATTAGGTAAAACTTTCATCTTTGTAACTCACGATATGGATGAAGCAATCAAATTGGCAGATAAAATATGCATTATGTCTGAAGGACGTGTTGTGCAATTTGATACACCTGATAATATTTTACGTCATCCTGAAAATGATTTTGTGCGTGACTTTATCGGACAAAATAGATTGATTCAAGACAGACCAAATATGCGTACAGTTGAAGATGCAATGATTAAACCAGTAACTGTTCATGCAGACAGCTCATTGAATGAAGCGGTTAAGATTATGAGAGAACGTCGTGTTGATACAATTTTTGTTGTTGGTAACAATCGCAGATTATTGGGTTATTTAGATATTGAAGATATTAATCAAGGTCTACGTGGAAATAAAGAACTAATTGACACGATGCAACGCGATATATACAGAGTACGTATCGATAGTAAATTACAAGATTCAGTACGTACAATATTAAAAAGAAATGTTAGAAATGTACCTGTCGTGGATAGTGATGAAGAAACATTAATTGGATTGGTTACGCGAGCAAACTTAGTAGATATTGTATACGATAGTATCTGGGGAGAATTAGATGATGATGAAGCGACTTCAAATGACGCAATTGTAGAGCCCGATAACGTAGGAGCTGATAAATAATGAAACAATTCATAGAGCAATATGGTGGCCAACTGATATCAAAAACGGTTGAACATTTTTATATCTCAATGATCGCTTTGTTAATTGCTATCGTAGTCGCAGTACCATTAGGCATTATACTATCCAAAATGAAAAGAACATCAAACATTGTTCTCACGATTGCTGGTGTATTACAAACGATACCTACATTAGCGGTGTTAGCTGTAATGATACCCATATTTGGTGTCGGTAAATTACCTGCAATTGTAGCTTTATTTATTTATGTACTTTTACCGATTTTAAATAATACTGTCTTAGGTGTTAAAAATATTGATAGTAATATTAAAGAAGCAGCGACAAGTATGGGTATGACACGTTTTCAACTAATGAAGGACGTAGAATTACCACTTGCATTACCATTAATCTTAGGTGGTGTTCGATTATCATCCGTATACGTCATTAGCTGGGCAACACTTGCAAGTTATGTGGGTGCAGGGGGCTTAGGTGATTTTGTATTCAATGGATTAAACTTATATGACCCATTAATGATTGTGAGTGCAGCAGTATTAGTAACAGCTTTAGCACTAATTGTGGATGTATTATTATCATTAGTAGAAAAATGGGCAGTACCAAAAGGATTAAAAGTATCCAGATAATATAAGGAGGACATTATGAAAAAGATTAAACAGTATTGCATCGTGCTTGTACTGTGTCTGACGGTGTTGTCTGGATGTAGTTTACCTGGTTTAGGTGGGAATAGCTCAGAGAACGAAGTCAAAATCACAGCGCTAGCAACGAGCGAATCACAAATTATGTCTCATATGTTGAGACTTTTAATAGAACATGATACAGATGGAAAAATTAAACCAACACTTATCAATAACTTAGGGTCTAGTACAATTCAACATAATGCACTCGTAAATGGTGATGCTGATCTATCAGGTGCACGCTATAATGGTACAGATTTAACAGGTGCGTTGAATGAAGAACCAATTAAAAATCCGAAAAAAGCGATGAAAGCTACTCAAGATGGTTTTCAAAAGAAATTCGATCAAACTTTCTTTGATTCATATGGATTTGCAAATACTTATGCATTTATGGTGACAAAAGAAACGGCAAAAAAATATAATCTGGAAACTGTATCTGATTTAAAAGCACATAGTGATGAATTAAAACTTGGCGTCGATAGTTCATGGTTAAATCGAGAAGGCGATGGTTATCCAGGTTTTACAAAAGAATATGGCTTTGATTTTAATACGGTACGACCAATGCAAATCGGGTTAGTATATGATGCATTAAATTCAAATAATTTAGACGTAGCAGTCGGTTATTCGACAGATGGTCGAATCGCTGCATATGATTTGAAGGTATTGAAAGACGATAAACATTTCTTCCCTCCATATGATGCAAGTACAGTAGCAACAAATGATTTATTAAGACAGCAGCCAGAATTAAAACCGATAATAGAAAAATTACACAATAAAGTTTCGACGCAGGAAATGCAAAAACTTAATTATCAAGCTGATGGAGAAGGGCAAGAACCTGCAGTTGTCGCTGAAAAATTCTTGAAAGCGCATAATTATTTCGAAAACGATAAGAAAGGTGGTCATTAGTAATGGAAGGTAATTTATTGCAACAATTAGTTGAATATTATTCAGTGAACTTTGGCTACCTATGGGATCTATTTATTAAGCACTTACTTATGTCTGTTTATGGGGTGCTATTTGCTGCGATTGTAGGAATACCTCTAGGTATTATTATTTCGAGATACAAAAAGTTATCTTGGACGATTATTACAATTGCGAATATTATTCAAACTGTTCCTGTCATTGCGATGTTAGCTATATTAATGTTAGTTATGGGACTTGGTCCAACAACAGTTGTTGTTACTGTGTTCTTATATGCATTATTACCAATTATAAAAAATACATTTACTGGTATAGTAGGTGTTGATGAGAATATTAAAGATGCCGGTAAGGGTATGGGTATGACGCGTAATCAAGTCTTGCGTATGATAGAATTACCGTTATCATTATCCGTAATTCTTGGTGGACTTAGAATTGCACTTGTTGTTGCAATAGGTGTCGTAGCTGTTGGTTCATTTATAGGTGCGCCAACATTAGGGGACATTGTTATACGTGGTACCAATGCAACAGATGGAACGACTTTTATTCTAGCAGGCGCAATCCCAATTGCTTTAATTGCAATTTTAATTGATCTTTTCTTAAGATTCTTAGAAAAACGTTTAGATCCATCTAACAAAACAAATAAAAAGAAAAGACAAGAAGCGCAAAGTATTCATTAATAAAAGGTTGTGACTGACAATGGCAATTTTATCAATAAACTATAATTCAAAAACAATCGGTATGCATCAACAATTTTTAGTAGTTTTACCAGAAGATTCAACTTATTTTGATGTGAAAAAACAGCCAAAAAAGTTAAAAACGCTATTACTCTTACATGGTCTTTCAAGTGATGAAACATCATATATGCGCTATACAAGTATAGAACGTTACGCAAATGATTATCAATTAGCAGTTATCATGCCTAATGCAGATCATAGTGGTTATAGTAATATGGTGTATGGTCATGATTATTTTGATTATGTATTAGAAGTATTTGATTATGCACATCAAATACTACCGCTATCATCAAACAGAGAAGATAACTTTATTGCAGGTCATTCTATGGGAGGATATGGCACAATCAAATATGCATTGATAGAAGGTCATCGTTTTGCGAAAGCTAGTCCGTTATCTGCTGCATTTAATGCGCAAGCTTTGATTAATTATGATTGGTATGACTATTCCGGTTCAGCCATTGCTGGTCCAGATGCACAAATAAATGGGACGCCATTAGACCCATATTATTTAGTTGATGAAGCCATAAAGCAGCAAAAAGAAATTCCCGAGCTGCTTATTATGTGTGGTACTGAAGATGAATTATACCAAGACAATCAACGGTTTATTCAGTATTTAAATAAACGTCGATTACCCTATACATTTGAAGAAGGTCCTGGTGAACACAACTATGCATATTGGGATTATGCAATACGCCGTGCGATTAAATGGTTCATAGAAGGGAACTAAGCTAAGTGTTTAAATTTCAGGATATATGTAAGTAAAAAGCATCCACCATTGAGTGGATGCTTCAGACTGTCGACAAAGTCTACGACTTTGTTGGCAGTTTTTTTATGCACGCTTTCCGCGGGCACTGCCTTAGCCTGTAGTCTTCGGCTAGTGCTATTCCCGCAGGAGTCGGCATAAATCACTGCCAATATTACACAAAAAATATTATAATATATGTAAATTAAACAGTGGTGGTGTTTATTATGTTGAATAAATCAATTGATAAAAGAGATCAATATGAAATGATTTCTATCTCTGAATTAGTCCCTAATAATCATTTATTACGTAAAGTCGATACGATATTAGATTTAAATTTTGTGTATGAACTTGTCGAAGACAAATATTGCCTTGATAATGGTAGACCATCTATAGATCCTGTTATTTTAGTAAAAATATT
>NZ_MRZN01000001.1 GCF_002614725.1 Staphylococcus edaphicus | reverse complement strand
AAACAATATAAAATGCGAAGTCAAACAATAGAGAGAAGATTTGGTGATGCAAAAGAGCAGCATGGTATGCGATGGACGAGATATAGAGGACATGACAAAGTTTCCATGGATACCACGCTAATTTGTGCTGCCATGAATCTTAAAAAAATAGCAATGTGGTTAGTAAAAGGCCCGGTAATGGTCTGAAAGACCACTGCTTTTTTGAAAAATAACTATATAAATAAAAATAAACAAACCTTACGCATTAATTTGCGCAAGGTTTGTCTACGTTCTGAAACCATACTGAATATTCAGTATGGTTTACATTAATATCAAAGATTTAACAAGAAATTGTTATTTTAATTATTCATGATCATGGTCATGATCGTCCATTTCAGTATTAACTACCTCTTCAATCATATCCCATTCTTCATCAGTTTCTACTGGTAAGAATTTTCCACCTTCACCATTTTCATCTGGTTCATTAATCATAGGTACTAATTCTATCAGATCATCATCATCTGACTCTGCCCCTTCTTCTGCAAGAATGACATATTCTTTTTTGAATTCTGGATGGAAGAATTCTAATACTTTGCGGTATAAGACTTCATTACCTTCTTCATCATATAAAGTAAGTAACTCCTCTTCGTTGTTAATTTCTAATTGAGAATCGTGATTATGTTCTGTCATTATTAAACGCTCCTTTTTATTGTAATGAATCTAAATAGCCTTGTAATATAAATACTGCTGCCATTTTATCGATTACTTTTTTTCGTTTCTGTCTAGAAACATCTGCTTCAAGCAGTGAACGTTCTGCAGCCATAGTGCTTAATCGTTCATCCCACATTATTATTTCTAATGATGGCAATGCTTCTTGAAGTTGCTCCTTGTATTGTAACGAAGCCTCGCCTCGAAATCCAATAGAATTGTTCATATTTTTTGGTAACCCGATTACAACGGTACCAACGTTATCTCTTTTTATAATTTTCACCAATGCATCAATACCTAATTCATTGTTCTCTTCGTCTATACGGAGTGTATCTAATCCTTGGGCTGTCCAACCCATCAGATCACTTATTGCAATGCCAACAGTCTTACTACCTACATCTAACCCTATAATTTTATGTTTTAACATAAATTAATTTGATTTCTCTTGCAAATAGTTTGAAACGAGTTCTTCCATAATATCATCGCGGTCAATGCGACGTATTTGATTTCTTGCTTCATTATTGCGTGGAATATAAGCAGGATCTCCTGATAATAAGTAACCAACGATTTGATTTACAGGATTATATCCTCTTTCTTCTAATGTATTATAGACATTTTGTAATACTGTTTTGACATCTTCTTTTGGAATTTCATCATAATTAAATTTCATTGTTTTATCAAAATTTTCCATTGTTCTTACACTCCTTTTGTATCGAGTAAAAAAGTTCTTATCCATATTCTACCTTAGAATTGTACCAACTTATAGAGATTTAATGTAATCTTTAATGAAACGTAATGATTCTGTTATGTTTTCTGGTTGCGTTCCGCCACCTTGTGCCATATCAGGACGACCGCCACCTTTACCGCCAACAATTGGAGCCATATTTTTAATTAAATCGCCCGCTTTAACTTTATCTGTTAATGTTTTTGGTACGGTAGCAACTAAAGCCACCTTACCATCTATATTGCTAATAAGTACAATAACAGTGTCTTGTAATTTTGATTTAAAGTCATCCATCGTTTCGCGAATCACTTTAGCATTTGGAACTTCTACTTCTGTTGCTAATACTTTTAATCCATTAATTTCTTCTACTTGATTTGTAATATCGCCCATTTTCAAAGATGTGATTTCTTTATTTTTTTGTTCGAGCTGTTTTGAAAGTTCTTTTTCATCAGCTTGCATTTGTTGAATTTTATCTAGTACTTGATCATCTACTTTTACTTTAACTTGAGATTTAACTGCGTTAAATTGTGATTGAATTGTTTCTAAGTATAGAAAAGCGGATTTCCCAGTGAATGCTTCAATTCTACGTACACCAGCACCTGTACCAGACTCACTTACGATTTTAAACAATCCAATTTCTGATGTATTGTTCACATGAATACCACCACATAATTCAATTGAAAATGGAGCCATATTAACTACTCTTACGATATCTCCATACTTTTCACCGAAAAGTGCCATCGCCCCAAGTTGTTTAGCATCAGAAATTGGCATTTCCTGAATATCTACGTCAATACTATTCCAAATTTCTTCATTCACTCTACGTTCGACTGTATCAATTTCATCTTTTGACATTGGACCAAAGTGAGAAAAGTCAAATCTTAAACGATCTGCTTCAACAAGTGAACCAGCTTGGTTAACATGATCTCCGAGTACTTCTTTTAGTGCGGCATGTAATAAATGGGTTGCGCTATGATTTTTCTTAATGGAACGACGTTCTTTATGATTTACACTTGCTGAAACTTCAGCATCCTTCTTAACCGTACCAAATTGGATCTCACCTTTGTGTAAATTTTGTCCGTTTGGTGCTTTTGTTACTTCAGTAACTGCAATTTCAAAGTTTTCATTACTAATCGTGCCTTGGTCAGCCACTTGTCCACCACTTACAGCATAAAAAGGTGTTTCATGCAGAATAAAGTATATTGTCTCTCCAGCTTCTGCAGAATCTACAATCTCACCATTGTGAATAATGTCTGTGATAGACGTAGCCTTATCCATTACATCATACCCTACGAATGTACTATCTGTTGTAATTTTTTTCAATACTTCACTTTGGATTTGCATAGATTGTGAATTTTGTCGTGCTTGTCTAGCTCTATCTCTTTGTTGTTGCATCTCTTCTTCGAAAGTTTGCATATCTACAGTTAAATTTTCTTGTGTAGCAATTTCTTCAGTTAATTCGACTGGAAAGCCATATGTGTCATATAATTTAAAAGCATCTTTACCACTAATTTCATGTGTAGCTTTTTTCGCTTGTGCTACTAAATTATTTAAAATTGCTAGACCATCTTCCAACGTTTCATGGAATCGCTCTTCTTCAGATTTAATAACTCGTTTGATAAAGTCTGATTTTTCTTTAACATTTGGATAATAAGGTTCCATAATTTCAGCTACAATATCCACTAATCGATACATAAATGGTTCGTTTATATCTAACGACTGGCTAAATCTTACAGCACGACGTAATAGACGACGTAGCACATAACCTCTGCCTTCATTAGCTGGTAGCGCGCCATCTGCAATGGCGAATGCAATTGTACGTATATGATCAGCAATGACTTTGAATGCGACATCATAACTATTATCTTCCAAATACTTTTTACCAGAAACTACTTCTACCTCATGAATTATAGGCATGAATAAGTCCGTTTCATAATTTGTGCGAACATTTTGAGCAAGGGATGTCATTCTCTCAAGTCCCATGCCAGTATCAATATTCTTGTTAGGTAGTGGCGTATAAGTATGATCTTTATTATGGTTAAATTCACTAAATACTAGGTTCCAAACTTCTAGAAAACGTTCGTTTTCTCCACCAGGATACATTTCTTCTGCGGGATCATCTTGGCCATAAGTTTCACCACGATCATAGAAAATTTCAGTATTAGGGCCTGATGGACCTTCACCAATATCCCAGAAGTTACCCTCAATACGAATAATACGGCTTTCTTCTATACCGATGTCTTCATTCCATATTCTATATGCCTCAACATCTTCTGGATGAATGGTAACATATAGAAGTTTTGGGTCCATCGCCATCCATTTTTCACTTGTCAAAAATTCCCATGCAAATTCAATGGCTTCTTGCTTGAAGTAATCTCCAATTGAAAAATTTCCTAACATTTCAAAAAATGTATGATGTCGCGCAGTGAAACCAACATTTTCGATGTCATTTGTTCGAATAGCCTTTTGTGAATTTACAATTCTTGGTTTTCTAGGTGTTTCTCTACCATCAAAATATTTTTTTAATGTGGCTACACCAGAGTTAATCCACAACAGTGAATCATCATCAATGGGTACTAATGGCGCAGAAGGTTCTACCATGTGACCTTTTTCTACAAAAAAATCTATAAAATTTTGTCTAATTTCACTTGCTTTTAAGTTTTTCATACTTATTATTCCTCCATCTCAACTCAAGTTAATTCCAAAAAAGAAAATAAAAAACGCCCATCCTCATAAAAGGGACGAACGTTTCGCGGTACCACCCTAGTTATAAGTGTTAGCAAATCTATGCAATCCAAATTGTAAATATGATACAAAACAGACGATTCACTTAAATTTACCATTGTACACTTATCACTTAATTAGTTATTATGCTTTCTGACACAAAGTAGCGTTCAACTATCTCAACTGTACTTTTCACCAACCAGTACATCTCTTTTTGTTATCAAATAGTCTACTCATCTTTATGTGAAGTTAATTATATTGTATTTATTTTCTTTGTTAATGTCAATCTTCAACAAAGTCATACGGCGAAATATCTCCCATATTAATCATCGGGTTAATTTTAAATATATTGTCTTCTGTTAAAATGATGTCTGCATCAAAAGCGTTACTTGTTTCTTCCCCTTCAGTAGTCATATCATTGTTGAAGTATGCTTTTAAAAATGAGCATAATTGTGTCATTCTGACTTGACCATGTGTTTTTAGGGCTATATCAAATGCTTGTGGATCCCCTAAAAACACGAGCGATTGTTTTGCTCTTGTTAGACCAGTATATAATATAGGCTTTTGTAACATTCTAAAGTATTGTTTTACCATAGGCATGATTACAATTGGAAATTCAGACCCTTGTGATTTATGAATAGAAGTGCAATATGCATGTGTTAATTCGATTAAGTCTTGACGCACAAACGTTATTTCATTACCTTCAAAATCAACAACCAACACGTCTTTGTTAAGCGCATTTTCCTTCGCCCAAAAAATACCTACTATGACACCAATATCACCGTTAAAAATATTATCACTTGGTCGATTTACGAGTTGTAATACTTTATCGCCTTTTCTAAATACAACATCTCCAAATTCTATTTCACGAGTGTCTTTTTCTTTAGGATTTAAAATATCTTGTAATACCATGTTTAATTTCTTAATACCCGCAGAGCCTTTATACATGGGTGCTAGAACTTGAATATCGCTCATGTCATAACCTTTATTAACAGCACTAGAAACTACTTTTTCTACAAACGATGGAATTTGATCCGTAGCACAATTTATAAAATTCCTATCATGAAACCGTTGCGTTATATTTATTGGTTCACCTAATTTCATTTGATGTGCTAATTGAATAATACTAGAACCGTCTTGTTGTCTATAAACTTCCGTTAAATTGACACGAGGAATCACTTTTGAATCTATCAAATCTTTAAAGACTTGGCCTGGTCCAACTGAAGGTAATTGGTCCTCATCGCCTACTAATATAACTTGCGCGTCTATAGGAACGGCACTTAAGAATTGATGAAATAACCAGGTATCTACCATAGACATTTCATCAATGATGATTAATTTTGCTGATATCTCATTTTCTAAAATATCTTCTGGTTGTGTATCTTGGTTCCATCCTATCAAGCGATGAATCGTCATCGCTTCTAGTCCGGTAGATTCGGCTAAGCGTTTCGAAGCTCTACCAGTCGGTGCACCTAAAACGACTGGATAATCATCGTTTTGATAATCGTCATAATTTAATGAAAGCCCGTGAATCTCTGCGTATAATTCTACTATACCTTTGATAACAGTTGTTTTACCTGTACCAGGACCACCGGTAAGCAACATTATTTTAGAGTTTATAGCCGTTTGTAATGCATCTTTTTGGGAATTCGCATAGTTCACTTGGTTTCGTTCTTCAATTTCCCCAATTTCCATTAAAAGATCTGATTGTTCAATTTGCTTTAGCTTATTCGTATAGACATAGTTACGATAGAGATTTTGAACACTTTTTAATTCTGAATAATATAAACTTGGTATGGCGACTTCGTGCTCTTGTTGAATTAATTTTGTATCCTTAACCAATTCTTGTAACACATTTTCTAGTTGTTGTATTTCAATTATTTCACTGGGCGCTTGTGAAAGCATTTCTTGAGTCATTTCTAGTACATTCTGAGTCGGTAAATACGTGTGCCCCTGTTTAATACACTCTTCTTCTAGTACATATAATAAGCCTGCTTTAAGTCTTTCCACATCATTAAATTGTATCCCAACATTACGTGCTAATGTGTCCGCTTTATTAAATCCTATTCCTTTTACATCATATACAAGTTGATACGGCTTATATTCAACTACTTTTAGTGTTTCTCCTAAGTAAGCTTGATAAATAGACATTGCTAATTTAGGTCCAAATCCTAAATCGTGTAACCGAATTATAATTCGTTCAGTTTCTTGATTACTAGCAATTTGTTCGGCTATTTGCTTTTGTTTTTTCTTAGGTAAACTAGGTACCTTTTCCAAAACTGTTGGATCATTTAAAATGTCGCTAATTGCATTTTCACCGAGTTTATTGACGATACTTTGTGCGGTTTTCTTACCTATACCTTTAAATAAATCACTTGATAAATAACTGATAATTGCCTCTTTAGTTTGTGGTAATTCTTTTTCAAATGTTTCAGCTTTAAGTTGCTTACCATATTTTGGATGCGTGACAACTTGGCCTTTAAATGTATAAACATCACCTTCAGCAATTTCTGGGAAAAACCCTACTATTGTAGGCATTGAATCAAATGTTTCGCTAGATTCAATCGTATCAACTTTCAAAACCGTATAAAAGTTTTCTTTATTTTGAAATAAAATCGCATCAACGGTTCCTTTAATCATTGAATTATTAAATAATGTAGGGTCTCCCATCAGTTATTCCTCCTCTGCAATAGCTTTAAAAGTCTTTATAGCATGTTGACTCATAACATGCTCTGGATTTGTTGCTACAGCATCTTCAAAGTATTGTATCGCTTTAGCTGTATCTTCTGTTTGCATGTATGTTGCTAAACCTAAATTATATAGTGCATCTGAATGCTTTTCATCAATTTCTAACACATATTTCAGTTGTTTGATCGCTTGCTCAAACATTTCTAAATGGCAAAGTACGAGACCATATTGAAATTGAGCCTCAACATCTTGTCGATTGTCCTGTTCCGCTGCAGTCATTAAAAAAGGTAAAGCTTCTTTATATGCTTCTAATTGATTAAATGACATACCTATCATATAGTTAGTATCTACTATATCTACATTAAATTTCAATGCCTGTTGATATAACTTAATCGCTTCTTTAAAGCGACCTTCGTTATAATATACGTTTCCGAGGTTGTAGTAGATAGCTCCATTTTGTGGGTCTAAGGTAATCGCACGTTGAAAGAATTTCTCCGCTTTGTCTACCTCCCTCGCTTCTGCCAATAAGATGCCAGCATTTATGTAATTTTCTACTTCTTTTGGATTTGCTTCTATATTTTCAAATAATGCTTTGAGTGCTTCTTCAAAATTACCTTGCTTAATTAATTGATAAATGTGTTCTTGATCCATTTCTATCCCTCATTTCTGACTTTTAATTATAACATTTGGCGGAATATTTGAAATATCAATTTTCAAAAAAAATCGCTAGTTCCTATCTTAAATAGTCTACTAACGATTTCAATTAAAATACATGTGAAGTATTTATACGACGTAACTTAATTGACCTGATTCTTTATACACATCATCAATTGTTGCGCCACCTAAACAAATATCTCCATCATACAATACTACAGATTGACCTGGTGTAATCGCGCGTACTGCTTCATCAAATATAACGCGTATTGCATTATCATTTTCTCTTTTCACAAATACTTTCGTATCTTTTTGACGATATCTAAATTTGGCTGTACATTTAAAGCCGTTTTCTAAATCCACATCATTTACAAATGAAACATCAGATGCAATAAGGTAATCGCTATATAACGCTTCATGATGGAAACCTTGTTCCACATATAAAACATTGTCCGTTAAATTTTTACCTACTACAAACCATGGATCTCCATCGCCACCAATACCTAAACCATGACGTTGACCAATCGTATAATACATTAAACCAGCATGTGTGCCTATTTTCTCACCTTCTAGTGTACGCATTTCACCACTTTGCGCTGGTAGATATTGTGATAAGAACGTTTTAAAATTACGTTCACCAATGAAACAAATTCCAGTTGAATCTTTCTTTTTAGCAGTAGCTAAATCCTGTTCTTCAGCAATTCGACGTACTTCGCTTTTCTCAATATCTCCTATTGGAAACATTACATGAGATAATTGTGTTTGAGATAATTGATTTAAGAAATAAGTTTGGTCCTTATTATTATCGACACCTCGTAACATTTCAACGTGACCATCTTCATGACGACGCACGCGTGCATAATGCCCTGTTGCCACAAAGTCCGCGCCAAGTTTTAGTGCATGTTCTAAAAATGCCTTGAATTTAATCTCTTTATTACACATTACATCTGGATTTGGAGTTCGCCCTTTTTTATATTCGTCTAAGAAATAAGTAAATACTTTATCCCAATATTCTTTTTCAAAATTAACTGCATAATATGGAATGCCAATTTGATTACATACAGCGATAACATCATTATAATCTTCAGTTGCAGTACAAACGCCATTTTCATCCGTGTCATCCCAATTTTTCATAAATATGCCAATGACGTCGTATCCTTGTTCTTTCAATATGTGTGCCGTAACTGAACTATCTACGCCGCCTGACATGCCAACAACTACACGTATATCTTTATTTGACAACTATATTTCCTCCTTAAATTTATGATAAATTTTGTGTATTTCTGTAGCTATATATTTAACCTCTTGTTCGGTTGTTTGTTCGTTAAAGCAAAATCTAACTGAATGCTTTGCTCGCTCATCGTTACTATACATCGCTTGCAACACATGTGAAGGTATCGTAGAACCTGCTGTACATGCCGAGCCTGAGGATACATAAATATTAGATAAGTCTAATAGTGTAAGCATCGTTTCTACATCTATAAAAGGTAGAAATAAATTAATAATATGTCCAGTCGAATTTGTCATCGAACCATTTAGTTCGAATGGTACGGAGCGCTCTTGTAATGATACCAAAAATAAATTCTTTAAATTCATTAGATGTACATTGTTTTCATCTAGATATTCATTTGCTAACTTAACTGCTTCGGCTAAGCCAACAATTTGTGGTACATTCTCAGTACCAGCTCTACGCTTCGCTTCTTGCTCTCCACCTAATTGTTGATTTTTCAATGTGGCATCATCTTTTAATAAAAGCACGCCTACGCCCTTAGGTCCACCAAATTTATGTGCAGTTATACTCATTGCATCAATATTAAATTCATGAAAATCTATTTCTAAATGCCCTACAGCCTGAACTGCATCAACATGGAATAATGCACCCGTTTGAGAAACGATTTCATCTATATCATACATTGGTTCAACTGTACCAACTTCATTATTAACAAACATAATTGAAACTAAAATCGTTTCATCTGTAAGCGCATTGCTTAATTGATTAAGATCAACTAGACCTTGTTTATCCACGTCTAAATAAGTAACTTCAAAACCTTCTTTTTCAAGTTGTTCAAATACATGGAGTACCGAATGATGTTCAATCTTAGTTGTAATGATATGCTTACCCTTATGCATATGTTCATATGCTATCCCTTTTATCGCAGTGTTATTAGATTCAGTTGCACCACTTGTAAAGACGATTTCACTAGGTTTGGCATTAAATGATTTAGCTATTGAACGACGTGCATCGTCTAAGTATTTTCTTGCATCTCTACCCATACTATGAATCGAAGATGGATTACCAAAATGCACTGAATATACTTCCATCATTTTATCAATCACTTCTTGTTTGACGGGTGTTGTTGCAGCATAATCTGCATATACTTCCATGTTAGACACTCCTTATGTTTTAATCAATGTTCCAATAATAGCACCATATATATTATTTTTCTACTTGTCTGTTTCATAATGACCATTTTCATCAATATTTTTAAAATCCTTTAATAATTGCACTGTGTTTTCCATATTGATTTTATGATTACTATTCATTGTAACATTTATCAGTTGTTTATTTTTAATTGTCCAATGCGTCGCCTTAAAATGTGTTTGCAAATACGTATCATGTGTAACAATAAATACTTGCCCTTTAAATCCCTCAATCATATTTAATATTAAGTCTTGTGTTGCAATATCAAAATAATTAGTTGGTTCATCAAGTATAAGTAAATTGGGGTTTGAAAAATATAAAAGTACAAATTGTAATCTTCCTTTTTCACCCATGGATAACGTACGAATCGTCTGATGGATTTTATCTTTATTAAATCCAAAGGACGCTAATATCGTTTGTGCATTACTACGCGTCATGTGCTCGAGTGATAACACCATATCTAATGGAGATTGATTATAATTTAAATTATTATTTTGTTGGTCAAAACAAGCAATTTTTAACGAGGGTGTTATATAAACACGACCTTCATCAGGTTTGACTTTCTGCCTTATGAGTGCAATTAATAATGATTTCCCACTACCATTAGATCCTGTTAACAAAATATTTTCTTCATTTTTTATTTCAAAATCAATCGCATTATAAATTATTTTTTGGTCAGCGCATTTAGATACGCTATCAAATTTCACTAAAACGCGTTTACGAAATTGCTGTGAATCCTTAAAATAATAATTCTTATCATCATGTTCTGGAGCAAGTAATTGTTTATCGTTTATTTTATGTTCTAATTGAGACTTTTTCATCTTGGCTTTTTGTGCAAGTTTGCTAAGGCGTTTTTGTTGATTTGGATCACGAACACTTGCCGACGCTTTGGCGGATGCGTGCCATTCATTGATACGTTGTATTGACTCTTCCAGTGCCTTAACTTCTTTTTGTTGCTTTTCATAGGCTTTGTATTGTGATTGGAGTTCTAAATCCTTAACTACTTTATACTGATTATAATTACCTTTAAACTTTCTAGTTTCTTTATCCGTAATTTCATATACATGACTAGCAGTTTGATTGATAAAACCTCTATGATGTGAAACATAAACTATCGTTTGCTTAGATTTATTAATTGCTGATATTAAGTCATTTAACCTGTCCTGATCAAGATGATTTGTAGGTTCATCTAACATTATGAACGCTTTTTCAGATATGAAGGCTCTTACCAAAGCGACACTTGTTTGTTGTCCACCGCTTAATAATTGAATTGGTTTATTCAAATCTTGTTCGCTGAGATTGAAACGTTTTGCAAGAGTGATTATTTTTTGTTCGATTTCATAGCCACTTAAAGCAATGTAGTCGCCTATCTTGTCATAATCATTTTCAATCTTCATTCGCAACGCTGCAACTTTTGGAAAAACAGAGATAATAAAGTCTATCCCGGTTTCATTTAACACATCAGTTAAATCTTGTTTCATTAAATATGACTGATTTGAAAATTTTGAATGCATAGCATTTAACAACGTTGACTTACCGACACCATTATCACCAATTATTGCAATATGTTCTCCTGGTTCAACTTCAATATTTACTTCATTTATTAATACTCTACCGAACTGTTCGAACGGCTTTAGTGAAAAATAAAAAGACATATCATTACTCCTCTCAACGGATATGACACATCTTTAAACATTATAACTGTATAAATCTCGTTTTATACAAAATACTATTTAGACATAGACATATCCCATATAAGTTTATGTTCTCGATTTCGTTTATTAATTACTTTATGAGTCTTGTCCATAGTATTTTTCTTATGCCACCTAACATTTTAATTTTATTTATTATAACAATGAGCAATTTCTTACGCAAGTTTAATATGCACTGTTATACTTCATTATATTAGTTATCTGAAGGAGGATTATGTTGCAAATGAAAAGTTTAAAGTTATCGGCACTTAATTTAGTACCGATTCGCGAAGGTCAGGATGACCAGAATGCGATAGAAGATATGGTAACATTAGCACAAAAATTAGAAACATTAGATTATGAACGATATTGGATTGCCGAACATCATAATGCACCTAATCTAGTAAGCTCAGCAACTGCATTATTAATTCAACATACATTAGAACATACTTCAAAAATACGCGTTGGTTCTGGTGGTATCATGCTACCAAATCATGCACCTTTAGTCGTAGCTGAACAATTCGGTACTATGGAAACGGTATTTCCAAATCGAGTTGATTTAGGCTTAGGACGTGCACCAGGTACAGATATGATGACCGCTAGCGCATTACGTAGAGATCAACATAATGGCGTTTATGAATTTCCTGAAGAAGTTGAACAACTTGCAACTTACTTCGGCCCAGCAAATAAACAAGCATACGTGCGTGCATATCCTGCGGTTAACAAAAATGTACCCCTTTATATTCTTGGTTCTTCTACAGATTCAGCACACTTAGCTGCACGTAAAGGACTACCCTATGTTTTTGCAGGTCATTTTGCACCTCAACAAATGAAAGATGCCATAGAAATATATAAAGAGCTATTTGAACCATCTGAAATATTAAGTGAGCCTTATGTTATTGTTTGCCTAAATGCTATTGTCGCTGATACAGATGAACAAGCTGAATACCTATCAACAACTCAAGCACAAGTGATGGTCAGTATCACGAGAGGTAGAATGCAACCTGTTCAGCCACCGACAGATGATTTAAGAGGTTTATTAACGCCTACTGAATATGAATTAGCCAAACAAAGAATGGGACAATCATTAATTGGCTCAGAAGAAACAGTAAAAGCTAAATTAAGTTCATTCATCGAAGAACATGGTGAAATAGATGAATTGATGGCAATCAGCTATATCTATGACCAAGAAGCGCAGGTTGAATCTTACCGTAAATTAAAAAAAGTAATCAATGCTTTATAATCTTGATGTAAATTAATACACTTAAATTTCTCAATTAAGTAGAACTAGAGGTATCTTAAGTAAAAATTTCTGTTGTTTCATCTACTAATATTTAATTGCAAATTCGTTTTTTAAAAGGAATATGATTTCCCACACCCTCTATCAATACAATCGCAAAAAGCACAACTTACCTTCAAGTAAGTTGTGCTTTGCTTTAACCAAATTAACAAAACTTTATTTCTCGTCTTTTTTATCATCTTTATTATCGTTGTCACTGCCACCAGTGAATTTATCGATTTGTTCAGATGCTTGTTTTGCTTTCTCGTTATCTGTATCTTTTAATTTATCTGATACGTTTTTTGCTGCTTCTTTTGCTTTGTTTAAGAAATTTTCAGCCATGTAAATCGCTCCTTTAAACTAAAGAATAAGTAAAAACTATTTTTTGAATTTATCAATAACGTCGTTTGCTTTATCTTTTGCATTTTCTACAAACTCTTTAGCTTTACCAGAAGTTTTATCTTCTTTACCTTCATTTTCTAAATCTTTATTGTCAGTAACGTTACCAACTGTTTCTTTCACATTACCTTTTGCTTGTTCAAATTTATTTTCGTCTGCCATAATGATTACCTCCTTACGATATATATTACCTATACCACCATATTTAGTAATTAAACACGAAAATATAGATTTTTTTCATTTCCCACAAAAAGTTAATCAAATACTATTAAATAGTATTAATTATCTGTTAAATATAAAACATATATCCATCTAAATTATTTGTTTCTTTATATTCAGCTAAATATTTTAATGATGTATTATCTAGTACTTCTCTTACTGCATCTCTCATCCTAATCCAAAGTTGTTTTTGTGCCGGTGGTTCTGAATCTATGCTTTCTACAAATGTGATAGGACCTTCTAACAAACGAATAATATCACCCGCTGTTATTTCTTCAGATGGAACTCTTAATTGATAACCACCTTTTGCACCACGAACACTTCGAATTAATCCAGCATTTCTCAATGGACCGACCAATTGTTCTAGATACAGATCACTCAAACTATTTTCTTCTGCTATAGATTTTAATGATACACACCCTTGACCTTCTTTTTTAGCAAGAGATATCATAAGTGTTAACCCATATCTTCCTTTAGTTGAAATTTTCATTACATTACCTCACTTAATTCGAATACTATATATTAACATTCTATCATTTTTTAAGTTAATATAGAATTAGAAAGGTGTGAAAGATTGTGACAAACGAACCATTAGCGTCAAGAATGCGACCAAGTAATATTGATGAAATCATTTCACAAGGACATTTGGTTGGACCAAAAGGTATTATTAGAAGAATGGTTGAAACTAAAAGACTATCATCAATGATATTTTATGGACCTCCAGGAATTGGTAAGACAAGTATTGCTAAAGCTATTTCTGGGAGTACACAATTTAAATTCAGACAATTAAATGCTGTAACTAATACTAAAAAAGATATGCAACTTATCGTAGAAGAAGCCAAAATGTCTGGACAAGTTATTTTGTTACTAGATGAAATTCATCGATTAGATAAAGCTAAGCAAGATTTTTTATTGCCACACTTAGAAAATGGAAAAATCGTATTAATCGGTGCGACGACATCAAATCCATATCATGCCATAAATCCGGCTATTCGCTCTCGTGCTCAAATATTTGAATTATATCCCCTAGATGAAAATGATGTCAGGGTTTCACTCGATAGAGCTTTAAATGATTCCGAAAGAGGTTTAGCTAATTACAATCCTAACGTTGATGAAGATGCGATGGCTTATTTCACTACACAAAGCCAAGGTGATGTAAGAAGTGCATTAAATGCATTAGAACTCGCTGTCTTAAGTTCAGAAACTACTAATAATCAGCGTCATATTACTTTACAAGATGCAAAAGATTGTCTACAAAAAGGTGCTTTTGTAAGCGACAAGGATGGAGACATGCATTACGATGTTATGAGTGCTTTTCAAAAATCAATTCGTGGTAGTGATGTGAATGCTGCTTTACATTATCTTGCACGCTTAATTGAAGCTGGAGATTTGCCAACCATCGTAAGAAGATTGTTAGTGATTAGTTTTGAAGATATCGGCCTGGCTTCTCCAAGTGCAGGACAGCGAACACTCGCTGCAATTGAATCAGCAGAACGATTAGGTTTCCCTGAAGCCAGAATTCCATTGAGCCAAGCAGTCATCGAGCTTTGTTTATCTCCAAAATCGAACTCAGGTATTGCTGCCATTGATGCTGCACTTTCTGATATTAGGAAAGGACATATCGGCCAAATTCCAGATCATTTAAAAGATGGTCATTATGCTGGTGCAAAAGAGCTCGGCCGGTCTATTGGCTATAAATATCCACATAATTATGAAAATGGCTTTGTTGTGCAACAATATCTACCAGATAAATTAAAAAACAGAATTTACTATGAACCAAAAAGCACATCAAAAACCGAACAACAATTTAAGACTGTATTTGATAACATAAATCAATCACAACATAAAAAATAAAGCCTAAGACATGAATATTGTCTTAGGCTTTATTTTTATATAAATTATTTTTTATCTTTTATTCTCGTTACGGGAATATCTTTTAAAATGTTATTTACTACATAACTTGCACAAATTAACCCTACTACACTTGGTACAAATGCATTAGAGGAAGGTGGAATCTGTGCTTTTCTTGTTGATGCATTAGCATCGCCAACTGTATCTTTAACATCTTCCCTAATTACAATTGGACTCTCATCTGAAAAGACGACTGGTATCCCTTTATGAATGCCTAATTTTTTTAATTTCCTACGAATGATTTTAGCCATTGGATCCATATATGTTTCAGAAATATCCGCTATTTGAAATTTTGTTGGATCTGTTTTATTTGCAGCTCCCATACTTGAAATTACAGATATACCTCTATTTAAACACTCATGCATCAAGTGAACTTTATACATAATTGTATCACTTGCATCAACAAAATAATCGATATCGTAATTGTTAAATAATTCTTCGTATGTGTCTTCTGTATAAAACATGTGCAATGATGTTACTTTACAATCAGGATTAATGAGCTTAATACGTTCTTCCATCAATGTCACTTTACTTTGTCCTATTGTCGTTGTCAAAGCGTGAATTTGTCTATTCACATTTGTAATATCAACATCATCTTTATCTATAAGTATGATGTGTCCAATATTCGTACGTGCAAGAGCTTCAGCTGCAAATGAGCCTACACCTCCGACACCCAAAATAACGACTGTTTTTTGTTTTAATAAATCCAAACCTTCTTGGCCATAGGCTAATTCATTTCTTGAAAATTGGTGTTTCATGTCATGCTCCTTAATAAATATAAATATTTAATCTAACTCAAAACCAAAAATTCATTTTAATAATATATGTGAGTTCATAAGTTTATACATAATAAATTGATATCAAAAAAATACGCAAGACCGAAGTCTTGCGTACCGATAGAGTCCGTTAGTGCCGTAGTTATAAAATGCTTGATCATTCGGCCTGCTTATAACAGGTGGGTGCCCTGTTTCTTGTTTTGCAAGTCCTCCTAATTGAGGCGTGTGCGCTGCAAGAAAACCCATTGGGCTCCCGGATCAAAGAGTGTTAGGCCCAAATATGAAGCAAACTTACGAACACTACAGATGACTATCTTATGGAATAATCATAACACAATATTTAAATATAGCAAGAATTATAACTTCTCACATGCATTAATGACGTATACGCAATGATAGTTCTTCTAGTTGACTTTCAGAAACTTCACTTGGTGCATCCGTTAACAGACATGTGGCTGAAGCTGTTTTAGGGAAAGCAATTGTATCTCTTAAATTCGTACGACCTGTTAGTAACATGACTAAACGATCTAAACCTAATGCAATACCGCCATGTGGAGGCGCGCCATATTTAAAGGCATCAAGTAAGAAACCAAATTGTTCCTGAGCCTGTTCTTCAGTAAAACCTAAGACTTCAAACATTTTTGATTGTAGCTCTGCATTATGAATTCTGATTGATCCACCGCCCAGTTCATAACCATTTAGTACAACATCATAAGCATTCGCTTGTGCATTTTCAGGTTCATTATCTAATTTTTCTATATCTTCTTGTTTAGGTGCAGTGAAAGGATGATGCGCTGCAGTATAACGTTTTAAGTCTTCATCATATTCAAGCAAAGGCCAATCCGTTACCCACAAGAAATTTAGTTTAGATTCATCTATTAAATCTAATTCCTTTGCAAGTTTCAGTCTTAGCGCACCTAGACTTTGTGCTACTACATTAGGTTTGTCAGCAACAAATAATACTAAATCACCAGCTTGAGCGTGTGTAAGTGTCTGTAATTTTTCTACATGTGCTGAATCAAAGAATCTAGCGATTGGGCCACTCAAGCCATCATCAACTACTTTAACCCAGGCCAACCCTTTCGCGCCGTAAATGTTTACAAATTCAGTCAAGACATCAATGTCTTTCCTAGTATATTGATCAGCTGCCCCATTCGCGACAATAGCTTTAACTTGTCCATCATTGTTTACTGCATCTTTAAATACTTTAAAGTCCATTTCGTGCCCAAGTTCTGATACATTAATTAATTCCATATCAAAACGTGTATCTGGTTTATCGGAACCAAAACGTTCCATCGCTTCGCTATATGTCATTCTTGGGAATGGACGTGGAATTTCAATATTTTTCACATCTTTTACGACGTTGTGCAACATTTCTTCACCCATATCCATAACGTCTTCTTGATCAACAAAACTCATTTCGATATCGACTTGTGTAAATTCAGGTTGGCGGTCAGCACGTAAATCTTCATCACGGAAACATTTAACAATTTGATAGTATTTATCAAAACCACTAATCATTAGCAACTGTTTAAAAATTTGTGGTGATTGTGGCAATGCGTAAAATTCACCATCATGCACACGAGATGGTACTAGGTAATCACGTGCACCTTCGGGCGTTGATTTAGTTAAAACTGGTGTTTCAATATCAAAAAATCCTTCTTTATCTAAATATTGTCTTATAGCACGTGTCGTTTGATGTCTCATTTTAAAAGTTTGTGCCAATTCTTGACGTCTTAAGTCAAGGTATCTATATTTTAATCGAATGTTTTCATCTACGTTTTGATTTTCTTCATTAATGGCAAAAGGAGGTGTTTCAGATTTATTAATAATATTAATGTCAGATACCTGTACCTCTACTTGCCCAGTTGCAATTTTAGGGTTTACTGTTTGTGGGTCACGTTTTTTAACTAACCCTTTTACCTCTACAACATATTCTGATCTAACTGTTTCAGCTATTTTTAGTGCGTCTTCAGAAAAATCAGGATTAAATACTATCTGAACATATCCTTCACGGTCACGTAAATCAACGAAAATTAATCCGCCTAAGTCTCTACGATTGTGTACCCAACCTTTCAATGTTACTTCTTGGTCTAATAATGATTCGGTTACTAAACCACAATATGTTGTGCGTTTACTCATATTATCTTCTCCCTATTTTGTAAAGTAATCTACTAATTTATCTAAAACGATGGTTTCACTGTCACCTGATTGCATATTTTTAATATTAATTTTATTTTCTTGTAATTCTTGTTCACCGATGACAATTGTATAATTCGCGTTCAATCGATCTGCCTGTTTCATTTGTCCCTTAACTTTACGTTGTAGATAATCTTTATCTGCTTTAACACCGTTTTTACGTAAATCATTAAGTATTTTAACAGCAAAGCGATCTGCTTCATCTCCCATAGTAGCAATAAATAAATCAAAGTCATAATCGACATCTAATGCTATGTTTTCTTCGTCAAGCGCTAGTAGTAATCTTTCGATACTTAATGCAAATCCTATACCAGTTTGACTTGGGCCATCCAAAAGTTCCAATAGGCCATTATAACGTCCGCCACCACATAACGTTGTAATTGCACCATCGTAATTTGGGTTATCGATCATTAACTCAAATGCTGTATGTGTATAATAATCGAGTCCTCTCACTAAATTTGGATCTTCCACATACGGTACTTCTAAATCATCCAAGTGTTGTTTTACCTCGGCATAATATTGTTTAGATGATTCATTTAAAAATTCTGTGATCCTTGGCGCAGTTTTTACTGCTTCTTTATCTTTGTCTATTTTACAATCTAATATTCTCATTGGATTCGTGTGGAGCCTAGCTTGACAATCACTACAAAAATCATCAATAACTGGTTCGAAATGTTTAACTAATGCATCATTATACTCTTGGCGCGTATCAATATCACCAATACTATTAATGACTAGTTTTAAATGTTTTAGTCCAAAAGATTGATAAATGTGCATTGCCATTGCTAATACTTCAGCATCGATCCCTGGGTTTTCAGCACCTATTGCTTCAACACCAAATTGTGTGAATTGACGATAACGGCCTTTTTGTTTGCGTTCATATCTAAACATCGGGCCATTATAATAAAGTTTAATCGGTTGATTAGGTAAGCCTTGCATTTTATTCTCAATGTAGGAACGAACTACTGCAGCAGTACCTTCTGGACGTAGTGTAATACTCCGATCACCTTTATCCTTAAATGTGTACATTTCTTTTTGAACAACATCTGTAGAATCACCAACGCCACGTGCAAATAATTCTGTACTCTCAAAAATAGGCGTACGAATTTCTTGGTAATTGTATAGTTCCATTAGTGCATCTAATCTTGCTTCTATAAAGCGCCATCTCTTAGTTTCTTTTGGTAAAATATCTTGCGTCCCTCTAGGTATATTGATCATAGAATCTCTCCTTTTATGCAATAAAAAAACCCTTGCATGACTTATAGTCATACAAGGGACGAATTTCCGTGTTGCCACCCTAATTGGTTATAAAAGTTAAATTTATAACCCACTTCATACGATTAACGCTCGCTACTCGACTTTTAATAAAGCACCTGTTCTTGTGTTAAAGATTTCTACTTTACTCTGCATAATTTTTCAGCCATGAATTATGTCTCTTCACATATAAAATGCTACCATTTCAAATAAAAATTTCAAGAATCATATCGGTTTTAATATAGTATTCGTATATTATGATAACGACTTTATCATAATTATGCAAGCTTTTTATTCTGAAAAGTAGGCCCGCAGCCCTTCAATAATTGCTTGTTCTACTATATGACGATGCAATTTTTCTGTAATCATATCTTCATCTGTCGGATTACTTATATAACCCAATTCTAATAATACCGCTGGTACATTGGTTTGTCTCAATACTTGGAAATTTTCTTGTCTTGCACCTTTATTAGTTAATAAAGCTTTTTTCTGCAAACTCGCACTTAAGGTTTCTGCCAATGGTTTTTGATTATCTTTAAACCAATAGACTGTGCTACCGTTTGCTTTGGATGATTTAAGTGAATCATTATGTATACTAATATAAGCATCACCTTTAATATTACGGTCATCAAGTGTGACATACGTATCAGACTCCCGCGTCATATCTACGTTCGCACCTTCTTTTTCAAGAAGCACCTTTAATTCTTTAGCCGTTTTTAAAGTATATACTTTCTCTTTACTATTTTTATGTGTATTACTTGATGCACCCTGGTCACTGCCACCATGACCAGGATCAAGTACAATGGTTTTATCTTTTAAAGTTTTGGCATTGACATTTTTATCTGCTTGAATATCTAAATTGGTATGCCAACCAGCCACCCAACCCTTATCTTTACCATTACTGGATAAAACTTCTATCCATTTACCAGTTTTGCCTATTTTTTGGAAATTTTGTCCTTTGTCAATCGAATGAATTTCTGGATAAATAGCGCTAGGTCCAGTTCGTAATTCGGCATCTTCAGTAATATATATTGTACTACTGTCTTCATCATTATGATTTAAGAAAGCAATTACTATAAATATAAATAGTACAAATGCAACAACAACAATAAGTGTGGAGAAGTTCCTAAGACTATGTTTTTCTAACCAAGCATTGAATTTGTTCATATGATTTTGCCATCCTGACTTTCATAAATAATCGTCACAGGACCATCATTGGCTATATCAACAAGCATATCAGTACCAAACTCACCCGTTTGTACATTAATACCATACGAACGTAATGTATCATTGAAATGTTCATATAATTCATTCGCTCGATCTGGTGACATCGATTGTGTAAATCCTGGTCTATTTCCTTTCCTAACATCTGCATATAAAGTGAATTGCGAAATAGATAATATTTCACCATTAACTTGTTGTAAATTCAGATTTAATTTACCTTCTGCATCTTCAAACAAACGTGCATTAACTATCTTTTTTGCTATTGCAGCACTATCTGATTCGGTAGATGTTTTTCCAACACCAACTAGTAAACAATAGCCTTTTTTTATTTTATTTTCTACAGAGTCATTCGTGACTGAAGCCTGTTTAACTCTTTGGAGTACGATTTTCATTTGGTTGCACCTCTAATTCCAAACTCTAGTGACTGTATATACATCGCCGAGTTGTTTAATTTTATCTACAACTTGGTAAACTTCATTTACGTTTTTTACCATAACACTAATATTAATCACTGCATTTTTGTCAATATCAGAACGCCCTGAAACCTTCACTAAATTACTATGCGTAGAATTAACTGCTTGTAACACTTCATTTAAAAGCCCATTTCTATCGTATGCAGAAACTTCTAAATCTACTTGATAACGTTGTGTCGAATCTTTGGAGCGCACCCATTCAACATGAATGAGTCTTTCTTTTTCATTTTTGATATTTGGGCAATCAGTTCGATGGACCTTGATGCCATGACCTTTAGTGATATAACCAACGATATCATCTCCAGGTATAGGATTACAACATTTTGATAATCTAATTAAGACATTTTCAATACCTTCTACATATACACCACTATCGGTTGTTATGTCATCTTTGATTGGCACTGATTTAGTGATTTCTTGCGCTTCATTTAATGCTTTTTGTTTATCAATAATACGTTGTTTCTCAGTTAATTTATTAACAATTTGCAGGGCCGTTACACCACCAAAGCCAACAGCAGCAAACAAATCATCTTCATTTGCAAAATTATATTTATCATTTACAACTTCTATATTATTTTCTGTTAGTACACTATCAACTCTAAATCCTTGATCCTTAATTTCCGCTTCAATCATGAACTTACCTTTTTCAATATTTGAAGATCTGTCTTGTTTTTTAAAGAAACTGCGAATTTTACTTTTGGCGCTTGAAGATTTAACTATTTTCAACCAATCTCTACTTGGGCCATAAGAATGTTTACTTGTTCTAATTTCAACAATATCCCCAGTTTGTAAGATGTAATCAATCGGTTCGATTTTTCCATTTACTTTTGAACCAATCATTTTATTACCTACTTCACTATGCACTGCATACGCAAAATCAATAGGGACGGCACCATACGGTAATTCTATAACATCACTTTCTGGTGTAAAAGCGTATACCTTATCACTTTGTAAATCAAATTTGAGCGTCTCCATAAACTCTTCCGCATCAGACGTCGTATTATCAGTTTCTGCTAATTCCTTAATCCAATTCAGTTTATTATTGAAATTTTGAGTCTTCTCGGTAACTTTCTTACCTTCTTTATAAGCCCAATGTGCTGCCACACCATGCTCTGCTATTTCATGCATTTCAAATGTTCTAATTTGAATTTCCAATGGATCTCCATTTGGGCCTACGACTGTAGTATGTAATGACTGATACATGTTCTGCTTGGGCATTGCTATATAATCTTTAAATCTACCAGGCATTGGTTTCCATAGCGTATGTACTAATCCTAATACGGCATAACAATCATTTATTGAATTGACAATGATACGAATTGCCAATAAATCAAATATTTGATCGAATTGTTTCTTTTGTTTGACCATTTTTCTATAAATACTGTATATATGTTTGGGACGACCATTAATATCTCCTACAATATTCATATTCGTTAAATCAGATTGTATTTGGTTAATCGCATTTTGAATGTATTCTTCTCTTTCGCTGCGTTTCTTTTTCATTAGATTAACGATTCTGAAATATTGAACAGAATCTGTATATCTTAATGCTGTATCTTCTAATTCCCATTTAATCGTATTAATACCTAAACGATGTGCTAATGGTGCATAGATTTCTAGTGTTTCTTTAGAGATTCTGATTTGCTTTTCCCTTGGCATAGCTTTCAATGTTCTCATATTATGCAAACGGTCAGCTAGTTTAACTAATATGACACGTACATCTTTAGCAATAGCAATAAATAATTTTCTATGATTTTCTGCTTGTTGCTCTTCTTTTGATCGATATTTCACTTTTTTTAATTTTGTAACACCTTCGACGATTACTGCAATTTCTTCATTGAACATGCCTTTCACGTCATCAAATGTATACGGCGTATCCTCTATGACATCATGTAAAAAGCCGGCAACTATTGTTGGACCATCTAAATGCATTTCTGTTAAAATTCCTGCAACTTGAATTGGATGCATAATATAAGGTAATCCATTTTTTCGAAATTGGCCTTCATGTGCTTCATACGCTATATGATAACTTTTTAATACAAATTCATAATCTTCTTTTGATAAGTAAGATTTTGCCTTGGATAGTACTTCATCTGCACTATATGGATATTCATTGTTCACTTAAGTCACCCCTATACTAAATATTTATCGCTATGAGATACCCAGTCTTATATTTAGCTTCCATTCATTCATTTATTTAATTACGATTGTAACGTATTTTTTACGTTAATTGGCCAAATTTTGTATAATAGTTATATAATACTACATGTTAATAAATAAATAAATGCGTATGCCATACTAATGGAAAAATACAATTTAAAATTATTCAATTTAAGGTATAGTAAACTTCTTTAGTTATATAGTTTTAAATAAAAAAGCCAGATGACACATGTCTCATAATGTGTATATCTGGCTTCATTTTTAAAATAATTTAACTTTTATATGAGATTAGACTCATAACATCATAGTCTTTAATTTTATCAATTCCATTCAAATATTTGAGTTCAATAATGAATGCTATGCCAACCACAATACCGCCTAGTTTCTCTACAAGCTTAATTGCCGCTTCAATTGTTCCGCCTGTAGCAAGCAAATCATCAGTGATTAATACGCGTTGTCCTGGTCTTATAGCATCTTTGTGCATCGTTAATACATTCGTACCATACTCTAAATCATATTCATAGCGAATGACTTCTCGTGGAAGTTTGCCTTCTTTTCGTACTGGAGCAAATCCAATGCCCATTGAATATGCCACAGGACAGCCGATAATAAAACCACGTGCCTCTGGACCGACGATAACATCTACGTCTCTATTTTTCGCATAATTTACAATTTGATCGGTTGCATAACCATATGCTTCACCATTATCCATGATTGTAGTAATATCTTTAAAATTCACACCCGGTTTTGGCCAATCTTCAACTTCAGACACATATTGTTTCAAATCCATTCAAACTTCCTCCTATTTATCAACCAGTTCAGTTTTAATCCATTGTTTTAAATTAGTGAAATCATCATAAAGTAGAATTTTTTCTACTTCTATTCTCTCGAGTCTTCCTTGATAATATTTACTAGATGCTATGTCTCGCTTTGTTGAAACATGATTCATCTTAACTATTCCATTTTCCTCTTTTATAAACTCTAAATCAAGAAAAACTTTTAGCATGAATTTAAGTATGCTAGGTTGTACATTTAAAAATTGAGATAATTGCATACCTTCTTTGGCTAAATCCGTTTCTTTTTTGGTTACTAAAGCTTTAAAACATTTTTTGAATGTTTCCATTTTTGGCATACCTTCAAAATATATTGAATGATCATGATTAAGTACTAGGTATATCTGTGAAATATCCACCGTTTTGAGTGTTGTCTTCAGAGCGTCAACAGATGGTGGTAAATCTAAAAATACGTACTTTTCATAAGATTGTTCTATTGCGTCACCATAATAGTAATAGTTAGTATCTAATTTTTTGTTTTTACTATGAATAAGATATGCAACATGTTTTGAACTTTGGTCAAATTCACTCACTTTACTTTTACTTCTATAATCTAATATTTGTAAATTATTACTGGCTAAATCTTGAATCATAAACTGTGGAGACTGAAATCCATTCCATTCGTTTATTTGAAGTGTTCCTATCACATTAATTGGTTGTTGTTCTCCTAACTCTTTAACAAGGTGACCATTTTGCCAAAATATTGCTGTTAATTGGCTTTCACCCATTACCAATTTTAAATGTTTTTTATCTTGTCCAATCGCTTTAGCTTGATTAACCATAATACCTTCTAATTCAAAACATGGGCTTGAAAAATCAGTGCCAAATGGTCTAAGTCTTTCAATATCTTGAATATACTTTATCGTTATATCAGATTCTGTAATTTTAACATCAATTTTTTTGTGTGGCTCTAGTGATATCGAAGATGTTAATTGTGTCATCCAATCATTAAGCCCTTGTCTTAATGCTTCGATATTTTCAATTGGCATCGTAATACCAGCAGCCATATGATGACCACCGAATTTTGTAATTAAATCTGAATGTGCATTTAAAATTTCAAACATTGAAACTTGTTCTATACTACGTGCTGAACCCTTGGCATGGTCTTGACCTTCATCAATATTTAGAATTAAGGTAGGTAAATTATATGTTTCTACAATTTTAGATGCTACAATTCCCAATACACCTTCATGCCAATCAGCTTGTGCTAACAGTAAAAACTTCGATCCTTGATTTACTTGTTCTTCTGCAGCAATTAGCGCCTCTTCGGTAATTTGAGCAACGATATCTTTACGTTCTTGATTAAAAAATTCAACTTGCTCTGCTAAAAATGCTGCTTCTTCATCATTAGTTGTCATCAATAATTCAGCAGCTAAAGCAGCGTCTTCAAGCCTACCTACAGCATTCAATCTAGGGCCAATAATAAATCCGATTGTCTCTTCTGTAATCACATCATTATAGCCTGCTTGCTTGAGCATTGCTTTTACTGACGCAGGACAATGGTTATTTAGAACTTCTAATCCCTTTTGGACAAGTGTCCTGTTTTCATCAGTCAATGAAACTAGGTCTGCAACTGTTCCAATTGCTACTAATCCTAGAAAATATGCTGGTGGCTCATCTAATAAACATTGCGCTAATTTATATGCGACACCTGCACCACACAGGTACTTGAAAGGATAGTCAAAGTCAGGATGCATTGGATGTACTATAGCATAAGCTTTGGGCATTGTTCTACCAATTTCATGATGATCTGTGACAATAACATCTACACCTAAATCTTGAATCATCTGTATTTCATCATGTCCTTGTATCCCATTATCTACTGTAATGATTAAAGCAATATCTTCTTCATATGCATTTTTAAATGCCATCTCATTTGGACCATATCCTTCTGAAAAACGGTTAGGGATATACCAACCAACATGTGCACCCAATGATTTTAATGTATCTACTAAAATAGTTGTTGAGGTTACACCATCTGCATCATAATCACCATAGACTAAGATTTTTTGATTTTGGTCAATAGCTAAATTAATACGTTCTATAGCCCTTTCCATATCACTCATTAACATAGCATCATGTATATTCTGAGCACCTTTTAATAAATCAATTATGGCATCTTTATCAGTAATTGCTTTACTTTCTAATATTTTTTTTACAATAGGAGTTAGTTTTAAATCTAATGAAACATCCTCTGTAATTTCATTTTCTGGCGATTTAACGTCCCAAGTATATTTTGATTTAATCATACTATTCTCCCTCATTTCCACAAGTCATTATACAAAAGAAATTCGAAAATAAAAAGTAGTTCCATTTAAAAGCTAAATTCAATTAACCAAATACCGCTAATAATAACTTTAATGTACTAATTAATATCTATAAAAACAACCTTCTACATGTTGTGTAGAAGGTTGTTGCTATTAAATAATGCGCTATATTGAATCAAACTAAAATCTTCTCTTCATTTGATTTTTTCTCTTTGTGAACAATAATTTTATGATTGTCTGATTTTTTAAGCTGGCGTTTCTTCATAATACCCCATAGCGGAACTGCAATAAATACAGATGAGAATACACCCGTAATTAAGCCGATTAATAACGCTAATGAGAAGTTGAAGATACTTGGTGCCCCAAAAATCAATAATGCAATGACTACAATAACTACAGTGAGAACTGTATTTATTGAACGCGTCATTGTTTGACGAATAGATCTATTAACGATGTCATCAATTTGTTCATTTTTAGTTATAACTCTTACTTTGTGTAAGTTTTCTCGCACCCTATCAAACGTAACAATAGTGTCATTGATAGAGTAACCAATAATTGTAAGTACAGCTGCAATAAATGTAATATCAATTTCTAATCTAAACAAACTGAATACAGCTACAATCATAAATGCATCATGTAGCAATGCAAGGACAGATGAAAGGCCCATTCGCCATTCAAATCTAAATGTAATATAAATAATGATACCAATTGCTGCATATATCAGTGCGAACATTGCATTTTTCGCTAATTCTTGGCCTATTACTGGTGAAACTGTATTAACAGTTGGTTTATTACCAAATGATTGATCTACTGTATCTTGTATTTTAGAAACTTCATCTTTAGATAAATCGTGCTTAAATTGTACAGTAGCATTCTTGCCATTTTCACCTAAGGAAACTTGATCAGGTTTAAACCCTTTATCCTCTAGTGTTTGTGTAACCTTATTTTCATCAACTTTATTGTTAGATTCAAAATCAACGCGTGTACCACTTGTAAAATCAATACCTAAATTTAATTTGAAAATAAATAATATAATTGCACCAATGATTATAATAAGCACACTTAAGCTTAATAATGGTCTAGCTAATTTCATAAAGTCAATACGTTCATACGGTGTTTTCAAATCATGTATTTCTTTTTCTTCGTTCGCATGATGAATGTTTTTCTTACTTACACCAAATAACCAATTGGACTTTTTAAAGAAATTAGATGATATAAGTAACGATAGTAACCATCTTGACAGGAATACTGCCGTAACGAAAATCATTAGGATACCTAATAGTAACATCGTTGCGAAACCTTTGACTGAACTTTCACCAAAGAAGAATAATACTGCTGCTGCGATAACTGTTGTTAACTGAGCATCGACAATAGTTAGGAAAGAACTCTTATTCGCTTTTTTATATGCTTGTTTAAGCGTTCGACCAATTTTTAATTCATCTTTTATCCGTTCATACATTATGATATTGGCATCGACCGCCATACCTACCCCAAGAACTAATGCCGCTAGACCAGGAAGTGTTAAAACACCTGAAATAAAATTAAACGCGACTAACGTTAAATAAATATAAGTAGTTAAGGCAATTACTGCAACTAAACCAGGTAAACGATAGAAACCTAACATAAACAGATAAATCACAGCAATACCTATTGCAGCTGCTAACACAGTTTTATCTAATGCATCTTGACCAAATTGTGCGCCAACAGAATTAGAGTATATTTCATTAAGGTCCACTGGTAGTGAACCAGAATTTAGTAAATCAGCAATTTGTTTTGCTTTTTCTACACCTTCCTCACCATTAAATCCACCTGATATTTCAACACTATCAGAATTAATTGGTTTATCTACAGAGGCTGCTGAAACGTATTTAGGATCTTTTTTATTCATTTCTTTATGGTAAGTATCACCTTTTTCATGATCTAACCATACTACCATAACATTTTCATCTTTTTTAGAAATTTCTTCTGTTACTTTTTTAAATTTGTCACTATCTTTTAATTTAAATGTAACGGCTGGTTGATTCGTGTTCTGTTTGAATTCTTGTTTAGCAGAACCTTGTTGAATATCTTTACCAGTCAATTTGATATTATCGTCTGCATCACGAATTGTTAAATTTGCTTGTGACGATAAGATATCCCGTGCTTGAGATTGATTTTTTACACCTGCTAGTTGCACACGAATTCTGTTTTTATCTTCAACTTGAATTTTAGGTTCTGAAACCCCTAAGACATTGACTCGATTTTCAAGCGTTTTAGCCGTAGCTTTAACCGCTTTATCGTCTATCTTATCATCTTTTTGTAATGGATCTACTTGATACAAGACTTCAAATCCACCTTGTAGGTCCAATCCAAGGTTAACGTCTTTAACTACGCTCTTATATGTAAGTCCCATGCCTGCAAACAGCAGAACTACTAGTAATATGAACGCAACTATTCTACTACTTTTCTTCACTTGAACACCTCATTATAAGCTTATGTTTTAAGAATACTCGATTAAAACGAATTAATGCAAGTTTAATGAAACTATAAAAATTTACTAAACGACCTTATATATCTTAACATATTACATCGAGTGTAAAAACTAACTCACCTAAAATAATATCGTGAATTCAATTGTAAGCGTTAAAAATTCAATCATACATAAAAAATATGCTGTTTTGAGTAATCAACTATAATTAATTAACTTATAACATTAAATGAAGTATATACTTCATTTTGTCTTTCATGTCATTCAAAAATAACGTCATTATAGCGCTCTATAAACATGAATACTAAATAAGAAGAAATATTGATTACCTTAACGAATCAACCTATAAAAAAAGAACTGATACTTGTATATCAGTTCTCACACTTATTTATGAAGGATCAACTTGTTTAATAGCTGGTTTTTCTAGAGTTATTTCTGTACCGTTACCATTTAAAGTTAATACAACTGTAGTTTCATCCACACTACGTACCGTACCTTTGATACCGCCAATAGTTGTAACGCGTTGTCCAGAGCTTACTTGGCTAATCATTTCACGATGCTCTTTAGCCTTTTTCTGTTGTGGTCTAATTAAGAAGAACCACATTAATACTAATAATAATATCGGTAATATCAATGAAGTAAATTGCATGATTTTATTTCTCCCTTTTTAAAAGTTTTTTGGGTTTTCCACATTAAGTCCATACTGTTCAAAGAATGTTTCTTTAAAATCTAGAAGTCGATCTTCACGAATTGCTTGTCGGATATTTTCCATTAATTTTAGCAAGAAATGTAAATTATGATAAGTAGTAAGACGAATCCCAAAAGTTTCTTCTGCTTTTATTAAATGTCTTATGTAAGCTCTACTATAATTTTTACAAGTATAGCAATCACAGTTATCATCAAGTGGTCCTAAATCATCCGCATATTTAGCATTTTTAATGATTACACGGCCATGAGATGTCATACAAGTACCATTACGTGCAATCCGTGTTGGTAATACGCAATCAAACATATCCATACCTCTAATGCTACATTCAATTAGTGCATCAGGCGAACCTACCCCCATTAAATAACGCGGCTTGTCTTTAGGCATGAATTGTTCCGTATGATGTACCATGTCATACATAACTGGTTTAGGTTCACCTACAGATAACCCGCCAATCGCGTATCCAGGAAAATCTAAAGCTACTAACTCCTCAGCGCTTTGCTTTCTTAGATCTTTATATTCTCCACCTTGAATAATACCAAACAAGGCTTGATCCTCTGGTCTCTCATGTGCTTTAAGACAACGTGCTGCCCATCTTGTTGTTCTTTCAATCGAGTCTTTAACATATTTATATTCAGCAGGCATAGGTGGACATTCGTCGAAAGCCATCATAATATCTGAACCTAAATCATTTTGAATCTGCATAGATTTTTCAGGACTCAAAAATAGTTTCGATCCATTTGTGTGGTGACGAAACTCTACACCTTCTTCAGTAATCTTTCTCAAATTACTTAAACTAAATACTTGGAAACCACCAGAATCAGTCAGTATAGGACCATTCCAGTTCATAAACTGATGTAATCCCCCACTCTTTCTGATGATATCATTTCCGGGTTGTAACCACAAATGATATGTATTGCCTAATATAATCTTAGTTTCCATTTGGTGTAATTCTTCCGGACTCATTGTTTTTACAGTTGCTTTTGTTCCAACGGGCATGAACATTGGCGTTTCAAATGATCCATGTGGTGTGTGAACAATACCTAATCTTGCACCTGATTGTTTACAAGTTTTAATATGCTCATATGTAACAGCTGGCATATAAAATCTCCTTTCATTCCCTAAATAATTAACATTGCATCTCCAAAGCTAAAAAATCTATATTCTGATCCTACTGCTTGATTGTACGCATTTATGACATAGTCTCTAGTACTAAAAGCAGAAACAAGCATTACAAGTGTTGATTTTGGTAAATGGAAATTAGTAATGAGTCCATCAATTGCTTTAAATTCAAATCCTGGAAAGATAAAAATATCTGTCCAACCACTTTTAGCAACAAATCTATCATGTGACTCCATAATTGTTTCTAATGTTCTAGTAGATGTCGTACCAACAGAAATGACTCGCTTGCCATTTGCCTTTGTGTGATTCAATAATTCTGCTGTTGCCTCATCCATTTGGTAATATTCGCTATGCATTTCATGGTCATCAATATTTTCTACACTTACAGGTCTAAACGTACCCAAACCAACATGTAATGTAATAAATGCAATATTTACACCTTTTGCTCTAATGCGCTCCAATAATCCATCTGTAAAATGTAAGCCCGCTGTTGGCGCAGCTGCAGAACCAGTCTCTTTAGCATACACAGTTTGATAACGATTTTGATCATCTAAACGTTCTTTGATGTAAGGTGGCAACGGCATTTCACCAAGTTCATCCAATCGTTCCTGAAGAATACCTTCATAATGTAAACGCATGATACGTCCACCTTGATCTAATGTTTCAATACACTCTGCTACTATTTTACCTTCTCCAAACGTCAATTTGTTACCAACTTTAACTCTCTTCGCTGGTTTTAATAAAACTTCCCAATCATCACCTTCGATTTGAGTAAGCATTAACATTTCTACTTTGGCACCCGTTTCTTCTTTCATTCCAAATAACCGGGCAGGCATGACTCTCGTATCATTCAGTACAAGTGTATCACCACTTTTAAGATAATCAACGACATCTTTAAAAAGTTTATGTTCAATATTTCCAGATTGTCTGCCAAGAATTAGCAATCTACTTTCATCTCTGTTTTTCAGAGGTGTTTGCGCAATTAATGATTCAGGCAAATGATAATCAAATGCTTCAATATTCAAACTTATTCCCTCTTTCCATTGTTCTTGCTAAAATGCTCAAATGCATATGGTGTTGCTTTTCTACCTCTTGGTGTCCGTTCTATAAAGCCTTTTTGTATTAAAAAAGGTTCATAAACATCCTCAATCGTTATGCGTTCTTCACCAATTGAAACTGCTATAGTATCTAGACCAACTGGACCGCCTTTGTATTGTTCTAAAATACAGTTCATCATTTTATGATCAATATAATCTAAACCTTCATCGTCAACTTGTAGTAATTGCAATGATGCTTTTGTCGTTCCAATACTTATTAATTCATCCTCATTAACTTGTTGGAAATCACGTACGCGTTTCAACAGCCTATTAGCAACTCTAGGTGTTCCACGACTCCGTTTCGCTAATTCTATAGCACTTTCATCATCGATGGATGTGCCTAAAACTTCTGCTGTACGCACAATAATTTCTTTCAATTCATGCTCTTTATAATATTCTAGTCTTAAATGTACGCCAAATCTATCTCTTAAGGGTGCAGTTAAACTACCAGCACGTGTTGTCGCGCCTATCAAAGTGAACGGAGGTAAATCGATACGTATGCTACGCGCTTCTTCACCTTTACCTATTACAATATCTAAAAAGAAATCTTCCATTGCTGGATACAAGACTTCTTCAACAACACTGCTCAATCTATGAATCTCATCAATAAATAGAACGTCGCCAGGTTGTAAGCTTGACAGGATTGCAGCCAAATCACCTGGTCTCTCGATTGATGGACCCGAAATTGTTCGAATATTCACTTCCATTTCATTGGCGATAATATTCGATAATGTCGTTTTCCCTAGACCAGGGGGGCCAAATAACAGAACATGATCTAACGGTTCTTGTCGAATTTTAGCTGCTTTTATAAACACTTCTAAATTTGATTTAATCGCAGATTGTCCAATATACTGACGTAATTTTGTCGGTCTCAAAGATAATTCAAATGAAGATTCCTCGTCATGCATAGATTGATCAACCATTCTATCATCCATTCTTATCCCCCCTTGTTAAATACTGTTTTATATTCACGATATAAGAAGTTGTAAGCCACGTTTAACTGTATCATCAACAGAATCGAATGTTTCTTTACTAAGTGTTTTCTCAACTTTGGTTAATTCGCGCTTTGAATAGCCTAAGGCTTCAAGAGCTAGGAGTGCTTCTTTTATAATTGGACCATTATCTTGATGATTTAAGCCTAAATTTAAAATTTGGTCATTACCCATTTCATTAATTTGCACTTTCCCTTTAAGGTCCAAGACAATTTGTCTTGCAGTTTTTTTACCGATGCCAGGGAATTTAGTTAAATAAGCATCGTTTTCATTTTCAATAGCTATTTTAACATCATTTGGTGAACTACTCGCCAGAATTGCTAGTGCTGACTTGGGTCCAATTCCTGTTACTTTAATTAAACTCAAAAACATATCTTTTTCTTCTTGATTTATAAACCCATATAGTAATTGCGCGTCTTCTCTAACTATGAGTGAAGTATGTACAATAACTTCGTGATCCATATGTTTCTGAAAACGATAAGAATTCGGGGTTTGAATTTCGTAGCCAACACCAGATGCTTCAACCACCAAGTGCGTAGGGTTTAATTCAGTTAATGTTCCTTTAATATATGCGTACACGGATACACTTCCTTATATAGTCATACTAATTAATTCAACTTTAGAAACATGGTCAATCACTCTCAATGCTTCCATTACATCATCAATTTCTAAATCGGTACTTGTTGCATCTAACGACAAAGTTATTGTTGCTCTATCCTCCATGGGAATACTTTGATGAATCGTTAACACAGATAAATTTAAATTAGATAATGTATTGAAGACTTCTGCTAACATGCCAACAATATCATTCACATATAAAATCAATGTAAATTCTCTCGTTGATTCAATCTTTTCATCTATTGGAAAGATAGTATCTCTGTATTTATAAAATGCACTTCTTGATAAATCAAATTGCTTAACAGCTTCAAATATGGACAAGGATGGATCATTTTTTAAGACTTCTTTTATCTTTAAAGTTTTTACAACTGATTCAGGTAATACATCCTCACGAATTAAGTAAAACTTTTTATAATCTTTTTTGTCCATATTTTTCACTCCTATTCAACAAATTCAAATTCTCCACCTAAAATTCTAACGATATCGCCATTTCTACAACCACGTGCTCTCAATGCATCATCTATACCCATTGAGCGCATTTGACGTGCGAAACGACGAACAGCTGGATCACTGTTAAAGTCAGTCATCTTGAACATTCTTTCAATGGCTTTACCGCTAACAACATATGCAGCGTCATCATCTCTTGTAATAGTAAATTTATCTTGACTAGGCGTATGTTTATACACTACTCTGTTCACACCTAAATCTTCTTCCTCATCTTTACTAAAATCAATATCTTTCACTTCTTCTAATTTGTCAGCTATGGCATATAAAAGGCTATCTATATGATCATGCATAAATGTAGAAAGTGGTATTACTAGAATTGAATCATCATTTAAATTTTCTTTAAATAACTTTAAATTATCCTCTGAATTAGGCATATCCATCTTATTCGCTACAATAATTTGTGGCCTTTCTTCTAAGCGGTGTGCATATGCACTGAGCTCTTCATTAATAACTTTGTAATCTTCGTATGGATTACGACCCTCTGATCCACTCATATCAATCATATGTACGATTACTTTTGTTCGTTCAACATGTTTTAAAAATTGATGTCCTAATCCTACTCCTTCAGAAGCACCTTCAATTAAGCCAGGCAAATCTGCCATTACAAAACTTCTTTGGTCCTTTGTAGATACTACACCTAAGTTAGGTTTAATTGTTGTAAAGTGGTATGCACCAATTTTCGGTTTAGCTTTAGATACTATAGATAATAACGTTGACTTCCCTACACTTGGAAAGCCTACAAGTCCAACATCTGCAAGTAATTTTAACTCCAATGTCACATCTATTTCTTCACCTGGTTCACCATTTTCACTAAAATCAGGGGCAGGGTTCCTTGGTGAAGCAAAACGTGAGTTTCCGCGTCCACCGCGACCGCCTTTAGCAACAACAGCGCGCTGTCCATCTTCAACTAAATCGGCTAATACTTCCTCAGTATCTGCACGTTTAATAATCGTGCCAGGTGGTACTTTTAAGACAAGATGCTCAGCATTTTTACCATGCATATTACTACTCTGTCCACCATCTCCTCGTTTAGCTTTGAAATGCGTTTGGTATCTAAAATCTAATAAAGTTCTTAATCCTTCATCAACTTCAAATATAATAGATGCACCATCACCGCCATCACCGCCAGCTGGTCCACCAAATGGAACATATTTTTCTCTGCGGTAAGCAGTTATACCGTTACCACCATCACCTGCTTTAAGTGATATTTTAACTTGATCGACAAACATGATTTCACCTCTTTTTTTCAATTTTTAAACTTTCATATCTTGTTTATTATAGCATTATCTCGTTAACTAGAAAATAAAGACAAAAAATAAACACCAGAAGTGATCACTTCTGGTGTTAACAATGACAAAAATTACTCAGCTGCTGCATAAACAGAAACTTGTTTTTTGTCGCGACCTTTGCGCTCAAATTTAACAACGCCGTCGATTTTAGCGAATAATGTATCGTCGCCACCACGACCTACATTTTCACCAGGATAAATTTTAGTACCGCGTTGACGGAATAAAATAGAACCGCCTGTTACGTATTGACCATCAGCACGTTTAGCTCCTAAACGTTTTGATTCTGAGTCACGCCCGTTTTTTGTAGAACCAAGTCCTTTTTTAGATGAGAAAAATTGTAAGTTTAATTTTAACATTATGATTGCACCTCACTTATAATTTAGTCTAATATTTTCTTTATATTCTTCTTCAATCGTTTGCAATGATACTAACATTGCTTGAAGAATTAATTGCGCTTTTTCATTTGTAGTGTCTACACTTCTAACGTGGAAATGTCCACCGTCATCATTGTAATCAATGTCGGGTTTCTCACTTGTTAATCCCATTATAGCATTAACACTTCCGAAAAGAACTGCGGATGCACCTGCACAAACTACATCATGTCCATACTCGCCATGTTCTGCATGGCCATCCATGATAACATCAGTTACTTGACCGGCATCGTTCAATGTAACATCAACAGTAATCATAATTATGCGTTGATTTTGTCGATTGTTAATTTTGTATAAGGTTGACGATGACCTTTTTTACGTTTTGAGTCTTTACGACGTTTGTAAGTGAATACAGTAATTTTTTTACCGCGTCCTTGTTTTTTAACAGTAGCAGTAACAGTAGCACCTTCAACTGTTGGCGCACCAACTTTAACTGCGTCTCCACCTACAAATAATACTTTGTCAAAAGTGAAAGAATCGCCTTCGTTAACATCTAATTTCTCTACGAATATTTCTTGGCCTTCTTCAACTTTAACTTGTTTTCCACCTGTTTCAATAATAGCAAACATACTTTGCACCTCCTAATAATTTAAGTCACGCCAAATTCAGGTGACATACATGTACTTTAACCTGAATCCGAGCGGTTGTATGTAGCTAAAAACTACTCAACTACTGCATTTTAGCATTACGATTTCTTACTGTCAATCTTCATTTGTACTTTTCTAAAGAATTTCGTAATAATTGGGTACAGTAATATTAACAATATAAAATTCAATATAAATGTAGGTAATAACCTGAAAATTATAAAATCGAGGAAATCAAACGAAATTAATCCCAATATGCTATATATAACAGCGATGTATATTTCTAATAATAAAGTAATTAACAATACCGCGAGAAATAGCATTGCACTATCTCTATAAAATACTTTAAAGAAAAAATCCATAATTACAACAAATAAAATGTAACCAAATAAATACAAACCATAAAAACTACCATAATATAAATCTGTGGCCAGGCCCAATACTGTAGCTAAAACCATTGCTACACCAAAACTTCTGTATACACATATCAACATTAAATACATAAGTGTCAAATGTGGGACAAAAATGATGCTCTTATCCCCTATCTGCATTGGGATGACTAAACCAATCGCAGTATCAATATAAAATAAAACAATACCGATAAGAAAATAGTATAACGCACGCATTAATTATCCCCACTTTCGTTATCAGGTATCGACTTAGGATCTCTTTTAGCTACATATACATGATTTAAGTCAGATAAGTTGGCTGCTGTTCTAACTCTAACTTCTTTCGATAAGCCATATTCATCATTTTCAACTTTAGAAACTTCTCCTATGTATATACTGCTAGGTAGTTGATCTGCTAATCCGCTCGTAACAACTTTATCTCCTTTTTTAATACTATCTTTGTTGTTAATATCGGTAATTACTAATTCTTCATTTTTAGAATCATAATGGTCAATTAATCCAAAGACATTTTTACTATCATGTTGAATATTTACTGATAAGCGATTTGCACGTGTATTTGTAGAAATAAGGTCAACTTGTGATGAAAACTGATTGACTTTAGAAATTCGGCCAACTAAACCTTCTGAAGTCATGACAGCCATGTTATTTTGAATACCATCTTTTGAACCTTGGTTTATTACTAACGTGTTCATCCACTGGTCAGGATTTCTAGATAATACAGTGCTAGAGATAGGCTCGAATTGAGAAATGTCTTCAATATCCAATTCTTTTTTATACTTCTTATTTTCAACTTCTAATCGTTCATTTTCAGCTTCTAATTTCTTCACCTTTTTCGATTGTTCTGTTGAACCATCATTTGAAAATAGATTGTTAATTGATCCTGTCACAAACTGAACAGGATAACTAATTGCTTTTTGTCCAAAAGCCACTGAATCCCCTACATATTGCTCCACTGGTGACTGTGATTGTGAGCGTAAGGATACACCAATTAAGGCGATAAACACAATGATTGCACATAACATAACAATCAATTTGTTGTTTTTAAAAAACTTTGACAACCTAAACACCTCTATTACCCGACTATTTTATGTTCTTTTATCATTTTATATTACTAGTAGTTTGAAATAAAGCGCGAACCTTAATAATTTATAAATTAGTTCTTTTCAATACACGTAGATTAAATATACAATGAAAAAACATATTACTTCTTACATTAATTTATAATAACAATCCTATGTATTATAGCAATTTTTAATGTCATTCGTGTATTAAAATGATCTATTTCACAAGAATAAAGTTATTCAATAACTATTATCTTTAAATGACATTTGTTTTTATGTAACTCATCTTTCATTATAGTTCTCACTGAACTTAAAATAAACAATTACCATCGTCTGATAATGAAATTACCTCATATAACTTTATGAACATGGTACCTAATTGACATAATAATCGCTAATTGCTGACGCAAAATAATCATACAACTACTTAACCAAAATGCGTTCACAAAAAAAGACTGAAACATTTATGTTCCAGTCTCTCATATTTATTAAAGGTATACTATTTTTTTTCTTCTTCTGAATTATCTGTATTAGCAGCTTTTTGTTCTTCTTTTTCATCTTCTTTATATAACGTTTCTTCTTTCCGCCAACGTGCAAAAAGATTCTGTGCTTTAGCTTGCTCATCCACTTTTTTATCATTAGACTGTTCACTCATAATTAGACACCAACCTTTAACGTTTTTACTTATTTAAGGCTAACGCATTTTGGCTTAGAATTCAAACCTCTTACTCGTAACTTGAAGGCGGTAGAAGCTCAATATGTTCACCAAGTTGATTTAAATCTTGCTCCATCTCTATTTCAGTTCTATAAACTCTAATTGAATCAGAACCAAATTTATAAATAATAAATTCATCCCCACGCTGTCCAGCTAAATAGTTATCACTATAACCCATTCTAGTTATACCTGAGACAGACATAAATTCCTTTTTATCTATCCAATTAAAAACATTTTTTGTTTGGCTCAGAGGCACATTGTTCAAAATATCGTTATCTTCAACTGTATAACGCTGTCCTCCAGCCAAATCTTCTTTTGTTTGCGTATGATTAACAGAAGGTTCATCGTTACTTACTGGGTTCCATTGTTGGTCTTTTAAAAATGGTGCATATTTGAGCGCGAAGAATACAATAAACACTATTGCTATAATTGCTATAATATTTTTAATGACACTAAATATAAAACGCATGAACCATCCTCCTATTAAGTCATATTAAATTATAATATTATGTCTATGAAAAAACATCAGTCTGTAGCAGTATTTAAAATTCCACTATAGACTGATGCACAATTATTCATTTCATAGTAAAATTGGAAACAAAGGGAGTGAACATAGAATGAGTATTTTATCTATAATCCTGCTTGCCCTCTTGGTCATATTATTATTTAGAGTAGGCTTATCTATATTAAGATTTTTAATATATGTTGGAATTATTGTATTATGTATCTACTTAGGATATCAAGGAATCCTTTGGCTAATGGATTATTTTAATTATTATTTCAACTTCATAAATTAAAATTTAGCGCTTAATGACTAGGTCATTGAGCGCATTATTTTTTCACATTATTAGAAAGTATTTGATAAATATAGTAACAGCCACTTAGTAATAATGCCCACACAACTGCTACAATTATTGCACTAATCATAGTACCCCATATCGGTATATTTGTATGGTTCAATAGTATAAAAATAATCGTAGTTACTACTACACTAATTATAGATATGCCAACTGTGTTTCTAGTATATTTTACATTAATAGCTTCTTTCTTTTTTGTCAATTGCATTAAGTATACAACTGGTATCAATAAACCAATTAAAAGTATAGTACCCAAATGATCAACCTCCCTAATCAACTATTTGATTATACCTCATCTTACAAATTACAGAAAGTCAAATTATATATCAAAGTAACCTTCCTCAACCATACTTAAATACGTGTGATCACCTATAATTATATGGTCTAATAGTTGTATGCCTAAAATGTCACCACATTCTCGTAATCTATCCGTCGTTTTCACATCTTCTTTTGAAGGTGTTGTATCACCTGAGGGATGATTATGAAGCACGATAATCGCGTTACTTGCACATTTAACTGCTTCACAAAAAATTTCGCGTGGGTGCACAATTGAACTATTCAGTGTTCCGATAAAAATCGTTTTTTGTTTAATAATTACATTCTTTGAATTTAAAAACAAAGCTATAAATTTTTCTTGTGTCAAATGTTCCATTTTACCCATCATAAACTCCGCGACATCTTTCGGGCTATTGATTTGAATTTTATCGTCTATACTTCCAGAATGCATTCGTTCACCTAATTCAAATGCCGCTTTTAAAATAAGCGCTTTATATAGTCCTACACCTTTAATCTTTTTTAAATCATTTATAGATAAGTTTTTTAACTCTTTTAAATTTACAATGGATTTTAACAATTCATTCGCAATATCTAAACTAGAGCAACCCTTTCTCCCAGTGTTTATTAATATTGCCAATAATTCAGCATGAGATAGATGTGAAGCGCCATAATTTAACATGCGCTCTCTAGGTTTTTGATAATTTGCAAGATCATTTATTTTCATATAAATATTCCTCCATAGTAAGTGTATTGTTGTAATATATTTATGAGGTTATAAGCTAAAAAAATAAAAGGAATAAGTGGGACAATTTGTTTTGAATTTTTAAAGCATGTTAATTGTAATAGTGCATAACCACCACCAATGATGAAAGTGAATAAAAAGAGATAACTAAAAATTATAAAAGGTAACGCTAAAGAAAGTATTGAAAAAAGTAGAATATCGCCGTAGCCAATTGCTTTGTTGGAAAACCAATAAATTAAATGAAGTAAACTACTGATAGTAAAAAACGATATAAAATGCATTGGTACTAAAATACAAATACAAATCGTAAAGATAAATAAAAGATGGATTGGTATACTTAATGTAGCTAAATCATAAAGTGCAAAAACAAGTAAAAATAAATAAATGAGTAAAAACGAGGTGAAATCTATGGTTAACATTGGTGTGTATTGAAGCGCGAAGAATGCAGGAAAAATAGCGAGGATTTCACCAACTAAATAACAATAACTTAGTTTACGATGACAACATTTCGTTTTGCCTTTTTGTAATAAAAAGCTTAAAACGGGAACCATTTCCTTGAATTTAAGACGTTGATAGCAATAATCACAACGAGATTGTAATTTAAAATAAGTTAAATTTAGATTATTTACAAAACTTAACTGATATAAAAAACTAAATAGGATAGGACAAATTAATAATAGTTGAAACACAAATGCACCTCCTATTTTCAATCATACCACATTAAATGCTACTTAATAATAAATTTAACAACTTTAAAAAATATTATAACAAAATAATATTTTAATTGATATTTGGTGCATTTATTATCCAATGTTTAAAGTTTTAGCACTTTTATTATATCTAATATAAAGGAACAACAATCATCTCCTAATTTGATTGCTGTTCCTTTAATAATTATCATTAAATTTTTCTTCAAAAAAATGAAGTTACTCTTTTTGAATTTCTTCGACTGTTGCTTCGACTTCAGATCGTGAAATTTTTTCACGTCCATTTTTCATAGCTTTAAGCGATTTATGTGCAAGTGCTAATGGCAAACGACAGAATAGTAAGATAGATTTCTTATTTATGTCTTTTATATATATATCAGCTTTAGCTAAATTGCTTTCAGCGTATTTAAATAAATCATCCCTACTCCAATCATCTGGAACAAAACTAACACCTCGTTCTTCGTAATCCTCTTGCTGATTGCGCAAAATATTTACAGCCTGTAATCCTCGACCGTATCCGATAGCTAAGTCGCGATCTGTCTTTATACCTGCACAAAATTCCCAAAGTTGTGAAAGCATTACACCAACAAGTCCTGCAACATAATATGTATAATCATCTAAATCCGCTTCAGTATGAATGTCCCAATTTGCTTTTGCCCATTTTGCCATACCATAAGCCATTTCGCTTGAAGCGTCCATTACGATTGTTCTTGTCTTATTTGGACAAGCATCAATCCATTCACTTAAACGCACCGTTACTTCGGGCATCTTATCTTTAACTGGCGCTAAAATTTGCAAATACTTGTCATTATTAAACTGTTCCTTAAATAAATCACTGATTTGCAATAACATGTCGTATTTCATCTCATTTGTTAATTCTTCATGATCTTCAATTTCATCTATCGCACGTAATATCAAGTATGCAGAAGCTACCGAATGCTTTAACTCTTTTTCTAAAAAAGTGATGGGAATATAAAAAGTACGGCTTGTTTCTTTTAAAACGCGCATTGCATCTTTTGGGAATTTCTTGTCTGTCATTTTATTCTTATACCTCCCCTTTTTTTAAATATTATCATACAATTACAAATTTAAATAGAAAATGAATGCCACTGCTTTGTATTATATTTAAATTACTTTTTATATTTTTTACTTATTTGTAAACATTAAATCGTCATATCGTCCTAACACAAAATATTTAAAAACGACCGAGACATCAATTTATCTCGGTCAAATTTTATGAAATTAAATATTTTTGTTCTAGTATTAGCACTTCAACTTTCAAAATCTTAAGTAAACACTTGTGCTATGGATAATTCAACTATAGCCCATATATTACTTTTGTCTTGTTACGTAATCATTCTTAACTACCAGGAGACTACGAATCACTTTGAAAATGGACTTCTATATCACTGCCATGTTAAAAATCACTTGTTAATTGAAATCTACTTTAGATTTTACTTCACTAATAAAATATAAACTTCCAGTGATTATTAAGCCTTTACCATCGTAAGACTCGATAAATTTAACATAATCTTCGACAAGGGCTTTTTGATCATATTTCATATCTTCATAAATTTCTTCTTTTGTTAATGCTTTTGGAAAATCAAAGTCTGTAATATAAAATGTTGAAGCAATCGTCTTAAGTTGATCAATCATAGCATTAATCGGTTTACCTTTAATTGCTGAAAATAAAATATCTATATTATCCACATGATAATAATGTTTCATTGTACTAATCAATGCCTCTACGCTTTCCACATTATGCGCACCATCAATAATCATTAACGGCTGCTCTTTGACTTGTTCAATTCTACCAGTCCAACTAACTGATTCTATGCCGTCAATCATTTTATTGAAGTCTAAATCAACAATCCCGGCTTCATTTAATTCAATCAAAGCTGTAATAGCTAACGCTGCATTTTCTTTTTGATGCTCGCCAACCATGTTTAGTAATAAGGTCTCTAGTTCATAGTCTTTATATCGATAAGTAAATTCTTCATCTTCTGAGATAATACTGATATCACGCTCTAATTCTATGCCTTCAGCATTTTGTTGTTCAACATAATCTCTGATAACTTTAAGCGCTTCTTCATGTTTTACAGCGTAAATAACAGGTGTTTCAGGTTTGACGATTGCACCTTTATCTTTTGCGATATCTACGTAAGTATCGCCTAAAATATCCGTATGATCTAAACCAATACTAGTTAATATTGACAATATTGGCTTAAATACATTAGTTGAATCATTTTTAATTCCTAATCCTGCTTCAACTATTACAAAATCTACTGGGTGAATCTCACCAAAATATAAAAACATCATCGTTGTTATAATTTCAAATTCAGTAGCTGTTCCAAGCTCTGTTTCTATTTCTAATGCTTCACTTACAGGTTTCACTTTTTGAACTAATGCAACAATGTCATCATCATTTATTGGATTACCATTTAAACTAATGCGTTCATTGAAGGTTTCGATAAATGGTGAAGTGAACGTACCCACTTCATATCCGTTATCAACAAGTGCCGATCTTAAATATGAAACTGTAGATCCTTTACCATTTGTACCACCTACATGAATACCATTTATATTAAATTGTGGGTTATTCAAACGCTCTAGCATCCACTCCATGCGTTTGACACCTGGTTTTATACCAAATTTAGTTCGTTCGTGTATCCAATATAAGCTATCTAGGTAATTCATCATAAGGACTCCTATGCTTTTAATTGATTAATTCGTAATTTAACACCGTCATATTTCTCTTGATACGTTTGTTTTTTCTCACGTTCTTCATTAATCACTTTTTCAGGTGCTTTATTGACGAAGTTATCATTTGCTAATTTTTTATTCACACGATCTAACTCTTTTTCCCATTTTAAGAGTTCTTTTTCTAATCGTTCAATTTCTTTTTCCATATCAATCAAGCCTTCAAGCGGAAGCACTACTTCACCGGCTGTTGTTACAGAAGTCATGGCTTTTTCAGGAATTTCAATAGCAGTATCAATCGTTAATTTACTTGGATGACAAAATCTATCAATATAATTAGAATTATTTAATAAAGTATCTTTAATATTTTCATCTTTCGCTTGAATGAAAATAGGAATTGCTTTAGATAATGGCGTATCAACTTCTAATCTTGATTGTCTCACAGATTTAATGATTTCTACGAGTTGTTGCATCGTTTCTTTACTTTCATCAAAAACAAGCGCATCATTTACAGTTGGCCAAGCAGCATTAACAATTGTTTCGCCCTCATGCGGTAAATTTTGCCATATTTGCTCTGTAACAAATGGCATAAATGGATGCAACATTCTCATTGTATTATCAAGTACATAAGTAAGTACAGAACGTGTCACTTGTTTCTGTGCTTCATCTTCACCGTTCATTGGAATCTTACTCATTTCAATGTACCAGTCACAGAATTCATCCCAAATGAAATTGTATAATGTTCTTCCAACTTCTCCAAATTCATATTTGTCACTTAAATCCGTCACATTTGCAATTGTTTCATTTAAGCGTGTAAGAATCCATTTATCAGCCAGTGATAAATCTTTAGATAAATCAACTTGCTCTACTGTGAAGTCTTCACCAATATTCATCATACTAAATCTAGCTGCATTCCAAATTTTATTGATGAAATTCCACACAGATTCTACCTTTTCAGTTGAATAACGCAAATCATGACCTGGTGAAGAACCAGTTGCTAAAAAATAACGTAAACTGTCAGCACCATATTCATCAATAACGTCCATTGGGTCTACACCATTGCCGAGTGATTTACTCATCTTACGTCCATCTTCTGCACGTACCAATCCATGTAATAATACATCATTGAACGGACGTTTTCCAGTAAATTCTAGTCCTTGGAAGATCATTCTTGCTACCCAGAAAAAGATAATATCATAACCGGTAACTAATGCATTCGTCGGAAAATAACGTTGAAAGTCTACAGCCTCAACATCTGGCCATCCTAGTGTAGAAAAAGGCCATAATGCACTTGAGAACCAAGTATCTAAGACATCATCATCTTGTACCCAATTTTCTATATCTTCTGGTGCGTGTTCTCCCACGAATAATTCGCCTGTTTCTTTGTGGTACCAAGCAGGAATTTGATGTCCCCACCACAATTGTCTTGAAATAGTCCAATCTCTAATTTCTTCCATCCAACGATTGAACGTTTTTTCGAAACGTGCAGGAACAAAATCAATTCTATCGTCAGTTTTTTGATTATTTAAAGCTTGCTCAGCTAATGGTTTCATCTTAACAAACCATTGCGTTGATAAGTAAGGTTCTACCACTGCACCAGAGCGTTCAGAATGACCCACTGAGTGTTCATGTTCTTCAATTTTAATCACTAAATTTTCAGCTTCTAAATCTTTTACTAACTGTTCACGACAATCAAAACGATCCATACCTTGATATTTGTCAGCTTTGTCATTCATTTTTCCAGATTCATCCATCACTATAATTCGTTCTAAGTCATGACGATTACCTATTTCAAAGTCATTTGGATCATGTGCTGGTGTCACTTTCATTGCACCACTACCAAATTCAATATCTACATATTCATCTGCTAATATTGGCAATTCTCTACCAACAATTGGTAAAACAACTGATTTACCAATTACATCTTTATAGCGTTCATCATGGGGATTAACTACAATCGCTGTATCACCTAACATTGTTTCAGGTCGCGTTGTCGCAATTTCTATATAACCATTACCATCAGCAAATGGATATTTAAAATGGTAAAACTTGCCTTGAACATCTTCATGAATAACTTCAATATCAGATAAAGCCGTACGCGCAATTGGATCCCAATTGATTATATATTCGCCTCGATATATTAATCCTTTATTGTACATATCGACGAATACTTTTTTAACAGCTTTACTTAAGCCTTCATCTAATGTAAATCTCTCTCTACTATAATCAAGGCCAAGACCCAGTTTTGCCCACTGTTGTCTGATAAAGTTTGCATATTCTTCTTTCCAATCCCATGCTTGTTCAAGGAATTTTTCTCGTCCTAGATCATGTCTAGATAATCCTTGTTCATTTAATTTTGCTTCAACTTTAGCTTGAGTCGCAATGCCGGCATGATCCATTCCTGGTAAATATAAAGTATCATAGCCTTGCATTCGTTTCATACGTGTTAATATATCTTGTAATGTTGTATCCCAAGCGTGTCCTAGGTGTAATTTACCAGTCACGTTTGGTGGCGGTATTACGATTGTATATGTTTCTTTTGAATTATCCTCTTTTGCTTTAAAATATCCACTATTCACCCATTGTTCGTAACGACCAGACTCAACTTCACTCGGATTATATTTTGGTTTCATTTCCATACATTAAAATCCTCCTTAAAAAAATAAAAATATCCGTCCTATCAATATAGGACGGATATTCCGTGGTACCACCTAAATTCAAGAAATTACAAACTAATTTCAAGCACTTAATTACATGATTAACGCTCAAGCACGCTTCAACTTAATAAACAGATATCTTTAAAAATCCGTGTTCAGCTAAAGTTCATTGTGGGCTACCTTCAATAAGATAAATTGTACATTTTCAGCATTTATGTACTCTCTGTTTAATTTAAGCCTATTTACTCTTCCCAGTAGACAATATTTATTTACTTAATTATAGTATAATGGATGTGAAAATAAGTCAATAAAATGGAGTGAAATTTATGAACGAATGCGCATTTGGTACGAAAGACCCTGTTTATTTAAAATATCATGATGAGGTGTGGGGTCAACCACTATATGATAGTCTAAAACTATTTAAACTTATGGCATTAGAATCGCAACATGCCGGTCTTTCATGGTTAACTATATTAAAGAAAAAAGAAGCTTACGAACAAGCATTTTATGATTTTGATCCACACAAAATTGCTAATATGAATGATGAAGATATTAATCAGTTAATGACCTTCCCTAACATAGTGCATAATCGAAAAAAATTAGAAGCAATTGTAAGTCAAGCGAAGGGATATTTTAAAATTGAAAAAGACTTTGGTAGTTTCAGTGATTTTTTATGGTCAACCGTCGATTATGAACCCATTGATTGTGGATACAAACGCCCTAGTGATCGAATTACTGTGGATAAACGAGCTACAGAACTTTCAAAGTCATTAAAAAATTATGGCTTTAAATTTCTAGGTCCTGTGACTGTTTTTTCATTTTTAGAAGCTGCCGGACTGTATAATGCTCATTTAGAATCTTGTCCAAATAATCCTAAACACCTAACATTTTGAAGTAATTATGCGTAGCGACAAGAAGATATCAGACATGAACTAAAATATCTATTAACGAAATATATACAAAAACAGTTCAAGACTGGTATCGTCACATTTTAAAATGACGATACCAGTCTTGAGGCTTACAAAAATACGTGATTAGTTAATAGCAGTATACATGACGTTTACTGCTTTAAATATAGACCAACATAATGTTAGCGATGAACGATGTTTAACTCTATCAACCTAGTTATTTTTTATCGTTTTTCATTTGATGACTCAACATATTTAAGTAATTGTCCTAATAAAGGAGCAATTACAAATAAGATGAAAAATATTCTGAAAATATGATAGCTTGATATCAATGCTACATCTGCGCCTGTTTCAATCGCTACTAATACAATTTGACTCATCCCACCAGGAGCAGCACCTAGGAATAATTCATTTACTGAATGGTTTGATACCATTGAAATTAATAACACCATAATGAAAGCTAATAATATCAAAAATACATTTTGAAAAACTATAGCAACAGCAATTCTTCCTTTCATTTGGTCTAACAATTTAGCTATTTGTATACCGATACGAATCATATAGATGACTTGTGCTGCAGCAACGATATAATTATCTAACGTAAACGTTACACCAGTAAATAAATTCCAAGCAATAAGTACAATGATCGGTGCTAGTAACTGTTTCGTTGGAAAGTTAATCTTGCTCATAATCATATAGATAATAAAGATCGCTAAGGCTAAGATGCATATTTGTGGTATGGACACTACATCAGTCAACGCTTTTGTTGCTGATTTTTCAGCTACACCATTCCCGCTATTATCTCTGAAAAAATATGAAATAAATGGAACTAGAATAACAACAAATATAATTCTTGAGGTTTGAGTCAAACTTACTACCATGATATTCGCTTTTTTATTTTCTTCTGCCATGATTAACATTTGACTTAAGGCGCCTGGGATGACACTGAGAATAGCAGTTTCAGTATTTACATTGGCAATCTTTTTGAAAAAGAAAGCTATCACTAACGCAAGCACCAATAACATTACAGTAATCAAGATAATCGTTAACCAATCATCTTTAATATCAAATAGTACGTCTTTCGTAAAAGTTGATCCAATTTGAACACCTAACAGTACTAAGCCCACTTGGCTAAGCCAAAATGGCCATTCAATTTCAAGACGGAAGACCCTCACGCAAATCACACTTGCAATAATTGGTCCAAACATGAACGGCAATAGTACATGAGCTGCGCTTAAGATTAAACTTAAAATTATAGCAAACAGTAATACAATTATATTATTTCTCAATTGCTTATTCATGTTCTCACAACTTTCATCGTTATCGTTAATCTCAGCATAGCTATATAAACAATAAACGCCCGATCAACTCTCTGGTTGTTCGGGCGTCTTTCAAACTTTATACAATTCGACTTAATGCTGTATCAAATGCTTCTATGGTTTTATGAATATCTTCTTCAGTATGTGAAGTTGAAAGGAAGGTACCCTCAAATTGTGAAGGTGGTAAAAATACGCCCTCTCTTGCCATTTCTCTATACATTTGGCTAAACATTTCTAAATCGCTATTGTTAGCTTGTTCAAAATTCGTAACTGGCCCTGCATTTAAGAAATATCCTATCATAGAACCAGCTCGATTTACAGTGATTGGCACATTATATTTTGCAAAGACTTTTTTTAATCCTTTTTCTAATATGTCACCTAATTTATTGAAGTAGTCATAAGTTTCTGGTGTTAATTGGCTTAAAGTTTCATAACCACTTGTCATTGCTAATGGATTACCAGATAGTGTGCCAGCTTGATATATATCACCTGTTGGCGCTATTTGATCCATTATTTCTTTTTTACCACCAAATGCACCAACTGGTAAACCACCACCAATTACTTTACCTAAACAAGTTAAATCCGGTGTAACATTAAAGTAGCCTTGTGCGCAATTATATCCTACGCGGAAGCCCGTCATCACCTCATCAAAAATTAGTAACGATCCATACGCAGTTGTAATTTCTCTAAGGCCTTCTAAAAATCCTTCGATTGGAGGGACTACCCCCATATTACCTGCTACTGGTTCAACAATCACACCTGCAATGTCATCACCAAACTCTTCAAAAGCAACTTTGATTGCGTCTAAATCATTATAAGGTACCGTTATCGTATTTTTAGCTATACCTTCTGGAACACCAGGTGAATCCGGCAAACCAAGTGTTGCCACACCAGAACCTGCTTTAATTAAAAGTGAATCGCTATGACCATGATAGCAACCAATAAATTTTACAATTTTATTTCTACCTGTATATCCTCGAGCCAAACGCAAAGTATCTAAAGTTGCCTCTGTCCCTGAAGACACCATGCGCACTTTTTCAATAGAAGGCACACGCTCAATAACAAGTTCCGCTAATTTATTTTCCTGTAATGTAGAAGCTCCGAAACTTGTACCATTGTCGACTGCCTCGTGTATCTTGTCGATAACTTGTTTATTCTTGTGACCTAAAATTAAAGGCCCCCAACTTAAGACGTAATCTATATACTCATTACCATCAATATCATATATTCTTGAACCTTCACCATGATCCATAAAAATCGCTGGTGTATCGACCGATTTAAATGCTCTTACTGGACTGTTGACGCCTCCGGGCATTAATTGTTCGGCTTTTACCATTGCTTGTTCTGAGTTACTATATCGCATTATAAAAAACCTCCTATTATTCGTCTAAATAACGACAAATATCTTTTGAAAAATAAGTGATAATCATATCCGCACCAGCACGTTTCATGGAAATCATTTGTTCCATAACGACTGCTTTTTCATCTATCCAACCATTTAGAGATGCAGCTTTTGTCATACTATATTCACCGCTTACATTATAAGCAACAACTGGAACGTTAGTTGTGTTTCTAACATCTCTAATAATATCTAAGAAACTAAGGGCTGGTTTAACAATCATCATATCTGCACCTTCATGAAGATCGCTGTCTAGTTCTCTTAATGCTTCTCTACGATTCGCCGGATCCATTTGATAAGTCTTACGATCTCCAAACTGTGGTGTTGATTCTGCAGCATCACGGAATGGTCCAAAGAAACTTGAAGCATATTTAATTCCGTAGCTCATAATCGGTACATTGTAATAACCTGCTTCATCTAAACCTGCTCTAATTTTTGCTACAAAACCATCCATCATATTACTAGGAGCAATGATATCTGCGCCCGCTTCAACTTGTGAAATCGCTGTTTTCACTAATAATGGCAATGATTTATCATTATCAACATCTTTGGTTTGTTCGTTGATAACACCACAATGGCCATGGTCAGTGTACTCACATAAACATGTGTCGGCTACGATTAATAAGTCATCATACATTGCTTTAGCTTTTCTAGTAGCTTCTTGAACAATGCCGTTATGATCAAAAGCACCTGTACCTATAGCATCTTTTTCGTTAGGTACACCAAAGAACATAATTCCTCTAATGCCTAAATCATAAGCTTCTTTAATTTCCTCATCTAATAAGTTCAGACTTAATTGATAAACACCAGGCATAGATTTAATTTCTTCTTTAACATTATCGCGTTCTACAACAAATATCGGATAAATCAAATCTTCTTTATTTACATGAGTTTCTCGAACTAAACTTCTCATTGAATTACTAGAACGTAATCGTCTATGTCTATCAAATTGCATTTTCTTCCCAACTTTCTAAAATTTTATTGACTAAAGCATCTAAGGTTTGTTTATCAGCTACGATACCCTCTTTTTGAAAATGATTCAACGTATCTAGTGTTTGTTGTCCAATAACAAAATAATTATCAAATGATACTTTTTGGTTATCTTCAAAAAAATAACGTACTGCTGATGAACTTGCGAATGAAATCGCATCAATTTCACCTTGTTCAATTAACATTTTAACATGCTTAATATGCTTTGTATGTGGCACAGGTTTATATAAATTAATCTTTTGAACGCTATAATTTTGTTCAATTAATCCGTTTTCAAGGATAGGTCTAGCAGCTGCGCTAGATGGCAATAAAATTTTGCTGTTTTTTTGTGTTTTAAATGTGTTAAGAAACCCTTCTTGAGAATAGTCATTTGGACAGAATGATACTTTCAATCCAATTGAAGTGCAATAAGCTGCTGTTTTTTCACCAATAACAGCAATTTTATTGTAGTTTACTTTAGCTAAGAACGGTTGAAAAAGTTCAACCGCTTTTTTTGACGAAAAAATAAGCCAATCATAGTGAACATTAAGCAAATTCAAATTAAAGGTTAATGGTTCTACACTTATAAATGGCTTGTGTAGTATACATACATCCTCTTTTAGAAATTCACTCGTCTGTGTCATTACTATAACTGGTCTCATTTTTTATCACCTCGAAGTATTATTGTTCTTCGTTTAGTGCTTTAATTATTTCATATGCGCCTTGCTCATTTAATACTGTGGTAACTTCCTCACCTAATGCAATTGGATCTTTTCCACGTACTGTATGTTCATAGCGTTCTTTACCGTCCGGTGACATAATTAAACCTGTAAATTCGATTGTCCCATCACTTTCTTTTGTTGCATAACCACCTATCGGAACCTGGCAACTTCCATCCATGCGTGTTAAGAAAGTACGTTCAGCAGTTACACAGTCAGCGACATCCTGATTATGAACTTTGCTTAGTAATGATAACAATGCTTCGTCATCTGAACGACACTCAATACCTAAAGCCCCTTGGCCAATCGCTGGTATTAGTGTTTCTTTATCTAAATAGGTTGTGACAATATCATCTGACCAACCCATGCGCTTTAAGCCAGCAGCTGCTAAGATAATCGCATCATAGTCCTCTGTCTCAAGTTTACTTAAGCGTGTATCGATATTTCCTCGTATCCATTTAATCTGCAAATTAGGATATTTTGCAAGAATTTGTGCACCTCGACGCAATGAACTTGTTCCAACGATACTATGATCTGGAAGTTCATTCAACGGTACATGATTTTTTGCGATATATGCATCATATGGATTTTCACGTTCAGGTATACAACCTAAAGTTAACCCTTCTGGTATCACACTCGGAACATCTTTCAAAGAATGTATAGCCATATCAATTTCATGATTAAATAATTCGTTTTGAATTTCTTTGACAAAAAGCCCTTTTCCACCCACTTTTGACAATTGCTTATCAACGATGAGGTCACCTTTTGTAACAATTTCTTTAATTTCTATATCTAAACTTGGATCAATGGCTTTTAATTTATCAATAAATTGTTGGCTTTGCGTTAACGCCAATTTACTTCTTCTTGAACCAACGACTAACTTACGCATGTTGCGTAACCTCCTAGCAATAAATCTATTTATGATTTCATGTTCAGTATATTATATCCCTGTCCATTGATGGAAATCAGATATATGAGAAGCGAATAATAAATTAATCATACTTAAACAAAACAAAATGATATTAAAATAAATCAATTTATGTTTTGATATCGTGTGCCTTACTCTTAACATTAGGTACACCCCATATAATATGGTGATAATTATAGACATAATTACTTTTGGATCTACAATAATCTTCATACCAATCGTGTTGAAGCCCCATTGTGCCCCTAGAATGATGCTTAATATGATAAATATAAACCCTACTAAACTATTATAAAACACAACTTGTTCAAGTGTGGCAACACTGCTGATTCTAAAATATTTTTGATCAAATCGCTTCTGCTTCAAGTTTTTAAATTGAATTAAATATAAAATACTATTTACGAATGCAAACGCAAAAACAGCATAGCTAATAATGGCAAAAGTTACATGCACTATTAGCAATTCATTTATTACATTTAACTTCTCACCTGTACCTTGGTAATGCATTGGTTGAAACGTACTAATTGCGATAAAAACGACCCCGATTAAATTAAATAAAAAAATCGATATATTGACTTGCTTAATGACATTAATCACTATAGATATAGAAATAATAAACCATGATAATGCAAAAAACACATCAAAAACATTTCCCAAGGGCACTTGATTAGTGGCAGTTACATAAAAAGATAAGGAGATTGTTTGTAACACCCAAACAATCCCCAATGTAACAAAACCAATTCTTCTAATCTTATAAAACTTTTTGACAAAATCGAAAAAATAACAAGCAATACTAAATAAATAAATTAATAATATTAGTTCATTTAACCTTATGAACAGAAGTTCTTGCATATCATCACCATTTGCTAATGCTTATTCAAAACTTAATATCTGACCTGTTTTTATATTTTTCTCTCGCTTAGTAGCATCATACGTGTGTTCAGCTTCAATATCAAATATGTTTTGAAATAGCTCTAATTTTTCGTTACTTTTTTTATCACTACTCAATTCTTTAGCTTGTTTTATAGGGTCTTTCAACATTTGGTTTATAATACTTTTTGTGTGTTTTGAAATAATCTTGCGTTCTCTTTCAGTTAAACCTGGCAGTTTTCTATCTATGCTATCCATCGTATCCTCTTGAATTGTCATGGCTTTTTCTCTAAGTGCACGAATTACTGGTACAACGCCCAACATATTCACCCATTCATTATGTGCATCTATTTCATTTGGGATACTTTGTAAAATTTGTTCTGCTGCTAGTTGACGTTCTCTAAGGTTTGCATCTACTAGCCCTTTCAAATCATCAACATCATAATTAAACACGTCTTGGATTGCATCAATGTTTGGTTCGATATCTCTAGGAACTGCAATATCAATCATTACTAACGAATCTGTTTTACGTTCAGTAGCTGTATCTTGTAACATATCATTTGTCACAATATAGTCTTCTGAACTAGTTGAACTAATTACTATATCTACGTCTGCTAAAAGTTTTGGTAGTGACTCCATTGATTCAAATTTAACTTGATGTTTCATTGCTAAATTTTGAGCTTTGCTCAGTGTTCTATTAACAATTGTGATATCTGTTACACCTGAACCAATTAAATTCAAGAGTGACAATTCACTCATATCCCCCGCACCTATGATTAAAGCTTGCTTGTTATTAATTTTGCCAAATACTTTTTTACTAAGTTCAACAGCCGCATATGAAACACTTACTGCATTATCTGCAATATCCGTTTCATTATGTGCCTTTTTCGCAAAAGTAATAGCCTGTTTAAATAAATGATTAAAGATAGCGCCTGTTGTGTCTTCTTCTTGAGCTAAAAAGAATGCATTTCTAATTTGCCCTAAAATTTGTGTCTCACCAAGAACAACAGAATCTAATCCTGAAGTGACTTGCAATAAATGTTTTACTGCTTCGTCCCCCACCTTAACTTCAGTCATATCTTTAATTTCTTCAATATCTAATCCAAATGACCTCGCTAAAAATCTTTGTATATAATAGCGACCAGTGTGAATTTGATCTGCAACAGCATATACTTCTGTTCGATTACAAGTTGAAAGTATAACGTTTTCTAAAATAGATTTCGTTTCATATAAATCAACATTGGCTGAACGTATGGCATCATCTTTAAAAGCAACTTTTTCTCTAAGTGCTACATCTGCAGTACGATGATTAATGCTTACCGCAATTAAATGCATTTATAACGCCCTCCATACATAATACAATACGTAAATTATAACACATTTATTGCCAACGTTAAGTAAATTGCTTTGTAAATTAGAAGAATTATAATCTACAGTCAAATTGTTGTCATAATTATATTTATATCACGGTTATATGTAACTATAAATTGGCATCACTTTATAATCATTACAAATACTTTTCAATAATATTCCAAACTTGCTGTTGATTATTATTTTTGATTGAAGAATAACTTATAATTTCATCCTCAGGTTCCATTTCTAATTTTTGTTGAATATTAGCTAAATGTTTTTGTACTTTTCCTTTTGCAATTTTATCTTCCTTGGTTGCAACTACAAAAGTTGGAATTTCAAAGTATTTCAAGTAATTATACATCAGGATATCGTCTTCTGTTGGATTATGTCTTAAATCAACGAGTTGAATGACTAATTTTAATTCTTCTCTTTGAGAGATATATTTTTCAATCATTTTGCCAAATGCTTCTCGTTGCTTTTTGCTAACTTTAGCATAGCCATATCCTGGTACGTCTACAAATACAAGTTGATTATCTATATTATAAAAATTAAGTGTTTGTGTCTTCCCAGGTTGTTGTGAAGTTCGCGCCATATTTTTTCTACCTATCATACTATTAATAAATGTAGATTTGCCCACATTTGACCTGCCACTTAAGCCTACTTCACTTAAACCTGTTTCTGGATACTGTTCTGGTTTCACAGCACTGATTAATAATTCTATTTCATTAGGATTAACTTTCATTATTCACCCTCTTTTCTTTTAAGCTTGTTGCTTTATTATATTACACAAATTCTCAAATGAATATGTATTTTAATGAAATAACAAATGTCCCATAAAAAAATGAGAGTAAGACCGTAATCAAAAATTAACTTTGATTGCTAAATCCCACTCTCATAACATCACTAAAATATTTAATTAAGCAGATGTCTGTTCTTTATTAACAAGATTTCCATCTTTATCGTATAGTTCCGGTTCTTTTTCCTCATTGATTGTTTCTTCAGTAATCACTACTTTAACAACACCATCTGAAGATGGAACATCATACATAATATCAATCAATGCTTCTTCAATAATAGAGCGTAAACCACGGGCACCCGTTTTACGTTCAATTGCTTTATTACTAATTGCTGATAATGCTTCATCTGTGAATTCTAAAGTAACATCATCAAGCTCAAGCATTTTTGTATATTGTTTAACTAAAGCATTTTTAGGTTGTGTTAAGATGTTTTTCAAAGCATCTACATCCAGTGTTTCTAGGTTAGCTACAATTGGTACACGTCCAATAAATTCTGGGATTAGACCATAAGATTGTAAATCTTCTGGTCTAATTTGTTCAAGAATTGCATCTTCATCATATTTAGATGCTTCACTACTTGAGAAACCAATTACTTTCTCACCTAGTCTACGTTTAATGACTTCATCAATACCATCAAACGCACCACCAAGTACAAATAAAATATTTGTAGTGTCAATTTGTATTAACTCTTGGTTTGGGTGCTTACGCCCACCTTGAGGCGGAACACTTGCAGTTGTACCTTCTAAAATTTTAAGCAGTGCTTGTTGTACACCTTCACCAGACACATCACGTGTAATAGATGTGTTTTCTGATTTTCTCGCAATTTTATCAATTTCATCGACATAAATAATACCTTTTTCGGCTTTATCTATATCAAAATCTGCAGCTTGAATTAAACGTAATAATATATTTTCAACGTCATCGCCAACATAACCTGCTTCTGTTAAACTTGTTGCATCCGCGATAGCAAACGGTACGTTCAATGTTCTAGCTAATGTTTGTGCTAAAAGTGTTTTACCACTACCAGTTGGACCTATTAAAGCGACATTACTTTTTTGTAATTCAACTTCATCTTCGTTAGGGCCTAATTGTTGAACACGTTTATAGTGATTATAGACAGCAACAGCTAAAGATTTTTTAGCTTTTTCTTGTCCAATGACATAATCATTTAACTTGTCCATAATTTCTTTAGGTGTTGGTAATTCAGTTAAACCTTCAGGTTCTGACTGAGCTAATTCTTCCTCAACAATTTCTGAGCATAGCTCAATACACTCATTACAAATATACACGCCACTTCCTGCAACCAATTTTTTAACTTGATCTTGATCTTTACCACAGAAAGAACATTTTAAATTTTCTTCATCTTCATTGAATTTGAACATTCTATTTACACCCCTATTCCCTAAAGACTATACTAGATAGTATTTTAATATGCAACTTGCAGCTTTAACAAGTTATTTGCACAAAATAGTGTAGCAGACACATTGTTTGAATGCATCTGCTACTGATTTACTATATTAAACGACTAACATATAAGTCACAAAGCAATTTGCTCTAATGATATTTAGTTACGCTTCTGAGTCATCTTTAGATGGTTCTACTAATTTAGCTTCATCAACTAATAAATCAATTACTTTTTGGATACGCACATCATTTTTAACAATATCCGTATTACCTAGTGTTTGTTTAATATCTTCTACTGAAATATTAAATTGTTCACTCATTTTTTCTAATTCTTTATCAATATCCGCATCTGAAACTTCGATTTCTTCTGCATCAGCAATAGCAGTTAATGTTAAGTTTGTTTTAACACGTTCTTCTGCATCATCTTTCATTTGTTCTCTTAATTGTGACTCATCTTGACCTGAAATTTGGAAATAAGTTTCTAAGTTAAGTCCTTGTTGTTGCATACGTTGTCCAAATTCTTGAACCATGCGATCTAATTCAGTGTTAATCATTGCCTCAGGAACATCAATTGAAGCGTTGTTTGCTGCTTTGTTAATTGTTTCTTCTTTTTGATTGTTTTCAGCATCTGTTTCTTTTTGTTCAGTTAAACGTTTACGCAAGTTTTCTTTGTACTCATCAACAGTGTTTGCTTCTGAATCTAATTCGTTAGCTATTTCATCTGTCAATTCTGGAACGTCTTTATATTTAATTTCATTAACTTTTGTTTTAAAAGTAGCTTCTTTACCAGCTAATTCTTCAGCATGATATTCTTCTGGGAAAGTTACGTTAACATCTTTCTCTTCACCAGTTTTAACTCCTACTAATTGCTCTTCGAATCCTGGAATAAATGAACCTGAACCAATTTCAAGATCATAGCCTTCAGCTTGGCCACCTTCAAATTGTTCTCCATCTACATAGCCATCAAAATCGATGTTAACTGTGTCGCCATTTTCAATAGCGCCATCTTCTTTAACCACCATTTCAGCTAAGTGACCTAATTGATGATCAATTGATTCTTGTATTTCTTCATCAGTTAACTCGACATCTTGTTTTTCAACTTCTAAACCTTTGTAATCACCTAATTGAACTTCTGGTTCTACAACAACATTTGCTTCAAATGTCATTTCACTACCTTTTTCAATTGATGTTACATTAATTTCAGGTTGATCAACTGGTTTAATGCCAGTTTCGTCAATAGCCTCACCATATGCTTCTGGTAATAAGATATCAACTGCATCTTGATATAATGCTTCTACGCCAAAGCGTTGTTCAAAAATCGGACGAGGTACTTTCCCTTTACGGAAGCCTGGTACGTTTATTTGTTTCACCACTTTTTTGAAAGCTTGATCAATTGCTTTGTCTACTTTTTCTGCTGGAACTGTAACGCTTAATACGCCTTCGTTACCTTCCTTTTTTTCCCAAGTTGCTGTCATGTATAAAAACCTCCATGATTATCCTATTTTATTTTTTCAACTTCACTATTATAGCACACGACTATGTCCTACACAAACCCTGTGCTTATATCGCTTTATTTTCTTGTAAAATTTTAACATTATTTGAAAAATAGTCGTACTACTTTTAATCATTACCCAATTCATTGACGATTAATTATTCGATTCTATCAAATGATGTAATAAATTTAATTACATCATTTGATTCATCTAAAATTTCTAAACCTAGCATTGATTTAAAATAATTAGTATATGCTTCAATCCAAGCATTGTTATCTGCAATTCTCTCTATGTCTAATGGGTATAATAAAATTGCGTGATTATTCATTAGATGTAGGGCTTCTTCGATTATTTGGGCAGCATCTTCTTCAATACATTCAATTACCTTTGGAATGATTGTTAATTTAAATAACGTATGTTCTAAGCCAGGCAGATGATTTGGTATGACTTCCATATTATAATCGAACTTTTGAATATCCAACACTTGATCGTATTCTGCGAATCTTAAGTATTCAAGCATGATACTTAACACATTATCCGCGAGTTTTACATTATCTATAATATTTACAACAGTACTTTGATATCGAAACTGGTTAAAATCAATTAGCGTTAAAATGGTATTGATTTGATCACGCAGTGAAATAGTGTCAAAATTCTGAAGCATATGTGTAGCATGTTCATTATGTTTATCAATTTGGCTCAATGCATGCTCTTTGATTGGAAATAATTCCATTCTCGTCCTATGATTATTGACTTCTTCAATAATTTGGTTGATTACTTCCACTACTTCAAAATATTGACCGAGACCGTTTAAACTTTTCACATAATACACCATCAAGTCATCATACTTTGTTGTGCCTTGCTTAAGTAAAATAATAGCTTCTTCACGCAATTCAAGAAAATGTTGCATCTTATATAGCATTGCACATTTTAGTAACGCCATTTGTTCATCTAATTCAAATTGTTCTTCAAAGCGTTCTACAAGCTGATACATTTCATCTAAATCATTGTTATTAAATGATTGCTTGATTTCTCTTCTCAATTTATCTTTTGATCGTGGAAAAGGAATGATATCTGACATCTTTTACACCCCTATTGTTTAGCTTGTAATATTAATGCACTCCATGATTCAAATTCATCATAGTTATCAATTTTACTCTGATCTACCCATTTAATTCTTAATGTATCTGTTTCCTTAGATTCAACATCGTTGCTATTTACATTAATTTTAAATACAACACCGAGGTGAACTTCTCCGACCTCATTGTTATCATCGTTTATAAAACCTATATAAGCTAAATTCTGTGACTTGCTATCAGATAAACCCACTTCTTCTTCTAATTCTCTTTGTGCATTGACTCTCAAGACCTCGTTTATAGATTCGGCGCCTTTAACATCATTCATATGGCCACCAACACCAATTGATGATTGGCCATGTAAACGAGACTCACCGCCACCCGATAAGCGTTCATAAACTAAAATTTCATCATGTTCATTTTCTAAAATACAATATGAAATTAATTGTTTATACGATGGATCTTCTTCCATATCACCGCGTCGCTTCACGTCGTACTTTCCTAGTGTGTCAAAAATAGCTTGACCTTTTGTAGTGTTTTTATCTAAGAAACCGTTGAATCTGTTTTTTTCATTATCAAATAAAATCGTTCTTGGAACTACCGTAATCATTTCATCAAATTTAGACATTAGGTTCTCCTTAAAATATGACTTCTTAATTATTTTATCAAATGAAAGTTATTTATCAAAATGATTATTCTAAGTTGGCTCACCATTTTGTAATAGTCCTTCATCAATCCAAATAACCCGAAGTTTCTATGTATTTTTGTGCATTAAAGTCAAGTAAAAATAAAAGAGATGTACACAATTGTACATCTCTTTACTTGATTATTATTTTAAAGCGTCTTTAGCTTTAGCCACTAATTCACCGAAAGCTTTTTCGTCTGAAATAGCAATTTCAGAAAGCATTTTACGGTTGATATCAATTTCAGCTTTTTTCAAACCATTCATTAATCTAGAATAGCTCATGTCATGTTGACGAGCTGCTGCATTGATACGTGTAATCCACAATTTACGGAAATCACGTTTTCTTTGACGACGGTCACGGAATGCATATTGACCTGATTTCATAACTTGTTGTTTTGCTACTTTATATAATGTACGTTTTGAACCGAAGTAACCTTTAGCTAATTTAATCGTCTTTTTACGACGCGCTCTTGTTACTGTTCCACCTTTAACTCGTGGCATAATAAATTCCTCCTCTAAATATGTTCAACCATAATGAACCTTGTTGTTGGTATAGCATTAATTATTTTTTATAAGCTAATAGTTGTTTTACACGTTTCATATCTGATTTGCTTACTAATGATGCTTTACGTAATTTACGTTTTTGTTTAGTACTCTTGTTTGCAAATAAGTGAGATGTGAAAGCTCTAGAACGTTTTAATTTACCTGAACCAGTTCTTTTAACACGTTTAGCTGCTCCACGGTGTGTTTTCATTTTAGGCATGATTCATTTCCTCCTGTAATATCAGTTATTATTTTTCGTTAATTGGACTTAACATGATGAACATTTGACGTCCATCCATTTTAGGTCTTTGCTCAATAGTAGCGATATCTTTGCATTCTTCTGCAAATTTTTCTAATACACGTTGACCAATTTCTTTATGCGTAATCGCACGACCTCTAAAACGGATTGAAACTTTACATTTGTCACCTTTTTCCAAGAATTTACGTCCATTTTTCAATTTTGTTTGGAAATCATGTTCCTCAATTGTCGGACTTAAACGAATTTCTTTAAGGTTAATTGTTTTCTGTTTCTTTTTCATTTCTTTTTCTTTTTTCTGTTGTTCGAATTTGTATTTACCGTAATCCATAATTCTAGCAACAGGTGGTTTAGCATTCGGAGCCATGATGACTACATCTAAACCTACACGCTCTGCCATTTCTAGAGCTTCATTTTTAGTTTTAACACCAATTTGTTCTCCGTCTTGACCGATTAAGCGTAGTTCTTTTGCACGAATCTTTTCGTTAACTTGAGTTTGATCTTTTGCTATGGTTGACACCTCCAAGATTTTTACGAAATTATCCCAAGCAAAAAGAGCGAGTATACAATATACCCGCTCTTCTCTACACATGACAATGCCATGTATATATAAGACCTGCCAACTGCCTTCAGCGTCGCAACAGGTGAGAAGCGGGAGCTTCTTCTTGGTTCGTTTCGTATTCAACGTTACCTATCTTATCAATAATACGTAGACAAGTCAACCACTTTTTTATTATTTGTTTATTTCTTCCATATCAACATCTTGGCGTAAATCAACTTGTTCTAATGGAACGATTTTAGTTTTATAACGCACTTTATGGTATATGAAGAACGCCAAGAATACTGGAATACCCATATATGTGATTACAAATCGATTCAAATCAAAGTTCCCTGTCTTAATAAAATCAACATCTTGACCAATGATTACAAGCACGCACAACACTCCGGCGAATATTGGTCCGAATGGGAACAATTTCGCTTTATATTTTAATTTTGATTTATCATAATTCTGTTTGTCAAACGCTTTTCTAAATCTAAAGTGACTCACAGCAATACCTACCCATGCTATGAAACCAGTCATACCACTTGCAGCAACAATATACTCATATGCGTCACCACTCAAGTGTTGTAATACAAATATTGCGATCACAATTAGCGCTGTAACAATTAACGAAACATACGGCACACCATTTTTATTTGTTTTACCAAATAGTGGATAAGCAAGTTTATCTTTACTCATTGAATACAGCATTCTTGTTGATGCGTACATACCTGAGTTTCCTGCTGATAGTACGGATGTTAAGATGACTGCATTCATAAATGAAGCTGCGAACGCCAACCCTGCATTTTGAAATACTAATGTAAATGGCGAAGTAGAAATATCATCTCCACCGCCCATAAGCGCAGAACTATCATACGGAATAAGCATGCCAATAACGAAGATAGCAAGTATATAAAAGATTAATATTCTCCAAAATACTTGTTTAATCGCTTTTGGTACTGCTCGTTCTGGATTTTCAGATTCACCAGCCGTAATACCTATTAACTCAGTACCTTGGAATGAGAAACCTGCTACTAAGAACACACCTAAAATTGTTAGTAAACTACCACCTAGACCATCGCCTAGAATAGGACCTCCGCCTTTAGTAAATGTTTCAAATCCTACAAATTCTCCTCCCATAATACCAAGTATGGTTAACAGGCCAATTGCAATGAAAATAATTACTGTGACAACCTTAATTAACGCAAACCAATATTCACTTTCTCCGTACACTCTAACAGATAAAGCATTAAGTCCAAAGATAATAATTAAGAATAGACAACTCCAACTCCAAGCCGGTATCCCAGTAAGCGGTGTCCAATATTGAATAACTTGCGCAGCTATCGTAACATCAGCTGCAACCGTGATAACCCAGTTAAACCAATAGTTCCACCCCAAAGCAAAACCTAATGACGGATCAACAAAACGTGTCGCATACGTGCTGAAAGATCCTGATACAGGTAAATATGTCGCCATCTCACCTAATGATGTCATAAGGAAAAAGACCATCGCTCCGATAATTGCGTATGCTAATAGTGCACCAAGTGCTCCAGCATCGTGAATCGCACCACCAGAGGTCATAAATAATCCAGTCCCTATACATCCCCCGATAGCAATCATGGATATATGACGATCTTTCAGTCCCCTTTTAACTCCATTATTTTGTTCCTCTTGATTTCCCATAGAAGCTTCCTTTCTTTAAATTTAGAGGCCAACGTTCTATATGATTAATATAATACGTATACAGTTAACAACACTTAGGTACATGTTTAGAAATACAAACACATTGCGCTAAATTTTAGTTCTATTCCGTTACTGTATATTTTATAATCATTTAACCAAAACAAAATGGTTGCATACCCATTAGATATGCAACCATTTTAATAATAGCATTTATATAGGTAGCACATCACATATGTGACAGTCCAGCTCCTTTCGGCAACTGTCCCAACCTGTACTGTAAATGGCCAATACAAGCTTCGGCATTTTCACCTTTCGTGTATCCAACATACGCCCCAGATGGCTTCTGAATCACTACTCTTTGAAAACGCAACCTCTAACTCAAATTTAATTTTATTTTAATTACTCACTAACCAGTAATATACACGATTTTAAGAAGACTTTCAAGATTATCTTTGTTTTTTCAATCTTATTTCATCAACTAAGTTCCAAATGAATTCATCTTTTTCAAGCGTTTCTTGATCTTGAGAACCATACTTTCTTACGTTCACTTCTTTATTTTCTACTTCTTTATCACCAACTACGAGTTGATATGGTATTTTTTGCATTTGCGCTTCTCTGATTTTATAACCCATTTTTTCATTACGGTCATCAATTTCGACACGTACACCCTGTGATTTCAATTCATCTTGAATAAGTCTTGCATAATCATAATGTAAATCAACATTAACAGGAATAATTTCTACTTGTTTTGGCGCTAACCATGTAGGGAACGCACCTTTAGTTTCTTCTGTTAAGAAGGCAACAAAACGTTCCATTGTCGATACAACACCTCTATGAATTACGACTGGTCGATGCTGCTCACCATCATTACCAATATATGTCAAATCAAACTTTTGTGGTAGTAAGAAATCCAGTTGTGCTGTAGATAACGTTTCTTCTTTACCCATAGCTGTTTGAACTTGTACATCGAGTTTCGGACCATAAAATGCCGCTTCACCAATTGCTTCTTCATAGTCTAATCCGAGTTCGTCCACCGCTTCTTTCAACATGCTTTCAGCTTTATTCCACATGTCGTCATCATCAAAGTATTTCTCTTTATCTTCTGGATCTCTGTAACTTAAACGGAAACTATAATTTTCAAAACTGAAATCGTCATACACATCAATGATTAAGTTCACTACACGTTTAAACTCTTCTTTGATTTGATCTGGACGTACAAAGATATGAGCATCATTCAATGTCATACCACGCACACGTTGTAATCCTGATACTGCACCACTAGCTTCATAACGATGCATTGTTCCTAATTCGGCAATTCTAATTGGCAACTCGCGATAAGAATGTGGTTTGTTAGCATAAATCATCATATGGTGTGGACAGTTCATCGGTCTTAGTACCATCTCTTCATTTTCATCCAACTTCATAGTTGGAAACATATCCTCTTGATAATGATCCCAGTGACCTGATGTTTTATATAAATCAACATTTGCCATTACCGGAGTGTATACATGATCATACCCCATACTCACCTCTTTATCGACTATATAACGCTCAATTTCACGACGAATTGTAGCACCATTTGGTAACCATAGTGGTAAACCAGCGCCTACTAATTGATTGTTTGAAAATAATTCCAAATCTTTACCTATTCTACGGTGATCGCGTTCCTTTCTTTCTTCAAGCATTTGTAAGTGTGCTTTTAAATCCTTTTTATCAAAGAATGCTGTGCCATAAATACGTTGTAACATTTTATTATTGCTATCACCGCGCCAATATGCGCCAGCAGTAGATAATAATTTAAATTCTTTAATTTTTGAAGTTGAAGGGACGTGAACACCACGACATAAATCTGTAAATTCTCCTTGTGAATACAATGTGACATTTTCATCTTCAGGAATCGCATCTATCAATTCTTGTTTATAAGGATCATCCGAGAAAAAGGCTTTTGCTTCATTTCGAGAGACGACTTTGCGCTCAATCGGATGATTTTCGTTTACGATTTGTTTCATTGTTTTTTCTATTTGTTCGAAATCATCGGAAGATATCTTTTCTTCCATATCAAAATCATAATAGAATCCACCTTCGATAACAGGTCCAACACCAAAATGAACATTACCATACAAACGTTTTAACGCTTGTGCCATTAAATGTGCTGTAGAATGACGCAATACTTCCAAAGCTTCTTCAGAACCTGGAGTCACGATTTCTATATCTCCATCACTTTCAATGGGTCTAGTTAAATCGATAAGTCGTCCATTTACTTTGCCCGCTACCGCTTTTTTTCTTAATCCTGGACTAATAGATTGTGCAATATCTTCTGTTGTTGTTCCTTTATCAAATACCTTTGTATTACCATCTGGAAATTTTATATTAATTTGATCCATCTCACATGCCTCCTAATTTATTCAAGCTCTCAAATCATCACGAACCGCTCAAAGATGTTTATGTAGAAATACAAAAAAACCCCATCCCTAAAAGGGACGAGGTCTTCGTGGTACCACCCTAAATTAAAGTCACTTAGCAATTAACTATTGGCAACTTTACTCTACATAAGATAACGGTCTTGAGCCGGATACTTATTACAGTATCATTGACGAAGTAGTAATCAATAATGTCACCTACCAATTCTCAACAATTATTGGCTCTCTGTGAGGTAATCATTTATCCATCGTGTCTCCGTTTTATTTCGTGTGATTTAGATTTAATTATATTATACAACATTTATTTTAAATTTCAATCGTTCCGATAATTTTTTCCTTCTAGGTAGTACGGATCGGAAAGTGTCTTAATCCGTTCCATAATTCTAGCAGCTTTTGTCTTTTCGGTACCATCTCGTGTAACTGATAAATGATATTCTAATTCTTCAAAGCTTAAATTTGAACTAAAAAAGGTTGGTAGCTCTTGAACCATTCTATAATGTAACAACGGACCAATCACTTCATCTCTTGCCCATGGTGTAATTTCTTCAGCACCAATATCGTCTAGCATAAGTATATTCGCTTCTCGCACTCTGGCTAGTTTTGATTCAAAACTACCATCCTTAAATCCGCCTTTTAATGAACGAATAAATTCAGGTAAATAAACAATAGTAGAAGGTATTTTTTCAGTTTTTAATTGATTCGCGATTGCACCAAGTATAAATGATTTCCCAGTACCAAACGGTCCATATAAATATAAACCTTTCACTTGCGATTGATGATTAGTAATCTTATCACAAATTTGATTTGCAGCCATTGCTACATCTAACCTATCTCTTCTATCCATATAGATATCTTCCAACTTAGCATTCAGCGTATCTCGTTGCATGTGGTGTGAAGTAATTAAATGTGCATTGAATTTTTCTTCATCATATTTGATTTTACATGGACATGGTAGATATCGAATCTTTATATGCTTGTTTTCTACATATAATTCAGGTATGTGACCTTTCACAAAGTTAGGACAGTCTTTATATGCATGGCCATCATAGTGTTTTCTTTGATCTTTATATTCTTGTAAAATGTTTAAGTCCTCATCAATCATTGCATTTGTTAATTCAGACTTATGTGATTCTAAAAACTGCTTAACGTCTGGGTCATTGATAACAACTTTTTTTATTTTTTCTATGCGTTTTGATAAATCATCTGATTCACCCATAATATGGTTGAAAGATTTCATTTATTTGTCCTCCTTCCATCTGTTTTTTAATTGATTAAGAAATTGTTCCCTATCTTTTTTTAGTGTTTCATCGTCCTCGCCCTTAGTTTGCGTATTCGTTTCATTTTTATCTCTTTCTTCCAACCATTTCGGTGTCATTTCTCTAGATGCTAATTGTTTCTGTTTAAAATAAGGTTTATTGGATTGCGTTTCTTTCTTCGGTTGGTTAACTTTGATGGCATAATCATAAGCTTGCGCCGCTGTTTTAATGCCTTTTTTCTTCCAATTCGATGCTATTTCAAATATATATGATTTTGGTAGCTTCATATCTTCTTTCAACATTACAAATTGTAATAGTATATTAATCACACCAAACGACAAATTTTCACGCTCTATAAGTTCTTCAATCATATATTTTTGTTGCATGGTTGGTTCAGATTCTGACCAGGATGCAAGCATATCAATTGGACTTGTTTCTTCCAATTGTTTGAGCCAGTCATTATTTTCGTTTTCTGATTGGTCCTTTTGATTATCTATTTTTTGATCAGATATGTTTTCAGGTTTAACCTTTAAAGTAGGTAATTGCTGTTCATGTTCCATTAGATAATAACTTCTTGCATGTTTACGCAATTCTTCAAAAGAAAGTGTTTGTGCACTGGTGATTGATTTTAAAATAATGCGTTTCATCGCCTCGGGTGTTAAGCCATATAATGTAGCAATTTGTGTAATTAACGCTTTCGCATCTTTATCTATGATTTCAGTGCTTATAAAATGATTTTGCAATAAATCATATAATGTTTCAAAATCAAACTCGACTCGGCTGAGGTTTAAACCTTCATATGTTGCTTCATCTATTATTTGTGATGTATCATTTTCATAAGCTTTATTAGGCACTTTAAAGACATCTGTAAAAGTACGGGTCACATCTTGAAATTGATTTAGATCAATGTGTATTTTACTTTCAAAATGTCGTTTTAATTGTTGATAACGCTGTTTACTGACCTCACTATATAAATAAATGGACAACATAGGATCGTTAAAAAACTGTTTTGCTGAAGGTGGTTGAACCAACTCATAAATAAATGTTGAATATTGTGAATTATGGTTAACAAATGATTTAACAAGACCAATTCCTTCTAATAAGTCCATTTCTTTTCTGAAATCTAACAGATTTATTTTCAATTCACTCATAACTATATAATGAGTTAGAACGGTGTCTGGTTCTAACTCAGCAAATTGATTTAAATAATGATACAAACCAGTTGCATTCGATCCAATCATTGGCGTAAACAACCTATTCAAGATTTCTAAATGATTATTGTTTATAGTAAAATTACGAACAACACTAAAATTATCATGTGGTCTTAAACCATAATCAAATGATTGTAACCCCATTAGGAATCACTCCGTTTGTTTTCTGCTAATATACCTTGCATAGATTGTAATAATTGGTCTACATCTTTAAATTCTTTATAAACGGATGCAAACCTTACATATGACACTTGGTCTACATGCATTAATAAATTCATGACATGTTCACCAATTTCTCTTGATGAAATTTCAGCATGACCTTCGTCACGTAACTTCCATTCAACATTATTCGTAATATCTTCTAATTGTTGATAACGTACAGGTCTTTTTTCACAAGAACGCACTAACCCATTTAATATTTTTTCTCGTAAAAATTGCTCACGTGTACCATCCTTTTTAACTACGATCAATGGCCTTTTTTCTATATGTTCAAAAGTTGTAAATCTAGTCCCACACTTTTCACATTCTCTTCTACGTCGAATCGCATTAACTTCATCTGCATGTCTAGAGTCTACAACACGAGAATGAGTCGAATTACATTTCGGGCATTTCATCGAATTATCACCCTCTCTATTTGATTACCTTTCATTATACTATAAATATGTATGTCACAAAAGATTCGCTATTACACTTAGTCTATATCCTAATAAAAGTTAATATGATAGTCCATGTTATAAGTACATTTTTCAATTGTACTTAGTATAAAATAATGGGTGATTGTGAAATGGATAAATGTAATTGGGAATGCTATCAATAAATAATAAAAAACACCACACAACGTAGTCATTCATTTAAGAAACTACAGTGTGTGGCGTTTTGAATTTAAACAACTATTTGTTTACTGTTTGTTGTATTTAAAAGCTAATTTGCTACAGCAGCTACATCATTTTTTAGCAATTGGCCAATTTGTGCAGCTACATCTACTACTCTATTAGAATAGCCCCATTCATTATCATACCATGCGATAACTTTGACTTTATTATCACCCATTACCATCGTGCTTTGCGTATCTATAATTGCTGAATGTGGATTCGTATTGAAGTCCATTGAAACAAGTGGTGCATCTTCAGTAGATATAACCCCCTGTAAGTCATAATCCTTAAATGCTTGATTTACTTGTTCAGCTGTTACGTTTTCCTCTAAATCAACTACCAGATCAACTAGTGAAACATTCTTCGTTGGCACGCGTAAAGCCATACCATGTAATTTGCCTTCTAATTCTGGTAATACTTCTTTCAATGCCTTTGCAGCACCTGTTGAAGTAGGAATAATACTTTCATTACAAGAACGTGCACGTCTTAAATCTTTATGCGGGTTATCAATATTATTTTGATCATTTGTAATTGCATGAACAGTTGTCATTAAACCATTTTGAATTCCAAATTGATCGTTTAATACTTTTGCTACTGGTCCGATACAGTTTGTAGTACATGAAGCATTACTATAGATATCAAATTTTTCTATATCTAATTGATCATTATTCACGCCTTTAACAATCATCTGCACATCTCCACCTTTAGATGGCCCAGTTAGTAATACTTTTTTAGCACCTGCTTTAATATGAGCAACAGCTTTATCCCCATGATTAAATTTACCAGTTGCCTCAATAGCAATATCGATATTTAATTGTTTCCAAGGTAAATTTTCAGGATTTCTGTCAGAAACTAATTGGATTTTGTGGTCACCAACTTTAATTCCAGATTCTATAGGCTCAACTTTATAATCGTAAGCACCATGTGTTGTATCATAATTTATTAGGTGAGCAATTGTTTCGGGCGGGTAACTTGCATTAATCGCTACTACATTTAAATCATTATTTTTAAGCGCGATTCTCAATACCATTCTTCCTATTCTACCCATTCCGTTAATTGCAATATTTGTCGTCATTCGAAGCACCCCTCGTTTTAGTGTTATACTTTATGGAAATAGTATAACATAAATATTCAGAATAGAAAGCGTTTTCTTTAGAAAATATAACAGATTTATTAATAAACTTTTATATTTTCTAAAGAACTAAGATTAACTTTTAAAAATTCTGAATATGTCATTACTTATGCTTAAAGATATTACAAAATCAAAGCTTATAAAAAATTGCCACCCAACGATAATATCGTTGGTGGCAATTGAAAATTTTTATAATACATCTTCAGAATAACTTTCAATGTAGCCTTCTTCTAATAATAAATTTTCTAAATTTTGTTTTAGTTCTAATTTTGTGTCCCGGTTATCTATTACATGATCTGCCATTCTACGTTTTTTATCTATAGAAATTTGACTGTAGACGCGTGCTTTTGCGTCCTCCATTGAAATATCATTTCGTTCCATCAATCTGTCAATTTGTATACTTTCAGACGTATAAACTAACCAGACCTCATCTACCGTATCTTGTAAATCATTTTCAAACAATAATGGTATGTCCATAATGACATTATACCCTTCATTGAGGTATTGTTCTTTTTCTTTTTCCATTATATCTCGAACAATTGGGTGAACAATTGCATTTAATTCTAACCTTTTTTCAGGCTGATTAAATACAACTTCACCTACATAAGACCTATTCATTTCTCCATTTTCATCAATTGCTTCTTCTCCAAAGGCTTCTTTAACTCGCTCCAGGCCTTTTGTACCTTTTTCAACTGCTTGACGTGATGCAATATCTGCATCCACAACTTTAAAGCCATGTGCAGTTAATAGTTCTGATACCGTAGATTTTCCTGATGCGATACCACCAGTTAGTCCTATAACTTTCGGCATATTCTCACTCTTCCTTTATTGTTGGCAAGTAGGACAAAAATGACTATTTCTTGTTGCAATTACTTGTGTTGCAATGTCATCTCCGCACACTTTACAAACTTTTTGTTTATACACGTTGAGGTGTTGTTGCATCGTACCAGTGCTACCATCAGCATGACGATAGTCTGAGATACTCGTTCCACCATATTTTATACCCGCTTCTAGTACTTCTCGAACATAATAAAATAATATTTCTCTTTCTTGATTATTCAAACTTTTTGATACTCTAGCTGGGCGAATACCGGCTCTAAATAATGCCTCACATGCATATATATTGCCGCAACCTGAAATCACTCGATGATCCAAAATCATTTGTTTGATTGGTTTATTTTGATACAGTTTTTTATCAAACCACCCCAAGTAATGATTCATAGCATCTTGATCAAAAGGTTCAGGTGCAATTTCTAAAAATGAGGGATATTCCTCAAATGATGCTACATTTCTAATTTCTCCAAAACGACGTATATCTGAATACACGAGTAATTTATCATTATCTAACTTGAAAATAACATGCCAATGTTTGCGATAATTCGGCACATTTATATCTTCAATCTTATCCACGACAAAGAATCCGCCAGCCATTCCTAAATGACTAATAAGTATTCTATGATCTCCCTGTTTTTCTAAATAAAAAAGAATGTACTTACTTTTTCTTTCAATATCTTGTATTGTATAATGCTCAGTGAATTTTTTAAATGTATCTAACTCCATACCTTTAATGATTGTTTCGCGTTGATTGGCTTTTCCTTCTTGTACTTTATCAGAAAAAATAATGGATGCTATGTTTTGTCCTTTTACAAATGGCTTAATTCCTCTTGTTACATGTTCTACTTCAGGTAGTTCAGGCACTCGTTTACCTTCTTTCTATTTTGCATCATACCACGTTTCTCCATAACTAGACTCAACTTTAAGTGGCACGTCTAATTCTAATGCGTTGTCCATAATATTTTCTATAAATTCTCCAAATGTTTCTACTTCTTCTTTAGGTAATTCAAAAATTAATTCATCGTGAACTTGCAATAATAATTGGGCATGGAAATTTGTATGTTTAACTTCATTTGCGAAATTGACCATCGCTAATTTGATAATATCTGCTGCACTACCTTGTATAGGTGTATTCATAGCTGTTCTTTCTGCAAAACCACGTAAATTAAAATTTCTACTCGTAATATCCGGAATATAACGACGACGATGTAATAAAGTTTCTACGTATCCCTGCGCTTTACAATCTTTAACAATATCTTCCATATATTGTTTCACCCCAGGAAAACTGTCTAGGTAATCATCAATAAATTGTTTTGCTTGTTTACGTGTAATACCTAAGCTTTGACTCAGCCCATAATCACTTATGCCATACACAATACCAAAGTTAACCGCTTTTGCTTGTCTACGCATAATACTATCAACTTCATCTGGTTGCACATCAAACACTTTCATAGCAGTTGCTGTATGAATATCTTCATCATTAATGAATGCTTGTTTCATACTCTCGTCTTGCGTAATATGTGCAAGTACACGTAATTCAATTTGTGAATAATCAGCAGAAAATATCACATTATTTTTGTCACTTGATTTAAATGCTTTTCTTATTCTACGACCTTCTTCTAATCGAACAGGTATATTTTGTAGGTTTGGATCAATAGATGACAATCTACCTGTTTGAGCGAGTGTTTGATTAAATCGTGTATGAATACGGTTGTCTTCACTGATAACTTTTTGAAGTCCTTCTACGTAAGTTGATTGTAATTTTGAAAGTGTTCTATATTCTAAAATATAATCAATGATAGGATGTTGACCTTGTAATTGTTCTAGCACATCTACAGCTGTAGAATAGCCTGTTTTGGTTTTTTTAATAACAGGCAATTCGAGCGTTTCAAATAACACTACACCTAATTGCTTAGGTGAGTTAACGTTAAATGGTTCACCGGCTGCTTCATAAATATTGTCAATGAGAACATCGAGTTTTAGTTGTATTTCTTTTTCCATTTCTTGCAAATCACTAGCAACGGTATAAATACCTGTTTCTTCCATTTTACTTAAAATCCGAGCTAATGGTAATTCCAAATCATCTAATAAATTGGTTTGATTATATTCTTTTAACTGGGATTGCATTTTGGGTTTAGCTTTATTAATCGCTTCAATTATCGTTGCGACATGATGATTTAAAACATCATCTTCAGGTACATGTCTTTTTTTACCTTTCCCGTATACTTCAACACTTTCCTTCACATAGTATTGTCCATAATTTGTAACCACAGAATTCACATCATCAATAGTACGTGATGGGTCAATTATATAACTTGCAAGCATGGCATCAAATACGATGTGTTTAATGGCTATATCTAAACGGTGAGCAACAATATATGATTTTTTAGCATCATAGACATTTTTTTCAGTTATCGAACTTTCTAACCAGTTAATTAATTCGGGATAATCATGTATTTTTTTAGCATCGATAACTATATGATGCGAACCGTCATATAGCGCAAATTTTAATATCTCATCCTTTAAATAATTCGAACCATTCAATTCGAAATGAATTGTGGCTTCTGTTAAATCATTAAAATCGACATGAGTGAAATCAGACGAGATTGCTATTTCCATTTTTTCAGTAGAGGAGTTACTACCATCCACATCAATTTGATCTAATAATTGTTTAAATTCAAGCTTTTTGAAGATATCAATTTTTGCTGTTAAATCTGGATTTTCAGGTAATTTCGTATCTTCTAGTGCCACTTCTAATGGGCTATCACAATTAATAGTGGCTAGTTCTTTACTCATTAATGCATCTGCTTTACTATTTTCAAGTTTTTCTTTTAATTTTTTACCTGAAACTTCTTCAATATGTTCATAAACGTTTTCCACTGTAGAAAATTGTTTTAATAGTTTAATGGCTGTCTTTTCACCCACACCTGCTACACCTGGGATATTATCTGATGCATCACCCATTAAGCCCTTCATGTCTATAATTTGATTTGGAACTAAACCATCATATTTCTCAGCAATAAACTCTGGCGTATAGTGATCCACCTCGGTTACGCCCTTTTTCGTATAATAAATTGTTACATCATCTGTAGCTAACTGTGTCAAATCTCGATCACCAGTAACAATAATTGTTTCAAATTTAGCGTGATTAGCCTCTTTACTTAATGTTCCAATAATATCATCGGCTTCATAATTTTCTAATTCATATCGTTTAATTTGATATGCATCTAACAATTGTCGAACATATGGGAATTGTTCACTAAGTTCGGGTGGCGTTTTTTGACGCCCACCTTTATATTCACTATATTTATCGTGTCTAAATGTCGTTTTTCCTGCATCAAATGCAACAAGAAAATGTGTAGGCTGTTCTTCTTTAATTATTTTTTCAAGGAACATCGCAAAGCCATAAACGGCATTGGTATGTATACCTGCCTTATTTTGCAAAAGTGGTAAAGCGTAAAATGCTCTAAAGCTCAGACTATTACCATCTATTAAGACTAATTTATTCAATGTTTTAACCTCCAACACATATTTATATTTATTTTAGCACAAATAGCTAGCGTAACAGTATCGATACGTCATATTTGCTTGTTACATATATTTAGCTAAATAAAAAAGACGGTCAAATACCTTTTGAGGTGATTTGACCGATATAAAAGTTAACTACAACTATTTTTTAAATTATAGCATGATTCGCTACGTTATTCGAAGAAAGTAACCCTAAATGTTGATCCTTCATTTGGTTGGCTAAAGACATTAATTCGTCCATTGTGCGCTTCCATAATATGCTTAGTAATTGAAAGACCTAGACCAGTACCACCTGAATCTCTACTTCTCGCTTTATCTACACGATAAAATCTTTCAAAAATATGTTGCTGATCTTCTGCACTGATACCAATACCAAAATCTTGTACCTCCATGATACGTTTATTCGCCTCTTTATAAACACGGACGATGACGTCGCTAGATGATTTGGAATAACTCACAGCATTAGATATTAAATTCAAAGCAACTTGAGACACCTTATCTTTATTCGCATCAATCACAATATCTGGGTTAATTTTATTAACAATTGTTATCTGTTTATCTTCCGCAATATGCTGCATATGCTTAATTGTATTTTCTGCAATTTCTGAAAGACTTACATATTCAGTTTCGATTTCCGTTTGTTGCTCAACATGTGACAAATCTAATAAATCAAAAACCAACGTTTCAATTCGGTCCGATTCTTTAGAAATTATTTTCAAGAATTCATTTAATGTCTGTTCATCGTTTTTAGCACCATCTAATAGCGTTTCTGCAAACCCTTTAATAGACGTAATAGGTGTTTTTAATTCATGTGATACATTAGCAACAAACTCACGTCTTAAATTTTCTAGTTTTTTAAGATTCGTAATATCATGTAACACAATAACCATACCGTAAAGATTTTTCTTTGTTTTTGAAAGAATAGGTACACAAGCTGTATCAAAATATTTTTGATGAACTTGATCAATCGTTAATTCAATTTGGTCGTAAATTGGTTTTTCCACTTTAAAAGCTTCAGTGATAAGTTTTTGTAGTTTCAAATCTACAAAGCCAACATAGCTTTTATGTTCAACTACTTCATCAGGTGTAAAGACATTATAAAATGACTTATTTGCCACAACAATTTCACCATATTTATCAATCATCAGTATAGAACTTGGTATATTTTCTACAGTTGTCTTTAATCGATTTGATTGAAGTTTCTGCTTATGGTTCAACCTTTGTAATCTTCGAGCAAGTTCATTTGTCGTTACAAACAATTCTCTTGTCTCTTTGACATTGCTTTCTGGTACTCTTACGTGATAATACCCTTCTGCCAAAAGATTAGTTGCATATGTAACTTCATTAATCGGTCTAATATAAGTACGATTGATACTTCTAACAACTAAAAATATAATAACGATTACAAATAAACCAATAAGCCCAATATATTTCCACATTTGTATCTGCAATTCTAATATCTCATTATTTATACCACTTAAATAAACATCTTTGTCATCAATTGATGTTTTAAATGTAAATCTGCGATCATCATTTTGCTTATCATAAATCAACCTAGAGGGATTTGCTTCATTTTTAATATCATTATTGATTTGAGTTCCTTGATTTGTGGAAAACAAGACATCGTTACTTTCTACTATATTGACAGTAAGTTTTTCGCTTTTAGCAATATCAATCATTTCACTTTCTTTACTATTTTTATACAAGTTAACAAGATGTTCTGCTTGATGTTCTAAGTCACCTTCTTGAGATGTAGAGACTGTATTATAAATAGCATGTGTGATGATTGCACCTAAAGCTAAGAAACTAATAATAACGATGGTACATAATAAAAATAATAGTCGTTGATGAAACTTCAACATTAGACTTTAGGTCTATCCAATTTATAACCTAAGCCACGAACTGTTTTAATTAGTTTAGGTTGCTTTGGATTTTCTTCTAATTTGTCTCTTAAATGACTTATATGTACATCCACAATTCTAGAATCACCAGCAAATTCATAATTCCATACAGAGTTGAGCATATGCTCGCGCGTAATTACTCTGCCTTGTCTTTCTATTAAATATAATAGTAATTCAAATTCTTTAGGCGTTAGCTCTAATAATTCATCATCTTTATATACTTCAAAATATTCAGGTCGGATTCTAATCGATCCTATGATAATATCATCTTCATCATTCTCAACTGGAACTGCTTCATTTACAATAGCAGACCTTCTTAATATAGCTTTCACTCTCGCAACTACTTCCCTAGGTGAAAATGGTTTAGTCATATAATCATCTGCACCTAATTCTAAACCTAAGACACGATCAAACTCATCATCTTTAGCCGTCAGCATAAGAATAGGTACTAGATTTTTTTCAGTCCGAATAGATTTACAAACTTCAATTCCATCTTTTTGGGGAAGCATTACGTCCAAGACAATCAATTCTGGGTTTGTAGCATGTACCTTTTCCAATGCCTCTTCTCCATCATAGGCAACTTCTACTATGTATCCAGCTTGTTCTAAATTATATTTTAACAAGGTTACAATTGATTGCTCATCATCTACTACAAGTACTTTTTGTGACATAGTATACCTCCATATTTGTTTTTACAAATTAATTATAACTTAAATTTTAATAAAAATAACATAGTTTAAAATGATTTAACATAAACTTTACAATGCATCTAATATCGACCTATGTAAATATTTTTTGAAACTTTTGTAATTTTGCTATAAACAAAGTGTTGCGCTTTTTGTAACTATGTTGATAGTTGCTATCAATATATTGAGTTAATAGAATCTTAACATTATATACATAATATGAACACCTTAACGTTATGTTTTAATGCATGACTACTTGTCTTAATCATTGTTTCATTACAACCTTGATACATAACATATGACATCTATAATTAGTTTCAAATGTATTGATATAAAAAAGACGAAATTCTATCGTTAAGAATTTCGCCTCTTGTATTATGCACTAAATTGAAATTAACAACTATTGTCTCTTGCAATTAGATATTTTTGATTAATTCATCCGCAAATTCTGAAGTAGAAACTTCTTTAGCACCATCCATTAAACGTGCAAAGTCATATGTTACAACTTTAGAAGCAATTGTTTTTTCGATAGATGCCGTTATTTTATCTGCTGCTTCTTGCCATCCTAAGTGTTCTAACATTAATACGGCACTTAAAATTTCTGATGACGGATTAACTTTATTTAAACCAGCATATTTTGGTGCAGTACCATGTGTAGCTTCAAAAATTGCGTGCCCTGTTTCGTAATTGATGTTTGCTCCTGGGGCAATTCCGATGCCACCTACTTGTGCTGCTAATGCATCTGATACATAATCACCATTTAAGTTCATTGTAGCTACAACATCGTGATCAGCAGGACGAGTTAAGATTTGTTGTAAGAAAATATCAGCAATTGAATCTTTAACGATAACTTTACCATCTTTTTCAGCTTGTTCTTGCGCTTCATTAGCTTTATCTTTGCCTTCTTTTTCAACAATTTCATCATATTGTTGCCACGTGAATACTTTATCACCAAATTCATTATGTGCTAAATCATAACCCCATTGTTTAAACGCACCTTCAGTAAATTTCATTATATTACCTTTATGCACTAGTGTTAATGATTTACGATTATTGTCTAACGCATATTGAATTGCTGCACGTACTAAACGCTCTGTTCCTTCTTTAGATACTGGTTTAACACCAATACCAGATGTCTCAGGGAACCTAATATTTTTAGCACCCATCTCATCTTGTAAGAAGTCGATTAATTTTTTTACTTCTGGAGAGCCTTCTTTAAATTCAATACCAGCATAAATGTCTTCAGTATTTTCACGGAAGATGACCATATCTGTATCTTCAGGACGCTTAACAGGTGAAGGTACACCTTGGAACCAACGAACTGGACGTAAACATGTGAATAAATCTAATTCTTGACGTAATGCAACGTTTAGTGAACGAATCCCTCCACCTATTGGCGTTGTTAAAGGTCCTTTGATCGCAATTAAATATGATTCAATTGTATCGAGTGTTTCTTTTGGAAGCCATTCGCCAGTCTCGTCATAAGCTTTTTGACCAGCTAATACTTCTTTCCATTCAATTTTCTTTTCACCATTATATGCTTGTTCAACAGCTGCATCGATTACTCTGCTAGCTGCTTTCCAAATATCTGGTCCGATGCCATCACCAATAATAAATGGGATAATCGGATTGTTTGGTACTGTTAAACCGTCATTTGTTTTTACTACTTTTTCGCCTGCCATGTAAAAAAACCTCCGTGTATTTGAATTCGATATTTAATTGCACTTACTAAATCGTTCTGTTTATTGCTTTACCTATCTTTCTTCAATCGGTGCATAAGTTCTGTTAGTTTCACCAATATATTGAGCTCTTGGGCGCATAATTCTATTGTCTCTATATTGTTCTAAAATATGCGCAATCCAACCAGAAGTTCTACTTACTGCAAAGATTGGCGTAAATAAATCATGCTCAATGTTCATACTGTGATAGACCGTAGCACTGAAGAAATCAACATTTGCAATTAGCCCTTTTTCTGCTTTCATTTTGTCTGCGATTTTAACTGAGATATCGAATAATTGACTTTGCCCAGTTTCAGCAGTAATTTTTCTACTCATTTCTTTTAAGTATTTTGCTCTTGGGTCTCCATCTTTATAAACACGGTGCCCAAAGCCCATAATTTTCTCTTTGTTTTTTATTTTATTATCGATATATTCATCAACTTCTTCAATTGATTTAACTTCAGATAACATACTCATTACACGTTCATTTGCCCCGCCGTGTAATGGACCTTTTAAGGAACCAACTGCTGCAACAATACCTGAGTACATATCTGATAGCGATGAAACCGCACATCTTGCTGTAAATGTAGATGCGTTAAGTTCGTGATCAGCATGTAATACAAGTACCTTATTAAATGCTTCAATTTCGATATCACTAGGTAATTCGCCTCTTAACATGTATAAGAAATTACCAGCATAATTTAACTCTTTGTTTGGTTTGACTGCTTCTTTGCCTTCTCTAACGCGTGCATATGAAGTAACAAGTGAAGCGATTTTAGCCTGAATGCGAATTGCACGTTCTAATGTTTGGCTTTCTTCTTCGTCTTCCGCATGTTCATCAAAATGTGCAATATAAGAAACAGAAGTTCTTAATGCTGTCATTGGATGAACATTTCCTGTTGCGTATTCTTTAAAGTGGTTATACACTCTAGGATTTAGTGTCATATATTCAAAGAGTTTTTCTTTTAATTCTTTCAATTCTGATTCACTAGGTAATCGATAATGCCATAATAAGAAGATAACTTCTTCAAATTCAGCATTTTGCGCTAAATCATCAATATCGTAACCAGCATAAGTCAATTGGCTATCGATGATAGAACTTACTTTTGTTTCAGCTGCAATTACCCCTTCTAAACCTTTTTGTAACTCTGCCATATATAATTCCCCTTTTCTATTTCGTTATGAAATGGCTTTCATAAACCATTATATCCAATTTTGTCACTTTTGTGAATATTTAGGTTTCAATTTTCTTACCAAATCAATAAGAAATATTTATTTGTTTATATGCCCTAAAACACGCAACTATCTTTTACGTTGTTATAAATTCATTTTAATATGTAACCACTCTCACTTCAATTTTTATATCTTTTCAATTGGTTATCATGATTAATAACAAATTATTAATGTACTATTATACTGTATTAAGAGCGATATAGTTTCAGAAAATAGTTGTTTTATTTTATATTGCATTGCATAATAATAAATAACTAAATAAAGGAGTATTAAAATATGGCAAAACAACAGTTACAAAGAGAACTAAGTAATCGTCACATTCAGCTTATTGCAATTGGGGGAGCAATTGGAACTGGATTATTCTTAGGTGCTGGCCAAACAATCGCTTTAACTGGCCCGTCTATTTTACTTACGTATATTATAATTGGCTTTATGCTATTTATGTTTATGCGTGGATTGGGAGAAATATTAATTACTAACACTAATTTCAAATCATTTGCAGATGTAACCAATCATTACATTGGTCCTTTTGCAGGTTTTGTTACAGGTTGGACCTATTGGTTATGTTGGATTATTACAGGTATGGCTGAAGTAACCGCAGTAGCAAAATATGTCAGTTTTTGGTTTCCAAATATACCAAATTGGATGAGTGCCTTGTTTTGTGTGCTTGTCTTAATGTCACTTAATTTATTAAGTGCTAAGTTGTTTGGAGAATTAGAGTTTTGGTTTTCTATTATCAAAATCGTTACAATTATCGCTTTAATTGTTGTTGGTGCTATTATGATTATCATGGCATACAATACGCAATTTGGGCACGCTTCATTAACAAATCTTTATAACAATGGTATTTTCCCTAAAGGAATGAGCGGTTTTGTAATGTCGTTCCAAATGGCATTGTTCTCTTTCGTAGGAATCGAACTTATAGGTGTAACAGCCGGTGAAACAAAAGATCCTATTAAAACATTACCAAAAGCAATTAATAGTGTACCTACACGGATATTAATATTTTATGTTGGTGCTTTAGCAGTAATTATGTCTATCATTCCATGGAACCAAATCAATCCTGATGAAAGTCCTTTTGTAAGGCTCTTTGCACTTATTGGGATACCATTTGCAGCTGGTATTATCAATTTTGTAGTATTAACTGCTGCCGCATCATCGTGTAACAGCGGTATTTTTTCAAATAGTCGTATGCTTTTTGGATTATCATCTCAAAAGCAAGCACCACCCTTTTTTAACAAAACAAATAAAAATGGCGTGCCACATATAGCTATTTTCGTGTCATGTGGATTACTCATGATCGCAGCATTATTGAACTATATTATTCCAAATGCAACATTAGTGTTTACTTATATCACTACTGTTTCTACTGTATTGTTCCTTGTGGTTTGGGCTTTAATTACTGTGGCGTATATTAACTATCATCGTAAAAATCCAGAACTACATAAGCAATCGACTTTCAAATTACCAGGTGGTAAATACATGGGGTATGCTATATTAGCCTTTTTTGTATTAGTGTTTAGTTTATTATTCGTAAATACAGATACAAGAATTGCAGTATTCTTAACACCTATTTGGTTTATCATTTTGGCATTAATGTATTTACGTTATAAACAAGTAGCTAAAAACCAACATTAAGCAAAATAACATGAAGTTCTATATTAAAGCTTTATTGTCCTAGCTTACATTAAAAAGCACCCCTAACTCATCCGATTGAGTTAGGGGTGCTTTTACATGAACATTACGCCGTTTAACTTAAAGTACGTTAGCATAACCTTCGAATATTTTTCCTTGGTTCGCATCTACTGTAATTAATACATCATTTTGAATTTCTGAAGTAGCATTTTCTACACCTACAATTGTTGGAATACCCTTTTCAAGACCAATAATCGCACTTGGTGACGTAATACCATTTTCTTCAGTGATAAGTCCACTTGCTTTTTCAATATAAGGTACAAGTGTTTCGTCTACAGAATGCGTTACAATAATTGATTCTGATAAATCTTTACCTTCTAGTTCGCTCGCATCATTAACAATTAATGTTTGACCTACAACTGAGCTTCTACCAATACCTTGTCCTTTAGCTAGTTCGTCACCTACAAGATGTAATTTCATCATGTTTGTAGTACCTTTTTCACCAGTTGGAACTCCTGCTGTAATAATAATTAGGTCACCATTTTGAACTCTTTCTGTTTCAACTGCTGTTGCTACTGCATTATTTAATAATGCGTCTGTCGTTTTACGGCCTTCTTTAACAACTGGGTATATACCCCAAACTAAAGCACACTGACGCGCAGTTTCAGCACTTGGCGTAACTGCAATGATGTCAGATTGTGGACGATACTTAGATATCGTACGTGCAGTCGAACCACTCTCAGTAGCTGCTACGATTGCTTTAACATTTAAGTTTAAAGCAGTATGTGCTACTGAAACACCAATCGCATTTACTAATGAAGTTTCAACTAATTTAGTACGGTCGGACAATAATTTTTTATAATCTTGTGCTGCTTCTGCTGAAACGGCAATATTACGCATTGTTTTAACTGCTTCTTCAGGATATTGTCCTGCAGCAGTTTCACCTGATAGCATAACTGCATCTGTACCATCATATATCGCATTAGCAACATCACTTGCTTCTGCACGTGTAGCACGAGGATTGCGTTGCATAGAATCTAACATTTGAGTAGCTGTAATGACTGGTTTACCTAATTTATTACATTGTCTAATTAAATCTTTTTGAACCATTGGTACAGATTCTGGTGGGATTTCAACACCCATATCACCACGAGCAACCATTAAACCATCTGATACTTCAAGAATTTCTTTAATGTTATCAATACCTTCTTGGTTTTCAATTTTAGGAATAATGCTGATATTTGTATTGTGTTTAGCTTCTAACAGTTTACGAATATCTAATACATCACTAGGGCGACGTACAAAGCTTGCCGCAATAAAATCTACACCTTCACTGATACCAAAGTTAATGTCATCGGCATCTTTATCTGTAATACCAGGTAAACTCACTTTCACGCCTGGTAAGTTAACACCTTTTTTATTTTTTAATTCACCAGTATTAAGAACATCACATAATACTTCGCCATTTGCTTTATCAATTGATTTAACTTGTAATTCAATTAAACCATCATCTAATAAAATATATGATCCCTCATTGACATCATTAATAAGGTTTTCATAAGTAACTGAGAATTTTTCAGGAGTACCTTCTACTTCATTCATGCTTACGATAACTTCTGAACCTTTTTCAAGTTCAATAAGACCATCTTTCATATTATGTGTACGTATTTCTGGTCCTTTTGTATCAAGTAAGATTGCAACTGTTTTTCCTAATCTTTTAGAAACTTTACGAATTGTATCTATTCTTGCTTTATGCTCAGCATGGTCCCCATGTGAAAAGTTTAAACGTGCTACATTCATGCCAGCCTTGATTAATTTTTCAAGCATTGCTTCAGATTCGGACGCAGGTCCTATAGTACAAACAATTTTAGTTTTTCTCATTATTATTTCCTCCCAGTATTTTAAATAGATAATTCGTTCGTTAATTCATAAGTTTCAAAGTCAAACTCGTGTTCGTGTGATCTAAATATCTCTTCAAAAGGTGTATCAGTTAATTCATTGTTACGAATTCCAACTCCAATCGCAGTTTTCCCTTCTAACAATAAATCAACTGCATGACCTCCTAAACGCGACGCTAATACACGATCTGCGCCACTTGGACTTCCACCACGTTGAATGTGTCCTAACACAGAAACACGCGCGTCAACATTGATATATTTAGTCAATTCTTCAGCACATGCTTCACCTGACATACATCCTTCAGCAACCATTACAATTGAATGCTTTTTGCCACGTTTGATTCCGTTATCAATTTTTTCTGCTATGTCTTTAATGTCTATTTCGACTTCAGGAACAATGATTGTTTCAGCACCTACAGATAATCCTGCCCAAAGTGCTAAATCACCACAGTCACGTCCCATAACTTCAATGATGAAAGTTCTAGCATGGCTAGAAGCCGTATCACGAATCTTATCAACACATTCAATGATTGTATTTAGTGCCGTGTCAAATCCAATTGTAAAATCAGACCCATTAATATCATTATCAATCGTACCTGGTATGCCAATTGTTTGAATTTCGGGGCATTCTTCACTAATGCGTTGTGCACCTCTATAGCTACCATCTCCACCAATAACTACGAGTCCTTCGATGCCTCTTTTACGTAAATTATCTATACCTTTTTTGCGGACTTCCGCTTCTTTGAATTCTGGACATCTTGCAGAATATAAAAAAGTCCCGCCTCGTTGAATTGTGTCACCTACCGAACCGAGTTCTAGTTTCTCGATATCATCGTTTAATAACCCTTGATAGCCCTGGTATACTCCATAGACTTCAATATTATTATAAATCGCTTTTCTAACTACAGCTCTAACCGCTGCATTCATGCCTGGAGAATCTCCACCACTTGTCAACACTGCAATTTTTTTCATGACGACATACCTTTCTAACATGTATTTCTTATTCTAAAAATACCATAAAATCTAAGCTGTTGCCATTAAAATAAGGACTTGTGACAAATGTAAACGTTTTATAAACAAGTATTCAATAAATATACACATAGTAAGCGTTTCCTAATAAGTTTTCGAAATAATTGAATACATATATTCTATTACCTTAAATTGAATTTCAATAAACAAAGCATCGAATAACAACACTATAATGATCATATAAAAAAGAAGCTAAGACATTAAACATCTGTCTAGGCTTCTTCTTAAATATCTTGCTAATTATTCTGTATATGAACCAATCGTTCTGAATTTTTGATATCGATCTTCAACAAGTTGCTCGTTTGTTAACTTATTCAATTCTGCTAAATGCGTTTCAAAAGTATGTTTTATACTTTGCGCCTGTGTTTCGACATCATGATGTGCTCCACCTAACGGCTCTTTTATAACTTCATCTGCAATATTCAATTCATATAAATCTTCTGCCGTGATTTTCATCGTTTCTGCTGCAATTTTAGCTAGATTACTATCTTTCCAAAGCAAAGCAGAAGCACCTTCAGGAGAAATAACAGAATATGTACTGTTTTCTAACATTAAGATGCGATTTGTAATACCCAAACCAAGCGCGCCTCCACTTCCACCTTCACCAATTACTATTGAAATCACTGGTACAGTTAGAGAAGCCATTTCAACTAAATTTCTAGCTATTGATTCACTTTGACCTCTTTCTTCCGCAGCCTTACCTGGATATGCACCTTTAGTATCAATAAAAGTGAAAATAGGTCTGTTAAATTTTTCTGCTTGTTTCATTAGTCTTAATGCTTTTCTATAACCTTCTGGATGCGCCATACCGAAATTACGATATATGTTGTCTTTTGTATCTTTACCTCTTTGTTGACCCACTATTGTTACTGCTTGACCATTTAGATAGCCAATACCACCAATCATTGCTGGATCATCTCTGTAATTTCTATCACCATGCAATTCAATAAACGAATCAAAAATATGTGGTATATAATCTAACGATGTGGGTCTTTCTTGTAAGCGTGCTAGTTGCACTCGATCCCATGGCTTGAGATTGGTATATACTTTTTCAGTTTCCCTCGCTAATGATGCTTCAAGCATATCTATTTCTTCTTGTAAATCGACATCATTTTTCTCTTGAGATTCTTTCAAAGATTCAATTTTATTTTTTATTTCAAACAATGGCTTTTCAAAATCAAGCATTCGTTTTCACCTCTTGGTGCATTTTTAAAATATCAGATAATGTCGTTCTCATTTCTTTTCTATGGACGACTTTATCCAATTGTCCGTGTTCTAGTAAAAATTCAGCAGTTTGGAAATCATCCGGTAATTTTTCGTTAATCGTTTGTTCAATAACACGTCTACCAGCAAATCCAATTAACGCCTTTGGTTCACTAATATTAATATCACCCACCGAAGCAAAGCTTGCAGAAACGCCACCAGTTGTTGGATTAGTTATATATGAAATGTATAATAATCCTGCATCTGTATGTCGTTTTAATGAAACGCTTGTTTTACCCATTTGCATTAAGGAAATAATGCCTTCCTGCATTCTAGCGCCACCACTTGCTGAAAACAATATAAACGGCAATCGGTTTTCAGTACAGTATTCAATGATTCTACAAATTTTCTCACCTAATACCGATCCCATACTTCCCATTCTAAAGCGTGCATCCATGACTGCTACACCAAATGTAACACCGTCTAACTGCGCAGTGCCAGTGACAACTGCTTCATTTAAGCCAGTTTTTTGTTGGTCTTTTTGAATTTTCTCTTCATAACTTGGGAAGTCCAATGGATTAGCAGAGGTCATTCCTTTATCAAATTCTTTAAATGTCCCTTCATCAGAAATAGCTTCTATGCGATTGTGCGCAGTTAGTGCAATATGATGATCACAATTAAAACAAACATTTAAATTTTCTGCTAGTTCTTTTGTATACATAATTTTTTTGCACTTAGGACATTTGGTCATGATACCCGCTGGTACATCACTTTGTTTTGAATCAGATACTGTTACGTACTTTTTCTTTTTACTGCTTCTATTGAAAAAATCTTTAAACATTGGTAAACCTCCACTTAACCATCGCTTACTTACTCCATACCAAATTGGTCGTTGCAATCAGCGTTAATGAATATTATTTATCTAAGTCTGTTAATTTCATTGTTTTATTATATATTTCTTCTGGATCAACATCTACTCTTGCTACCCCAGATTCCATTGCAGCTTTTGCAACTTCTCTAGCGACAGATGGCGCTACACGTTTATCAAAAGGACCTGGTATACAATAGTCCGGATTTAACTCTTCTGGTTTAATTAAATCAGCTATAGCTTCAACAGCTGCTTGTTTCATCTCTTCATTAATATGTGTAGCCTCAACATCCAATGCGCCTCTAAATATGCCTGGGAAAGCCAACACATTATTTATTTGATTTGGAAAATCTGAACGCCCAGTACCGATTACTTTGGCACCTGCAGCTTTAGCTACATCAGGTTTAATTTCAGGATTTGGATTAGCCATTGCAAAAATAATTGGATCATCAGCCATAGATTCAACCATTTCTTTTGATAATAAATCTGCTACAGATACACCAATAAATACATCTGCGTCTTCGATGACATCTTTTAGACTGCCGTCTACTTTATCTCTATTAGTCCACTTAGCTACATATGCTTTCGTATCATTCATACCAAATGAGCGATCTTCATAGATTGCTCCCTTTGAATCACACATAATCATGTTTCTTACACCATAAGAATAAAGTAATTTAACAATTGCAATACCTGCAGCACCAGCACCATTCAGTACAACTTTAATATCAGACAAATCTTTGTCAACTATTCTTAAAGCGTTAATCATGCCTGCAACCGTTACAATCGCCGTACCGTGTTGGTCATCATGGAAAACTGGAATTTTAGTTTCTTTTTTCAATCTTTCTTCAATTTCAAAACAACGTGGTGCTGAAATATCCTCCAGATTAATACCACCGTAATTGGGTTCAAGTAATTTTACAGTCTTAATTATTTCCTCTGTATCAGTAGTATTTAAGGCAATTGGCACCCCATCTATACCAGAGAAACTTTTAAATAAAACAGCTTTCCCTTCCATAACTGGAATACTTGCTTCAGCTCCTATATTTCCTAGCCCTAGCACTGCAGTTCCATCAGTAACAACTGCTACAGTATTGCCCTTCATTGTATATTCAAAAACTTTACGAGGATCTTCATGTATTTCTTTACAAGGTTCCGCTACACCCGGAGAATAAGCTAGGCTTAATTCCTCTTTATTTGTCACTTTTACTTTAGGTGAAACTTCTAATTTCCCTTGATTTCTTCTGTGCATTTCTAAAGCTTCGTCTCTTAAAGTCATGTAATCTACCCCTTACATCCAATTAGTTTAAAATAACACTCATATACATTTTTATTACAATCTAACCTAAATTACAAATAATATCGTTAACTCGCACGATAATTTATTTTGCTAGTTAATGTTTGTAATAAAAACATATAGGTATGTTTAGTTATTATATATTTTTTCAATCTTAATAAAATAAAATTAAAACTGATGGCAAGTTTATGCTTAACCATCAGTTAACTATACCATAGTTTATAGCGCGATTAAAGTTAAATAATTCTTATATCCCATGGTGAAAACCTTTGAATCAGTTCACTTAACAATTCATTATCCCGTGTAACATAGCCAATCGTTTTTATGTTATTTTGACGTTCATTAAAATATTGTACTGGTATTTGATCACGTACATTTTCTTCAGTTAAAAATGGATGCATCGTTGATTCATCATCTAGTTTTCTAATAACAATCTGTTCCGCTTGTTCAAACTTCGTTTTTTCAAACTTATCTATTGAATCTATTTGATTCAAAATCAGTTGCTGCTTATTATTTCTATTTTCAAACTTACCCCTTACGACTAGCATTTGAGATGTATTTAACTCAGTTTCATATTTTTTGAATGTATCTGGGAATAGTACACCATCCAAATTGTCAACACCATCGTTTAGGGTAACGAACGCCATATTTTGTCCGTTTTTCGTTCTAATACGTTTCATATTATCCATTTGAACAAAAATAGGTTTATTATCTTGGGCGTTTGCAAGTTTATATATACCTAGATATTGTTTTTGCTCAAACGCTTTTTCCACCGGATGTGTGGATACATAAAACCCTAAATATTCTTTTTCATATTCACTAAGTACTTTATCTGGCAGTTCGTCCTTTTCTTCATAAGTAGCTTTAGGTGTGAGCACATCAAATATGAAGCCATCTTGCTCTATATCTGAAATATCATCTAAGACTTGATCTATAGATTGTAATAGCGTCGCTCTATTTTTGCCGAAAGTATCAAATGCGCCAACTAAAATAAGTGATTCTATTAATTTTCTAGATTTTATCCTTTTCGGGATACGGCGAGTAAAATCAAAAAAGTCTTTAAATGCGCCGTTAGTTTTTCGTTCTTCCACAATTAGCTTAACGCTTTGATAACCGATTCCTTTTATGGCACCAATTGATAGATAAATGCCTTTTTTTGTAGCTTTATAAAACCAATGACTATGATTTATATTAGGTGGCAAAATGTTAATATTCTGGTGCTTTGCCTCATCAATCATCTGTGCGGTTTTCTTTTCACTTCCGATTGAATTACTTAAAATATTAGCATAAAAATAATTAGGGAAATGAACTTTTAAGTAACCCATGATATACGCTATCTTCGAATAACTAACAGCATGCGCACGAGCAAATCCATAATCTGCAAATTTTAAAATCAAATCAAAAATTTGTTTACTTAATTGCTCACTATAACCATTTTTTAAGGCGCCATTCACAAAATGTTGACGTTCGCTTTCTAAAACCGCTCTATTCTTTTTACTCATTGCACGTCTTAAGATATCCGCTTCACCATAATTAAAGTTGGCGAATTTACTCGCAATTTGCATTATTTGTTCTTGATAAATAATGACACCATATGTCGTTTTTAAAATGGGTTCTAAATCGGGATGAAGATATTGTACTTTATCAGGATTATGACGTCTTGATATATAGGTTGGAATTTCTTCCATTGGTCCTGGTCTATATAGTGATGTTACCGCTACTATATCTTCGAAATGCTCAGGCTGTAATCGTTTCAGTACATTCCTAATACCATCAGACTCTAATTGGAAGATACCTGTTGTATCCCCCTGTGATAATAATTGAAATACCTTTTTATCGTTAAAAGGTATTTGTTCTATATCTATGTCAATATTTAAATCATGTTTTACTTGTTTCACAATTTGATGAATAATCGAAAGATTACGCAAACCTAGAAAATCAATTTTCAACAGACCGATTCTTTCTGCCTCAGTCATTGTCCATTGCGTTAACAGACCTGTATCACCAAGCGTCAATGGTGCATATTCATAAAGAGGATGATCATTGATAATGATACCTGCTGCATGTGTTGAAGTATGTCTTGGCAATCCCTCTAACTTCTTACATATTTCAAACCATCGTTCATGTCTATGATTACGGTGAACAAATTGTTTAAATGCATCAAGCGTATAGGCTTCGTCCAATGTAATGCCAAGCTTATGGGGGATTAATTTAGAAATTTCATTTAATGTAACTTCATCGAAGCCCATTATCCTACCAACATCTCTAGCCACCGCCCTTGCAAGAAGATGACCAAAGGTAACAATACCTGCGACATGATTTTCACCATATTTTTCTTGGACATACTGGATAACTTTATCTCGATGCGTATCTTCAAAATCAATATCTATATCCGGCATAGTGACCCGTTCTGGGTTTAAGAAACGCTCAAATAATAAATTATACGCAATCGGGTCAATCGTCGTAATGTTTAGTAAGTAACTAACGAGCGAACCAGCAGCAGAACCACGTCCTGGCCCCACTAATACATCATTGTTTTTCGCATATTGAATTAAATCACTAACTATTAAGAAATAATCTTCGAAGCCCATTCTAGTGATAACTTGATACTCATGTACTAAACGCTTTTGATATATATTATTCTTATCTTCAGTTAAATTTAATCGCTGAAGTTCTTTCTCTAATAATTGCCATAAGTAATCGTTGGATTGCTGTTGGTTTGGCGTTTTATATTTTGGTAGCAGAGATTGATGATAACTTATTTCCGCCTGACAAAGCTGCTCAATGCGATATGTTTGTTCTAAAACTGTATCACTTAATGATAAATTTTCTAATTCTTCACTGGTATATAAATGTTCATCATAGTCAGGTTGTTCACTCACTAAATCTAACTTACTATTGTCTTTAATAGCAGCCATTGCAGAAAGCGTATCTGAATCTTGTGGATTAAGGTAACGTGTACTTTGTGCCCAAACCATTGGTAAATCAAAGGTAACTTCACTCGTATGATTCACAAATGTATGATTATGATTTAAAAAACCAGAAATGATTGATTTATGAGTTTCTGTAACATGTTTAAAAATGACTATAAGATGACTTGAATATCTTTTTAACCACTCTATTGGTGTCTCTGACTTTTCTTTCATCTTTATTGCTGAAGATAATTTGAATAAATCTTTTATCCCAGAATTATCTTGTGCTAATACGATAGTTTCAACCTCCGTTAAACCATCAGTAACATGAATCGTCATACCAAAGATTGGATGGATATTTGCAGCAATACACGCGTCATAGAATTGTGGAAGTCCATACAAAACATTCGTATCTGTAATTGCAAGTGCTGAATATCCTTCTTTTGCAGCTTTCGCAACAACTTCTTTAATTCTAATACTTGAATTTAGTAAATCGTACGTCGTATGAATGTTTAAATGCGCAACCATTTGCAAATACCTCCTATCTTATTAAAGTTTATGATTCAATGCTTCAGCTAGTTTTTCAAAGTGTTCCCAGTCTCTCACAGATACACCAGATGCATTTTGATGACCACCGCCACCAAAATCGCTCGCAATATCGTTTATAATGATCCCTTTAGAACGAATACGACATCTAATTTCTGAACCTTCATCAACTGCAAATACCCATATTTTCAATCCTTGAATATCGGCAATTGCATTTACAAACAGTGATGCCTGATTTGCAGCAATATCAAATTGTTCTAAGACTTCTTTAGTAATGACAACCTTGCAGAAACCTTTGTCATTTAAATCAAAATGTTGTAGCACATATCCTTGAAATGGTAATAATTTGGGATTTTTTTCCCCCATCTTATTAAGCACTTCATTATGATTGAATGGAAATTTTAATAATTGACTCGCAACATTCATCGTATGTGGCGTTGTATTATTGAATAGGAATCTTCCTGTATCTCCAACGATACCAAGATAAAGTACTCTGGCTACGGTTTCATCTATGATAGACACGTCATTAAAATGAACGATAAAGTCAAATATAATTTCACTCGTTGAAGATGCTTGATCATTTACATAGTTAATATCACCATATTGGTCTACTGCAGGATGATGGTCTATTTTCACTAATAAACGCCCTTTATTAAATCTTTCATCACTGATACGAGGTGAATTAGCGGTATCACACACAATGACTAATGCCTCGTCATAAACATCATCAGATATTTCATCAAACGTACCAATAAAATCTAATGAAGGTTCTGCTTCTCCTACAGCATAAATCTTTTTATTTGGATATTTGAGTTTTAAATAGTTTTTCAGACCCAACTGCGAACCGTACGCATCTGGATCTGGTCTGACATGCCGATGTATAATAATCGTTTCTGCTTCATTGATTTCGTGCATGATTTCATTAAATTCTTTCGTCATCTATATCTTCCTTTTTATTATAAATTTATTAATCTATCATTTGGCAAATAATCATTGCTTTTGCTACTCGATAACCTTCACTTGTCATCGTTACTTCTAGTTTAGAAAAATTTCGACCTACATCTAACATATCATATTGTACATGTATTTCAGACTCAATTTGCACTGTCTTAATATACATAATATTTAAACTCTCAATCATAACCTCTAATTTCTTTAACTTTCTCATTTCATAACGAACTGTTTCTTCAATAATGGCAACGAACACCGATTTACTTAATGTCCCAAATTGGTTTGTTAATAATGGTGTAATTTGCACTTGAATTCCATCGTTTTCAATAGTTATATGCTTTGCAATTTGATCATTAATTGTTTCACCAACTTGAGGTTGCCTACTTAACAATTGCATAGCTGTTAATACGTCTTTTCTTGTAATTACACCGATTAGCTTTTTACTTGCTGTTGTAACAGGTAACAGTTCAATGCCTTCCCAAATCATCATATGCGCGCAGTTCGCAACAGTAGTAGATAGCTGTACGTTGATCGGCGATTTAGTCATGATTTGTGCAAGTGTATTTTGATTTTCCATTTTAATGATTTCTTTACTTGTCACTATACCTACTAACCGCCAATCTTCATCGATGACTGGAAATCTTGAATGACCTGTTTTACGTGCTCTCATTTTATAATCATTTAAACTCATACGATCAAATACAACGGTTTCTTCCGATACTGGTTTAACAATATCTTCGACAACCAATATTTCTTTACGAATCATTTGATTGTACATTGCTCTATTAATAATGTTTGCGACTAAATATGTATCATAGTTTGAAGAAAGAATTGGTAAGTCGTGTTCATCTGCATATTTAATGATTTCTGCTGAAGTATTAAAACCACCAGTAATTAGCACTGCACTCCCTCTTTTAAGTGCAGCTAACTGCACATCTTTACGATTACCAACTATCAACAGTGTATGAGTACTTAAATATTTTACAACATCATCGATTTCCATTGCACCAATTGCAAACTTTGTTAGTGTTTTTATCAAACCATTCCTACCACCTAACACTTGGCCATCAATAATTTTTACAATTTCTGCAAAAGTAAGTTGCTCAATTTGCTCACGTGATTTCTTTTCAATACGTACGGTTCCCACTCTGTCTATTGTTGCTACTAATCCAATTTGACCTGCGTCCTTTATTGCTCTATAGGCTGTTCCCTCAGATACATTTAAATCCTTTGCAATCTTTCTAACAGAAATCTTTTGTCCAACTACTAGAGATTCTATATACGCTAAGATTTGTTCATGCTTTGTCATTTCAATAACCTCTTTTATTTTGACAGTTTCTATGACATTATAACTTTTTATCACTAAAATTGCGATGTAACTCATCAAATTATCACGTGATTTTCTATAAACATCTTTATAGTCACATAAAATAATATAAAATCATCGTATAAGTAAATTAATATGTTAAATAGACAAATTTAATTGGCTTTATTAATAAAATTTTATTAGAATGAAGTCAAGGAGGGATGAACAATGTTCAAAAATATACTACTTGGTGTTGATACAACGCTTAAAAATGAAAAAGCACTTGAAGAAGTTTCTAAGCTATCAGGTGAAGGTACTAAAGTAACAATTTTAAATGCTATTAGTGAACAAGATGCACAAGCATCCATCAAATCGGGTGTTCACTTAGATAAACTCGTACAGAAACGTAGCCAAGGTTTAGAGAGCACACGCCAAAGATTAGAAGCGCATGGCATCAAATATGATGAGATTATTGTGCGTGGCAATGCGAAAGAACAATTAGTTAAAGAGGCTAATAGTGGAAAATATGAAATCGTTGTTCTCAGTAACCGTAAGGCTGAAGATAAGAAAAAATTTGTATTAGGTAGTGTTAGCCATAAAGTTGCAAAAAGAGCACACATCCCAGTATTAATAGTAAAATAATAAAAAAAGCCTGAAGAACTTTAAAGAACTTCAGGCTTTAAATATTTTCAACCGCTATTTTATCAGATAATTAAAATGCAACTGCTTCGCCAGGTTTTAAGATTTGAACTTCCCCAACCGTCACAGCTTCTTTAAATTTACTTGGATCTTGTTCAATCAGTTCGAACGTATCATAGTGTATTGGAACAGAAATTTTTGGTTTAATGAACGTATTAATCGCATAACTTGCATCATCAATGCCCATTGTAAAATTGTCACCAATTGGTACAAAACAAACATCTACTGGATGGCGTTCGGCAATTAATTGCATGTCACTGAATAATCCAGTGTCACCAGTGTGATAGATTGTCTTACCTTCAATTTCTAAAATAAGCCCCATTGGCATACCTAAATATACTGGCACACCGTTTTCATCTGTTAAACTTGAACTATGAAAAGCTTGTACAAATTTTACAGTTCCAAAGTCTAACGTTGCTTTACCTCCGATGTTCATTGGTCTTACATTTTCCACATTATGATAAGTAGTTAGATAATCACCTAACTCTGCAGAACCAATGACAGTTGCATGGTTTCTATTAGCCAATTCTACTGTATCTCCAAAATGATCCCCATGACCATGTGTCAAAATAATATAGTCCACTTTTAACGTAGAAGCATCTAAATCAGATTGACCATTCCCTGAAATAAATGGATCTACGATAACCTTTTTACCATTTGCTTCAAAATAAATTGTTGATTGTCCATGAAATGAAAGTTTCATTATTTAATTCCTCCCGTAATGCTATTTAGTTTATGTATACCACAAATATATCATGGTATAACACGATTATTGGAATTCAGTTCAGTGTTTTCCCTCTTAATTTTAAATATTTTTCTATGAATTTTTTTTATTATTCTATTTAACTTTTGAATTCCTTCATGAAGTAACATAAAATTAAGAGTAATTAACTTTGTAGGAGGATGATTGAAAAATGAAATTAGCACAGATTACCGAAGTCTTAAAATCACAACAGGCAGATGCAGCATGGATAACAACACCTTTAAATATCTTTTACTTCACAGGTTATTTAAGTGATCCTCATGAACGTCTACTAGCGCTACTAATTAAAGAAAATGGTGAACAAGTATTGTTTTGCCCTCAATTAGAAGTTGAAGAAGTACATGCCTCACCATTTGAAGGTGATATCATAGGCTACTTAGACACTGAAAATGCGTTAGATAAATATGAAGTTAAATTCAATAAATTGCTTGTTGAAGCAACGCACTTAACAGTACAACGACAACGAGAACTTATTGAAGCATTTGATGTTCAAAGCTTTGGCGATATCGATCAAACCATCAAAACATTACGTAATGTTAAAAGTGATGCTGAAATAGAAAAAATTAAAAAAGCTTGTGAACTTGCCGATAAATGTATCGACATTGGCGTTAGCTTTTTAAAAGAAGGTGTCACAGAACGTCAGGTCGTCAATCATATAGAATATGAAATTAAAGCTTATGGTGTAAACGAAATGAGTTTCGATACAATGGTATTATTTGGTGATCATGCAGCTTCGCCTCATGGTACGCCAGGAGATCGTCAATTGAAACAAGATGAATTTGTCCTGTTTGATTTAGGCGTTATCTATGAAAATTATTGCAGTGATATGACGCGAACAGTTAAATTTGGTACGCCTGACGCCAAAGCGCAAGAGATTTACGATGTTGTATTAAAAGCTGAAAAAGCAGCTATAGAAGCCATTAAACCAGGTGTTACAATTAAAGATGTCGATGATATTGCACGCAACATTATTACTGAAGCAGGCTATGGTGAGTACTTCCCACATCGCTTAGGTCACGGATTAGGTTTAGAAGAACATGAATATCAAGACGTTTCAAGCACGAATACAAATCAATTTTTAGCAGGAATGGTTGTCACAGTCGAACCTGGTATCTATGTTCCTGGCGTAGCCGGTGTAAGGATTGAAGATGACATATTAGTAACTGAAAATGGCAATATAAGTTTAACTGGTTACGAAAAATGATTAAAGAAGCGGTAGTGGAAACTATTCAACAAGTTGAACAAGCAATTGCTAATGGCGCTAACAGAATAGAGCTTTGTGATAACTTAAGTGTGGGTGGAACGACGCCAAGTTATGGTATGGTGGAAATTGCAACTGAAATATGTAAACATAATCAAGTTGAAATTGCAGTGATGATTCGTCCACGTGGTGGCGACTTTGTTTATAACTTATATGATTTTGAAATCATGCAACGCGACATAAAAATATTAAAAAAATTGAACGTAGATTATTTTGTGTTTGGTTGTTTAACTAAGGATACACTTATAAACGAGTGGCAAATGAAAACACTAAAACAGCTGTCCTTTCCTACACCAGTAGTTTGTCATATGGCTTTTGATGAAATACATTTAGAAGGACAAATTAAAGCATTGCATCAATTAATCGATATCGGCTTTACACGTTTATTAACTCATGGTGGTCCAAGTGATACACATCTATTTGATAATTTAAATCAATTAGGTAAACTTGTGGTTAATTCGGGTGGCAACATCGAAATAATGCCAGGCGGTGGATTGAATAAAGACAATTTACCCGACCTTATTGCAGCGTTTCCTTTCCAAGAAGTCCATGGTACTAGAATTGTCTAAATATTTTTGCTTTATTATTACAAAAAAATATGTTAGTGACAGATAATAAAAAACTGGTTATGTTTAATTGAGTTAATCACTCGAAAACATACCAGTTTTTTCGTTTTATTATTCACTTTGTTAATTCTTTTTTACTTCCTACTATTTAAGTGCACTATCGATATCTGTATATGATAGATTCAATGCTTGTGCAACACCTTTATTTGTCAACTCGCCATTAATAGTATTAAGTCCTAATGATAACGCATGATTATCTTGTAAAGCTTTTAAGTAGCCTTTGCTCGCTAATTGTTGCGCATAAGGTAACGTTGCATTGTTTAATGCAATCGTTGATGTACGTGGAACCGCTCCTGGCATATTCGCAACTGCATAATGTACAACACCGTGCTTTTTATATGTTGGGTCATCATGAGTTGAAATTCGGTCAGTGGTTTCAAAGATACCACCTTGATCAATCGCAATATCAACGATAACGGCGCCATCTCTCATTTCTTTCACCATATCTTCCGTAACAAGATTTGGTGCTTTAGCGCCAGGTATCAATACAGCTCCAATAACTAAATCACTATCTTTCACACACTGCTCTATATTTAAAGGATTAGACATGATTGTGTGTACTCGACCATCAAATAAGTCTTCCAATTCTTGTAATCGTTTAGGATTAACATCTAAGATAGTAACATCTGCTCCTAAACCAAGTGCAATTTTAGCAGCATTTGTGCCAGCTTGTCCTCCGCCAATAATCGATACACGACCTTTGGAAACGCCAGGAACACCACCTAGTAAAATACCCATGCCGCCTTTATATTTTTGTAAAAACTCAGCACCAATTTGCGCAGACATACGTCCTGCAACTTCACTCATCGGTGTTAATAATGGTAACGAACGATCTGGCAATTGTACTGTTTCATATGCAATACCAACGACTTTGTTTTCTAGTAATGCTTGTGTTAATTTTTCTTCATTCGCTAAATGTAAGTAGGTAAATAGAATTAAACCTTCTTTAAAATATTGAAACTCTTCTTCTAATGGTTCTTTTACTTTCATAACCATATCTACGTTCCATACTTCAGCTTGCTCATTAACGATTTTAGCCCCAGCTTCTGTATAGTCAACGTCTTCAAAATACGAACCTAAACCAGCAGATTTTTCAACAATAACAGTATGGCCTTGTTCTACCAAAGCATGTACACCACTTGGCGATAAACTCACTCTATTTTCGTTGTTTTTAATCTCTTTTGGAATACCTATAATCATTTCATCCACCTCCAAATTTATAGTAACGCGTATCTAATGAAAGCGCAATCAAAGTTTAGAGTATTTTTACAATATATAAATTGTGTTAATATTCTGTAAACGGTGGTATAATATAAGTAAGAAAAATAAGGAGGTAATAACGATGCTAACTTATAAAAATATTTTAATAGCTGTCGATGGATCACATGAAGCTGAGTGGGCATTTAATAAAGCTGTGGATGTAGCAAAACGTAATGATGCAAAATTAACAGTGGTGAATGTTATTGATTCAAGAACATATTCTTCATATGAAGTGTATGATGCACAATTTACTGAGAAATCTAAAAATTTCTCAGACGATTTGTTAAAAGGTTATAAAGAAGTCGCTACAAATGCTGGTGTAAAAAATGTTGAAACACGTTTAGAGTTTGGCTCACCTAAAGCGATTATACCTAAAAAACTTGCAACAGATGTAAACGCTGATTTAATCATGTGTGGTACTTCAGGTTTAAATGCAGTAGAAAGATTTATCGTTGGTTCAGTATCTGAAGCAATTGTACGTCACTCACCATGTGATGTGTTAGTTGTTCGTACAGAAGAGCTTCCTGAAGATTTCCAACCACAAGTTGCTACTGACGAATTTAGATCACAATATCAAGCTCATTAAATCATTATGTAAATTACAGCACTTTGAATTAATAATACGTTGTATTAGCTGACTGAGATAAAGAACTTATCTCAGTCTTTTTTGTTGGCCATAACTAACCATCATCAACTTTCTTAATAATCTTTTCCTCATCTAGCCTAGAGCATAAAAGATTATTATTTCCAGTACTTTACAATATAGACATTAAAATTTTATTTTGATTTCATAAATGCATTTTATAATTAATTTGATAACTGAAAATTAAAAAGGAGCTTGCATATTTATGAAAATCATTTATCAATCATTTACATCTGTCTTAATAGCATTAGCTGCACTTAGTCCCATTCATAGTCACCCTATCGTTGCACAAACAACAAAACCAACAACTCAATCCGACAATCATACTGTTGACAATCTTAAACTGATTGATAGTTATACCCTACCTTATACATCCAAATTAGATGATACAAAAGTTGGTGGTATTTCTGGAATTAGTTACAATCCGACCACTAAGAATTGGTTATTAATAAGTGATGACCGATCGGAACATAATGCTTCTAGATTTTACGAGGCAAAATTAAATTATAACCAGAATCACTTTAATAACATTCAACTAAAGTCTACCCATTTTTTGAAACAACCCAACGGCTCAAACTACATCAACAAAAAGCATTTTAAAGATAATCCACAACTAGAGGTTGCCGATCCTGAATCTATTCGCTTAGACCCTTTGTACAATCAGATAATGTATACCAGTGAAGGAGACCCTGGTATAGGACTTAATCCTTTTATCCGAATAGCATCAAGAAATGGTAATTTCATCTCTGAAATACCCATCACTAGCACACAAAAAATGGATAAGCATTTTAACCACGGCTTTCGTAATAATCTCTCATTAGAAGGCAGCACTTTTTCGACAGATGGTAAAACGATTTGGACAGCAATGGAAGCACCTTTAATTCAGGATGGAAAAGCACCCACCCCTTTAAAACGAGGATTTTCGCGTATCACACAATATGATAGACAAGGTAACTTACTATCAGAATATGCCTATCATTTAGATGCTATACCTAAAGCACCTGGTAAAGGAAAGGAGGCTGAAAATGGCGTCTCTGAATTATTAGCTATTAATAACCATGAATTTTTAACCTTAGAACGCGCGAGTGTTCAATCTTCTGATGGTTCATATCAAAATGATGTACGTATATATAAAATCAATACTGAGGGAGCTTCCGATATTAAAGATCAAGACACATTAAAGCACAATAAATTTAGGCCAGTAAAAAAAGAGCTCGTTTCTAATTTAAATAAAGAACATATTGCACATATAGATAATTTAGAAGCTATATCTTTCGGCAAAAAATTACCCAATGGTCATGACAGTATTGTTGTTGCTGCTGATAATAATTTTAATAAATCTCAAATATCACAATTCATAGCTTTTGAAGTTATTCCAGAATAATATAAAGGGCATTTTCCAAAATTGGAAAATCCTTTATATTATTTATATTATGATTTATTTAAGATCACTGAAAGTGATAACGTCACGAGCAATCATCACTTCTTCGTTTGTTGGTATTACAATGACTTTAACAGGTGAATGAGGATAGTTTATAAAAGCTTCTTCTCCATGAATGCTTTCGTTTTTCTTAGCATCCCAATATACGCCCATAAATTCTAAACCTTCTAATACTTTAGCTCTTACAGCGTCAGAATTTTCACCAACACCAGCAGTAAATACGATAACATCTACACCATGCATGCGTGTCGCATATGAACCGATATATTTGTGAATGCGTGATGCGAAAACATCAAGTGCTAGTTGAGCTCTTTCTTTACCTTCTTCTGCTTCTTCTTGAATATCTCTTAAATCACTAGATGTACCTGAAATACCAAGTAATCCTGATTCTTTATTGAGTGTATTTAATACTTCCTCTGCATTTTTGCCAGTCTTTTCCATAATAAATGGAATTAATGCTGGATCAATATTACCTGAGCGTGTTCCCATCGTCACACCAGCCAGTGGTGTGAATCCCATTGATGTATCAACAGATTCTCCACCATCAATAGCAGCAATAGATGCCCCATTACCAATATGACATGAAATAATACGTAATTCTTCAATTGGCTTACCTAATATGTCAGCTGCTCGTTGAGATACATATTTATGACTCGTGCCATGAAAACCATATTTACGAATACCAAAATCTTTATAATATTGGTACGGTAAACTGTACAAGTATGATTTTTCAGGCATTGTTTGATGGAATGAAGTATCAAACACTGCAACATGTGGAATTTCTGGCAATAACTTGCGGAAAGCACGGATTCCCATTAAGTTAGCAGGATTGTGTAAAGGCGCTAGTTCACTTAAAGATTCGATTTGTTTTTCTACTTCATCAGTTATATATACTGATTCTGGGAATAATTCTCCACCATGAACAACTCGATGCCCAGTGCCATTGATATCATAGATACTATCAATAATACCATGTTTTTTGAAACTTTCTAACATGATATTAACTGCTTCTTCATGATCAGTAATATCTTTCGTTTCTTTGATTTTTTCCCCATTTAATTCAATAGTGAACACAGAATCTTTTAAACCAATACGTTCAATAAGCCCCTTCGTTACAATTTTTTCTTCCGGCATTTCAATAAGTTGAAATTTCAAAGATGAACTACCAGCGTTTATAGCCAAAATCAATTTTGACATAAGCATAATGCCTCCATTTTCAATTAAGTTTTATATCCACTACTATTTAATCATTAATACAGTCTGAATTCAAGAATATTACAGTTTAATTCTCAGGATGATTTTCTTGCATCCACGTATTTAAATCTTGTAGAAATGCTTGGAATTGTTGCGGACTTTTGAAATCTGGTATATTAGCCAACAATACTTCAACTGATTTGGTCACATTCGTTTCTTTTTTCTGTAAAACTAGAATCGATTTACGTGCTTTTTCATTTTTAAATAATGTTGAAGGTAAATTTAAAAATGCCTGCATTTCTGTTTCTGTAGCAATGAAATTTTGTAACTGTTTCACATTGTCACCCTCAAAAATGTTGCTTGGGACAACTAAGAATGCAAAACCGGATGGTTTCATCGCTGTAATTGCTTGTTCAATTAGCAAAAAATGAGAATAACTATGACCTGTTTCAAAACCAAGTGCCATCTCTTTACTTCGATCATCTACAGGATAGTATCCTATTGGTAAATCCCCAATCACAACATCAGCCTCTTCGAAGGGTAAAGGCATAATTGCATCTTGTGGGTAAACATCAAAAGGTATTTCTAAAAAGTTTGCCAAATGAACACTCACTCTAGAGAGTACTGGATCTACCTCAACTAAGTGGTGCATTAATGTGTGCTTTGAAAGCACTTCGTGTACTGAGGCACTTAAATGTCCTGCACCACTTGCAATATCCGCAATATGCATGGACTCGTTGTTTTTCAAGAATCGTTCAGCTAAAAACCCTAAAATTAATCCAATAGAATCAGGTGTAATTTGATGGTTGGCTTGGATATCTTCTTTTTGCATTAAACTAAGATAAGCAAACTGAAATGCCTTTCTTCTATCTTGTAACGTCGCTTGTTCTAATAAATCTCTTTTATTTATATAAACATGTTCCATGGCAAGTCCTAAATTTTCGATAAAGCTTTGTCCATTCGTATCATTTAAAGATTTTGCTTGCTCATCTAACGTTTTGAATAACTGCTCCATTACTGTTTCTTCTTGTGTCATTTAATAGTCCTTTCTAAAAAAACTGCCCATAATTTGATTGAAATCAAGTCAGTTTATACTAACTTATTTTACCAAATAATTATGGACAGTAATTTTTATAATGTCAATGATACTGTTTGCTTCTGTAACAATATTTTCAACATATTAAATATATATAATAACAGGATTAAATACTACGATACGCTTCTAAAGCTGATTCAAAGTCAGGGAAGTCTGTACCTTCAGAAACAATCTCTGAGTATACTACTTTATTATTTTTATCTAATACAAAAACTGAACGAGCAAGTAAACGTAAACCTTCCATTACTACACCGTAGTTTTTACCAAAAGATAAATCTTTATGATCACTTAAAGTAACAACGTTATTTAATCCATTAGATGCACACCATCTCTTTTGTGCAAATGGCAAATCAACTGAAACTGTTAATACAACGCCATCTTCTTCTGATGCATCTTCATTGAATTTACGTGTTTGTTGATCACAAACACCTGTATCTATTGATGGTACAACACTTATTAATTTCTTTTGACCATCATAAGTTGATAAGTTTACTTCATTTAAATCATTATCAAGCAATGTGAATTCTGGAGCTACTTCTCCTGTTTTCACTTGCGAACCTAATAATGTTACTGGTTCTTGTTTGAATGTAATTTGCGCCATTTAAACGCCTCCTAAATTAAAAGTGCTTACAATACTAATTATAACGCTTTACTATTATGAATGATACTATTCTAACTATAAAAAGTGTTAATCTACTTTAAATAAAACAATTTTTCAAATTTATTTTTTATAACAACTGTATCGGCAAAATAATCGTGTATACCTCTGTGTTTTTTGGTGAAAATTGTAACTAAGTATGGTAAGTTTGCAAATACCCCGCTGATAATACGTCCTATCCACTCTCTAAATAAGACGTCAGGCCATGTTAATTGTTGTCTATCTATCCGTTCAACTCTGATGTTACAAATGATCTTACCTAAAGTTTGTTTAAAATATTTTGTCATTAGTACAAAATATAAATAAAATACGAATGCATCCAATAGATGGCCAATACTAAAATAATCTATCCATAATTTTACTGTGTCTAAATTAGTAAAATGGTAAAGTGGTTTTAAAATTAAACTATGAACACCAAAAATGATTAATAAATCAATAATAAAAGCACAAAATCTAATACCAAAACCCGCATATAAACCTTTTAACATTTGTTGATGATATAGTGCATCAGCATCTGATTGCATAGTTTGTTCACTACTATTTGTAAGATTCACATTTTCATATTGTTTGTTTTCCATATTTACACCTAACCTTCGTATAGATACATAGGCTCCGTTTTAGTATCATTAGTAATTATTGCCTTCACATCTTTAAACTCATTTGTAAATTGAGCAATACTCGATTTAACATTATACATTGATGTAAACCAACCACCATCTGTACTATATTCAAACACTTCTGCATCTTTGGCATTCATATCTTTCTTCAATGCTTTAACAGTTTCATTTTCATAGCCAATATCATCAATTAAACCATTGCTTTTCGCTTGTTGAGCGCTATAAATACGACCATCTGCTAATTTTCTAACTTTGCTTTCTGACATTTCTCTTCCGTCTTTAACGATATTAACAAATCTATTGAAACTATCATCTAATACAGATTGTAAGATATCTCTTTCTTCACCAGTCATTTCTCTAGAACTACTTAAAATATCCTTATGCTCACCAGATTTTATTACATTCTGTTTTATACCTAGATTCTTTTGTAATCCTGAATAATCGATACTAGACATGATAACTCCGATTGAACCCGTCATACTTTGTGGTCCAGCGTAAATTTTATCAGCAGGTGCTGAAATATAATATCCACCTGAGGCAGCCATACTGCCCATATGAACATAAACTTTCTTATTCTTCTGTTTTATCTCTTTTATTTTTTCATAAATTTCATCACTTGGGTATGTACCGCCGCCTGGTGTATTTACGCTTAACAATACACCTTTAACAGAATTATCTTTTTTTACATTGTCCAACTGTTTCAAAAATGCTTCATGATTGTATCCTTCTCCACCAAACATGCCACCACCATTGCCTTCAGCAATTTCACCATTTAATGTTAAATGGGCGATACGTTTACTAGAGTTCCCTTCATCTTCTACTTTTTCTGTAAAAGGGTTCGTATCCGATGTCGTCGACTCATTAAAGAAAGATGACACAATAGCGGAAACAGAACTCATTATGATGCCCCCTAATACAATGACAACCGCTAGTACAATGGCTATAATACGCTTTTTCGACATTATTAGTCACTCCCATATATTTTCTATTGACTTATACTTTATTTAAACACAAATATTTACTAATTGTATACCTTTAATAAGATTTTAAAAAAGAGAGTAGGAAAGCAATCAAGACGTTTCGTTTGATTTCATTTTCCTGCTCTCATTTGCGCTTGGATTCATCTTTCAATGCTAGGCGTTTGTAAGACTTTGCAATATATATGATATAAATAAATCCCCATTATCCAATCATCATAAATTTATATCCAACTCGTACAACATAGTTTCACTGTAATCAGTTAAAATACGCGTTATGTATAAAATTAAACTATTAATATACTTACTTATTGACGTCTTTCTATAATATTTGCATTAAATAATCATAAGTGTTTTTCAAAATTAATATTGCAGTCACTACTATAAACAACACTTTTACATATCCCACACCTTTTTTAATGGCAAACATTGCACCAACGTAAGAACCACATATCATACTTACTGCCATAATCAACCCATAAAAATAGTCCACCTGGTTCAAACAAATAAATAGGATTAATGCACCTAAATTTGAAGCAAAATTTAATACTTTGGCATTACCTGCAGCACCTAAAAAATCAAACCCAAACATTAACAAAATAAATAGCATAAAGGAACCCGTACCCCCGCCTAAAAAGCCATCATAGAAGCCGATTAGACACATTAACAAAGCAAATAGTATGGCTTTACTAATAGTTAATTTTGTAAAGGTACGGACATTTCCCCAATCCTTTTTTAAAATTGTATAAATCATGACTAGCGTTAATATTATGATAACAACTGGCTTCAAAAGCTCTGATGGCAAAAACGTAGCGACACTCGCTCCACCTATTGCAAATAGAAAAACAAATGGAAATAATTTGCCTACAATTTTTAAATCTACATTACCTGACCTAAGAAATCGCAGTGCACTGGTTAATGAACCAAATGCACTGGCTAATTTATTAGTACCTAAAGCCATAGAGGGCGACATACCAACTGCAAGCAGTGCGGGGATTGATATTAAACCGCCTCCACCTACAACTGCGTCAATGAACGCAGCTAAAAATCCAAGAAGAACAATGATGATTACAATTGAAACATCCCATTCCAACATTTAACCAACCCCTTTATTTATTCTAAAAGATACGTCCATATTTAATTGTGTATATTAAAATAACTCATCGGCAAGCGCTTGTGTTGCTGAATCTTTTTCACTTTGGTAATCACTCGTTATATGCAATGTTTCAATACCATCAACAGCTTGTTGCACCAATGGTTCAAAATCATAACCGCTTTCATATTTTTCTACTTTATCTATATCTGGTTCAGTTATTGGATTTTTGGGGGTGAATATTGTGCAACAATCTTCATATGGTTGTATTGATACATCAAATGTACCAATATTTTTTGCTTTTTTAACAATATCCTCTTTATCTAAAGTTAGCAATGGGCGTAATACTGGCGTTGAAGTAACATGATTTATAGCGTACATACTTTTCAGCGTTTGGCTTGCAACTTGGCCCAAGTTTTCACCATTAACAATTGCATGCGCATCAATGTCATGGACCACTTTGTCAGCAACTCGCATCATCATACGTCTAGTAGAAGTCATTGTGTAACGTTCATGTACTACTTTATTAACTTGTTTTTGTAAATCTGTAAAAGGCACAATATGCAATTTGATTGGTCCAACACTTTCAGATAAAATACGCGTTAATTCAATAACTTTTTCTTTTGCCTTTTCACTGGTGAATGGTGGGCTATGAAAATGAATAGCTTCTACTGTAACACCTCTACGCATCACTTCAATGCCTGCGACAGGGGAATCTATACCTCCAGATAACATGAGTAATGTTTTCCCACCAGTACCTACTGGTAAGCCACCTGCACCTGCAATAACTTTATCGTACATATAAATTGCATCTAATCGCACTTCAACTTTTATATTATGATCTGGATTGTGCACGTCAACAGATAAGTGATCCGTTGCATCTAACACAGCACCACCAATTGTTCTTTGTAGTGCGTAAGTATCATAAGGGAAGTTCTTATCTGAACGTTTTACATCAATCTTAAATGTATCTCCAGTTGCGTAACCCTTAGCAAAACGTATTGCCAATTCATTTGCCGTTTCTAAGGTTTTTTCAATTTTCAACACTGGGCTGATTGAATATATACCAAACACTTTTTTTAATCTGTTACACATTTCTTCTATATCAGCACCTTCATCCAATTCAATGTACATTCTATCTCTATTTGCTTTTACAGTATATCCCTGCAATGGCATTAACGAACGTTTTACGTTTGAACGCAATTTGTTCACAAATATTTTACGGTTTGCACCTTTTAACGTTAATTCTCCATATCTTACTAATATGTGATCATAAATCATAATAATAACTCCCTTACTTCTTCATATACTAATTTAAATTTTTCTTTAAATATTTCAATTTCTTCTTTAGTAGTGTAGCTTCCCATCGAAATTCGAATACTTCCTTCTATTCGTTTTGTTGGCACACTCATAGATAATAGTACTTCGTTTAGACTAGATTTCTTCGAAGAGCAAGCACTCGTCGTTGATAACATAATTCCATTTTTGGAAAAAGCATTTACTAAGACTTCACCCTTAACACCTGCCAAACCAACATTTAAAATATGTGCTGCCGCACCATCAGGTGAATTAATTTCTACACCTTGAAAATCAGCTAAATATTTGCGTAAATCACAATTAAAACCACTCAGTTTTCTTGTTAATTCTTGTGTATACATTACTGCCGATTTCAGCGCTTTAACAATAGCAATATCCATCGGTAAGTTAACAGTACCGCTTCTTACTCCAAACTCCTGTCCGCCACCATGGATAATTGGTTCTAATTGATGTATATTCCGTACGAATAAAACACCTTGCCCTTTTAAGCCATTAAATTTATGCCCACTTAGACTAAGTGTATCGACACCTTCAAATATTAATGGCATCTTTCCAATCGCTTGAACACCATCCACATGAAGATGCGCTTTTGGGTATTGATGCACAATTTCAGCTACGTCTTCAATAGGTTGTATTTGCCCCATAATATTGTTGACATGTATACAAGTCACAAGCCCAACACGATCAGACATTAATGATTGAAGATGATTCAGATCAATTTGTCCTTCTTTCGTCACATCAACATATTTAACAATAAATCCTTCAGACTCTAATGAACGGACTACTTCTAATACAGAAGGATGTTCTAATACAGATGTGATGATTTCATTAGCAAAAAGTTTTTTCTTATAGGCGATGCCTTTTATTGCAATATTGTTTGATTCTGTAGCACCACTTGTATAGATAATATCAAATGTACTTTCCAAATTAAATATGTCTTTAATTTGACGCTTAGATTGTTGTAATAATTGTTCTGCTTGTAGCCCTGCTTGATGCGGGCTATTAGGATTATAATAAAGGGATTGATTTACTTTCACAAAAGTATCAAGTACATCTTGATTAGGCATCGTCGTTGCAGCATTATCAAGGTATATCAATTTATTCACTCCAGTCTCTCTTTTCAAATGTTTTTATTAATTATATTTACAATGATATTGGATGATAAGCTTATTGCATAATTAACTTTCATCATATAACCACTACTTAACAAAGCTATCTAATTAAAAATTGCAGAGAAGATGCAATTCATTTTTAGTTCAGTTATCTTTATTCCATTAATTTTATAGCAAGGATGCATCATATAATTGCTTGGTTTAATATATAAATAAATCGTTTTTATCATCCGATTAAAACTTATACTGTTAGCATTATACTCGCTTTTAACAAAAAGAAAAAGGAGTGGTATACAAAATCATATGATAATAAATGATTTCGCTGCCTCCCCCTTTGCATGATATGCCTTGAAGTTAAAATGGTAAATATAACCATAATAGTATATTGACTATGACATTGCGTTAAATAGTATAATATCTCATTTGAAAACAGTTATTCACCCGTTTGGTTTAACTTTAAATTCATGACTGCCAACTAATACATAAAAAAAGAATCCCGGACATTGATTTATATCCTGGATTCCTTCTAAGTTAAGTGGTAATCATTTTAATGATTAACCAATTACTTGTGCTTCAATTTGTTTTGTAATACCTGGCTCAACACTTTCCAATGCTTGTTCTGAAATTTCAATTGATCGTTTATATCTATTATTCTTAAATAAGCGCTCTGCTTCATTAAGGCTTTTGTCGATATTCGAACTATCTTTACGGTAACGATTACCATATTCAATTAATTTTTCTGCATAGACTGCATTGACAAGTACATCTGTAGCTTCATCTTCAAATTTATTCATTTGAAGTACTACTTTAGACACTTTATCCTTCAATTGTTTTACATGAATAGGACGTACACTGAATTTTTTATTGACTTCTCTTACTTCATAATCAATTTCGTTTTTCATAATTATGAAACGTTCCGGTACACTTGGTAAATTGGATGCAAGTAATTTTCTATAAACTTCTTCTTTTTTACTTTGTACACGTAAGATGTTTTCTTCAGCTTCAGCTTCATCCTCACGTAATTGTATTAAATGATTTTGTAGTTTTTCTTGCTTCTCATTAATCACCGCTACATGTTCTTCAATATATTCTAAATTATCTTGAACTTCACTATAACGTACTGCAGATTTCGCCATTTCACGCAATATTTCATCGTAAACTGAAATCATATTTTGTATTTCATTCTCAAACTGTCTTACATTTTGTACGTCACTTTCATTTATATAGTAATTTTCGCGGACATACTCAATTTCAGTTTGTAAAGTATAATTCATTTCTTTTGCTTTGAATAAATTATCAGTAATAACTTCTTTTGTTTCTTCAACTTCATTCTTAGCTTTAACTTCTAATTCGATGAGTTCGTACATTTCATCTAAGCGATCATTAATACTGTTTAGTTTTTCGTTTGCCTCATCTAATTCTAATCTACTAATCATTGGCTCTACAAAACTTAGCTCAGTTTTTAAAGTTTGTAGTGTGCTGTCGAGTTTGACATGATCCAAGTCATAGCCTTCTACTTTTAAGTCTCTACAACCATATTTAAGATCTTGAAATTGTCCTGGTAATTCTTTTTGTGCTTCTTTTATTAAATCAGGAATTTCAGCCATATCTGTTTTTAAATAATTCATGTCATCATTTAATGTTTTAATATGCTGATGCGCTTGATTGAAATTACCTTCTGCTTTAAGCGTCTCATATGTTTCCATTTCCGGTACAAAAGACTCAATTTCTTGTTCAAGTGGTGCAGCTGCTTCACCAAATTGATGTCTATTTGCTAACACATCCCGTTTCATCTCACGATAGTCAGTTTTACATTCATCATATAAACGATCACTTTGTTTATGTAATCCTATAATCTCTTCTACTTTTGTAGTGAGGTCATTATAGTTTGCTTCATATTGATCCAACATTTCATGTACTTCATCCACTTCGGTCTGTGCTTGTGAAAATTTAAACTTATCTAGGAAACCTTCTGCATTATGAATCTTTTCTTCTACTGGTTCTAGAAATTGATTTTTACTATCTAACGATGATTGTTTTAATCTATCATACGTTGATTTCGTCTCGCCTGTTAAATTGAAAGCTGTTAATTGAGATAAACTTTCATCGTATGGTAATTGCTCAACTTTATGCTTTCGTTCTTCTGCCTTTTCTATCATTTGGCTTTTATTTGAACGCATATAGAACAATACACCAACAATAATGAGTATAATGACAATAATTGCTAAAATGATATACAACACCATATGTTTTCTCCTCCTATTTTATCACTGTTTATTATAACGTAAGTTACCTATGCATTAAAAGAGAAAATGGATTAATTCATATGAATAATTTTTTATTTTATTTAAAATGATCTCTAATAATAATATGTAATAAGTAATTTATAAGCTAACCTACTTCAAATCAATTGATTGATTACTATTAAAACAGTCTTTATACTAAATGAAAAGTAAAAAGTGAGGTTATCTTATGTTGGAACTTAAAGAAACAAACTATAATTTATTACAAAAACAAGTTAGTAGTCTAATAGAGGATGAATCCAATTTAATTGCCATACTAAGTAATGTATCTGCAATCTTAAATGATTCCATCGACCAAATTAACTGGGTTGGTTTTTACCTTTTAGAGAATGACGAATTGATTTTGGGTCCATTTCAAGGTCATCCTGCATGTGTACACATTGCAATCGGTAAAGGTGTATGTGGCACAGCAGTAACTGAAAACCAAACACAATTAGTAGAAGATGTTAATGCATTCCCCGGACATATTGCTTGTGACGCTAATAGTAAATCAGAAATTGTAATTCCGCTTCGCAAACACAATCAAGTGATAGGCGTATTAGATATAGATTCACCAATTAATAGTAGATTTAATGAAACAGATAAAAATGGTTTAGAGCAAATTGTAACAATCATTGAAAATCAACTTTCTTAAATTTGGACAAGGGCTTCAATGATAATAAAAGCCAAAAGAGAATTTACTATTGACAGTAATCGATATCATGATACAATGTACTTTGTGTGAATAAACGAAATTAGCAGTTGTATATTAGTTGGCTCTATGTTGTTCCCAACGCGGACGTGCCGTGTAACCGTAGCTATGAGGCGAGGACACATAAAACAATATATCCAAATAAGCATGCAACACTCTTTTTTGTTTTTTCATATCAAACAAAAGAGAAAAAGGAGGAGTCTTAATATGGCTCGATTTAGAGGTTCGAATTGGAAAAAATCACGTCGTTTAGGTATCTCATTAAGTGGTACTGGTAAGGAATTAGAAAAACGTCCTTATGCACCAGGTCAACATGGTCCTAACCAACGTAAAAAATTATCAGAATATGGTTTACAATTACGTGAAAAGCAAAAATTACGTTACTTATATGGAATGACTGAAAGACAATTCCGTAACACATTTGAAATTGCTGGTAACCAACATGGTGTCCACGGTGAAAACTTCATGCAATTGTTAGCTGCTCGTTTAGATGCAGTTGTATATTCTTTAGGTTTAGCACGTACACGTCGTCAAGCTCGTCAAATCGTTAACCACGGTCACATCGAAGTTGATGGTAAACGTGTAGATATTCCATCATATACTTTAAAACCTGGTCAAGAAATTTCAGTTCGTGAAAAATCTTTAAAATTAGATATCATTGCTGAATCAGTTGAAATTAATAACTTCGTACCAGACTATTTAGAATTTGATGCAGACAACTTAAAAGGTAAATTCATCCGCATTCCAGAGCGTAGTGAATTACCTGCTGAAATCAACGAACAACTTATCGTTGAGTACTACTCAAGATAAGCGTTATCTTTTCAACCAAGAACTCCTGTACGGAGTTCTTGGTTTTTTATTTGCTTTTATATTATAACTTCATCTTAAATACGTCGCCCTATCCACTTATCTGTTCTTAATTTACAAACGATTGACAATTTCGTATGCTATAAGTAAAGAGGAGTGTTAATTTTGATTATTAGAGCATTAGAAGAAACTGATTTAGATTTTGTTCATCATTTAAATAATGAATATTCTATCATGTCTTACTGGTTTGAAGAACCCTATCAATCTTTAAGTGAACTACAGTCTCTGTACAAAAAACATATCTTAGATGAATCAGAACGCCGTTTTATTATCGAACACGAAGATATACGTATTGGTGTCGTTGAATTGGTAGAGATTAATTTTATACATAGTAACTGTGAAATTCAAATCATAGTTGATCCAAAATTCAGTGGTAAAGGTTATGCTAAAAATGCATTCAAAATGGCCATTGATTATGCTTTTCTAGTGTTAAATTTACATAAGATTTATTTATTTGTAGATGTTAACAATGACAAAGCTGTACACATTTATAAAAGTCAAAATTTCGTTATCGAAGGTACATTACAAGAACACTTTTACACAAGGGGCGAATACAGTAATTGTCACGTCATGGGGCTATTAAAAAAGAATTGGATTAAAAACCATGATAATGATTTATCACAAATACGATGATTTAAGTATTTAGCAAAGCAGTATACTAATATGCTTGTCACCTTTCACCTATATGACTAAAGCGTCCAAAACATGCTTTAATGATTTGGACGCTTCTTTATTTAATCTACGTTTTCCTCATCAAGATTTCTGGATTATCTGATATCAATCCATGTACACCTAACATAATCAGTTTGTGCGCAAGCTTTTCTTCATTGACTGTATAAGGCATAACTAATAATCCATTTTGCTTGGCTTTTGTTAAAAATTTTTTAGTTACCAATGAATAATGTGGATTAATGTAATTTGCATAACGAGCAATTTTCTTAAAATTAGGTGATCTATACCAGTATTGCTTTCTACTAATTAAAACACCTAACTTATAGCCAACATTCAAGTTATGTAGTTTCTGAATCAACTGTTGATCAAAGGATTGAATAATCACTTTATCTTCAGCCATGTTATACGTCTTCAATTTTTTGATTAGTTCCTTTTCTATCTCAGGGTATAATTTAGGTTGCTTAAGTTCGATTAATAATTTCTGCGGCGCATCTTTCACCATTGCTAATACATCATCTAACAATAAGATAGATTGTCCTTTGAATTGTAATCCTCTACTTATACCAAAATCAAATTGTTTTAATGATGCTAATGTATAATCTGCAACCTTTCCATTACCATTTGACGTGCGATCTATTGTTTCATCATGAATCACTACTAGTTGTTGGTCTAACGTTCGATGTATATCTATTTCTAGCATATCTGCCCTACTAGATAAAGCAGCTTCAAATGCAATTTTAGTATTTTCTGGATACATTGTAGCTAAACCTCGATGAGCAACAAATGAGATTGGTTCATGCTTCAATTTGTTTTCCTCCAACGTTCTCCCCTATTTTCTTTATCATGCAATTTCATCTAAACTTAAGTTATCATATAATATCAGGAGGTCAATCGTTATGGTTCAACATGAATTTAAGGTTCAAACAAAGTGGTATGGTGGACGTGATACAGTCGGAAATTTACAAGGTGATATATTATCAGAACAAATTTCTATTCCTTCAGGTCTTGGTGGGAATGGTGCTGGTACCAACCCTGATGAGCTACTTGTATCTGCAGCGTCATCTTGCTACATCATTTCACTCGCAGCCGTTTTAGAACGCGCTGGTTTCACAGATATTAGCATAGATCAATCTTCGATTGGAGTGGCAATTTTTGAAAATGCGAAGTTTCGCATGGACAATATTATACATTATCCAGAAATTGACGTTACGCATTCACAAAAATCATCTTTACTTAAAAAACTACCAAAATTATTAAATGTTGCAGACAATAATTGTATGATTTCAAACTCAATACGAGGTAATGTTGTAGTAAAAATAGAACCAAAAATAAAATAATTTAAAAAAATTTTATATGTGGCGGAATATGATTGAAATAACAATGAATGCCCTTACATTCTGTTAATATCAATTCTATTTCGCAATTTTTGCTGACTTTACACTTTTTTATTTTCTGAAAATTTGCTAAACTTGTTAAATCTTAAGCATTGGGGGAATTAGTCATGAAATATTATCATCCTTTGTTACTTACACCAGGACCTACACCAGTACCAGAACAAATCTTATATGCAACACAATTACCTATGGTTGGCCATCGTTCAAATGATTTTGAAGCAATAGCCGAAGAATCCTTTCGCGCCCTCAAACCAATCTTTGGGGCTAAAAACGATGTCATGGTTTTAACTTCAAGTGGTACCAGTTCTTTAGAGGCAAGTATGTTAAATCTTGCTAATCCAGAAGATGATATTGTAATTATTGTTTCAGGCGCATTCGGCAATCGCTTTAAACAAATTGCCGAAACTTACTACGAAAATGTACATATCTTCGAAGTCGAATGGGGCAAAGCAGTAAATGTGCCCGATTTTATAGATTTCTTGAAATCTTTGAATACATCTATTACGGCAGTCTTCAGCCAATACTGCGAAACTTCAACTGCAGTTTTACATCCAGTGAATGAATTAGGTCATGCAATAAAAGCATTTGATACGTCAATCTTTTTTGTCGTTGATGGCGTGAGTTGTATTGGTGCTGTCGATGTGAATTTAGAACGTGATCAAATTGATGTGCTTATTTCAGGTAGCCAAAAAGCCATCATGCTACCCCCTGGATTAGCATTTGTCGCATATAACGATCGCGCCAAAGCTCGATTTGCCGAAGTCACGACACCGCGTTTTTATTTAGATTTAAATAAGTACTTAAAATCACAGGCTGAACATTCTACTCCTTTCACACCTAATGTTTCATTATTCAGAGGGGTAAACGCTTATGCACAATTAGTGAACGAAGAAGGTTTCGAGCATGTTATCCAACGTCATTATGCAATTCGTGATGGTTTAAGACAAGCATTGCAAGCTTTAGATTTAAAACTTCTTGTGGATGATGCATTTGCTTCTCCTACAGTAACTGCCTTCATTCCAAATTCAAAGGATGAATTGAATTATATTAAGACGGAACTTAAAAAACGTTTTGCTATCACAATTGCGGGTGGTCAAGGTCATTTGAAAGGTGAAATCCTACGCATTGGGCACATGGGACAAATTTCTCCTTTCGACATCTTACAAGTCGTATCTGCATTAGAAGTACTCTTATCAGAATATAGAAATACATCTTACATTGGTACAGCTATCACGGAATATATGGAGGTCGTCAAAGCATATGTATAAAATTTTAGTATCAGATCCAATTTCACCTGAAGGTTTAAAAAGTTTAATTGATCATGATGATTTTGAAGTCGTTATTAATACAGAGTTAGATGAAGCAGAACTAATTGAACAAATTGCAGATTATCAAGCACTCATCGTCCGCAGTCAAACCCAAGTCACTGAAGAAATCATCGCTGCTGCTCCCCATTTAAAAGTTATAGCCAGAGCAGGTGTAGGTGTTGATAATATTGATATTGACGCAGCTACAAAACACGGTATGATTGTTATTAATGCGCCAGATGGCAATACGATTTCTGCGACAGAACATTCCATGGCTATGATCTTATCAATGGCACGTAACATCCCGCAAGCGCATCAATCATTGAAAGACGGCAAGTGGGATCGCAAGACATATCGAGGCACCGAACTTTATAATAAAACGCTTGGTGTCATTGGGGCTGGACGCATCGGTTTAGGTGTTGCTAAACGTGCACAAAGTTTTGGTATGCAAATATTGGCTTTCGATCCATATCTTTCAGAAGACAAAGCAAAAGAATTAAATGTTACACGGGCTACAGTTGAAGAAATTGCAGAACAAGCAGATTTTGTTACTGTGCACACGCCACTAACTCCAAAAACAAAAGGTATTGTCGGTAAAGCATTTTTTGAAAAAGCTAAACCAACGCTACAAATTATTAATGTTGCACGTGGTGGGATTATTGATGAAGACGCATTAATTGATGCACTCAATCATGATCAGATACAAAGCGCAGCTATAGATGTGTTTGAAAGTGAACCAGCTACTGAATCCCCTCTTGTAAACCATAAAAAGATTATTGTAACACCACATCTTGGCGCTTCAACTGTAGAAGCACAAGAAAAAGTAGCAGTGTCAGTAGCAAATGAAATTGTCGATATATTTGAAAATGGTAATGTATTTAATGCAATTAATGCACCTAAAATGACTTATAGTGAAATTAATGACGAATTAAAACCTTATATTGAATTAAGTCAACTAACTGGAGAAGTTGGCATTCAATTACTAGAAAAAGCACCACGTGAATTGCATATCAAATATGAAGGTGATATCGCATTAGATGATACAAGTTTACTCACACGTACACTCGTTTCAGGCGTATTAAAACAAGATTTAGCTGAACGTGTAAACTTAATCAATGCACTTGTACTTCTTAATGAACAAGGTGTCGCTTATAATATTGAAAAAAATACAAAACACCGTGGGTTTAGTAATTACATTGAGTTAACACTAATCAATAAAGATACACAAATTAAAATAGGTGCTACTGTATTAAACGGTTATGGCCCTAGAATTGTTCGAATTAATGACTACCCAGTAGACTTCAAACCAGAACGCCATCAACTCGTTATCAATCATAATGATAGACCAGGTATTGTAGGCCGTACGGGTCAAATTTTAGGTGAATATGGTATTAATATTGCATCTATGCATCTCGGCCGTATTAATCAAGGAGGTAACGCATTAATGATCTTATCAATTGATCATCCAGTTACTGATGACGTAATAGAAGGATTATATGCAATTGAAGGTTTTAATTTAATTAGAAGTGTTGAACTTGATATTGAAAATGATGCGAATTATATTATTTAAATAGACAAATAAAAGCAGCTTAATCCTTATATTACTTAAGGATTAAGCTGCTTTTATATCTATAACAATTTATCATACAATTGTTATAATAAAATGTTTCTAATCTCACCTACATGATCAACAATAAAATCAGCACCATAGTCGACCAATTCTTCACGTGCTTGTTGACCTTTTAAGCCAGTTAAAGGACCGATAAATGTTGCGCCTATCTTTTTAGCACTTAATAAATCCGCTAAAGAATCCCCTACTACAAATACCTCATCTTTGACTACACGATTTGCTTGATTGGTAGCGTATGTTTTATAGCGATCTTGATGATTTCCTTCCAAGGTAGCTAGATAGCTAAATGGATTAGGTTTGCCTAATGGTTTTAACTCTGGGTATAAATCTTCTGCGCTTAATACATCGCTCGCTGTTACGATATGTGCGTCATCAAAGAATGACTTAATACCAATAGTTTCAAATGGGACGATTGTTTCAGTTCGCGGTCTACCAGTAGCAATCGCAATATGATAATTTGCCGATTTTAAATCTGCTAGTAATTGTTTAATTTCTGATACTGGTCTTAAAACAACTTCATTGTAAATATAGCCTTTTTTAAAATTCGAACGATTCTGCTTGTGTTCCACTTCATTGAACAGCTGATGGCCTAAGTACCATTCTTGATAAACTTCTTGCGCAAGTATCCAAAAAGGACTTTTTAACTCGAACAAAGCTGTTTGCGTAGTGTTTAATTGTGAACTAGCATATTGAATTAAATCTTGATAAATATTTTCTTTACCAGCTTTTACGTTGTTTAAGAATGATAAAGGTAATTCGAAATTCAAAGATAGTTCTTGTACTGCTTCACCAATCCATTGTAATGTTTCTTGCCCAAAATCTTCGGGGTTAAGCACTTGAGCAACATTTTCAACAGAGAGCGACTTACAAATTTCAATGAAATAAATCGCTAAGACAACAAACAGCATGTCCCAATTTGAATTTAAGCCTAATGATTTTAATTTAGTTAATATCTCATCGTGATAAAAAACGATATCTCTGATTTCAGAGATTTGGTCGTCACTTAAATTTTTAAATTGCATGGTTGGATCTAATCCTATGTATGCATCACTCATCAATATTTCATATACTGTAAGTGCAGATACATCAAAACACCTTTCTTCACTTAAAAAAACACCGTCAACATCGAATAATACTGACTTCATTTTACCAACTCTCCTTTAATCAGAAAATTCTGATACTAGTATATCGTACTATCTAACGCATAAAAGAGCAATGTATTTTAAACATTAATCGTTCCATTAGTTAATTCTTTAGTATACTATAAAAGATGATTATAGATTGGTATTGGTGCTTTGAAATGATTGCACTCTATTCATTTTAATAAAGTAATAAACAAGTGTTTTAGAAAGTAATCGACTTTTGGATTTTATTTCAATTTATAAAATCATGAACAACAAAGCTCCGAGACATTGATTTATGCCTCGGAGCTTTTTAGTTATTGCTATTTATTTTTCCATTTGTTCCTCAATCTCATCAGCAACTTGTTGTACCTGCGTCCCTATGATAACTTGTGTATTATGTTTACCACTTTTTGTAACACCTACAGCACCTGCGCCTTTTATTTTAGCTTCATCGATAATGCTATTATCATGCAGTTCCATACGCAATCGTGTCGCACAGTTTGTTAATGACATGATATTTGCTTTACCTCCAAGTCCTTCTAAAATTTGACTGGCTGGTTGTGTATATTTATTCTTTGAAGTTGTTTGCACTTCATTTTCATCAACATCACCTGTTGTAGCTTCATCTGATGTAGGATCGGGTAGCAAATTATCACCTCGCCCAGGCGTATTCAGTTTAAATATTCTGATTGCAAATCTAAAGACGACGTAATAAATGATAAAGAAAACTACGCCTTGTAGTAGTAACATATACGGATGGTTAGCCACTGGATTAATTAACGATAATACGTAATCAATTAAACCCGCACTAAATGAAAATCCTGCCGTCCAATGGAATAATGCTGCGATAAACATGGATAACCCAGTTAAAAATGCGTGTATCACAAACAATATAGGTGCAACAAACATAAACGAGAATTCAACTGGCTCTGTAACGCCAACGAAGAAAGCAGAGATTGCGCCACCAAACATTAAACCATACACACGCTTTTTCTGTTTTGATTCGGCAGTATGATACATTGCTAATGCTGCAGCTGGTATACCAAACATCATCACAGGGAAGAATCCTGCCATATAACGTCCTGTGACACCGTGAATAGCTCCATCACCGGTTTGGAATTTAGCTATATCGTTAATCCCAGCTAAATCAAACCAAAATACTGAATTTAAAGCGTGATGTAAGCCAGTAGGAATTAATAAACGGTTGAAGAAACCATATAAGAACGCGCCTACTGGGCCTAAATCTAAAATCCATGTTCCAAATATAACGATGGCTGAATAAATATAGGGCCATACAAATAACATGATGACAGCCAAAATAATGCTAAAGAATGCCGTTAAAATAGGTACCAAACGTTTCCCACTAAAGAATGATAATGCCGTGGGTAGCTCTGTTTTGCTAAATTTGTTGTAAGTATATGCAGCAATTAAACCAACAATTAATCCTATTAAAACATTGGAATTATTCATCTGCTCAAATGCGGGATCAACACCCGTTGTCTTAACACCTAATAATGGTGCTAACTTTTCAGGACTCAATACAACAGTCGTTAAGAAAAAACCTACTGCTGCTGCAAGTGCCACAGCCCCGTCATTTTTCTTGGCCATACCTAATGCTACCCCAATAGCAAATAGGATACCGAGTTGTGCAAGTATCGTTGAACCTGCAGATGAAAAAAATGCTGCAACTGTTGGCAATACGCCCATAGCCGTCAAAGCATTACCGATACCAGTTATGATTGCCGCTGCAGGTAATACTGCAACCGGTAGCATAAGCGATCTACCTAGTCTTTGAAAGAAACTAAACATAACAATTCCCCATTTCAAAATAGATGATTACATAAAAAAACACCACATGCACAATTGTGTCCACGTGGTGTATGCAAACGTTCAACTTTTTGTCATTGTACACTTACATAATAACACATAATTAAAAAAATACGTATTAAAATATGATAGTCTAATAATTTCAAAAATATTGAATATTACTTACTATTATTAACACATTCATTTAATTCCGACTGTAATTGTATTGTTTTTCTTTCTAATTCTTTCGTTAAATATTCTAACTTTTCATTACGCTTCATTGTTTTTGGTAAATTTTTAGTTTCTATTGGTTCACCAAATTTGATTATCGCTTTACCAGTCACTAGACCCTTGATTTTATTAGGGCCAACGTATGCAGCTGGTAATATTGGAGCTTGAGCCATCAAAGCAATTGTCACTGCTCCTCTTTTCATTGGTGCACCTTCATCATACTTCATTCTCTGACCCGTTGGGAAAATGCCGACCGTCTTATTTTCTTTTAATAATTTAATGGGTTTTTTAAGTGTACTTGGTCCTGGATTTTCTCTATCTACTGGAAACGCATTTAAAGATGATAAAAACTTACCAAACCATTTGTTATTGAACAATTCCTTTTTGGCCATATAGTGGATTTGATTTGGATAAATTGCAGTACCTAACATAATCACTTCGTTATAACTTTCATGAGTACAAGTTACAACATATCTATGCAGTTGAGGAATATGTTCCTTCCCTTGAATTTCTAATGATTTACTTAATTTCAATATGATCAATTCTAACAGACCACTTATAAATTTATACATACTCGCACCTACTTCGTTTACCTTATATTTACTTATTGATTTTATCATTTAGTTATCTTCTGAACAAGGAGATTTATATTTCAGTCTAAAGTCGTATAGTGATATACTAGAAAAAGTTGTATAAAACTTTCATAATAGTATATATAGAAATAAGTGGAGGTAATCTATGTCAGAATTTAACAATGAGCAAAACACAAATCAGCAGCAAGTACAGCAATCACCCCATACATCACAAATGTCACAACAACCAAAACAGCGGCTTAAGCCTAAATTTCCGTGGTTTAAAACCATTCTCGTCGCATTAGTTGCTGGTATCATCGGCGCTTTAATTGTTTTAGGAGTAGGTAAATTAATGGAAAGTACCATACTTGATAATGGTGGCTCGGATGTTAATGAAGCCTCAAATAGCAGTAGTGGTGGTAATACGTTAGATGGCAAAAGTGAAAAATATGACTCAATTAATCAAATGATCAATGACGTGTCCCCTGCTATTGTCGGAGTCATCAATATGCAAAAAGCACAAAATCTAGATGCCCTTTTAAAAGGCAAATCTAATAAAGCACAAGAAGCAGGAGTAGGGTCTGGTGTAATTTATCAAAAAAATAATGGCTCAGCATACATTGTAACGAATAATCATGTCATTGATGGCGCAAGCGAGATTAAAGTACAGTTACATAATTCTAAACAAGTTGATGCTAAACTCATCGGTAAAGATGCATTAACAGATATGGCCGTACTCAAAATAAACGATACGAAAGGTACCAAAGCAATTGATTTCGCTAATTCCTCAAAAGTAAAAACTGGTGATAGCGTCTTTGCAATGGGTAACCCTTTAGGTCTCGAATTTGCCAATTCTGTAACATCTGGTATCATATCAGCAAGCGAACGTACGATTGATACACAAACTTCAGCTGGATCTAATAAAGTGAACGTACTCCAAACAGATGCAGCAATAAATCCAGGAAATTCTGGTGGTGCACTTGTTGATATCAATGGTAATCTAGTCGGCATTAATTCAATGAAAATTGCTAGTGAACAAGTTGAAGGTATTGGCTTTGCAATTCCAAGTAATGAAGTCAAAGTAACCATTAAAGAACTTGTTGAAAACGGTAAAATCGATCGCCCTTCTATTGGCATTGGCTTGCTTAATTTAAGCGAAATTCCAGAGCAATATAAAGACCAATTGAAAACATCACGTAAAGATGGTGTTTATGTTGCTAAAGTTGACAGTGATAATGGACTGAAAGAAGGAGACATTATTACTGAAATTGATGACAAAAAAGTAAAAGAAGATACTGATGTACGTTCTTATTTATACACAAATAAAAAACCAGGAGACACTGTAGATTTAGGCATCGAGCGTAAAGGTAAAGAACAAACTGTCAAAGTAACCTTAAAAGAACAAAAATCATCTAATGATAAAGAAAGTTCAGAAAGTGACAGTGCCTCTCCTTTTAATTAAATAAACTTAAAATATAAAAAAACCTTAGGCTAAATTGAACTGACCCCAAATAATGGAAATAAAATAAAAACACTTTCGTTGAATTCATTTAAAATGAATCCTACGGAGGTGTTTTTTTCTATGAAAAGAGTGTCGTATTCGTTAGAAACAAAGTATAAAACTATTGAAATGAAAAAAGCTGGTTATACTATTAAGGAAATTATGGAAGCGTTAAATATTAGAAACAGAACACAAGTGAAAACATGGTGGAGATGGTATCGAAATGGGGAGACTTACAGATTTTCTCAACAAGTCAGCAAGCAGTATACTTATGGTAAAGGACTGGAAGAGCTCTCAGAAGTAGAACAATTAAAATTAGAGAATAAAAGAAAAGATATTGAATTAGATATTTTAAAAAAGTACAAAGAATTGGAAAGGAAGTGGTACCAACAGTAATCGTAGAATTAGTTAATCAACTAAAGCATAAGTATTCCGTCAAAATGATACTTGATGTTTTAGACACACCCAAATCAACATACTATAGATGGAAACACAAAAATGATAAAAATGATAACTTAACGCAAAAAGTCATTCAATTGTGTAAAGACAATCAATATACCTACGGTTATCGAAAAATTAAAGCCTTGATTAAGGAAGTGCTTATACATCCTATGCTTACTATCAATTATGCGAAGAAAAAGGCATTATCAGAAGTATGTCCCGAAAGGGAACACCAACTGATAACGCCCGATAGAAAGTTTCCATTCCTCGCTAAAGTGTGAAACTTTCTACATCAACAATGAGCTCAATAGCTCTAATCATATTGTAATAGATATTGTCGAAAATTACATTAAAAACTATAATAATAATCGAATTCAACAAAATCTAGGCTACTTATCCCCTATAAAATTCAGAGAATTAGCAGCCTAGAACATAGTGTTTTTATTAAATTCCCGCCTTACGGGTTCAGTGCCGTTTTTTTATTTAGTTATGTTTATCTTTTTATTTAAATTACCTTATAAACAAAGCACATCATATTGCATCCAATAAAATGATGGTGTTACATAATCATTATTTGTAATTAACCATAAAGTATTTTTTCTTACCGCGTCTAATAATCGTAAATTCATTCTCAATTTTATCTTCATTCGTAAGTTCATAATTTACATCTTGTTGTCTCATACCATTAATGTAGATTGCACCGTTGTTCACATCTTCACGTGCTTGTCGTTTTGAAGATGAGACCCCTGTTTCAACAATAGCATCAATAATATTAGTAGTTTCGTTACTTAATTCAACTTGGGGAACATCTTTAAATCCTTCTTTTAATTCTGTTGCAGAAAGTGATTGTAAATCCCCTGCAAAAAGTGCTTGTGAAATGCGGATTGCATCATTCAATGCGTCGTCACCGTGTATAAAGCGCGTAACATTTTCTGCTAATGCTTTTTGTGCTTCTCGTAAATGTGGTGCCTCATTCAAAGATTTTTCCAACGCCTCAATGTCCTCTTTTTCTAAGAAAGTAAAGTATTTTAAGAACTTAATAACATCATCGTCTGTTGTATTAATCCAAAATTGGTAAAATTCATAAGGGCTTGTTTTGGCTGCATCTAACCATACAGAGCCGCCCTCAGTTTTACCAAACTTTTTACCATCTGACTTTACAACTAAGGGGATAGTAAGACCATAAGCTTCTGTTTGCCCATACATACGACGCATTAACTCAATGCCACTTGTGATATTTCCCCATTGGTCTGAACCACCAACTTGTACCTTACAGTGATATGTCTTATTAAGGTGGCCGAAATCAATTGCTTGTAAAATAGTATATGTGAATTCAGTATAAGAAATACCATGCTCTAAACGTGTTTGTATAGAATCTTTACCTAGCATGTAGTTCACGCCAACATGTTTACCGTAATCTCTTAAAAAGTCGATTAACGAAATTTGTCCTAACCAATCTTTGTTATTTACAAGTTTTGCACCTTTTTCAGTATCAAATTCAAATATCTTGTGCATTTGTTTACTAATACCTTGTACATTAATTTCAACTTGTTCTTCGGTTTGTAATATGCGTTCTTCAGATTTACCTGATGGGTCTCCAATCATACCAGTCCCCCCACCAATTAATACAAGTGGACGATGTCCATGTTCTTGGAAGCGACGCAATGTTAAAAACGGTAATAAATGACCAATATGCAGACTATCTGCCGTTGGATCTGCGCCACAATATAATGTCACTTGCTCTTTGTTCAAAATATTTTCTAATCCAGACTCATCTGTTTGTTGATAGACTAAACCTCTCCATTTTAAATCTTCTATTAATGCATTTGCCATGATATCAGCCTCCTGTTTTTTATTTAATATCGATTTGAATAAAGCCGTAAATAAAGTAAAACGCATAACTGGTGTACATAAAACTTCCTATAAATAGAAAAACGCCCTTACAAATGAATGTAAGGGCGCAAGTGCACGGTACCACCATACTTTAAGTCAAATAACTTTATTAATGATACGTTCATTAACTAAAACGTTTGGATTGACAACTAGTTTAAGGTGTATTCACAAATTGTGCGACATTAGTTTACAGCAACCACTAATTCTCTTTGGTTCACACAACAAGTTACTTCTCCTCTATCCAAATACGATATCGAATTGATATTAATTATAGTTAACTATAAATTAAAAGTCAATAACGTAAATTATGTTATAATATTGCTTAAATAAGGAGGAAGCATATGACGCATCATGCAGTTGAAAATTCTGTACAGAAACTACAACAAACATCTAAATATGAAAAATTCGAAATTATTTACAAAAAACTGAAACATATTTTCATAGGTTTATTTGCGATTCTTACCTGTTCCTTAATTATACTATTAGCAGTAACTGTACTTTATTTTCAAAGTATTACTCAAGAAGCAGAACATATGTCTGATAAAACACTAAGATTAAAGTTACTCAACATTGCGGGTACGCAAGAAATTAACTATGATAATCCAAACGTTCTTACCGAATATAACGAATCTTTAAATCCATTAATTGTTGGACCTAAAAATGTTAATAAAAATGTTATAAAAGCATTAACCGCTTCTGAAGATAGTTTGTTTTTTAAGCACAATGGTATTTTACCGAAGGCATTAATACGAGCTGTAGGCCAAGATGTATTTAATACAGATGCGGCAACTGGTGGTAGTACAATTACACAACAGTTAGTAAAAAATCAAGTGCTGACAAATGAAAGAACTTACAATCGAAAAGCAAACGAGTTAGTGTTATCTATGCGTTCTGAACAGCTCCTTACAAAAGATGAAATTATTTACACTTATTTAAATATAGTTCCGTTTGGTCGTGATTATAATGGCTCAAATATATCTGGTATTTCCTCTGCGTCCTATAGTTTATTTGGAAAGCCGCCCTCAGATGTTAACATCGCTGAATCTGCATATCTTATTGGTTTGTTACAAAGCCCCTATTATTACACACCTTACGAAGAAGATGGCCAATTCAAACCAGATAATCAACTCCAAATCGGATTAAACAGACAACATTATGTATTAAAACGCATGTTAGTAGAAGGAAAAATAACACAATACGACTTTAATCAATCAGAAAAATACGATCTCAAAAACCATTTAATGACGAAATAAAGGCGTAGAACAGAAATCAAATTTTATTAAAAGATGTTGTCAATTTATGCCTGCAGAGATGCTTAGAATCGATAAAGTTTAAATGATTACTTGAGCTTTGGCTCATGCATAAGACCCTCTAACTCAATAAATTGAGAAGTGGTGTTAAGGAATACCTGAGCTATAGCTCATGCACAAGACCCACTAACTCAATAAATTGAGAAGTGGTGTTAAGGAATACCTGAGCTATAGCTCATGCATAAGACCCACTAACTCAATAAATTGAGAAGTGGGTCTATAAAATTTCAGTTTAGTTATCTGCTAATAATATTTAAGGATGTTGGGATGAATCTAGTCTGTCCCAACATCTTTTTTATTTAAAATTACACGATTTTCTAATATATGAATACACACATATAAGAAAAATATGATGTTTCACTATATTGAGTTACATAATTGACAACTGACTTAGAATAAACCTACCGCATGACCATCGTCAGTGACATCCATGTTTAGTGCCGCTGGTTTTTTAGGTAAACCTGGCATTGTCATAATCGCACCTGTTAATGCAACGATAAAACCTGCACCAGTTTTTGCTTCTAATTCACGAATTGTAATTTCAAATCCTTCTGGCGCGCCTAATTGCGTAGCATCGTCAGTAAATGAATATTGTGTTTTAGCCATGCAAATTGGATAGTTGTCCCAACCATTTTCTTTAAATTGTTTTAATTGTTTTTGGGCTTTGCTACTAAACGTAACCTTTGCGCCACCATAAATTTCTTTTACAATCGTTTCAATCTTCTCTTCTAACGGTTGTTCTAATTCATATAAATGCTTGAAATCTTGCGGTTGATCTATGACTTCTAATACTTCATTAGCTAAATCAACACCGCCTTTACCGCCTTTTTCCCAGACTTCTGTCAATGCTAAACGCACGCCGTTGTCTTTTGCCCATTGTTCAACGAATGCTGTTTCTGCATCAGTATCATGTACAAACGCATTTAAGGCCACTACGGGTTCTAAACCGTATTTTTTAACGTTTTTAACGTGACGTTCTAAGTTTATGATACCTTTTTTAAGAGCATCTACATTTTCTTCTTTCAAGTTATCTTTTGCTACACCGCCATGCATTTTAATTGCACGAATTGTTGCAACAACTACAACGGCTGATGGTTCGAAACCTGCTTCACGTGCTTTAATGTCAATGAATTTTTCTGCGCCTAAATCAGAGCCAAAGCCAGCTTCAGTAACAACAATATCTGCTAAGTCTCTCGCTGTTTCTGTTGCTAATATTGAGTTACAACCATGAGCAATATTAGCAAATGGACCACCGTGGACCAATGCAGGTGTACCTTCAATTGTTTGTACTAAGTTAGGTTTAATCGCATCTTTCAAAATCATAGCTAACGCGCCTTCAACTTTTAAATCAGCTACTGTAACTGGTTTGCGATCGCGTGTATAACCAATAGTGATATTACTGATTTTAGCTTTTAAGTCATTGATATCATTAGCCAAACATAAGATAGCCATAATTTCTGAGGCAACTGTAATATTGAATCCATCTTCGCGAGGTACACCTTGAGTTGGACCCCCTAGACCAACAATAACATTACGTAATGCGCGATCGTTCATATCTAATACACGTTTCCACTCAATTCGTCTTTGATCAATTTCTAATTCATTTCCTTGGTGTATATGGTTATCAATAAATGCAGATAGTGCATTATTCGCTGTAGTAATTGCATGAAAGTCTCCATTAAAATGTAAATTAATGTCTTCCATTGGTAGTACTTGTGCATAACCACCACCAGTGGCGCCACCCTTGATTCCAAAAGTTGGACCTAACGCTGGTTCACGTAATGCAACCATAACCTTCTTCTTAAGTTGATTGAAGGCATCTGATAGACCAACAGTAACTGTCGATTTACCTTCACCAGCAGGCGTTGGGCTCATAGCAGTCACTAAGACGACTTTGCCTTTTCCATTATTTTGTTGAACTTGATTAATATCAATCTTCGCTTTATAGTGTCCATAAGGTTCTAATGCATCTGAGGGAATCCCTGCCTTTTCAGCAATTTCTCCTATTGGTTTTATTGTTGATTGATTTGCAATATCTAAATCAGATAAATGTGCCAAATTCATTCGCCCCTTTTTAAAATAAATTTTTAAAATCAAAAATTTTTAAATGTCTCGCCTATATACTACTGACAAAAAATAAATCCTTACATAACTAATTTTAACCAACTTAAGTAGTATTGTCGACAAAATAGATAGCGCTTACAAATTTATATATGTATAAATTTGTAAACTTGGACATAACCATTCACTTATATTGTAATTTAACACCAAAATGCTCTCTTATCTATTTATGATTCCAAGACACATATGAGTGTTTACAGAATAAAATAAATATATAAGAGAGCAATTATTGTTATTTAGTTATTAGCATACATTCGCTTTCGTATTTTATAATCTATGCTAGTCTTCCATCGTACTTAAATCACCTTCTGGTAAATCTAATTCCCATGCTTTTAGTACGCGACGCATAATTTTACCTGAACGTGTTTTTGGTAATTTCTCTTTAAATTCGATTTCTCTTGGTGCTGCATGTGCAGCTAATCCTTCTTTAACATATTTACGAATTTCTTCTTTAAGTTCATCTGATTCATTGTAATCAGGGCGTAATGCCACAAATGCTTTAATAATTTCTCCACGTACTGGATCCGGCTTACCAATTACCCCCGCTTCAGCCACTGCTTCATGTTCAACTAATTTTGATTCGACTTCAAATGGCCCAACACGTTCACCAGCAGTCATAATGACGTCATCTACACGACCTTGGAACCAGTAATAGCCATCTTCATCTTTATATGCGGAATCTCCTGATACGTACCAATCACCAATAAAATATGAATCATATTTCTCTGGATTTTTCCAAATGGATACCATCATGGATGGCCATCCTTTTTTAATCGCTAAGTTACCCATACGATTAGGCGGTAATTCATTCCCTTGGTCATCAATAATTGCTGCCTCAACACCCGGTAATGGTTTACCCATTGAACCTAATTTTACATCCATTGATGGATAATTGACTATCATATGGCCACCTGTTTCAGTCATCCACCATGTATCTAACACACGTTTACCAAAGACGTCTTTTGCCCATTTAATTACCTCTGGGTTTAATGGTTCACCAACAGATAAGATACTCTTAATTGAAGAAAGATCATATTTTTCAACAATGTCATCACCGGCACTCATCAACATTCTAAGTGCTGTAGGTGCTGTGTACCAAATTGTTACTTTGAATTCTTCAATCAAACTATACCAAGCTTCTGGTGAGAATCTTCCACCAGCAATACAATTTGTTACACCACTCAACCAAGGACTAAAGATACCGTATGATGTTCCCGTTACCCAACCTGGATCAGCAGTACACCAATAAACATCATCTTCCTTGAAGTCTAATACATACTTGCCTGAAATATAATGTAACAACATTGCTCTTTGTGCATGTAATACACCTTTAGGTTGTCCAGTAGAACCTGATGTATAATGTAATATTAAACCATCATCTAATGATAACCATTCTGTATCAAACGACTCACTAGCTTGTTTAAATTCTTTATTAAAATCAACGTATGCTTCATCTACCTCTTCATCAACTATCACAATCGTTTCTAAATGTGGTAATTTTTCTTTAGGAATACGAGGAAGTAAAGCATTGGTCGTTATAATTACTTTTGCCTCACTATTTTCTAAACGGTCACCCACTGCTTTTTCCATAAATGCTTCAAATAGAGGTCCTACAATCGCACCTATTTTTAATGTACCAAACAATGCAAAATATAATTCTGGTGTTCTAGGCATAAATACAAATACACGATCGCCTTTTTCTACTTTTGCTTCATTTTTCAATACATTGGCAGCTTTATTTGAATTTAATTTCATTTCTTTGAAAGTATAACTTTCTTGTCGTTTGTCATCTTTATAATGTAAAGCTACTTTATCCGCTTTACCTTCATCTACATGACGATCTATGCATTCATGTGCCATATTAACATTACCAGATTCATGCCATGTAAATGATTTTTCAACATCTTTCCAATCAAAATGATTGTATACTTTTTCATAGTCTTGAAGATTAAAATCTCCATTGTCCCCTTTGTAAACTTCTACTTTCATTTTAAATCCCCCTCTAAATGAAATCGCTTGCTTAAAAAGTATTATAACGAATATTATCCGAATTTTCAAAATAATATGTGTAAGCGAATACATTTATATGTTATTTTATACTTTTTTAACTTATAATATAAGTATACTAACTTGTTTACTATAATTATTTGCGGTAGTTTGGAGTGAAAAAATGGAACATGTTAAAACATATCAATCTCAATCCTATCACTTTGATGACCATACTTTTATAATCGAAGGACCAGTATCACAAACGAAACTAGACACAATGACATTTGATGAAGGGTTATCTGCTTTCCGGCCTCCAAAAGATCAATTTCAGGCAATAAAAGAAATCAGTGGGCTTGAAGAAGGTCGTATTTTTGTCTTGCGAAAAGCACAACATATCGTTGGCTATGTAACTTATCACTACCCTGATCCGCTCGAACGTTGGTCTAGTGGTAATTTAGATTATTTAATTGAGCTAGGGGCTATTGAAATTAGTTTGCCCTATCGTCATTTACATCTAGGTAGTGAACTTATCAAATTAAGTTTAACTGCAGATGAATATGAAGACTATATCGTATTAACTACTGAATATTATTGGCATTGGGACTTAAAGAATTCGGGTCTTGATGTATATGAATACAAAAAACTTATGCAAAAGTTAATGGGTTATGGGGGCCTTGAAATTTTTGCAACGGATGATCCAGAAATCACAAGTCATCCAGCAAACTGTTTAATGGCCAGAATTGGCTCACGCATTTCAATCGAGCAATTACAAGATTTTGATAATATTAGATTTATGAATCGCTTTTTCTTTTAAAGGGGAGAAACTTATGAGTATTATGCAACAGACAACGGGGTATGTGTACGCGAATGAATTACTTCAATATCGTTTTAGCAATGACCACCCTTTTAATCAAATGAGATTAAAGTTAACTACAGAATTATTGATGGATTTAGGCAGCTTAAAAAAAGAGCATATCATACCGCCAAGAATTGCGACTGATGAAGAATTATTACTTATTCATTCTTATGACTATATTCAAGCCATTAGACGTGCATCTCACGGTATTTTAAATGATCAAGAATCTAAAAAATATGGTTTGGATAGTGATGATACGTTACAATTTAGAATGATGCATCAGCACAGTGCCAGAATTGTTGGCGGTGCATTAAACTTATCTGATCAAATCATGGATGGCACTGTGAATAATGGTTGCCACTTGGGCGGAGGATTACATCATAGCTTACCTGGGCGTGCAAATGGATTTTGTATATATAATGATGTGGCTGTTACCATTGCTTACTTGATGAAAAAATATAAACAACGCGTGCTCTGTATAGACACTGATGCACATCATGGTGATGGAACTCAATGGAGTTTTTATACAGATGATCAAGCTTTAATTTATTCTATACATGAAACTGGCAAATTTTTATTTCCTGGATCTGGTCATTATACTGAACGTGGCAACGAGCAAGGGTTCGGTTATACGGTTAATATACCATTAGAACCTTATACCGAAGATGCATCATATTTAGATGTATTCCAACGAACTATCGAACCAGTCATTGCATCATTTAAACCAGATATCATTGTCAGTGTACATGGCGTAGATATTCATTATTCAGATCCCCTCACACACATGAGTTGTACTTTAACTACACTTTATCAAATTCCATATATTATTAAATCATTAGCCGATACATATACCAACGGAAAGGTAATAATGTTTGGTGGTGGCGGCTACAATATCTGGAAGGTAGTACCTAGAGCTTGGACACATGTATTTCTTGCACTAATTGATGAGCGACCACCTCAAGGAGTATTACCATCACAATGGCTTGAAAAATGGCAGCCTTATGCTACTTGTCCATTACCTATGAATTGGGAAGATGATAAAGAAAATTACTTCGACATACCTAGACAACAGGACATAACTGACTCTAACTTAAAACATGCACGCCAAGTTCTAAGTTGGTTTGAATAAAATGATGTATCCTATTATAAATCATAGCTTAACTCTTACGCGTTGCTTAATATAAATTTAAAAGGGAAATGCAACTAATTCAGCATTTCCCTTTTTGATTTAATTATATCAAAATCTAAGTATCTACAATTTATTTCGTAGTACCTCTATATTCAATTCTATGTGGCAAAATGACATTAGGTTCTTCAATTTCTTCTTCATTCATGTATTTAGTCAATAATCTCATGCCAACAGCCCCAATGTCATACAATGGTTGAATAACACTTGAAAGCTGTGGTCTAACCATTTCAACTAACCTTGTGTTATTAAAGCTAATAATTTGTATATCATCTGGTACTTTAACGCCGCTATCTTGAGCTGCATGTACAAGGCCAATTGCTTGTTCATCACTAATTGACAAAATAACATCTGGTTTCGCAGATTTTAAAGATTCAAAAGCACGGAGTCCATCTTTATAAGTTTCATTACCATTAAAAATGAGCTCGTTGTTTAATTCAAGTTCATTTGACGCTAATACTTCTTTTAATCCGATCAAAACATCTTCTTGTGCTTTCTTAGAATAATCTCCACCAACAAACGCAAAAGTTTTTGCACCTTTTTCTATTAACTCAGTAGTAATTTCTTTGGCTGCCGTTTCAAAATCAATGTTCACTGATGAAATTCCTTCATCTTTACCGTTAGTCCCTGATACAACCACTGGGACAGATGATTTATTAATAAGTTCTTTAATTTCTTCTGAAATTGTACCACCTAAGAAAATGATGCCATCTACTTGTTTACTTAGCAGATTATTAAAAATTTCTTTCTCTTTACTTGGATCGTTATCAGAATTTGAAATTATTGAATGGTATTTATACATAGTTGCAATATCTTCTAATCCCCTAGCCAATTGGGAATAATAAACATTTGAAATATCAGGAATAATTACGCCAACTGTTGTTGTACGCTTACTTGCTAACCCTCTTGCCACTGCATTCGGACGATAGTTTAATTTTTTGATAACGTCGTTAACTTTATCACGAGTTTCAGGTTTAACATTTTGATTACCATTGACAACACGAGAAACAGTTGCCATGGAAACTCTAGCTTCTCGAGCTACATCATAAATTGTAACAGTCATAATTTCCTCCTTGAAAGCGATTTCTTTATCATTATACTCTGTTTTCATAACATTTTCAAAGTTTACCATATTTTTAGTTATTGTAAAATCATTTTGCTTTAAATTCATAAATAATTCAATTTAATTTATATGAACATGTATATGTTAAATAACAAATGACACATTAATTCATATTAATTTTAAAAAAACTATATTATATCCTTAATTTAGACGAGAAAAAATCCTTATCCCCCCACTAAATATAAAGTGAGGATTATAAGGATTTAATCTTACCAATTTAATATATTATTTAAGCTGTTTACTATTATACATGTCAGCTAATGGTTTAATTTCTTTATAGAAGTCATCAAATTCATTGAAATCCATTTGTTGACCACTATCACTTAACGCTACAGATGGATCAGGATGTACCTCAGCCATAATTCCATCAGCTCCTACCGCTAGACCGGCTTTTGCAGTTGGAATCATAATATCTTTACGTCCAGTACTGTGTGTTACATCGACCATTACCGGTAAATGTGTACCTTGTTTTAAAATTGGCACTGCAGAAATATCTAGTGTATTTCTTGTTGCTTTTTCATAAGTACGGATACCGCGTTCGCATAAAATAATATTTTCATTACCTTGTGACGCGATGTACTCAGCTGCAAAAATAAACTCTTCAATTGTTGCTGATAAACCACGTTTTAATAAAACCGGTTTATTTGAACGTCCAGCTTCTTTTAGTAGTTCAAAATTTTGCATATTACGAGCACCAATTTGGAACACATCTAAATATTGGTCTGCTACTTCAAAATCTGCTGGGTTCACAATTTCACTTACCACATTTAAGCCATATTTATCTTTAGTATTTTTTAGAATTTTTAGTCCTTCAACACCTAAACCTTGGAAGTCATATGGTGAGGTACGTGGTTTAAAAGCACCACCTCTAATGAACTTCTCACCTCTAGCCTGTAAATTCGCTGCTACTGCATCAACTTGTTCTTGTGACTCAACTGAACATGGACCAAATACAAATGATTTGTTGCCATCACCAATGATGCCTCCATTATCAAATTGAACAATTGTATCTTCTGGTTTTAATTTTCTTGATACATATAAATGCTTTTCATTTTCAGATTTTTGCAAATCAGTAGAGGCTTTAAAAATTTCTTTGAATAGTTGCTTAATCACATTATCATTAAATGGTCCTTCATTTTGGTCTAATAATTGATTAATCATTTCTTTTTCGCGTTGCGGGTCATAAACAAGTGTACCTTGTTTACGTTTTTCTTCACCAATTTTTTGTGCTATCTTGCCTCTTTTGGATAAAAGACCTAAGATTTGTTCATTAATTTCAACTATCTCATCTCTGTATTCTTGTAATTTGTCTGTCATTTTATTCACCTCTATGAAAAATTTTAAAACCAATATTTTATTCTGCTTTAAAGCGATAAAATATATGTTAATCGTTATTCTAACAATAACTACTTATAAGTTCAAGTAAGGATTGCAAAAAATTCACTTTAAAGTGAATAACATTAATAATAACTGAATTTTCAGTCATATACTAGTTATATTTTACACTATTAAATTGTTTTTAGCGCTTTTGTATCATATTTCATTTTTTTCTATTTATGATATTCAGATTGATTTGTAATTATTACTTATTAGTATTTCAATTGCCATACTTATCTGCCCATTAGTCTATATCAAAAAAGAGTGAGACAGAAATCTAATTTACAGAAAAGATTTCATATCCCACTCCATCAAGGATAACTAGGTCATTGTTATTCAAACTTTATGCACTACTCAAATTCATGAATAAATGTGGTAATGCTTTTATAGTCATATTATTTTAAGTCACAATCAACCCTGAGTACTTTATTCTAAAGCATGATAAGAACAAAGATAATGATTGGTACCTCCCCATAGTTATTTAACTAAGGGAATTTAATCATTAAATGTTCTTTTATCTATCTTACTCTTAGCTTTTTCTGTTTTTTTGGTTTGTGATCTATTTTTTGAATAAGTTGTTTCTGTTTCAGTAGCACCTTCTGTTACATTTTTATCTTGTTGTTTTGTACTAGTGCTGTTATCAGAACGCTCTGAAGCTTCGTGTTTAATCGTACGATCATTTTTAGTGTTAGATGATTTAGTTTCTCTTGTTGTATCAGGTTTATTTTCGCCACTCGCATTTTCATGTACAATAATACCATCATTAAAGACAACCTGGTTATGTGATTGTTTCACTCTTTGTTCTGCTGCTTCTGGTTTTTCTTTTTTATCATTCTTATTATTTTCAACTTGTTCTACTTTATCTGTTGTAGATTCAACAGCATTACCAACATTTGTAGTCACTAAACTAGGTACTATTTTGTTATTCCCTTGTTCAGGTGTCTCTGGTTGAAGTAAATTAGCCGTTTGCTCTGCAACTGTAGGATTATCATTCAAAGATTTATTTTTGTTTTTTGCTGCTAAGGCCAAGCCTGTTGCAGTTAAAGTTCCTGCTGTTGCAGTATCACTTACGTCTTTTTTGTTACTTTTAGTAATTAAATTAGGTATCTCATTATTACTATTGCCACTCGTTTGTTCTTCTGATAATAGACTAGATGTATTATCAGAGACTTGTTTATCTTCATTTAGTGCTTGTTTTTTATCATTGGCTGCTTTAGCTAAATTTCCTGCAACTATTGTACCAGCTGCTGCTGTACCTACAGTTGCCACATTACTTTTTGAATGTTTAGTATTCGCTATACTGTCAGGAGAATCGTTTAATACTGATTCTTCCTTAATCGCATTTTGTTGTGCATTTATTTCACTTTGCTTTGGTTCTGCGTTTGGGTCTATATGCGTTAAGTCATCAGCTGTTTGATTGAATTCCTCAGTAGCTTCTGTTTCCTGTTGTTCTTGAGCCTCAGGAGACATGTTAGCTAAATTGTTATCAGATGTTTCTTGTTGAATTGCTACACGTTGCGCTGATAATTCAGCATCCGTTGCTTCTGTATTTTTATCTAGCATATCAAACACAGTTGATTTAATATCATTCACTTTATTTTCAGCTTCTTGGCGTTCTAATTCAGACTGTTCAATAATACTAGATTTGAATTGATTGTCTTTTTCTGGAATAGATTTATCAGTTGTTCTAGATTTACTAATTGATACTAAACCAACAGCAGAACCTATCACAGCACCTACTATGAACCCGTATACAAATTCATTTCTGGCACCCTTTGTAAAATATTCTGGCACTTCGTAACTTTCTAAGTTTCTTTCATAATTATCACGATTATAGTACTTCATGGTTTAATGCCTCCTATAACAAATGCACTTAAACAAGTTTCAAACCTCATTTAAGTGCATTTGTTTTTAATATATGAATTATTTGTTATCAACACGTGTAGTATAGCTATGGTTTGTGTCATTTGCTACACTGCTCGCTTTATAATTTGCACTTTCTCTACGATTTCTTCTGTTTTGCCATTTATCAGCAACTTCCATTGCTACATTTGACCATTGAACTACTTGAGAAATTTTGTCTTCATTTTGAGAGATATTGTGCGTAATTGAGTTTGTAACTCTATCTACAGAACCATTTAATGTTTGTACAGAATCACCGATACCTTTAACAGCATCTACTACTGAATTTAAACGATCTGATTTGTCTTGAATATCTTCAGTTAAGCGGTTAGCTTTGTGAAGTAAATCTGTAGATTCACGTGTAATTCCTTGAACTTGTCCTTCAACACCATCAAGTGTTTTTGCTACGTGATCTAAATTCTTCTTAACTGAAAGTAATACGACAACGATACCAATTACTAATATTAAAAATGCAATCGCTGCAATAATTCCAGCTATAGGTAAAATCCATTCCATTTAAAACGCCTCCTATTAATCATATGTTGTTATTTAATATAAATACCCCCATCATTTTAACATAAACATATTAAAATGATGAAGTGACACCTAATTTTTCCATATAAGCACGTTGAACTTTTTGAATATCCCCCGCGCCCATAAATAAAATAACTGCATCACTATATTGCTCTAATACATTTACACTTTCCTCATCAATTAATGTTGCACCATCGATTCTTTGAATTAAGTCTTGAATTGTTAGGTTACCGCTATTTTCTCTTATCGAACCAAAAATCTCACATAAGAAAGTTTTATCCGCTAAACTTAAACATTGTGCAAACTCATCCAAGAATGCTTGTGTTCTACTAAAAGTGTGAGGTTGAAACACTGCGATAACATCTTTATTAGGATATTTTTTTCTCGCTGTCTCAATTGTAGCACTAATTTCTCTCGGATGGTGTGCATAATCATCAACTAAAACTTGTTTTCCTGCTTTTGTTTCATTAAATCTACGTTTTACTCCACCAAATGTTTCTAATGCTTCTTTGATGTTTTCAATATTTAAACTTTCTAGATAGCTTATCGTAATAACAGACAATGCATTTAAAATATTATGATCACCAAATTGTGGTGACAAGAATGTATCGTAGTATTCATTTTTAATGTATACATCAAATGTCGTACCATTTTCACTTATTTCTAAATTATCTGCATATACATCATCTTTTTTAGAAAATCCATAATAATACACAGGTACATCTGCTTTAATTTTACGTAAATGCTCATCATCGCCCCACGCAATAATAGCTTTTTTAACATTCTGTGCCATTTCTTGGAAAGCATTAAATACATCGTCAACGTCTTTGAAATAATCTGGGTGGTCAAAGTCAATGTTTGTCATAATGGCATAATCTGGATGATAACTTAAAAAATGTCTGCGATATTCACAGGCTTCAAATGCAAAATAATCGCTCGCTGGTATACCCAGTCCTGTACCATCACCGATTAGGAATGACGTTTTCTTATCTCCATTCATCACATGTGACAATAACCCTGTCGTTGATGTTTTGCCATGTGCACCTGTCACAGCGACTGATGTATATTGATTAATGATATGACCTAAGAAATCATGATAGCGAATTACTTCAAGGTTTAATTCATGTGCTTTGACAACTTCTTCATGAGTATCGGGAAACGCGTTCCCTTGTACCACAACCATATCTGTTTTGATATTGTCAGCATTAAACGGCAATATTTTAATACCATTATTTTTTAATGCAACTTCTGTAAAAACATAATTTTTAATATCTGAACCTTGTACTTCGTTTCCAAGATCATGCATGATTTGTGCTAATGAACTCATACCGGCACCCTTTATACCGACAAAATGATAGTGTGTCATTGTAACACTCCTTTATCTCTATATTAATTCTCATTTAAATCCGATTCTGTAATGTATACATCTCTTGGTTTTGATCCATTTGCGCCTGAAACATAGCCCAATTGTTCTAATTGATCAATGATTCTAGCAGCTCGATTATATCCAATTTGGAAATGTCTTTGTACTAATGAAGTAGAAATATGACCTTCTTTTAACATAAAGCGACATACATCATCGAATAAATCGTCTTGTGGTTGGCTTTCTGTTTTTTTCAATAATTCTTTCTCTTCAAATAAATATTCAGGTTCTCGTTGTTGTTTAATGTAATCTACAACATCATCAATTTCTTCATCTGAGACAAATGTCCCCTGAACACGGATAGGTTTATTCATACCGCTTCCTAGATAAAGCATATCGCCATATCCTAACAAACGCTCTGCGCCTCCACTATCTAGGATAGTACGAGAGTCCACGCTAGATGATACCATAAAGGCAATCCTAGTAGGTATATTGGCTTTGATTAATCCAGTGATAACATTGACTGAAGGTCTTTGTGTTGCAACAAGCATATGAATGCCACAAGCACGCGCTTTCTGTGCTATTCGCGCAATAGATTGTTCAACTTCTTGAGGTGCCATCATCATTAAATCAGCTAACTCATCTATTACTATAACAATTTTCGGCATTCTATCCTCATATGTTGCTTTCTTATTAAACGCCGTAATATTTCTTACATGATATTTAGCAAACACTTTATAACGTCTTTCCATTTCTTCAACAGCCCATTTTAAACTTTGCGTTGCTGCTTTGACATCTGTAATCACGGGCGCTACTAAATGTGGCAAATCATTATAAGGTGCTAGCTCGACCATTTTCGGATCAATGAGTAAGAGTCGCAATTCCTCTGGATGATTTTTATACAATAGAGACATTAATATACTATTAATACATACTGACTTACCTGACCCGGTTGCACCAGCAATTAAAGCATGAGGTGTTTTAGAGATATCCATTAATAAAGGCTCATTATTAATTCTAAGTCCCATAGCAACAGTTAATTTAGATTCAGCGTTTTTAAAAGCTGGTTCTTCAATAATCGAACGCAAATTAACAGTGGTGGCATTTTGATTAGGTACCTCAATTCCAACTAGACTAGTGCCTGGAATAGGTGCTTCGATACGAATATCCTTAGCTGCAAGCGCCATTTTAATATCATCTTGTAACGCTGTAATTCTTGATACTTTCACACCTTTTTCGACAGACAATTCGAAACGAGTCACACTTGGTCCTTCTGTAACGTTTTGTACTTCTGCAGGTACATTGAAATAATAAAAAGCTTCATTCAATTCTTGTTTTTTATCTTCAATCCAACTATTATCGATTTCATGTTGCTGAGGGGCTTCTAATAATTCTACACTAGGTAATTTGATATTTGGCCCTCTTCTAATCGTTGCTTTATTATCATAACTTGTAGATGATTGAGTTCCTCCCAATTGACTACCAGAACGCTCCGGTTTCAATACAGGTTCTTGTATATGATGCTGTTGTGCATGATTTTGATTATTCGCCTTATTTAATTCATTTGCTGTTGTATGCTCAGATGTTTGGAATTGTTCAGTATCATGACTTGTTGCATCAATAGAAGCATCGTGAATATATGGTGCTTCTGAATTCTGTTGCAAATCGTCTTGCTCATTTGTTATATGATTAGATTGATTGATAGAATTCAAGTCGGTTTGTGTTTCACTAGCATTATTTAGGACCTCTGTCGTAGTTTCATTCTGTTGGTGTGTATTATTCGCTTGTGATTGATTAGGGTTAGTAACGTTTTGTGTATTATCAATTTCAGATTTATCTTTGTTGTTAGCTGAATTTAAATGTGTTTTTATGCTATTTTTTTCTTTTTGAGCATCTAACATACGTTTTTTATCTGATGGTGTCATGACCACATTAAAAGGTTTACTGCCCTTTTTAGTAGTTGAAGATTTACTGTTTTTGATAGATGTCCCTTTTTGTTCAGCATTATTATCAGTGGTTTCTAAATCGTTACCTTTCACAGATTTATGTGTTTCAGAATAACTGTTCATATTTTCGTTTTGTATAGAAGCTGATTCACTTTCAGCTGGTTCATCAATAGCTTCTTCTTGTGATGCTGTATCTAATTCATCAGTTTGACTTGCATGACCTATTGATGAATCAGCCTCAGACTCTATAAATTGTCGTTCTGAATGGTTTGATTTTGGTATTGCTTGAGTAATTTCATCATTCGCTTCAGATTGTTCTAAATTTGCTACTTCGTCTGATGCCATAGCCGTTTCTGTTAATTCTCTATATTGAGCATCATCTACATCTGATTTATCTGAAAACGTTTCTGCTTCATCAGACATGATGTCCTCTTTATCTTTCACATCATCAAGGTTACTTGATATAGTTGACGATTCATTCATATCGTCGCTGTTGTCAATATCTTTAAGTTCACTTACATAATTATGTCTGTTATCTTCAACTTGATTTGCAGTATCATTATGGTCATAACTCGTATTTTCATCAACCTGTTCTTCATCAATGTTATGTACATCTTGTACATTATTCAAATCAACTTCTTCATAATTAAATGGTGTAGATGAGTTTTCTTGTATAGATTCGCTTGTTACCGCGTGTGCTTGTTGGCTAGTTTTTTCACTTTGATTTGATGCTTCTGATTTCGAATCAGTCGCATTTTCCGTGAAACCATCATCATCTAATGAGCTTTCACCTATGTAATGGTGTGCTTGTTTTGCGTACATTTCATCTATTGCTTTTTGCATACTATCTTGTTGTTTATCTTGATTCTCATTGCGTTTTTGTTGAAGGGCTTTTTTAAACTGCCTTTTTTGTAATACTTTACGTTCACGCTCTCGTCTAATTTCCTCTACTATTTGTGAAGCATAGATGTTCTCAATTTTAATCGTATTATCTTTTTTGGGTTGATTTGTTGCTTGTTGATTTGGTTCATCTTTGTTAATTATCGCCTTTTTTGTATCATGTGTTAAATTGCTTTCTTGATTTTTATTGTCCAATAAAGTCTGGTCAGCATGTTTTGTAGTATCATTAGACATATGCATTCCGTTCAGATTATTAGTTACACCAACATCTGCTTCATTAGATTTTTGAGATTTCTGCTGATATTTTTTTTCATTATTTTTATTTTGTTGCGTTGAAGATACTTCTTTAGCTTCATCATTAGGATGATCATGACGTTTAATCACACCGTTTTCTAAAGGACGCGGTTTTTTTGTACCAAATATGGCTGAAGGTACCTCGCTCGCTTTAAAATCACTTTGATGTAAATTTGATGTATTGGTTTTGTTTTTAGATGACATATTTGCACGTAAGACATCAGTTTGAATTCTCATTCTTTTACCTTTATGTGCTTTGGACTCCTGTTTAGTTTGGAAACTATCCTGTTGTTGCGATAGATTGTCAGCAGAAGTATTATTCGATCCCATATTTTGAGATGAACTATCATTATACATATGTCTACGTCTTCTATGTTGTTGATTAATACTAGCAGTATTCACATCATAGCGTGTATCCTGACTGCGCTCTTTATTTTCTGAGTTAAATCCTGACTCTGTGTTTTTATTGTTATTTGCCTCTTCTAAAATACGCATTGGAAATCTGAATTTTCCTTTAGGTCTTTCATAAACATCATTGTTCTGAGGAAGTAATGAATCTTGCTCTTCTTGTTGTGTAGCTTTTTGACGTCGTTGGCTTCTTTTATTAAGATAATCATCTGCTGAATCATTATCTTCTCCAAATAACTTGTCGAACCAGCTCATACTACATTACCTCCTTTTATTCTTCAAAAAATGATTGTCCAACAGTATAGTCATCACTTAAGACCATAATGCCTTTTTCTTGTGGTGCATTGGGCAAATCTAATTCTTTCATTGAACAAATCATACCACTTGATGCAACACCTCTTAGTTCAGCATCTTTAATTACCATACCACTTGGCATAACTGCACCAACTTTTGCCACAACTACTTTTTGTCCAGCATCGATATTAGAAGCACCACAGACAATTTGTAATTTTTCAGTTGCAACGTCCACACTTAAAACACTTAATTTATCTGCATCAGGGTGCTTATCTTTTGTTTCTACGTAGCCCACTACAAATTTAGGTGAAAAATCTACATCGAGTCTATAATTGAAACCAGCAGCTTCAATCGCTTTTTGGAATTCACTGACTAATGTTTCAGTTAATTTGATATGGCCATTACCTGAAATAGATGTTTGATTTGATGCATTAAAGATATTATAACCAACAACTTCACCGTCAAGTTGTATTTCAACTATGTCGCCTTGCATTACATAATTGTAATTACCTTCTGCAGGATTGATTTGTAAGAAAGCCACATCTCCGACTGCTTCTTTATTGTAAAATAAATTCATATTTAATTACTCCTTATTTCTTATCTTTGTTCTCGTATTGTTTCCTTGTAGCTTCTAATCTTTGAATAACGTTAGGGTCTCTTTTTTGTTTATTATTTTTACCTAAAATGAAAATTGGTTCAAAGTGGCCTTTATCATAACCTAGAGAGAGTGATGTAATTGGAACTAAACCTTTTGTAAAAAATTCCATTGTTAGATGCGCCATGACATCGTAACCCGTTTTATTGCGTATATCAGCAATAATGAGTACATCTTGATGTGGTACAGCTACTAACATTTCTCCTTCACATTGGTCTTGTATATCATTTAAAAATGATGTGTTTAAAATTCTGCTCGCATCATAACCATCATTCGAATTAACAAAATAAAAAATATTACCTTTAACTTCATCGGTTGTATACTTATTTTCTAATTTTCTCACATTAAACAGTGCCATTTCTTTTAATTGTTGCTTTGTTAGATTTAATTGTTTCAGCATAGTTTCATCAATTAGGCGATATGACTTACCTAAATCAACCGCATAATAAATATTTGTTTCTGCCGTATGCTTGTCTATTACGAATAAATTGCCATTTTTATCCTTCTTATCAAAACTAGGAGATCTTAACACTGGCATAATATGGATATCATCCTTATTTTCTAGTGTCTCCCCATTCATTTGTTCGACAGCTTCTTCTACATAATAGACAATTTCATCTACAATTTTTTCTTTTTGAGATTTATATTTAGCTACTATTGGATTAATTTTAACAGTAACACCTTTTCCATTATCAATTCTAGAAATACGTAGCGTTTCTTCTTCACGATTGAAACTAAATTTCACATCTAGATGATTTAATCTTTCTTTTAATTTATCTCTCATTTGAAAGACATTCATGATTAACACTCCTATTTACGTGCCTTACTATAGTTTACAATAAATATACCCTTAGGAACAGAAAAAATGTGCGTTCTAAGGGTATATATTTTTATAATTTAAATTTAATTTATTACCGAATACATTTCATTTATAAAGATGCTAAAAATTGATCAATTTGTTCGATAGATTTGCGTTCTTTTCCTATATAACTTCCAATTTGTTCACCATTACGAAACACGAGAAAACTTGGAATACCCATGATGCCATAATCTACACAGATATCAATAAATTTATCTCTATCAATTGAAATAAAATTATAATTTGTATACTTAGCTTCTAATTGAGGCAACTCAGGTTCGATCACTTTGCAATCTGGGCACCAATCTGCCGTAAATAAAAACACTGTTTGCTCATTCTTTAAAGTATCAAATTGTTGCTCACTTGCCAATTGTTGCATGATATCGCTCCTTTTTTATTTATATTGCAGCGCTTCAATTTTGTCTTCACTTAAATGTCTAACCGATTGTTCTAACAAACTTTTAGCCGCTTCATAATCTCTAATATCAAATACGGCATTTGTACTATGAATATAGCGAGCACACACGCCTATCACTGCTGTAGGTATCCCTAATTTCGCTTTGTGGATTTCTCCACCATCAGTGCCACCAGGTGAAATATAATATTGATGTTTGATATCAAATTGTGTTGCTAAGTCAAGTAAATAGTCTCTAAATGTAGGTCTAAGTAGCATCGTACCATCTTTAATTCTAATTAAAGTCCCTCCAGCTAATTCACCAGATAAATTTTGTTTACCTTTCATATCATTTGCTGGTGAACAGTCGACTACAAACGCCACATCAGGATCTATCAATTCTACAGCAGCACTTGCACCTCTTAAACCTACTTCTTCTTGTACATTTGCACCTACAAATAAGTCGAAGTCTAATTCAACGTCTTTTAGTAATTCTAGTAGCTCAATACCAATCAAACAGCCATAACGATTATCCCAAGCTTTACTTGCAAACCGATGTTCTGAAAGTTGTGTGAATGGTGTGTCAGGAGCTATAGTATCGCCAATTGCGATGCCACGTGCTGACACTTCTTCAGCATTTTCTGCACCAATATCTAATAATAAGTCTTCAATCTTTGGAGCGCCTTCATTTCCAGTTCTAAAGTGTTTTGGAATATTAGCAACAATACCTGTAATTTCCTCATTATTTCTAGATCTTACTTTTAGGCGTTGACCTTGCCAGATATCAGTTGCTACACCACCTATATTGGTAAATTGGATCATACCGTTTGATGCAATATTTGTAATCATAAAACCAATTTCATCCATATGCGCTGCAACCATGATTCGTTTAGGATGATTTGACTTTGATCTTTTAACACCATAGAATCCACCCATTCGATTATAAACAAAGTCATCTACAAATGGTTCCATTTCTGATTTCAAATACGCTTTTACATTTTCTTCAAAACCTGCAACTCCATGTAATTCTGTTAATGTTTTCATTCTGTTTAATGTTTTGTTTTTATCTATATTCAACGTCACTCACTCCTTAATATTTATTATATCATCTTCGTTGTGGTAAACTATTAATATGACTTTATTGGGGGTTGACTGTGTTATGTTGAATAAAAAAAGTTGGTTCATTATCTCTTTTATTTCACTAACAACTGTTGTCGGATTAATTTGTATTTATAAACGTCGAGAGCATCTACAATATCAGGATCCTGAAAAAATTACATCTGAAGTAAAAACGTACTTTATGAATGTCATTGGATCATATATATTAAAAGCACCCATAACGTATACAAAATCCGATTCAAATCACATTGCGTTCCAAGGTGGTATTACCACACGAAGCAATGACACACTTGCATATTATGACTTTTATGTTGATGCAAAAACGGGTGATATACTAGATATTATTGAATGTTAACAATAGAAGGTTAAAGCTATAAATACACGATATTAAAGACATGCTAACTTTGCATACAATTTAATACCATGTAAATCTTGTGCTTTAACCTTTTTAATTTCTAGATATAAATGTTTCGATTTCAGACAGCGTTTGCTTATCATATTTCACTGCAAAATAATTAACGTCATGATAATATAAGAACCAATAATTTTGATGAATATATTGTGAAATTAATCGTTCTTTTTCTCTAATTGATTGCATAGGATAATCGTCATAAGCAGTTACCCACAATGGATTTCTATGTGCAGTCGTTGGAAAAATATCCCCCATATGGACTGCTTTTTCATTATTACTTTCAATTGTTATAATCGAATGTCCAAAACTATGTCCACCGGTATGAATCATCGTAATACCTGGTAACACTTCTATTTTATGTTCAAACAATAACAATTTTTTTTGAAAGTCACCGTTATTTTTTGGCCAATAAGTGGATTTACTACGTATATTAGGACTTTGAAATTCATGCCATTCATCTTGTTGAATAACATGCACAGCATTGGTGAAAGTGGCATTACCATCATTATCTGTTAACCCAGAAGCATGATCAAAATGTAAATGTGTCATTAAGATATAATCAATATCTTCAGGTGTTAAATCCAATGCACTTAAATCTTGCTTAATATAACTTTCATAATTAACTCCAAAATTCCTACGTTCTTTATCTGTTAATTTCCCCAGACCTATGCCTGTATCTATCATGACATTTAAGTCACCTGCTTGAATCAATATTGGGTGCGTTGGCAATGGAATTTGATTTTTATCATTTACTTCGTATTTTTTAGTCCATAAAGCCTTGGGCACTACACCAAACATAGCGCCGCCATCAATATTGGTAATACCACCATTTAAATAATGTATACGAAAATCCCCTAATTTCATCATTGTATTCCTCCTCATAAACATTCAAACGCGATTTCTACTTATCAATTATAGTAATACAAATAAAGCGCTAGGTAAAACAATGGACCTAATATGCACTGAATTGCTTTATCATTTAACCTGTATACAAAATTAAACATAAAAAAATTGATAGAACTTATGTCCTATCAATTTAAATGAATGATAATAGTTAATGAAATTGGGCTTCCATACGGTAAATCCTTGAACCTTTATCAGAAAATTTTCTTTCATATTCAGTCTCAATATTATCTTCATTATCTTCTTCATGCAAATTCAAGTTAATTTTTGTAAAGTACATGCCAAATTGTGACATACTTTCTAAGCTATACGCAAATAGACCACGATTATCTGTTTTAAAGTGGATTTCTCCATCGTCTTTTAAAATTTGCTTATACAACGCAAGATATGTTTTATAAGTTAAGCGACGTTTGGTGTGTCTCTTTTTGGGCCATGGATCAGAAAAATTCAAGTAAAGTCTATCTACTTCACCGTCATTGAAATATTCATTCAGCTCAATAGCATCGTTACAAATTAATTTAATATTAGTCAAACCTTGTTCGATGACTTTGTCTAATACTTTTATCATAACGCTTTTTTCTCGTTCCATTGAGATAAAATTTATTTCTGGATGCTTTGCTGCAAGTGAAGTTATGAATTGACCCATGCCTGATCCAACCTCTATATAAATCGGTTGGTCATTATCAAACCACTCACTGATTTGCCCTGCATGACTACCATCAATATCAACTATATTCGGTTCTTTTTTCAAGTAGTCTTCTGCCCAAGGCTTATAGCGCATTCTCATTTTGATAACTCCTTATATAAAAGCATTATTCTTCATTACTTCGTTTAAAAAGTTCAACCACATATTCATATCTTTATAACGCTTTTGTTCTTCATACCATTGAACCATACCAATAGATTGCACAGCCGTGTACCACTTCATACGTTTTTGTAAATCCATTGAATCTTTTGTACCATACACGTTGAGCCATTCTGGCCATTTCTTTTCTGGAACGTAATTGTATAGCAGCATGCCTAAATCAATTGCGGGGTCAGCAATCATTGCACCTTCCCAATCAACGAGGTATAACTCGTCATGATCCGATAGTAACCAATTATTATGATTAACATCACCATGGACAACTGTAAAGAAACGAGGATCTAAGTTGGGCATATGATCTTCTAAATAAGTTAATGCTTTTCTCACGACATGATGTGTTAATACATCTCTTGATAACGATGCATTAATTTTATTCAGTAAAATATCTGGCGTAATAGGTTCCATTTCCATACGTTTTAACATATTTAACAATGTTTTCGAACTATGAATTTTTTTCAATAAATTCGCTACACGTTGCTCATGCATTTCATTGAAAGTAAGTTCTCTACCATTTTTCCAATGTTGTGCTGTTACGACTTCACCAGTTTCTATGCGTTTTGTCCATACAAGTTTAGGCACAATACCTTCGGCAGATAAAGCTGCAATAAATGGATTTGAATTTCTTTTTAAGAATAATTTTTGCCCATCTTGCTCGGCCATATATGCTTCACCCGATGCACCGCCTGCTGAGTCAAGCGTCCATCCCAATTGATAAAACTGCTCCAACACGTTCACCTCACTTTCAATTAGAAAATGGCTCCAGAAAAGCATTTTTCGAGAGCCATATATAATCATTTTCATAGTAAATTTTATAAACTTTAATCGAAATTTATACTGTCTCAATTAGCATGACCAGCATAATGTCCCATGCGATTCAAGTTGATTTTTAAATTTATAAATAACTGTTTTTCAAATTATAGTAACTTTTATAGCATACCATAAAACGAACCCAAACTGAGAATATTTTTTAATATTTCTCTATCTTTTTTCAAGAAATTTTGCTGATTTCATTTCAAGACTCATAAAAGATTTTATAATGTTTGGGTACTAATTTCAACCAATAATGAGAAACAAAAAGTCACTTTTTACTTTCTAATTTCTATTAGTTTCTTTTAAACGGCTCAGTTAGCATTATAACATAATTCAGTATGAATTTTTGCTATATTTTACATCCATTTTATAGAAATTATTAGCTATGTTTATCAATGTAATTATTGAATCCTTCTTGCAGGGATTTAGTGATAGCACCTACTTTACCTTCGCCTACGCTTTCACCATTTAATTTAACAACTGGCATAACTTCTATAGACGTACTCGATACGATAATTTCATCTGAATTTTTCAAGAAATCTAAAGTAAATGTTTCTTCGTTAAATGGTATCCCCTTATCGTCAGCAACCGATTTAATTACCATCCGCGTGATACCATTGAGAATATAATTGTTAACTGGATGCGTATAAATTTCACCGTCTTTAATTGCATACACATTACTTGACGATCCTTCGGTGACAATATCTCCACGGTGTTGTATGGCTTCTTGAGCGTTATATTTTACTGCGTATTCTTTAGCCAATACATTCCCTAATAGGTTTAAACTTTTAATATCACATCTCATCCAACGAATGTCTTCTGTTGTAATAGCATTTATACCTTCTTCTAATGATTTATACGGACGGTCATAAGATTTTGTGAATGCCATTATATTTGTTTCGATTGAAGGTGTCGGAAATGCATGATCACGTGGTGCAGCACCACGTGTTACTTGAATATAAACTCCCCCGTTAATCACGCCATTTGCCGATAATAATTCCTGTATTAATTCAGAAAGTTCTTCTACGTTATATTTTAATTCAAGACCAATTTCTTTTGCACTGCGCAATAATCTTTCAAAATGCGCTTTTGCTGTAAAAACACTATTATCATACACTCTAATATATTCATAAATACCATCGCCAAATACATAGCCCCTATCATTATATGGTACTTTTGCATCTTGTTCGTCAACGAGTTGTTCATTTATTAATACTTTTGTCATATTTATTCCTCCACGCACAATTTATATAATGATTCTAAATAAATACTTGTTGCATTAAATAATTGCTTTTTAGTTATATATTCATTTTTTTGATGCATTAAATCTTCAGAATCACTGAACATTGCGCCAAATGCTACACCTTTATCAAGGTTACGTGCGTAAGTGCCGCCACCAATCGTATATGGTTCTGTGTCATCACCAGTTTGGTTGCGATATGCTTGGACTAAGCTTTGCACAAATGGGTCATCTTTTTCCACATAATGTGGTGTTTGGTTTTTACCTAATTCAATTGAAAACCCTAGCGATTTTATTTCTTCTTTAAATCTTGCTAATGCTTCATCAAATTCAAAACCTTCAGGATATCTTAAGTTAATTCCAAACTTACCACCATTTTGATTATCATAAGAAATAACACCAATATTTGTTGTCACGTCACCCATTACATCAGTATGGAATTTCATACCCATTTTTTCACCAAAATGAGATTCAAATAAATATTGTTCACTAAAGGCTACGAAATTTGCAGCAGTTTTATCTAAATCTAATGTTGTAAGGAAATTAAGGAGATATAACCCAGCATTTACACCTATCGATGGATCCATGCCGTGCACAGCTTTGCCTTGAACTTTAAGCACTAAGATACCACTATCGACAACGCTCTCACCTTCAACATCATGTTCATTAAGATATTGTTCAAAGTTTTGAATGACATCAGTCATATTTTCCTTAACAGCAACATTGGCAATCGCTTCATCAGGAACCATGTTATATCTTTGACCAGATGCAAATGAACGTAATTCATATTCTGGTTCATCTTGATCATCTGCTTTTTTATTTTGAATGACATCAAACGTACTTATCCCTTTTTCGCCATGAATAGCAGGAAATTCAGCATCAGGTGCGAAGCCTAATTTAGGCATTTCCTCAGTTTGGAAATAGCGTTCTGTACATTTCCAATCAGATTCTTCATCTGTTCCTATGATAATATGTATACGTTTCTTCCAGTTTACATTCATTTCATTTAAAATTTTGACTGCGTAATATGCTGCAATTGTAGGCCCTTTGTCATCTAAAGTACCACGAGCAACAATTTTATCATCAGTTACTACTGGATTAAATGGATCTGAATCCCATCCTTCACCTGCAGGTACAACATCGACGTGACACAGAATACCAAACACGTCATCACCACTCCCGGCTTCAATACGTCCAGCGATATGATCAACATCATGTGTTCCAAAGCCATCCCGTTCAGCAATTTTATACATGTAATCCAAAGCTTGTCTTGGTCCAGGTCCCACTGGATTCTCTGCTGAAGCTTTATTGTCATCTCTTACACTTTCAATAGAAAGTAAACCATTCAAATCTTCTAATATTAGCTCTTCATATTCTTTTACTTTGTCTCTCCACATATACAATCAACTTCCTTCTTATAACTTATATATTTAATATTTTACATGAAGTAATGTAGAAACTACAGTAAGATGTAGTTAATATGACAAAAAATTAACTGTTATGATTGTTCACAAAACAGTTAAAGCGCTTTCTATTAATAAATCAGTTAACTGTATTAATAGAAAAAACCTAGTTCAAATTTGAACTAGGTTAAAAACTCACGTATAACAACGTCTTATTTATTGTCATTTTTATTACTGTTTTTTTTCAATTCTTCTTCCGTTACAACACGTAGGTTGTTTGAAGGATCAGCTGCACCTTCATCAGTAAATCTTGCTTCATCAATATGTTCTTCTTCTTGTTCCGTAACATTTGAGAAACGATCTTTTTGTTCGTTTATAAAGCCTTTTGGATCCTGTTTCACTTTAGAAGCATAACCTTTTGGATCTTGTTTTACTTCATTATAAGTTTCGCCTGCTTTTGAACTGATTTGACTAGCAATATCTTTCGCATTTTGTTTATAAGATTCGGGATTAGATTTGTACTTACTATACTCATCTTTTAACTTATCTCTATTTTCTTTTTTAGAAAGTACGACTGCGGCAGCCGCTCCCCCTATACCTATGATTGCTTTAAATAATTTTGACATAATATATACACCTCTTCTTTATTTTAATCCTAATAGTTCAAAATCTTGCTGAGTTAAATGACGATATTCTCCTGGTTCCAAAGTAGAATCAAGCTGTAAATCGCCAATGCTCGTACGTTTCAGAGCAGTTACTTCATTGTTTATAGCATGAAACATACGTTTAACTTGATGATAGCGTCCTTCATATATTGTGACAAATGATTTGTTCACTTCATCACCTTGGACTAATTTTGCAGGTTTCGTCAATCCCTCATTTAATTCAATACCCACTTTAAATGCGTTTATATCATTTTTTGTAATATTTTTTTCAGATATTACTTCATACGTTTTAGCTACATGTTTGACTGGACTCATTAATTGGTGATTAAATTGACCATCATTTGTGATTAATAAAAGACCTTCGGTATCTTTATCTAACCGACCAACCGGGAATATATCTAAATATTGATAGTCGTCTATCAAATCAAGAACTGTTTTTTGTTTATTGTCTTCTGTTGCTGAAATATACCCCTTGGGTTTATTTAACATGAGATACACGTAGTCGATATAGTGAATTGGTTGCTCATTCACTTTTACTGTTTCACTTTTGGGATCGACTTGTTTCTTAGGTGATGTTTCAATCTTGTCATCAATTTTAACATGTTTCTTTTTTAAAAGTTGTTTAACTTCCGTTCGAGTTCCTATGCCCATGTTTGATAAGAATTTATCTAATCTCATTTAATAATACCTAATTTACGTCTGATTTTATTTGGAATATCACCTAAAAATTGATCTGCCAGTCTCGTTTTCATAGTTATGCCACCATATATCAGCATGCCGACAATCACACTTATAATTACAATGATTAAAGAGCCAAACTTCGCTTCAGTAGAAATAAATAGTTGTAACACAAAAAATGTTAGTTCTACTGCAATCATCATGACAAAACCATATATGAATATTTTTCCAAAGTGTAGCCAAGTTTCCGCAAAATTAAATTTTGCATACTTTTTAAGAATATAAAAATTACACAATACTGCAAATAATAATGCAATGGCTGTACTTAAAATTGCGCCAGCAGAATGGAACGCTACAATGAGTGGCGTATTCAGTATAATTTTAATAACTACAGCTGCTAAAATTACAAAAACTGTTAATTTTTGTTTATCAATACCTTGTAACATAGATGCTGTGACACTTAATAACGCGATTAATATTGCGACTGGTGCATAATAAAATAACATATGACTGCCATCAATATTATAACTATAGAAAACAGTATACAACGGTAGTGCTAATGCCATTATACCTAAACTTGCTGGAACGGTTATGTACATTAAAACACCAAGTGATGTACGTATTTGTCTATGCATTTCATTCAATTCCCCTGATTCATATGTTTTTGTAATAAATGGAATTAAACTTACTGCAAAACCTGCTGATAAAGATGTCGGTATCATAACAATTTTATTTGTTGTCATATTCAAAATTGAGAAGAAGTAATCATGCAAATTACTTGGTACACCTGCTATATTCAATGCACTGTTATGTGTAAACTGATCCACTAAATTAAATAAAGGAAAGTTTAAGCTTACAATAACGAATGGAATACTGTATGAAATAATTTCTTTATACATTTTTCCATAAGATACATCCATGCCAGTGTGATCAGTGGCAACCATGCGTTCTATGTTAGCTTTTCTCTTTCTCCAGTAATACCATAAGACCAAGATTGCTGCTATTGCACCGATTGCTGCAGCAAATGTTGCAACACCATTCGCTGCAAGTACACTGCCATTAAACACATTTAAAACTAAATAACTACCCACTAATATAAATAAAATACGTGCGATTTGTTCAATAACTTCAGAAACTGCTGTTGGTCCCATTGATTTATAGCCTTGAAATACACCACGCCATGTAGCTAATAATGGTATAAAAATAACAACTATACTTATAATCCTAATTATCCAAGTAATATCGTCAACGGTCCAACTACCTTTAACATCACCTTTATTAGCTAACGTAACAGATGCAATACTTGGCGCTAATAAATAAAGAACAATGAAACCTATAAATCCAGTAAGCGTCATGACTATAAAACTTGATTTATATAATTTTTCACTAATTTTATATGCACCTAATGCATTATATTTTGAAACATATTTCGAGGCTGCTAATGGTACACCTGCAGTTGCAATTGCAATTGCAATATTATAAGGGGTATACGCATAGTTGAAAGGCGCCAAATTTTTCTCTCCACCAATGATGGCGTAAAATGGAATAATATAAATTACACCTAATATCTTAGTAATTAATATACTAAGCGTAATCAAGAAGGTGCCTCTCACTAACTCTTTACTTTCACTCATTCAGATCTTCCTATCTCAAATTAAATTTTACACTCGTAATCTTAATAATAACGTGATAACTACTTTTTTTCAAAACTATATTACTATAAAATAACACTATAAGCTTACGGGAGGCAATAAAATGTATCAAACAATTATAATAGGTGGCGGTCCTAGTGGCCTGATGGCTGCCGCTGCAGCAAGTATCACAAATCATAAAATTTTATTAATAGAAAAGAAAAAAGGTCTTGGTCGCAAATTAAAAATTTCTGGAGGCGGGCGTTGTAATGTTACCAATCGGTTACCTTATGATGAAATTATAAAAAACATTCCAGGTAACGGAAAATTTTTGTATAGCCCCTTTTCAGTTTTCGACAATGAATCAATTATTCAATTTTTCGAAACTAGAGGCGTACATTTAAAGGAAGAAGACCATGGACGTATGTTTCCAGTTTCAAGTAAAGCGCAAGACGTCGTTGATGCGCTTATCAATACCTTACAGCAACATCACGTAGAAGTAAGAGAAGAGTCCACTGTATCATCTATTGAATATACAGAGCAACACACGTTCAAAGTCATGTTAAACGATCAACAACAAGTTGAAAGTCGTAGTTTGATTATAGCTACAGGTGGTACGAGCGTTCCTCAAACAGGTTCGACAGGTGACGGTTATAAATTTGCTAAACAATTAGGACATTCGATTACTGAATTATTCCCTACCGAAGTACCCATTACGTCGGCTGAACCGTTTATTAAGAACAAAAGACTCAAAGGTTTAAGTTTAAAAAATGTTGCCCTCTCAGTATTAAAGAAGAACGGCAAACCGCGTATTACACATCAAATGGATATGCTATTTACTCACTTTGGAGTTAGTGGTCCTGCTGCATTAAGATGCAGTCAATTTGTATACAAAGAACAAAAGCAACGAAAGAAACAAGATATCCAAATGCAGCTTGACGCATTTCCTGAACTTACCAAAGATAAGCTTGAACAAGAGATTAGACGCTTATTAGAAGCGACACCTGATAAATTTGTTAAAAATAGTCTACATGGATTAATTGAAGAACGCTACTTATTATTTTTAATCGAGCAAGCTCAAATCTCTGATGATACAACTGCTCACCATATTTCAAATGCGCAAATTAAACAACTTGTTAATCTATTAAAAGGATTCACTTTCACTGTAAATGGTACGTTATCTATTGAAAAAGCATTTGTTACAGGCGGTGGCGTTTCATTAAAAGAAATTCAACCTAAGACAATGATGTCTAAATTTGTACCAGGTTTATTTCTATGTGGAGAAGTATTAGATATTCATGGCTATACAGGAGGATACAATATTACAAGTGCACTCGTAACCGGTCATGTTGCTGGTTCTAATGCAAGTCATTTTGAAATTGATACAGAATAACTGTAAATAAAATATAAATTACGTTTGCTATTTCACTATACTAAAGAAACAAATATAACATTTTCTTTATCACTAATTTGCAATTAGATAAACATCGTTAAATAATAATATATTAAATTCGGATAAGAACCAAGTTGAGAAGCACGAATCTCAGCTTGGTTCTTATCATATATAATAATACTAAAATAATCACTTCCATGTATTCTAATAGTTATTGTTTAAACACTCTATTTCACAAAATTACACCACAAAAAAAGAACTAATCCATAAGGACTAGTTCTTAAACAATACATTAAAGTGAAATGTCTTTGCTTATTTTATATTCGAATTAAATGCTTTTAATATCTAAACCTTCGTCGCCAAATTCATCCATGCCGCCTTCAACATTCACAGCATTTATACCTTGCTGTTCAAGATATTGAACAACTTGTGCACTTCTACCGCCAACTTTACAGATAATATAATACGTTTCATTATCGTTAAAATAGTTTAAATTTTCCGGAATACTGTCCATAGGAATTGTTTCAGCTCCTGGAATAATTCCCATTGCAGTTTCTTGATCCGTTCTAACATCCACAATATTAACCGGATTAGCGTTTAAAATTTTATTTTTTAATTCATTTACTGTAATAGACTTCATATTTAATTCCCCCTAGTTTTATTTGGCTACAATATTAACAAGTTTTTTTGGAACCGCAATGACTTTTTTAATATCTTTGCCAACTATTTCGGATTTAACGTTTTCATTATCAAGTGCTATTTGTTCCATGTCTTCCTTTGTAATGTCTTTCAATACATTAATTTTAGCACGTACCTTACCATTAACTTGTACAACGATTTCAATCTCGTCATCAACTAATAATGATTCATCATAAGATGGCCAAGGTTGATACGTTATTGTTTCCTCATGTCCTAAACGTGACCACAATTCTTCTGAAATATGCGGAGCAATTGGAGCCAACATTTTAATAAACCCTTCAATGTATGGTTTATAAATTTCTTCTGCTTTATAGCAATCATTAATAAACACCATAAGTTGACTTATTGCAGTGTTAAAGTTTAAAGAATTAAAATCTTCTGTAACTTTTTTCACAGTTTGATGATAACTTTTATCTAAAGTCTTACTATGTTGGTTTACCACTTTGTTTGAAATTGAACCATCTTCTGTAATTAATAAGCGCCAAATTCTATCTAAGAAACGTCTTGAGCCATCTAAGCCATTTTCACTCCATGCAATTGCTGCATCAAGTGGTCCCATAAACATTTCATATAATCGCAACGTGTCAGCACCATGAGATTTCACAATATCATCAGGATTTATTACATTGCCTTTAGATTTACTCATTTTTTCATTACCTTCACCTAATATCATACCTTGGTTAAATAATTTTTGGAAAGGCTCTTTCGTTGGTACGACACCTAAATCGAATAATACTTTATGCCAGAATCTTGCATACAACAAGTGTAATACTGCATGTTCTACACCGCCAATATATAAATCTACTGGTAACCAATGTTTTAATTTTTCAGGATCAGCAAGCATTTGCTCATTATCTGGGTCAATATATCTTAAATAGTACCAACAACTACCTGCCCATTGAGGCATTGTATTAGTTTCACGACGTCCCTTCATACCAGTTGCTTCATCAACCACATTGACAAATTCATCAATATTAGCAAGTGGTGATTCTCCTGTACCTGATGGTTTAATTTCATCAGTTTCTGGTAACAGTAATGGCAATTCATCTTCAGGAACCGTCGTCATTGAACCATCTTCCCAATGAATTACAGGAATAGGTTCACCCCAATATCTTTGTCTACTAAACAACCAATCTCTCAATTTGTAGTTTACTTTTCTAGTACCAGCATGTTTACTTTCTAATAATTCAATCGCTTTTTCAATCGCTGCTTCATTATATAAACCATTCAATTCACCAGAATTGATATGTGGACCATCGCCAGTGTATGCTTCAACGGTTATATCGCCACCTTTAATGACCTCTATGATTGGTAAATCAAAAGTTTTAGCAAATTCATAATCCCGTTGATCACCACTAGGTACAGCCATTACTGCACCAGTACCATAAGTAGATAACACATAATCTGCAATCCAAATTGGCACTTGTTGTCCTGATAATGGATTTGTAGCGTATGCACCAGTAAATACACCTGATTTTTCTTTGGCTAAACCAGTACGTTCTAAGTCAGATTTTTTAGCCGCTTCTTTTTGATAGTCTTCTACTGCTTCTTTATTATCTTTAGTCGTAATCATATTTACCAGTTCATGTTCAGGACTAAGTACTAAGAATGAAGCACCATATATCGTATCTGCACGCGTTGTAAACACATCAATTTGCGCATCGTAATCTTTTACATCAAATGATACTGATGCACCTTCAGAACGACCTATCCAGTTTCGTTGCATATCTTTCAATGATTCTGGCCAGTCTAACTCATCTAAATCTTCTAACAATCTATCTGCATATTCAGTGATTTTTAATACCCACTGTTTCATCGGACGTCTATAAACGGGATGTCCTCCACGTTCTGACACGCCATCAATGACTTCTTCATTTGATAATACAGTTCCTAAAGCTGGACACCAGTTCACTGCTACTTCATCAACATAGGCTAAACCTTTATTATATAATTGTATGAATATCCATTGCGTCCATTTATAGTATTCAGGATCCGTCGTATTCACTTCTCTATCCCAATCATAACTAAAACCAAGTTCTTTAATTTGACGTTTGAAAGTCTGAATGTTTTCTTTAGTAAATGCTCTAGGATCGTTACCTGTATCTAATGCATATTGTTCGGCTGGTAAGCCAAATGCATCCCAACCCATTGGATGCAATACATTATATCCCTGCATACGTTTATAACGTGAAATGATATCTGTAGCAGTATATCCTTCCGGGTGTCCTACATGTAATCCTGCACCTGAAGGATATGGAAACATATCTAAAGCATAAAATTTCTTTTGTCCTAAATTATCACTTGTTTTAAATGTTTTATATGTTTCCCAATAATCCTGCCATTTCTTTTCAATTTCATTATGATTGTAGTTCACTACTTTTCCTCCTATTCAATAAAAAAACACCTCAAACTATTATTGAAAACCAAAGGGACGACTTTCGCCGCGGTACCACCCTATTTCACATTAAATGTGCACTCATTTTAATTTAATAGTAAGAGATGTCATTAATTATCTTTAAGTCCTGGTAAGTTCACTTTAGACTCAGCACTAGGTTCCACCACCCCTAGCTCTCTGCAGATGAGTTATAAAGCTACTACTCCTATACATTACTAATAATATTTGAAATATCAATTTATTTCAAGAGTAAAACCTGATTTAACAGGAATGTACGTTATGGCTAATATATAATTGATTTTACCTATAAATTTACTTTTACATAAATTACAAAGCGAACTGGAGTTCATTTCCAGTTCGCTTTTCATGGCTATTATGTGTCTTTAGATAATTTTTTATCATAAATTTGCAGAAACACTAGTGCTATAATGAGTAATATAATCATACTTAAAAACATCGCTTGCATATTGAACGAATCTACAACGATACCACCAATTAAAGGTCCGAATGCTTTACCTACAGTGGCAGCAGAGTTAACGTATCCTTGGAAAGAGCCTTCTTTCCCTTTAGGTGCTAATTGATTTGCTATTGTTGGCACCGCCGGCCATACAAACATTTCTCCTAAAGTAAGTATAATCATACCTACCATAAAAATTGAAAATTGTTCGGCAAAACTTGTTACGAAAAAAGAAATTATAAATATAACAATCCCAACAAGCATCTGATATTTTAAATTTCCTTTGAGCAATCTAATGACAGGTAATATTAATGGTTGTGCAACTAAAATCATAATGCCATTCACAGTCCACAAAAGACTGTACTGACTCATAGAAATATTAATTTCTTGGGTAAATGAAGCAATCGTACTTTCCCATTGAATATAAGCGACCCAACAAATACTGAACATAATACACAGTAGTGTGAGTGCAATGAATTGCGTCCTATATTCTTTCGATAAAAGACTCATCGCATCCGTATGTTTCACTTTTAAGTCTAATTTAATATTAAACTGTGTAACAGCTACAATGGCAAATGCGACATACATTAATAAATTTGCTATAAAAATATAATTAAAACTTAATTCAGCTACAAAACCACCTGATGCTGCCCCTATTGCTACACCTAAATTTTGTGCTAAATAAATTGCGTTGAACGTTTGGCGCCCGCCTTGTGGCCAAACAGCTCCTGCCAATGCATAAATAGCAGGAACTATCATTCCCCCACCAAAGCCTAATGCTACGAGCCATATTGCATACCAAGGCCATCCATGAAAGAAATTGAGCAGTGTCGTACTCATCATACAAATCACTGTCCCAATCATAATGGTTTTATAGCCACCTAATTTATCAAATAAATTTCCTCCTAATAAATTACCGATGACCATACCAAATGAATTAATCATTAATACTAACCCTGCAATTGTTAGACTTTTATCCAATTGTTCATTCATATATATTGTATTTAATGGCCATAAGAAACTTGAGCCTGTGATATTTAATGCCATACCAATAACTAGCCACCACACTGATTTAGGCATATTCATAACATTAAGCTCCTTTCTAAATTAAAATTTCTTATTTTACTCTAAACACTATATCATTAAAATATGTTAAAATCTTTAACTAGAATGAATTTAGAAAGGAAAATGTTATATGGGACAATTTTTCCCTTACGCATTCGAAAATAAAAGGTATCACACATGGAATTATCATTTAAAAAATAAATTTGGACAAAAGATATTTAAAGTAGCTATTGATGGTGGCTTCGATTGTCCAAACAGAGATGGCACTGTTGCACATGGTGGTTGTACATTCTGTTCAGCAGCAGGTAGTGGTGACTTTGCGGGTGACCGCGTTGATCCAATCGATGTACAATTTAAAGAAATAAAAGATAGAATGCATGAAAAATGGCATGATGGTCAATACATTGCCTATTTCCAAGCATTCACCAACACACATGCACCTGTAGAAGTATTACGTGAAAAATATGAAACGGCACTAAAAGAGCCAGGTGTTGTTGGGTTATCTATAGGCACACGTCCAGACTGTTTGCCAGATGACGTCGTCGAATATTTAGCTGAATTAAATGAACGTACTTATTTATGGGTTGAATTAGGACTACAAACTATACATCAAGAAACATCTGATTTAATCAATCGTGCACACGACATGAAAACATATTATGAAGGAATTGCTAAACTACGTAAGCATAATATTAATATTTGTACGCATATCATCAATGGGTTACCTGGTGAAGATTATAATATGATGATGGAAACTGCACGAGAAGTCGCTCAAATGGATGTGCAAGGTATAAAAATACACTTATTACATCTATTAAAAGGTACGCCAATGGTTAAACAATATGATAAAGGCTTACTTGAATTTATGTCACAGGATGAATATACTAAATTAGTATGTGATCAGTTAGAAATCATTCCACAAGAAATGATTGTCCATAGAATTACTGGAGATGGACCTATAGATTTAATGGTTGGACCAATGTGGAGCGTCAATAAGTGGGAAGTACTCAATGAAATAGATGATGAGCTAGCACGTAGAGAATCTTACCAAGGCAAATATTTTGAAAGTAAAGTTAAATCATGAAATTAGAACGTATACTTCCTTTTGCCAGATCGTTAATTCAACAACACACAACAAATGAAAGTATCGTTATCGATGCTACTTGCGGCAACGGAAATGACACATATTTCCTTGCTCAACAAATTCCAAATGGAAAAATATATGCCTTTGATATTCAAGAAGCAGCCATCGAACAGACCCAATTAAAAACCAAAGACTTCAATCATATTTCAATCATTCAAGATAGTCATGAACGTATAAAATCCTATATACCTACTGACCAACACGGAAATATTGATGCCGCCATTTTCAATTTAGGATATTTGCCTAAAGGTGATAAAACAATTGTTACTCAAGCTGACAGTACAATTCATGCCATTGATGCAATTTTTGATATATTATCACCAGAAGGTATTATCATTCTTGTTATTTATCATGGACATGATGAAGGTAAAATTGAGCGGGACTCAATACTAGAACATTTACAAAATTTTGACCAAAATAAAGCACATATTTTAAAGTATCAATTTATTAATCAGCAAAATAATCCACCTTTTATCTGTGCTATAGAAAAGAGATAATTTATAAATTTTTCAAATAAGCCCATGACATTGAGTCACTGGGCTTATTTAAACTTGTCGACAAACTTTCAGATTTTATGTGTCGTTTTTTTAAGCGTACTTTCCACGAGCATTAGCTAGTAGGATTTCTGGTGGCGTCTAGCAACAATAACTAACATTATTCATAAACATGTAGCTACTGTAAATGCTTCGATATTACACAAAAAATTCTATAATTATAAAGTTAAAATCCAGGTGTATGTTAGCAACCGTAATTGCAATTGATTCGGGATATAAAATGACATTTATATTTGCCGACATTTGAAATATAAAAAAGCTGCCAACAAAGTATTGAAACCTCATTAGCAGCTTGAACCGTCGTGTAACAAACACTGTTGGTTCCATAATTCACTAAATATTTAAGATAGATTTAAGACTGTTTTGAATTGTAGAAGCTTTGACATCAATTTCTTCTTTAAAAAAGTTTAAAAGACTTTCCCTTTGGTCCTTTAAATCTTCATTAAAATGGATAATAACTGTACGTTCATCATTCTGTGGTCTTTCTTTAATAATCCATGCTTTTTCAACTAAATCATTATATGTTCTAGTACGTTTATAAGATTTAATGTGTACAAAGTCATCCATTTCTTTTAATGTCATTGACCCTTCTTTCCAAAGCGTTAGAAGAATTAAAATTTCCTCTTTGGACATTTTGTATTGCTTTTGAACTTTGCCAAAGATATCTTCAATATCTTTTAACACTGACTCTAATTGCAAAACACCATCCACTTTTTCAGTAAATGCCTTCCCCATAGCGTAATCCCCCAATCATAGTATAAAGTTTAAACATGTAAAATTAATTAAAAAAATTCATCACTCAATGTTAAATAAATTCTACACTGAATAAATATTAGAATTTTTAATAAAATTAATCTTATATACAGTTTAAAATTAAACTATGAATTATGCAATTAAATGAGATATTTTATTTTGCATTTCTTGCAAAATATTTACAGAATTGTTAAATAATTTTTTCTCTTCTTCGCTTAATGGGATTTCAAATACTTGTACGGCACCTTGTCTGTTGATTTTTGTTGGAACGCCGATATATACACCTTTTTGTCCATATTCGCCTTCTAAATAACTTGACACCGTTAGCACTACATTTTGGTTATTTAATATTGCTTTTGTAATATGAACTAATCCCATAGCGATACCATAATATGTGGCACCTTTTGCTTGAATGATGTCATATGCTGCATCCCGAGTATTTATAAATATTTCTTCAATTCTATGTTGCTTTTCAGGATTATCTTTTAATAATTGATATAACGGTTGACCTGCAATATTCGCTTGAGACCAAACTGCTAATTCTGAATCTCCGTGTTCCCCAATGATTTGACCGTGAACACTTCTATCGGAAACACCAAATTCTTCAGCCAATTCATATTTAAAGCGAGCTGTGTCTAAAATTGTTCCTGAACCAATTACTTTTTCTTTAGGTAATCCAGATACTTGTTGAGTTACATAAGTTAGTACATCCACAGGATTTGTAGCAACTAAAAATATGCCATTAAATCCTGATTCCATAACTTCTGAAACGATTGATTTAAATATTTTCGTATTTTTTTCAATTAAGTCTAATCTTGTCTCGCCTGGTTTTTGAGCTGCTCCAGCTGTTATCACTACTAAATCAGCATTATGGCAATCTTTATATGAACCAGCTTTAACTTTAACAGGTGAACCACCATAAGGTGCTGCATGGTTTAAATCCATAACATCACCTTTTACTTTAGCTTCATCTAAATCTATAATTATCAGTTCATCTGCCACGCCTTGAGCAACTAGCGCAAATGCATAACTTGAACCAACAGCGCCATCACCGATTAAAACAACTTTATTACCTTTTATATATTCCATCATTGAACGCTCCTCACATTAATAATTTATCTTGTTAATATTGTGATTTATTTCACAAGTACAATATATCAATCTTTTTTGATATTTGCAATAGTTATTTGTAACGCACTATATAAAATTTTGTTCTATAGTAATCCTTTTATTAAATAACTATAAAAAGCGGTGAAATCTTATTCAATGATGTAACTGAATAAGATTTCACCGCTTATACCTATCAATCGTTCCTAGAAATATTGTTAAGTTAAATTTATGTAACACTATAAAGCTACTAAAACCACAGTATACTGCACGTTAAATACTATGAAACTTCATTTTCATCATGCACAATAAACCCATTATTGCTTGCGCTATTGTTTAAAAAGGCTAAAATATAGCGCATTACTTCATCACGTTCAGGTTCATTATGAATTTCATGATATAAACCTTTCCACGCCTTGAAATAAAGTTCTTCCGTAATTATTTTTTCTTTGATTAAATTCATTGCACTAATATCTGCGACTTTATCCTCTGTACCGTACATTAATAATAATGGCAATGATTTCACATCTTTCAAGTGATTAACAGTTTCTTTCATAATCTCAATGATTTGTTTATACCAGTGGTATGTTACTTTACTTAACATTAATTGATCTTTATTAGTTTCTTCTATGACTTCGTCATTTCTTGTTAAGTCTTCAACGGTTATACCCACTTTAAATCTAGTATCTTTGGCCATTTTTCCTATATTCGATATAATTTTATCTTTTCTGGACTTATTAGTTTTCTTAAATTCTAATAGTGGCGATAGTAACATCAAACCTTCAATCGGCACATCTACTTTTTCCAATAAATTTAAGGTAATCAAACCTCCAAGGCCTACGCCTAAGACATAGGTTGGTATTTTATATTCATTTGCAATTCTGATCCACTCAAGTATATGTTCATGATAAACATCGAAATTTTCAATTTGCCCTTTATTTGAACGTGATGTTTGACCTTGGCCTGGCAAATCCCCCATGATAACATGATATCCATTTCGGCGAAGCATCGTAATCACATATGCATATCTTCCTGTGTGTTCAAGCATGTTATGTGCAATTACAACGACACCTTTAGCTTCATTTTCGGTTTCCCATTTCCACATAATCCATACTTCCCCTTCTACTTTATATTCATTACGCTCATTGTATCAAAATACGCTATCCTTTTTCCATTTTAAACATATTAATTGTGTATAAAAACTAAATTTATTTACCACAATCATTTCCATTTTCTGTTCAATACATATCAGAAGAGTGTATTTTATAATTTAAAGTGTAATATATTTTATTGTAAACGATTTCATTACTATTAGATTCATGCTACACTATTATAGAAACATAGCTATAAGCGGAATAGGAGGAATTAATATGCCAATTGTGAAAGATTTTTTTATCGGATTATCAAATAATTCGTTTCTTAATAAGACTGCCAAGGAAATTGGCCCAATGTTCGGTGCTAATAAAGTCGTTGCAGGTAATACGATTAAGTCCTTGCTAGACACAATTGAACGTTTAAACAACAAGGGGATCACTGTCACAGTGGATTGTCTTGGAGAATTTGTTGTAACTGAGGGTGAAGCAATTCAAGCAAAAGATCAAATTTTAGAAGTGATGTATGCTATTTATAATCATAACCTAGATGGACACATGTCAGTTAAAATAAGTCAGCTAGGATCAGAATTTGATATAGACCTTGCTTACCGTAACTTGCGTGAAATATTATTGAAAGCTACTGAATTTGATAATATGCATATTAATATCGATACTGAAAAATATGATAGCTTATTTGATATAACTCAAGTATTGGATCGATTAAAGGGAGAATTCAAAAATGTAGGTACTGTCATTCAAGCATATTTATATAAAGCAGATGCACTAATCGATAAATATCCAGAACTAAGACTTCGTATGGTAAAAGGTGCATATAAAGAAAATAATGTTATCGCCTATCAAACAAAAGAAGAAATTGACGAAAACTACATACGCTTAATTGAAAAAAGATTGTTGAATGCAAAAAATGTGACCTCTATTGCCACACATGATGACTACATTATTACGCAAATTAAACAATTTATTAAAAATAATAAAATTGATAAGGATAGATATGAATTTCAAATGTTGTATGGTTTCCGTTCTGACTTAGCTGAGCAACTTGCACGTGAAGGAAATAATTTCTGTATTTATGTTCCTTATGGTGACGATTGGTTCAGTTACTTTATGAGAAGATTAGCCGAAAGACCTCAAAATTTAAATTTGATGTTTAAGGAAGTTTTAAAACCAGATGTTCTTAAAAAGGCTGGAGTTATTACTGGTGTATTCACTGGTGTGATAACTGCAGGATTGCTACTATATCGTAAACTAAAGAATTAGTCGATTCAGAATTCACTATATAAGACACTGAGTGATAAGTAATTTCTTTTATTAATACATTACGTTGGGCTTATGATTGGTCAAAAATGATTTTTTTAAAAGCCTTGAATAAGCTTATTCCAATGCTCACAACAATTAAGAGGGAGCCAAAGACTTAAAGTCTCTGGCTCCCTCTTTTGAAAATTATTTTTTAGTAATCTAGTCTGACGTTATATCTCTCTTAATAAATTAGCCATTTCTATAGCACTAACTGCTGCTTCTGAACCTTTATTACCTGCTTTTGTACCAGCACGCTCAACCGCTTGTTCAATATTTTCAGTTGTTAGAATGCCAAATATAACTGGTGTGTCCGTAACATCATTGGCTTTTGAAACGCCTTTTGCTACCTCGTTACAAACATAATCGTAGTGAGAAGTCGAACCTCTAATAACACATCCTAAAGTAATGACAGCATCATAATCTTCTTTTTTAGCCAATTTTTTTGCTACTAAAGGAATCTCAAATGCGCCAGGAACATATGCAACATCAATATTCTCTTCAGCTACTTCATGTCTAATCAAAGTATCCTTCGCACCATCTAATAAGCGGTTTGTAATGAAGTCATTAAACCTACTTACTACAATTGCAATTCTTAAGTCTGAACCTATTAATTTACCTTCAAAATTCATTTTAAATTACCTCCTATATTAAGTGACCCATTTTTTCTTTTTTTGTATCCATATAATCTTGATTGTATGGGTTAGTTGGAACTACGAGCTCAATTCGGGTAGAAATATGAATCCCATATGTTTCTAAACTTTCAAATTTTTTAGGATTATTACTTAATAAATTAACGCTTTCAACACCAAAATATTTTAATATTTGTGCTGCTTGTTGATAATCCCTTAAATCTTCTTCGAAGCCTAATGCAATATTTGCTGAAACTGTATCATATCCTTGCTCAATCAACTCATATGCTTTCAGTTTATTGATTAATCCAATACCTCTGCCTTCTTGAGGTAAATATAATATTATGCCACCATGTTCTGAAATATATTTCATTGATGCTGACAGCTGTTCACCACAGTCACAGCGTTGGCTATGGAAAATATCGCCGGTCAAACATGCTGAATGGATGCGTACATTTTCTGTTTTTTTAATATCACCATTAGCAATGACTACAATTTCTTCATTTCTATTTTCTGTGGTAAATCCATACATATCAAAGTCGCCATATTCAGTAGGCATCTTAACTTTCGCCTTTGCTTCTATTATTGAACTTGAAGATTTACGATATGCTTCCAAATCTTCAATGGAAATCATAACTAGCTCATGAGCTTCTTTAAATGCTTCTAACGATTCACCTTTTGCCATAGTCCCATCTTCATTCATAATTTCACAAATTAATGCTGCAGGCTTGGCGCCAGTTAGTTTAGCTAAATCTACAGAGGCTTCTGTATGACCACGTCTTGCTAACACCCCATTATCTTGTGCAATTAAAGGGAAAAGATGACCTGGTCTGTTAAAGTCTGTATCTTTTGATTGTGCATCTATCAACGCTCTAGCAGTTAACGTTCTTTCACCTGCACTGATACCAGTTGTCGTTTGAATATGGTCAACACTTACTGTAAATTGTGTACCATAAACATCCGAATTATTTGTCACCATGGGATTAAGATTCAATTTTTCAGCGATTCCTTTACTAATAGGTGCACAAATTAAACCTTTTCCATATGTTGCCATAAAATTAACTGTATTGTCGTTCATCCATTCTGTAACAGCTACTAAATCGCCTTCATTTTCTCTATTTTCATCATCTACCACAATGATACTATCGCCATTTTTAAGTGCTTCAAGCGCTGTATCAATACTATCTAATTGCATATTAGCCCTCCTTAAAATCCAAATGCTTTAAGCTTATCTGATGTTAATTCAGTCTCGTCATTTTTTATAATTTTCTCCACGTATTTAAATAACATATCCGTTTCTAAATGAACTGGATCTCCAACACGTTTTAGATTTAGTATTGTCGACTTTCTCGTCTCAGGAATAAGATGTATATCGAACTCTGAATTTTTCAATTGGAATATCGTTAAACTCACACCATCAACTGTTATTGATCCTTGACTAACCATTTGCTTAATTAGTTTCATTGATGGTTGAATAGTCACTATTTTTGAATTATCGGAAGATTGGATACGTGTTATTTTTGCTACTTCATCCACATGGCCAAGTACAAAATGACCTCCAAAGCGTCCTTGACCACTCATTGCTCTTTCTAAATTAACTTCCGCAGATTGGCTTAATTGATTTAAATACGTTTTATTTTCAGTTCCTTTTATAACTTGCACTGAAAAGCTATGTTCATCATATGCTACCACTGTTAAACATGCCCCATTAACACTAATTGAATCGCCTAAATGCATATCTGATAAAATGCTTTGACATTCAATATTCAAGTTAACTACAGACTGTTGTGTTGATATTTTTTTTATTGTACCTATTTCCTCAACAATTCCAGTAAACATGTTTAATCACTTCTTTCGTAATTCTAATTTAATATTTTGCTCAAGCATTTGAGAATTAACAATTTCAAATTGAGGTACCTCAGACAAATCAAAAATATGATCCGTATGGAAAAATTGATAATCGCCTGAACCACCTATTATTTTCGGGGCGTAATATATAACTAGTTCGTTTGTATAATTAGATAGGAGAAATTCAGATGTAATTGTTGGTCCTGCTTCTACTAACAATCTTCCGATTCCTTTTTGATATAAATCTTTCACAATATTTTCAATCGAACAATTTTCAAGATGTATTATTTTAACTTGTTCAATGTTTGATGATAATTTTTCATTTTGTGTATAAATCCAAATGGGCGTATTAGTATTTTTAAAGATATCTAAATCAAAATTTAAGTTTCCACTGTTAGCTAATATCACTTTAATTGGATTTTTTCCTTCTTCAATTCGCGTTGTATATTGTGGATTATCGGCATTTAATGTACCACTTCCAGTAAGTACCGCGTCATGTTGATGTCGTAATTGAAATACATCTTTTTTCACAGCTTTATTCGTAATCCATTTGCTTTTTCCCGCATCAGTTGCCTGTTTCCCGTCTAAACTACAAGCCACTTTGACGGAAACGATTGGCACGGATTGCCTTTTGGTAATAAAAAAGTATTTATATAATTCTTCCGCATCCGGTTGGTGTCGAAATTCAACACGTATACCTGCTTGCTGTAAGATTTCATCACCGTTTGAAGGTAATGTTGTATCCTTAACAGCATAAATAACCGTTTCAATACCTGCATCGATAATTTTATTGACACAAGGCGGGGTTGAACCAAAATGTGTACACGGCTCTAACGAAATATATATTGTTCCGCCTTTTGCATGTTCTTGTGCCATATCCAATGCTTGTACTTCAGCATGTTTATCGCCCTTTTTTAAATGTGCGCCAATACCCACGATACGGCCATCATTTACCACTACAGCACCAACTGGAGGATTTTTACCTGTTTGTCCTTCAACCATTTTTGCGAGTTGTATAGCATAATTTAAATATTGACTCATCTCATCACCTCTATATAATAAAAAAACACCTGAAAATTATTTCAGGTGTGGGATATATTGATATAACGTTATTAGCAGAATTAAACACACTTATCCAAATTTTTAAAATAAGGGTATGCCAAATAAACACTTAAAAGTGTCATTTTGTTATACTTCATTCTTTCTCCCATCCAGACTTTACTGTCGGCTCTAGAATCTCACTAGATCAGCCACATTTAAAATATAAATGCAGGTCGCAGGCTTAATTTACTGCCGGTTGGGAATTTCACCCTGCCCCGAAAGAATATTTATGAAATTGTTATTTGATGATTGAGTCATGTAACTGAAATTTAGTTACAAAATCATCGTACTACATTTTTAATGAAATGACAATTCTTATTATCTAAGTCGGCTTTATTTCTAAAATTTCAATACATTAACATTAATAAAATTGAATTGAAGTTAAACCTATTTCACATACGTATATATCAAAAGTAAATTACAAAGTTGTCTCATCATAGTTCAAAATGCCTTGTAATCTTAATAAACACACTTATCTATTTGTCTCAAACAGGTGATTGACTACACTAACCGCTTGTCTAACAATCATCATTACACCATTTCTCGATTGGTTAATACCATTTGTTAACTGGCCTAACGCATACATATTTTTAAGTGTGCCATATCTTGGGCTAATAATTTGATTCGTTTCAGCGACAATTTGGATACCTCCAAGTGGATGTCCTTGTACTACTTGTCTATCTTCTAAATTCAATACAAGTTGATCGTCACTATCAAGGTCTGAAAGATGAGTTTTCGAACCCGTAGCATTAATCACGATATCACACTTTTGCACTGAACCGTCTTTGAATTTAAGGTGAAATTCACTATCGTGGTGTGTAACTGTTTCTAAGTCTTTCTCGATTTTTATTAAGCCATTTTTAATATGTTCAATAAGTAATTGCGCCGTTTGAGGCGGCATAGGATTGGAGTTTTCTTTTAAAATACTTTGATAATTTGATAAAAAACGTTTTTGATCTGATCGACTGAAACTGTTCCATATCCAATTTAAATTTTCCTTAGTTAACTCTAGAATACTTTGAAATCTTCCTAGTACTTCTGAATGCTCTAAATCATAAGTCAAATCTAATATTGGATCATTTTGTCTTCGATGAACAAGGGTTTCAACAGGAATTTCATAAAGTGCACAATCCTTCATAAATAGACTCATCGCTTCATCTAAAGGCACATTACCGAAGTGCTTTGCTTTAATTGCGTTAAAATTCTCAGGTGTTAAATATTTAAATTCAATTTCAGGCATTTCTCCCCTAACACTAGGCAAACGACCTTTACGACTAGTAACTGTAATAGGCAAATTGGGATGATGTGCAGTTACGTAGCGTATTACATCCAAACTTGCTAGGCCCGTACCTATAATCGATATTCTATCCGTATCCTCAACATGATCTAGTGTGTTATAAGTCGGATATGGTGTTTGAATATAGCCAACTGTACCTTTCAAATGATATGGATCGTGATATGATAATGTTCCGATAGCTAAAAATACCACGTCATATACTTTTCGATTGTGCATATCTTTAGATATGCACACATTATATTTAACCTCTGTCTGACCAACATCTGACTCAATAAATACCTCAGCAACTTCTTCTCTAATCTGTTGGATATTATTATATTTAGTTAAAAATTGTTGTAAATAATCCTTCATATAATGTCCAAAAATAAATCTTGGTAGATATTTCGGATGAGAGAATTTAAATGTTGATTGCTTTTCATACCATTCATAAAATTCTTGTGCATTATCTAAATTTAAAGACATATCTTTTGCTGGTAAGTTAATTAATAACTGGTCACTATCGTTTTGAAATGGAACGCCTTGTCCCATGTTTTTAGGGTTATCATATACGTCAATTTGTAATTCAGAAAAGTGTTTATTCTTTACTAACTCTTTTAACAAACTGACTCCTGCTGTACCCATTCCGATGATGGCAATTCTCATGTTACACATCCTAACTAAAATTATTTAACATTATTATACCAATGATTTATCTCACATTATACATTAATGCCTTACAGTTGTTTTTCGAGGTGAGTTATAATGTGTGATTAAATGTGTTAATCTAAATATAATGAAAAATTTAATTTTTGTATTTTACATAAGGGGTTAAACAATGAAATATTTAAAACATTTAGTTATTTTGATTTTAGTTAGTTCAATTTTTTTAGCAAGTTGTGATTTACCGGGACTTGGTGGCGGACAATCTAAAAATTCTGTAAAAATTTCTGCGCTAGCCACAAGTGAGTCACAAATTATGGCGTACATGTTAAAAGAGTTAATAGAACATGATACTAACGGGAAAGTTAATGGATCTATTATTAATAATTTGGGATCGGCAACAATTCAACATAACGCCTTAATCAATGGTGACGCTGATGTATCAAGCACACGCTACACAGGTACCGACTTAGTTGGTGTACTTGAACAGAAACCAATAACCGATCCTAATAAAGCAATGAAATTGACTAAAAAATTATTTAATCAAAAATTTGATCAAACTTTTTTTGATTCTTACGGATTTGAAAATACATTTGCTTTTATGGTGACTAAAGAAACTGCCAAAAAATATGATCTGCATACAATCTCAGATTTAGAAAAAGTTAAAGACCAAGTTAATGTTGGGACTGATACTACTTGGATTAAGCGAGGCGGTGACGGTTATGCACCTTTCCAAGAACACTATGGTTTTGGATTTAACTCTATTAAACCCATGCAGATTGGTCTTGTATACGATGCTTTAAAAAATCAAAAGTTAGACGTTGCACTTGGATACACAACAGATGGTAGAATTGCAGCATATGATTTGGTGGTACTAAAAGATGATAAAAACTTCTTTCCACCCTATGACGCAAGCGCCGTTGCTCCTAACAAAGTTATAAAACAACAACCAGAGCTGAAAGAAGCAATTAAAAAGCTTGAAGGCAAAATCACCACAGAGCAAATGCAAAAGTTAAATTATGAAGCAGATGGACAAGGTAAAGAACCTGCCGTTGTAGCAAAAAACTTTCTAAAGAAACATCATTACTTTGATGAAAAATGATAAGTTTATTGACTCATAATGCTTAGTTTAATTTAAATTTTAAACTTAGACATGTTATTGTGTTAATCATAGATTAGGAGTTGAAATAATGAAATTTATATTAAAAGTTTTTATATCTGCATTAATGTTATTCCTCCTTATAGGGCAAAAAAATAAAGCGGAATAAACAGCAATTAGAATTCAAATAATACGTGGAGACATCACCTAAAATGTGACAGCCTCGATGTATAAAAATAACTCGCATGCTTTTCTGCTCAGCATGGTTATAACTTAAAAAGCTACAAAGAGCTCCTTTGTAGGCGTTTTTAAGTACTATTTATGTTTGTGATCATCTTTATAAACAAAGTATTTGTAATACTTACCTTCTGTTTTCATATCTTCATAAAAATGTGCCATTAATGAAGCATTACTTTCTGCCCATTTAATATCAGTGGCATATTGATGTTCACCAGGATTTTTCGGATTCCATCTCATGCTATAAAGTGTATTTTGATCTTTATTAGATAAAAAATGCCCATGAATAAAGTTGGCTCCACCACTTATTGCTTTCTGTGGAGTATCCCATCCATGTTTCTTGGCGTATTTAGAGCCAGTTTCAATAGGATCTTCATCTAACGCTCCTACACCAAAGAAATTATAATACTTCTTACCATCAATCTCAACACCACTAGCCAATTCACTTTTAGCAGAACCAGTTTCTAACAAGGCATGTGAAATTAAATAAACTTCATTTACATGTTTGTCTTTAGCAGCTTTTATAAATTCATCAGAATGCTCTAACAATGTTGGGTTATCTATCAACATACGCTTGATTCTATTATGATCAATACCTTGATATTTATCTAATTCTAAAAATTGATATTTTTGTGTATCACTTTCAATAAATTCGCTACTATCCATTGCAGATTTTATTTCAGTTGATGATGCGTCTCTCCAAGTTTTGTTATCTTTACTTGAAACTTGTTGGCTTGTGTAGTTATCTATCTGTTTTTTAGACGCTTTGTCTAAAGATACTTTTAAATTCTCAACTTTTTCTTGTTCATCTACTTCTTTAAAAAAGATTTGATCTGAAATCATTGAAAATACAACAATTGCAGCTACACCTAAGATTATCAATAAACTTATAATTGATAAAATTGAGCCTTTTTTATGCTTCGTCATGTTCCACACCTCTTAGGTAATAATTAGGAATGAGAAGTCCCTACCATTTATGTATCAATGCTACTTGAGACTTTCTGATAATAAAGTTTAACACTAAATAGTTAATCGCACAATTTTATCTTAGTGTTGTTACATATTCATAAAAAAAGTAATGAAATTTTAATTTCATTACTCTTGACTTTTACTATATTCCATTATGATAAAGCTTGATGCTTGTGATCTATTTTTATAATAATAACGATTTAAGTCAATCGTCCCCTCTATTTCTCCATCACGATACATCATTTCATTTGTTAAATTATTAATCATTACAAAATCAGATTTATCTTTAATCATATCTAAATCATTATGTTTAGCAAAAAAATGCTCCAAATTTAAATGTGCGTAGTCCATATAAACCTCCTACTAATTGTCCGAAGATAATAATACATCTTTTAGTGTTATATCTCTATGCTGAATACGCGTTTATGTTATAAAACCTAAAATTTATTACTCTTATGTGTTCTATTTAACACCTATTAAGCATATTTAGCAAATGAAATTTATTATTTCTCTTTATAAAATAGATACATCCGGAAATTCAAGTTGTATATGCAACAATGGAGTAATCCAATGCACTTTGAACAACAATTTCAGAATTCAAAATATATTCTTTATTTTCTACTAAAAAAATACCGTATTAAGTACAATAATGATGAATACATGCAATTACTCACTATAAAATTATGGGAAATATCAAAAACCTATAATGCTCAAAAATCCCCTTCTTTTCATACTTACTTATATACTCGTTTAAATTTTTATTTAATCGATTTGTTTCGAAAGCAAAATAAAATTTGCGAAGTTCCATTAACCTGTAGTATTGACGCTAAACTCCAAACACTACCTTCTACCCTTGATACAGAAATCATTTATAGACAATTTCAAGACAAGCTAACTTCGAGAGAGAAGCAATGGCTACAGTTAAAGCTAGAAGGTTATAAGCAAAAAGAAATCGCTCACCATTTAGCTTGCTCAGTTTCAACCGTTAAAAATTACCAACAGCGTGTGCAAGCAAAATATTTAATTCACTATAAACATTAATGAGGTGTTATGTTATGAATCATCTAACTAAGTTATTATATTTCAAAACGGTCATTGGTCCAGAATTATTTACGATATGCCAATATACAACACATCAATTTATCTATCCTACCTCCATAAATCAAACATTAAAATACATACTAGAAGTTAACCAACTCTCTTTACCTATACAAACTAAACAAGCTAAGGAAGTGCTTAAAATAAGAAAGCACATCCCCATTTCTATCAATCAACAAGCAATTATCTTTCCAATTAAACCCAAAAGATCTCCAATACAATATTATATCAATGCTTTAACGATAATTGGTATAAAGTCAAAAGAAACACAAACCATTATTTATTTTGAAAATGCCACTTTTATAACTGTCGATGTTCCTTATATATTTGTGCATAAAAAATGGCAAGAAAGCCTGACACTTTCTCGCCTTCTGAACAAATAGCAGTTCATTATAATGTTTTATTGTGTTTATATTCTAATAGCTTTTTCGTAAAGTATCCTGTAGCTACTCTGATTAAATACAAACTGACAATAATCAGTAATATAGCACCTATGAAAGTCAAAATGACTGTCAATGTCGATAATTGAACCTCTGGTTTTATAAAATACTGTACAGACGTTAAACTAGTAATAAATCCAAACAAGAATATACCTAATAACAGAATATATGTAAATAAAATACCTAATAATAAGGCAAATAATTGCGTAGAGGATACTACCTTTTCTTTAAACACATATTCTTTTAAAAATTGATTAGAAAATGCAATAGGTCGATTTAAATGTTCTTCACCATGCAGTTTTGTGACATTTTCTAGTACTGCATTCAATTTACTTTTTTCCTTTTTATTTAAAAACCATAATTGCTTTTTTACCTTTTGCTTAAAAATATTTACTTTCATTTAAATTTTACTCCTTTAGCAATTTCACGATACGCTACCTCAATCAAATATTAATTGAAATACCTTAATGAATCAATAAATATTGAAAATATTTTTACTTAAGTTGGTTAGTTTACGACAACCAGTCCCATTAAAGTAGCAAACTGAATAGCTTGTTCTCTTGATACTTTGCACCCCTCCAAGTCTTCTCTACTAACAACAATAGATTCAAAATGTGAATTGCTTAAATCACAATCTTTTAATGGGGTTTGGTAAATTGATACGTGATTTAAGTTTGTATCATCAAAGATGGCTTGCTTTATTACAGATTTGTGAAAATCACCATGTTCCATGCTGCAATGTTCAAAACGCAAGGTCTCCATTCTAGTATCTATAAAACTAACAAAATCAGCTTTAATCTCACTAAAAGAAATGTGGCACAGTCGCATTTGTTTTAATACTGTGCCAGTCATACGACAGTTTTTAAAAACGACCCTTTGTAACGAACCTAGTTCCATTTTAGTATTGGAAAAATCACAATTTTCAAAAATCACATCCGTAAAATCTACGCGACCTAAATCAGAATTAGAAAAACTACAATCACTGATGCGTGAACCATATATCAATAATCTGTCCAAAGTTTGATCAACCATATTCGAATGATTAATCTCTACTAACTCTAAAATATCATCAACTTCATTGAATACATCCGTCAACTTTTTCTTTTCTAGAATAGCATTTATTTTAGGCTGTTGTACCTTCATTGTTTTTTCTCCTATTCAAACTGCATGTTATCTACGCTCAAATGAAATTACTTAATTTTCGATTGATTCATGCTTAAAGTTTTATATATAAGTATAACAGACCAAATTCATTCATTTATTATATTTTTATAATATATGTTAAAAAAATAGCCAACATCGCCTAAACAAGGCAATGTTGGCTATTAAATTTAAAATTTCATTGCTAATTATAAGGAATATTATAGAATGGATAAGCCTGAACTTTGGATGTCTTTAGCGAATCCTTGTACAGTATCTACTGATAATTCATTAATATCACGGCCAAGATTATTGTTTACTTTTTTAACAACATCTGCTGGACATGTGATAATATCTGCGCCTACTTCATCTGCTTGGATGACATTAATTACTTCACGACAACTTGCCCATAGTAATTTAACGCCTTCTTTACTATGTGTTACTTCTGCAGCTTCTTTCATCAATGGTACTGGATCTACGCCAGTGTCTGCAATACGACCTGCAAATACTGATACATATGTTGGTACGCCTTCTGTTACCGCATCAGTAATTTCTTTAACTTGATCTAAAGTATAAACAGCAGTTACATTTAAGCGAACATTTTCTGCTGATAATTTTTTAATTAGAGAAATCGTTGATTCACCTTTAGTGTTTACAACTGGAATTTTAACAAATACATTTTCACCATATTGTTTTAAAATTTCAGCTTCTTTTGCCATTGTTTCTAAATCATCTGCAAATACTTCAAACGAAATTGAAGCATCAGGAATTTCACGTACAGCTTCTTCAGCGAAAGCTTTATAGTCTGTAACACCTGCTTTTGCCATTAAACTTGGGTTAGTTGTGAAACCATCAACCTGTTTATTTTTATATGCTGCTTTCATTTCTTCAATATCTGCACCATCTGCAAACACTTCAACATTTAATTTTGCCATTTCAAATTCCTCCTGACTTAAATAAATAATCCTATTAAGAATTATTTCTAACGGCTATTAACCATTCAATTTATTTATACCATCAATGTTAGAAAAATTCTAACTTTTTGCTTAACGTGGCTAAATGAAATAGGAAAACCATACAGTGTGTGTAACATTGTATCGTTGTTTTTGAACCACATCTACAATATTTAAATTTGTGAAAATAACATAAAATTGTAAATTTCATTAAATAATCTTGAATTTATGGTATTATTATTAAATGAATTCTTCTAGGAGGTAAATATGGCACGCTCAAAACTTTATTTTTATTTATCTAGTCTATTGGTAATTATAAGTTTTTATTTTAATACTAGAAACCCTCTACTAAGCATGCATTTTAGCTCAATGATTAAATTAATATTTGTATGTAGTATTATAAATGCTATTATTTTAATAATTTCCATTATATTTGCAGATAAAGCGATTAAACATTTACATGACAAATCAGATTGGATTAGGAAAGCTAGCAAAATATTACCCTATATTATCTTAGTCGTACTAATTATTCACATCATTGCTTCTCTATCCACATTTGGTATTATTTTTTAAAAGCAATAGGCAAGCTTTTACTAAGAGCTTATCCATGTAAGTATCAGTGACAAGCCAAAGACTTACATGCGTTGTACTAGCATGTGTGTTCAGCTAAATCGACACCTAATAATATGAGATTAACACGACTGGAACATGTTGATTGTGTTCCAGTTTTTATTTTATATGAAAGGATGTATATGAATATGCAATATTTATTTATTTTTGCAGGCGGTGCTCTTGGTGCTCTGTTAAGATATTTATTATCATTTATAAATTCATCTTCAGAAATTCCTATGGGTACTTTTATTGCAAATTTATGTGGTGCTTTCTTAATGGGCTATCTTGGCACATTAACCATCAAGTATTTTAAAAATAATCCTTTACTTAAAAAAGGGGTAACAACAGGATTCCTTGGTGCACTCACAACCTTTTCTACCTTTCAATTTGAACTAGTACAATATTTTGAGAAAGGTGCATTACTTTTAGTCATTATTTATGCACTAACGAGTTATATTTTTGGTATCTTGCTGTGTTATATAGGAGTTAGATTGGGGGAAAAAACCTCATGATAAATTGTATACTGGTTATGTTAGGCGGCGGCATTGGTGCAGTAATTAGAGGATTTATCACGAATGTATTTAATCAAAAGTTTAATAGTACACTTCCAATTGCGACACTTACTGTGAATGTGTTAGGAAGCTTTGTGATTGGTTTACTGATGGGTATGGCTATTAATTTAAGCTGGATGAATCCATTTATAATTGTTGGCATACTCGGTGGATTAACTACCTTCTCAACTTTATCATCAGAACTAGTCAAGTTTTTATTACAGCCAAGACAACTCGGTTTGTTTATATTTTATTCCTTATTACAATATGGTATATCCTTCGGAGCTTGTTTTTTGGGTTACCAATTTTTTTAATTATATGGATTAACTATCATGCTTATATTCTTTTGCACACATCAATAAAAAGTGCACGCCTTATTAATTTAAGACGTGCACTTTCTCTGCAATTAATGACCATTAAATGCTGCTGGGTCTGGACCAATTCTACGATTTTCATCAAGGTTATCTAACTTTTCAATGTGGTCTTCTGAAAGAGAAAAATCAAATATATTTAGATTTTCTTCAATTCTCGATGGTGTTACAGACTTAGGAATAACAACGACGCCATGTTCAATATTCCATCTTATAATCACTTGTGCCGGTGATTTATTAACTTCTTGTGCAATCGCTTTAACTGTATCATCGTCTAAGATTTGTGCATTCATTAAAGGCGACCAAGATTCCATATGAATATTTTGCACTTCTAAATATCTTCTTAGTGATGCTTGCACTAGGTAAGGATGAAATTCAACCTGATTAATTACTGGTTTAATAGAAACTTGTGCTAACAATGCTTCTAAATGTTCGATATTAAAATTACTCACACCAATATTTTTCACTTTATCATCTTTATAAAGATCTTCCATACCTTGCCAAGTATCAATCATTAATGCTTCATCTGTACCTGGCCAATGCATTAAATATAAATCTAAATATTCTAATTTTAGTTTGTTCAAACTCGTTTCATACGCAGCTGCAACATTGTTACGTCCATAATCAGCTAACCACAATTTCGATGTAATAAATAGATCACTTCTTTTAAGTCCTGTAGAAGCAAGTCCTTCAGCAATACCTTCTCCAACTTTATCTTCATTTTCATAAATCATTGCCGTATCAATATGTCTATAACCACTTTCAATTGCATGCTTAACAGATGCTTTACAATCATCATTATTTTCTACTCGAAATGTTCCTAAACCTACAATAGGCATTTCTTTTCCATTATAAAATGTAATATTTTCCAAGTTAAACTCCCCTTTTAGTCAAGTTAGTATTTATACTAATCAATATTCTCAAAAATATAAATAATAATGCTTATAAAGGAAATAAAAATTCACATCTCAAACTGTACAATTAGCGAAAATGGTTATAAACGATTATATAACCATTTTTAATGTAATTCGAATTACATTAAAAATGGCTGGCTACATACCTAAAGGTATGCAGTCAGCCTATAATAAATTCCAATTACTTAATTGTTTACTTAACTGGATACAAATCACTTGTCAACAGTTCTTATTAAATAGTGCAATATCATTAATTAAAGGATTCGATTTCATCCATCACACGTTGTAAATCTTCCACATTATATTGAATGCGACCATGAAATACAAATTTATTGAAGAATTCATCCAATTGTTCTGCTCCAACTAACACTTTTGAATTTGAGCTTTGCGCATAATTTGTAATCGTTACATCACCATCATTTTTAGGGTTGAAATATAAAATCGTTGTAGGTGTGAATTTTAAGTTTAATTCTGTTTGGATATCACCAGCTAGTTTTTCAATTTCATCTAAATGTGTTGTGTAATTAACAAAAGATAAGCTATCTTTATCATCATTTTGATCTAGGACAAGTGTTTGAGGAACTTGTCTATCAAGATCTAATGTATGAAATACTTGTTCCATCATCGGCTGCTCTTTAAATTGTGCTGCACTTACACCATTATAGACATGCCCTTTTAATAATTGTGAATCAATAATATATAAACCTGTACGCGTTAAGACTAAATGACTGATACGTTGAACATCACTAAATTCATTTCTAGGTAAAAAGATATTTGCCATGATATGCATATCTTCTGGACGAATTCTCTTTTCATTTACAAGTCTTTCGCGAATACCAATCAATCTCATATCTGTTACATATTCACTTTGATTTTTAGAAAACAATTTCAATGCGTCAATTTCTCTATCTTTTGAATTAACCGTAGCTGTGTATTCTTCTTTTTGCTTTGTTACTGTTTTTTTATTTTCGATTCTTTCTTTTTCTAATTCTTCTTCATGTTCATCGTTAAGTTGTTGCTCTCTTGATTTGTATTGTGCTTTCACTTGTTCTTGCGCTTTTTTCTTACTGCTTAATGCAACAATAAATAAAATCAAACAAATTACTGCTACAACGATTGCCACGATTAAACCAATCTCTATTGGTCCAAATGAATTCATAACAAAAACGCTCCTTTATGTGTTCAGTAACTTAATTATAATAGATATATGCTTATCATTCGATAGTAAAATTAAAAATAAGTGTTTTTATCTTAGTTTAAACTTGAACACTATCTTTTAATAAGTTGACCTTATCTAATTTTTCCCATGGTAACAATACATCTGTTCGTCCAAAATGGCCATATGCAGCTGTTTGTTTATAAATTGGATGTTTTAAATCTAACATTTTAATAATCCCTGCCGGTCTTAAATCAAAATGTGTTCTAACCGCTTCTACTAATTCATATTCGCTTACTTTTCCAGTTCCAAATGTATCAATTGAAATTGATACTGGTTCTGCTACACCTATTGCATAGGCTAACTGCACTTCACATTTATCAGCCAGTTGTGCTGCTACGATATTTTTAGCAACGTAACGTGCAGCATATGCAGCCGAACGGTCGACTTTAGTTGGATCTTTACCACTGAAGCATCCACCACCATGACGTGCGTAACCACCGTATGTGTCAACGATAATTTTACGACCTGTAAGTCCTGCATCTCCTTGAGGACCACCAATTACAAATCTGCCCGTTGGATTGATATAAAATTTAGTATGCTCATCTAATAAGGCTTCTGGAACCGTTGGATAAATCACGTGCGCTTTAATATCATCTTTAATTCGATCTAATTCAATATCTTCAGCATGTTGTGTAGATAAAACAATTGTATCTATACGCACTGGTTTATCCTGTTCATCATATTCAACTGTAACTTGAACCTTACCATCTGGACGCAAATATTTTAATATTTCATCTTTACGTACATCGGATAAGCGTTTAGCCAACTGATGTGATAAAAATATAGGCAACGGCATATACGTATCTGTTTCATTCGTTGCATAACCAAACATCAATCCTTGGTCCCCTGCTCCAGTTGCTTCAATTTCCTCTTCTGACGCATCATCACGATATTCTAAAGCCGTGTCTACGCCCTGCGCAATATCAGGAGATTGTTCATCAATGGCAGTTAATACAGCCATTGTCTGGCTATCATAGCCATATTTCGCACGCGTATACCCAATTTCTTTAATTGTTTCTCTTACTACTTTAGGAATGTCTACATAAGTTGTTGTTGAAATTTCACCTGATATTAACGCCATTCCTGTTGTTACTGTTGTTTCACAAGCTACTCGTGCATTAGGATCATCTTTTAAAATTTCGTCTAAGATTGCATCTGATACTTGATCCGCAATCTTGTCAGGATGACCCTCTGTTACAGATTCTGAAGTGAATAATCTTCTATTGTAAGTCATAATTTGCTCCTTTAGTTTTAAATTACGAAAATTCTCTCTCTGTTGAGCTCATTAAAAAGGGCCTTCTACACTATGATAAATAGAGAGAAGGCCCTTTATACGTCCATTCGCTCTTATCGTTCAGACGCTATTTGTCTGCAAACGGTTTGGCACCTTTCTTCTATATAAGAAGAGGTTGCTGGGCTTCATTGGGTCCATGTCCCTCCGCCACTCAGGATAAGAGAATCCGTTAATTTATATAGTACCTAATCTAAGATATAATGTCAATTTTACATTTATTAATATTTATTTAAAATTCCTTTGAAATTGATGTGGACTATTAATACATATGTGTTATACTCTGTAATTGTAAAGGCTTACATTAACTAAATAGCGTGGAGGGATTAAGTATGGCGGTAGATACATACACTTATACTAGTAAAATTGAAAGCATTTTAGACAAATCATCTTCATTATTTCAATTATCTACAACACAGTTGTATAACAAGATTTTAGATAATAATGAGGGTGAACTAACAGAATTAGGCGCAATTAATGCCAAAACCGGAAAATATACGGGACGTTCTCCAAAAGATAAGTTTATTGTAACTGAGCCATCTTATAGAGATGACATTGATTGGGGCAATATTAACCAACCTATTGAAGAAGAAACTTTTTTAAACTTGTATGATAAGGTATTAAACTATCTTGATAAAAGAGAAGAACTATATGTATTTAATGGTTATGCTGGCAGCGATAAAGATTCACAATTAAAGCTTACAGTAGTGAATGAAATAGCTTGGCATAATTTATTTGCACAGAACATGTTTATTCGCCCCGATACAAAAGAAGAAGCTGAAGATATTAAAGCAGACTTCACTATTGTTTCTGCACCACATTTTAAAGCAAACCCAGAAATAGATGGCACAAATTCAGAAACCTTTATCATCACATCATTTAAGCACAAAGTGATTTTAATTGGCGGTACCGAATATGCTGGCGAAATGAAAAAAGGTATTTTCTCCGTAATGAACTACTTACTACCAAAAGATAACATTATGAGTATGCACTGTTCAGCTAATGTTGGTGAAAAAGGTGACGTTGCTTTATTCTTTGGCTTATCTGGTACTGGAAAGACAACACTTTCTGCTGACCCTACTCGCAAACTTATTGGTGATGATGAGCATGGTTGGAATGATAATGGTATCTTCAATATAGAAGGCGGCTGTTACGCAAAAGCAATTAATCTCTCTCATAAAAAAGAACCACAGATTTATGATGCTATTAAATACGGTACAATCCTAGAAAATGTAGTTGTCGACGAAGAAGGCGATGTTGATTTTGATGACAATCGATATACAGAAAATACTAGAGCCGCATACCCAATTAATCACATAGATAATATCGTAACACCATCTAAAGCAGCACATCCTAATACAATTATATTTTTAACAGCGGATGCATTCGGGGTATTACCTCCTATTTCAAAATTATCTAAAGATCAAGCAATGTACCATTTCTTAAGTGGTTTTACTGCGAAATTAGCAGGTACGGAGCGTGGTATTACTGAGCCAGAACCTTCATTCTCCACTTGTTTCGGTTCGCCATTCTTGCCGTTAAACGCAAAAGTCTATGCTGATTTATTAGGTAATCTTATCGATAAACAAGGCGTTGACGTCTATTTAGTGAATACAGGTTGGACTGGTGGTAAATACGGTGTAGGACGTCGTATCAGCTTGAATTATACGAGACAAATGGTAAATCAAGCCATAACAGGTAGATTAAAAGATGCTGAATACATTAAAGATGATATGTTTGGCTTAGATATTCCTGTCGAGGTAGAAGATGTGCCCCAAACACTACTTAATCCTATCAATGCTTGGAGTAAGCCAGAAGCATATAGAGAACAAGCTCAAGATTTAATCAATCGTTTTAAAAATAATTTTGAAAAATTCGGTAAAGATGTAGAAACATTAGCGTCGACTGGTGGATTTAAATAATACAGATAAGGTGTCACAATGCATTGTGACACCTTTTTTATTTAATCACGTACTAATAACTTCAATAAGATATAACAGTTCAAATTGTAAAATGATATTAAACTATTTATTATTGTTATATTGTTCTTTCAAAGTATCTTGCTCAACATCCTTCATCCATTGTTTAATTGCCTCTAGCGTATCTTTCAAGGCGAAAGGCTTAGGAACATGACCTTCAGACATTTGATAATACGTGCGATATGTCGCGCCAATTTTGTCTAATTGTTCTGCTAAATAATAAGCATTATGAATACCTACTTGCTTATCCTTCCCTCCATGTACAATTAATATAGGAGGACTTGTCTCAGTAATTTGACTAATGGCATTACGTTGTTGATAAGCTTCTGCGTCCTTTTTTGGATGCCCAACCATACGTTTAAGCATCCCTCTTAAATCAATACGTTCCTCATACATTAGATTTATGTCTGAAACACCACCCCAAATGATATAACTAGAAACTGGTAAATTTTGAAATGTTAATAGACCTTGAAGGCCGCCTCTTGAAAATCCAATCATATGAATAGCAATGTCCGGATATATTTGATGTAATATTCGAATCGCCTCAGTAACATCATTTAAATCAGAACCATAAAATTCATCTTTTCCTTCACTACCGTTATTACCTCTATAATAAGGACCAAAAACCAATGTATGTTTATCAGCAAATTGCATTAATCTACTCGTTCTCACCTTGCCTACCTGACCTTTACCACCTCGTAAATATATAACAATTCTTCTCACATTTTCGCGAGGTGTCATCAACAGTCCTCTAACGTGTAAATCCTCTACTTTATAAGTTACTTCATCGAATATATGATATTTAGATTCAACTGGCATCCTTTTTTTATTAATAAAATCCAAGGTCAATCACTCTTTCTAAACAATGTAATATTGCTGCATCTTTCAATAAATAACTTTTTTCAGCTTCAGGAATTTCTGATAATGATTTATATAATACAGGTCCCTCTGTTTCAAAATAATCAGATTGCTGAATCATTTCCTCAATATCTACCATAAACACATCTTTAGTAAAGCTCAGTCCACTTTGTCGCTCAACTTTATACTGAGCTATATACTCACAATGTTTGATGGTTGCCCCAGTTTCTTCTAACAGTTCACGTACTGCAGCATTCTCACTCGATTCACCTTTTTCTTTTTTACCACCTGGAAACTCAATACCACGGATTTTATGATTAGTGAATAACAATTGATCCTTGTACTTTGGAATTATAAGTACATGATTGCCATCTGCATCTTCGTCAGCATTTTTAAATGTTAAGAACACATCGTCATTTTCTCTATCTTTAAACTTCACATACATCACTCTTCCACTTATTATGTTAAACTATCTATGCTAAGATTTTTGTTGGAGGCAAAATTATGAAAACTATATTTCTAGGACTTATCCGTATATATCAACGTTTTATATCACCATTAACCCCTGCAACTTGTCGTTTTTATCCAACTTGTTCAGAATACACACGAGAAGCTATACACGTATATGGCGCTTTTAAAGGTACCTGGTTAGGTGTGAAAAGGATTTCAAAGTGTCATCCACTCCATAAGGGTGGTTTCGATCCAGTTCCTCTAAAGAAAAAAGACCATAATAATAAAAATCACTAGCAAATATGATTCAATATCTTGCTATTCACTTTTGGAGGCTCAAAATATATTGAGCCTCCTTTTAATTCACCCGCTTTATTAATTACGTCAGAATCATAGTAATAACCTTCTGGCGTAATATCACTTGGAAAATCCGCAAATTGTGCTAACATCGCTGTAAAATATCTACTTAATCCATATTCATACATACCGCCAACAACTATTTTTATATCTTTTGCTTTGAGTATTTTTATCAAATCCATCACCTTATCAATTCCACCTAACCTAAACGGTTTTAGAACTACGATATCAATACCATACTCGTTAATAGCCTGTAAAATGGATTGTTCAGATTTTGCTTTTTCATCAATCGCAATGGGAGGAAATTCATTTTTCTCAAAATGACTTAAAAGCTCCAGCGAACTAAAAGGTTCTTCAACATACGATAATTGGTATTTATGAAGTATTGATAATTTATCACAATCTGCTTTAGTTAAGCTTTCGTTTGCATCAATTACAATTTTTGGTTGAAAAGAAAGTTTCGCAACATTTTCAACGTCATCTATAATGTTCTTATTCCATTTAATCTTAACACGCTGTGGTTGCGTTTGAACCAATTGGTGATAAGTTTTGGGGGTCATACCATTTATAGTTGCCCCATAAGGAACTTTAAAAGCATTTAAGTCATAGAACATTTGATAGCAAGCCATCACAATCATACTGCGTGTTGCTGGATAATTTGATAAGTGATTTAATGCGTTTTGTACTTCAGAAAATGTATCAAATGACTGCAGTTGGTGTTGATTAAACCATAATTTTGAAACACGTATAACATCGCTTATTGTTTCATTCGCGTACCAATTCGTTTCAAAAGCGTTACATTCTCCAAAATATGATTGTCCTTTATCAGTTATCAATTCAATAAATAAGGCTCGCCGTGTATCCATTTTTATTTTAGGTGTAATCACAGGTGCCTTAAATTCAGCCTGGTAATCATACAAATGCATATCAACTATTTTCATATATTCTCCTTTGTTAAGACTATAAACGCGTTCTTTGAAGCTTACCAGTAGATGTATATGGTAATGTAGGTACACGTTGAAATTGCTTAGGAATTTTAAATTTTGCCAACTTTTTTTCAAAAAATGTAGTTAAGTGTGCTTCTGTTATAACTTCATTTGCAACATAATATAGATATGGCACTGCTCCCCATGTTTCATCTTCAACGCCTATACACATCGCATCTTCAATATTTGGATGTAGTTTGGCCACAGTTTCAATTTGGTACGGGTAGATATTTTCACCACCACTAATAATTAAATCTTTACGACGATCATATATCATCACGTAACCTGCTTCATCTATCTTCGCTATGTCACCCGTTTTAAAATATCCATTTTCAAATGTATCCCGTTTATTTTTAGGATAAAGATAACCATCCATCACATTAGCACCTTTTATTAACAACTCACCGTGACCTGCTTCATTTGGGTCTTTTATTTTTATTTGAACATCATTACTTGGTTTCCCTACGGTATCAAAACGATGCAAAAGCATGTCAGGCGTCGCTGTTAAAAATTGTGAACACGTCTCGGTCATACCAAAGGAATTATATATAGGCAAATGATATTCTAAAGCTTGTGTGATTAAACTGCGTGATAATTTTGCACCACCCAGTAAAATTTTCTCAATATAAAATGGTTGATGCAAACCTCCATCCATTAACCATTTTAATGTTTGGGGTACTAACGAAACATGTGTTGGCGCCTCATTCTTTATAATATCAAGCATTTTATCTGTATCAAATTTAGATGCGATTCTCAAAGTGAATCCTTCAATTAAGGCACGTAACACAACACTTAATCCAGAAATATGATATATAGGTAATACCGATAGCCACTTGGTCTGCTTATCAAAACCCAAACTCTCTTTACAACCAACCGCACTCGCTAAATGATTATTGAATGTTTGGGGTACTGCTTTTTGCGGACCTGTTGTACCTGATGTGAACATTATCGATGCTATACGTTCTAGCGAAAATGAACCTTCAAATTTTTTATTATTGTTAATTGCTTGTAATTCATCAAATTTCAAAACACGAACATGTTCTAATTCAAGCTCGTTCATTGCAATGACGGTATCTACATTAATAGAGTCCATTTGTGCTATCATTTCATGCTTAGTTAAACGAGTATTTACCATGGCAATTTCTATACCTGCAATCCATGCTGCATTAACTAGCAATACAGCCTCTATTGTATTATCTATATAAAAGCCTATTCTCTTTCTGTTCAACTGTTGTAATGACCATGCAAGTTTTGAAGCATCATCATACATAGATTCAAATGTTATTTGGTGTTCGCCATCATCAACAAATACACATTCTCCATTTTGTTTCGCTTGCTGTTTCAACCAAAAATCCACTGTGTCATTCCTCCATCTCACTACTTATTATAACGTGTTTCGGGTTATTTAGCAGTGTGTATGCATCGATAATAAGTATGCCGATAAACTATGCAAAAACCAATACTTTTCTGCTAGACAATAACAATATAAAATTTAAACGATACAATAACTACACCCAAAATAAAAAAGCATTCAATGTGATGGTTGAATGCTTTTAAGCTTAAAATACACTATATATGATACTGATTACCCATAGAAATGGAAAGTCTATTCCACATATTAATTTGATTTATAATTAGTACAAGATCTGTATACTCCTCTTCTGAATATACAGTACGTACCTCATTATATAAACTGTCTGGAACGCCATTTTTAGAAATATGCGTAATTGCTTCTGCTAATTTAAATGCTAATTTAGCTTTTTCAGAATAAATATTTGTATCATTCCATGCATTTAATAAATAAATCTCTTCTTCTGAAACTTTCATTTTCCTCGCATCTGCAGTATGCATACCAATACAGAATGCGCAGCCATTGATTTGAGAAACACGTATTTTAACCAATTCACGTAATTTCCGCTCAATTACAAATAAAACATATCGAAATATAAAAACCCCCGTTATATCAACGTTTTAGTAAACGAAGTATAACGAGGTATATCGAAATAGCGGAGAGTGAGGGATTCGAACCCTCGAGACGCTTGTGGCGCCTACACACTTTCCAGGCGTGCTCCTTCGGCCAACTCGGACAACTCTCCATATAAAAAAACAGAAGCGATAATTCACTTCTGTTTGTATGACCCCGACGGGACTCGAACCCGTGTTACCGCCGTGAAAGGGCGGTGTCTTAACCGCTTGACCACGGGGCCATAATGGCTCCACAGGTAGGACTCGAACCTACGACCGATCGGTTAACAGCCGATAGCTCTACCACTGAGCTACTGTGGAATAATTAGAATGGAGCGGGTGATGGGAATCGAACCCACAACATCAGCTTGGAAGGCTGAGGTTTTGCCATTAAACTACACCCGCACTTTAACGATTATGGGGCGGATGATGGGAATCGAACCCACGAATGTCGGAACCACAATCCGATGCGTTAACCACTTCGCCACAACCGCCAAAGTTTAAACTAAAAAAATGGTTCAGGACAGAGTCGAACTGCCGACACATGGAGCTTCAATCCATTGCTCTACCAACTGAGCTACTGAACCATAATAAAATGGCGGTCCCGATGGGATTCGAACCCACGATCTCCTGCGTGACAGGCAGGCGTGTTAACCGCTACACTACGGGACCTATTTAAAAATTGCGGGAGGCGGATTTGAACCACCGACCTTCGGGTTATGAGCCCGACGAGCTACCGAACTGCTCCATCCCGCGATAATATTATTAATGACGCCTACCCAATTAATATACCATAATTATTTACTTAATGTCAATAATTTTTTAAAACTAATTAACATTTGCTTAATTAAAAATTAAAAGTAAAATGCGACAATTAATGTTTACACATCACGTATCACTTAAGACTTTATCAGTATATAAACTTTTCGCATGATAGTCAATGGGTTCCAAAAAATATTTTGTGTAAAAACGGAATATAACAATAATATTTTATTTTTTGTTCCTTATTTATACAAATTTTGATTGCCTCATAACATATATGAGTATCATGGCATTTGAAATAATCACTTAACAAACACCATGATCTTATTTTTTCAATTCGGTTGAAAATATCTTTTTACTTACTCATAATTCCCTGCATCTTACTTTGTAGTCGTGTGAAAGTTGTAAAACCATCATCTTCCATAAAATGGCCACCAAATTCTGTTACTTTACAAGTGCCATCTAAAGTATCCATCAACCTTTTTGTTTCCTCATGTGATATATACGAATCATTTTTTGCACATAATCCATAAAAAGCATCAACTTTTTGTTTAACATTATCATAATCTATGTGTAACACTTTGCCTTCATCATTTTCTAAAAATGCTTTCGCATCTTCCATAAAACCTGAAATACTGAAAAGACCTTGGATATGATCAATGTCTGCTTGTTCTATAAATTTTAAAGATGCTAAAGTACCAAAGCCATGCGTTACAAAAAATGTTTCATAGTGCGTTATATGTATCTGACTTTTCATCTTAGCTAGCCAATTCTCAATTTCATCATTTTCATCGACTGGTATATTACATAACGTCACATTATAACCTTCTAAGGTAAGATTATCTGCTAACCATTCATACCAGTGATTTCTCGAGTCTCCTTGTTTAGAATGTACTATAATAATATCTGTCATATATATCCCCCACCAAAATAATAATATCTTATGCTTCGTTTTTATAGTATCTCATAAATCTCAAAGCAAGATAAATGATATAAATAAAAAAAAGAGTGAGTTTGAAATCGCAGTTTCATTTGATTTCGTACCCTCGCTCTTTTTACTTCGCTCAATTATAAATTAAACTCAAAGTATCTTAGTTAATCATGCTACAATTCGCTTAATAATTCAGATACTGCTTTTTCACCTTGTAATATACAATCTGGCAAACCAACCGCTTCAAAAGAAGCACCTGTTATTCGTAATCTTGGATAATTATGTTTGATATGTGATTGTATCGCATTTATATGCTCCATGTGATTAACATGATATTGTGGCATACTGTTTGGTAACCTGCTCACAATACTGAAATCCGGGGCCCCCTTAAATGTCATCATTTGATTCAAATCTCGTTTCACAATATCCACAAGTTCATCATCCGTGTGATCATCAACAACAGTATCTCCAGGTTTACCTACATAAGCACGTATCAACACTTTACCATCTGGAGTAGTGAATGGCCATTTTTTGCTCGTCCAGGTACATGCCGTAATATCAGTTTGACTCGTTCTAGCTATTACGAAGCCAGTACCATTATAAGTATTTTCAATATGCTGTTCATCAAAAGCTAATACAACCGTTGCAACGGTTGTAGATGCCATATTTTTGAAGTAATCAAACGCTGGATCATTTCCAAACCATTTCATAAATGTTTGATGTGGTGTTGTAACAAGTACGCTATCATATACATGTGTGTCACTAGCAGTTTTAACTTCATAATTCGTTTGTGAAACAATAATATCTTCTATAGGTGTATTATAATGGATTTGCACGCCTTGTTTTATGACGAAGTCAGTTAATTTTTCAATAAAAGACGTAAGACCGTGTCTAAATTGTCTAAATTGACCTTTTGGCGCTCCAGGATATAATTGGTGTTGTTTCTGGCGTTGTCCCTTTTCATATCTCATACCTTTAATTAAACTACCAAACTGCGCTTCTCTTTCTTTAAATTCAGGAAATGTTGACATTAAACTTAAATCATCTATGTTCGTACCATAGATGCCGCCCATTAAAGGTTCAATTAAATTTTCTAATACCTCGTCTCCAAGTCGTTCTCGAAAGAATGCCCCTACAGATATATCATGCTCCATTTGAATTGGCTTTTTAAATAAATCTAAACCTGCGCGTAACTTTCCTTGCGGTGAAATCAATTTCGTTTTTAAAAAGGGCTTAATATCTGTTGGAACACCTAATATAGAGCCTCCAGGAATGGGAAATAATTTATTTTTCGCATAGATATAGGATTGTCCAGTTTGATTTGTAATTAGTTCATCTTCTAAACCAATATCTTTTGCAATATCTGTCATAATTTGTTTACGTCCTAGATATGATTCTGGCCCTAATTCAATCGTATAACCATCTTTTCTATAGGTTTGAATTTTACCACCTGTTCGATTTGTAGCTTCATATATGGTTACATCAATATCCGGTCGTTGTTTTTTTATAAAATATGCACTTGATAGACCTGTAATACCAGCTCCGATAATAGCAATATGCTTAGTCAAAATAAGTCACGCTTCCTTTAATAAACATTTTTTATCTCGTCAACAATTGCTCCGATAAACAGAGGATCTGTGTCGGGCATTTTAGGACGATAATAATTGACTCCCAATTCATCACAAATTACTTTACATTCATAATCGTTATCGTAAAGTACTTCTAAATGTTCGCAGACAAAACCGACTGGTGTGTAAATAAAGTGTTTATACTTATGTTCACTGTGTAATGCTCTAGTTAAATCTTGAACATCTGGTCCTAACCACGGTGTACCTGTATTCCCTTCAGATTGCCAACCTTCAGCGACATTAATAATGTCTGAATGTCTGCTTAATAATTGTGCTGTTTCATGTAGTTCATTTGGATAAGGGTCGTTATTTTTCTCAATTAATCCTTTTGGCAAACTATGTGCCGAAACAATGAGTACTGTATCTTCATGCTCATCTTCTGGTATATCAGATAACGTTTCATTAATTTTCTCAGTCCAATATTGAATAAACTTAGGTTGTTGGTAATAATGTTCAACATGAGTAAACGTAATACCATATTTATCTGCTTCTTTTTCTGCACGTGTATTATATGATCCAACTGAAAAGCTTGAATAGTGCGGTGCTAACACAACTGTTACTGCTTCTTCAATACCATCTTCATACATCGATTTTACAGCATCTTCAATAAATGGATGAATATGTTTCAAACCAACATATAGTTTGAATTCCACATCATCATAGGCTTGATTCAACTCATCACGAAGTGACTCTGCTTGTCTATTTGTAGTGCCTGCTAATGGAGATAAACCACCGATAAATTGATATCTATCTTTCAAATCTTGCAATTCCGCTTCTGATGGTTTTTTACCATGTCTAATATCTGTATAATAAGCTTCTATATCACTTTCTTTATATGGCGTTCCATAAGCCATAACTAATAGGCCTATTGTTTTTGTCATTTTAAAATCATCCTCTTGTATAATAATTTTTAGATGTATATGACATAATTATTTGTAATTCTTGATAGTCAAAATTTATGTCTTACTATCTTTCAGTGTATTCATGTACAAACGTAGTTACACGTTGTAATGTTTCGGGCTTAACCTCTGGGAATACACCATGGCCTAAATTGAAAATGTGTTTACCATGCACCATACCTTGGTCTAATATTTCTTTCAGCCTTTGTTCAATTACCTCCCATGGTGCTAATAATAGCGATGGATCTAAATTACCTTGCAGTGTCTTCGTTATATCCATTGAATTTGCTTCTTTAATAGACAATCTCCAATCTAAACCAAGTACATCGATAGGCAATGAATTCCATTCTTCTGCTAAATGACTAGCACCAACACCAAATAGAATAACAGGTACATTATACTGCGCTTTTATTCCTCTTATCAATTTATTCATCGCAGGTTTAATATAGTAGCGATAGTCTTGAACATTCAACGCACCTACCCAAGAATCAAATACTTGAATGATTTGTGCACCAGCTTCAATTTGCGCAGATGTATAAGTGATTGACATTTCAACTAAATGATCCATCAATGCAAACCATGTAGCTTCATCACTATACATCATCGCCTTCGTAAAATTATAATTTTTGAAGGGCCCCCTTCAATCATATAACTGGCGAGAGTAAAAGGTGCACCAGTAAACCCAATAAGTGGTACATTTAATTTTTCATTAGTTAATAATTTAATCGTATCCAACACATAAGGGACATCTCGCTTAGGATCAATATGGCCTAGTTTTTCAACATCCTGTATATTTTTAATCGGATTGTGTATAACTGGACCGATACCAGATTTAATTTCTACATCTACCCCTATTGGCTGCAAAGGCGTCATGATATCTTTATAAAGAACTGCTGCATCTGTATTGTAATTATCCACTGGCAGATGTGTTACATAGGCACACAATTCCGGTTGATGCGTAATTTCAAATAATGAATATTTTTCTTTTAATTTTCTATATTCTGGCTGAGATCTACCAGCTTGTCGCATAAACCATACTGGTGTGTGCGAAACTGACTCGCCTTGTATCATATTTAGGATCGTATTATTTTTATTATGCACCCTGTAATCCTCCTAGATTATAATTATTCTCGTCTATAATACCATAATGCTTTATTGAACGTATTTTAATGTTCTAAAATGTCATAAAAATGACAAACAGTCTTCTTTTCTTGGCTAAATCATTTGACTATTGTTTTATAATAGAAATCAATTATAATGTTATCAAAGCCTATTTTATATTTATTTGAAAAGCTAGATATTTTTATAGTAAAGTGAAATAGTTATTATACTTTCACATACCAAGCAAGGGGGACAATCTTATGAAAATTTATGCATCATATGGGACGTTTGGTTACTTAAACCAGATTAGGTTAAATAATCCTGACCATAACTTATTACAGTTTTCAGCGTCTGATTCTTCCGTGATTTTAGAAGAGACAGACCAAACATCAGTATTAAAACAACCTTTAGTCTATGATGTACTTAAGGCTGAAGGAGATTTAAATGAAAATTATTTTTATTCAGTCATATTTATACCTACATCAGAAGATCATGCTTATCAACTAGAAAAAAGATTAGAAACAGTCACTACTGATTTTAAACAGTTTGCTGGTTTTAGAAGTTACCGCTTCTTAAAACCTGAACAAGGTTTAACTTATAAGATTTACTTTGGGTTTGAAAGTAGAACTGCTTATGAAGATTTTAAAGCATCATCTGTTTTCAAAAATAACTTTGATAAATTAGCACTAAGCCAATTTTTTGGTTCAAGTGGCCAACATTCAAGTTATTTTGAAAGATATTTATTCCCTATTGATGATAATTGATTGAGCGTAAATTTTTATAAAAAGTCACCATTTAGGTCATTTACTTATGACCTAAATGGTGACTTTTTTAATCTCGCAATAAAGTTTCTTGATATTTTAATTTTTTAATTACATTTCTAATTGTTAACCATCCTACGATAAAGTACAATAATCCAAAATAACTATATAGTGGAAATGTGATTGCATATACAACTAAAAATAAAATACCAATAATAATCATCAGCCTGTATAATAATTGTTCATATCCTTGAATCACTTTTGAATCTGGGCTTGGCCATACTTGGGGCCATAAACCATATGCTTGTTGTGTATAGAACTGAGCCATTTGTAGTAAGATGACATACATAAATAGACTCCCTATGATTAAAGTGATTACTGGTTGATGTAACCAAATCATGAGTATTAAAGCAATGATAACTAATCTTAAGATAATATTAAAAACATCTTTCCCTCTAGCAAAACTTCTAACAAATAAGTATAGATACATATTGTTTTCATTAAAATTTTTACTCTTTGGTGTTGCTAATATCGAGTCTAAATAACTTCTCCGTACCGCTGTTCCTTTAAGATGTTTAACGTCAGTGAACATATTTACAAATTTATAATAGTTCATATGATGTTGTTGTTCAGATTTGATCATACGTTCCCATGGAAATAGTTGATGCTTATTCTGATATCGAAGCATTAATGTTAATCCTACAATGACTATGACAGGAATAATGCTTGAAATTTGTTTTGCATCTAAGGCAACATAGTACCCTGATGCAAAAAAGATGAATAGTAATGTGTGCAATGACCAACTTTCCAATTTGTACGTATACCATTGCCATTTCAACAATAATCCTATAAAAGGCATAATTAACATTAACAACGCGAATAAAATATAAAAACCAATCGTTTTGTCATTAATTACATAAAATAACGGAAATAAAACTATGATAATTATAATTTGTAATCCAATACGCGAAAAGTAACTATATAGTAAAGAATGTGTTATATAGTCTGTCATATTTTTTTCAAATGGTAATAAGAATAATTTGTCTGCATCTTTAAGTAGTGTTCGCATTGGAAACATCGATGTTATGGCAACCACGACACTAACGATGAGTGAATAATTAATTTGTTTAGGTATCGTTTTAAGCCAATCACCATAACCTAAAATAAACGCGCCCAACATAATGACTAAAAACAAAGAAAAATGACCATTAAAAATAAATTTATTATAATATTGCTTTTCTTTGTTTATTTCACGTTTTCTAGCTTTAAATAATTGTTTTGCCTCTACCGTCATAGAATTTGGCCACCTTGTGTGACATGGATATAAATTTCATCTAATGTCTTACCTTCTAACCCTGTCTGAGCGCGTAACTCTTCCAAGTCTCCAAAAGCGACGATTTCTCCTTCATCCATGATTAAAAATCTATCACAATAGCGTTCTGCAGTCGCTAAGATATGTGTACTCATCAACACCGTACGACCTTCTTGTTTTTTCTCTACCATTAAATCTAACATTGACTGGATTCCTAGAGGATCTAACCCAAGAAATGGTTCATCAATAATGTAAAGTTCGGGATCAACTATAAACGCACATATAATCATGACTTTTTGTTTCATCCCTTTAGAGAAATGACTAGGAAAGATATTTAACTCATCCTCTAAACGAAATGTCTTTAACAATGGACGTGCACGTTCCATTGCAACTTCTCTACTTATATTATAAGCCATAGCCGTCATATAAATGTGTTCTTGCAGTGTCAATTCTTCATAAATTACTGGTGATTCAGGAATATATGACAACTTTCTTCTATATGTTTCAACATCTTGTTTAATGTTTGTATTTGAAATAGATAGGTCACCTTCCATTGGCGTCAACAATCCAAGCATATGCTTGATTGTTGTACTCTTACCTGCCCCATTTAAACCTATGAGTCCTACAATTTCACCTTGCGTTAATTCAAAGTTTATATTTTTAATTACAGGTCGTTTGCCGTAGCCACCTGTTAAATGTTCTACTTTTACTGTCATATGGCACCTCCACAAAATATATTGTACCAAAAATCCTTCATTAGTCATAAATTTACTGCGAAAACTGACGTAAATAATACAGGAATGCTATAATAGTAACTAACAATCTTACAAGGAGTGAAGATTTTATGTCTGAAACAATCTTTAGTAAAATTATAGATGGTGAAATCCCAAGTCATAAAGTATACGAAGATGATTATGTCTATGCATTTTTAGATATATCTCAAGTTACAAAAGGCCACACACTTTTAATCCCTAAAAAAGTATCTGCTAATATTTTTGAAACTGACAGTGAAACCATGAAACATATTGGTGTCGCGCTACCAAAAGTAGCAAATGCTATTAAAGCAGCATTTAATCCCGATGGACTCAATATTATACAGAATAATGGTGAATTTGCCGATCAATCTGTCTTCCATCTCCACTTCCATTTACTACCAAGATATGAAAACGATGTTGATGGTTTTGGCTATAAGTGGGAGACACACGAAGAAAGTATTGACGATGAACAAAAAGCTCAAATTGCGCAAGAAATAGCCGCTCAATTCGAATAATCATGCTTACCTTATTACATATGGGGTATATAAAAAATATTAACAGATGAGATACTACTAGAAATGAGGAGAATTTTTATGAAAACAGCTCAAATATTATTAGGACTAGGTGCGGGCGTTGCAACTGGTCTTGGTGTAGCTCTAATGAATCGTGACAAAAAGGATTCAAATCAATTTACGGCGCATGCCAAAAAACCAACTGGTGCTGAGTCAGAGTTTGACAGAGAAATAAACACGATTAAACAAAGTGTCAATGATATCGCAAATTATATTTCACAAATCAAAACAGAAAGCACTGAATTTGGTAGTTCAATCGGTGATGAAGTAAAAACAATGATTGGTGATTTTAAATCAGATATCAACCCAAATATCGAGAACTTACAATCACATATTGAAAATCTTCAAAATCGTGGCGAAGAAATTTCAAAAGCATTTGAAAAAGACGAAAAATAAACTTAATATAAGTCATAAATTTGTTAGCTGTAACCTATCATTTTATTAAATGATAGGTTACAGCTTTTTAATTTAAATTCGCTACTATCACTCCTATGTTTATCCTCTTTTAAACCCATAAATATATCTTGACGTTTCTCAACTTAAGATAGATAATACGAAAGTATATATAATATAACTTTAAGAGAGCATAGGAGTGAACAAACAATGTATCTCTGTACTCGACAAATCGATATAAATGCACGATTTGGATTACCAAGGATTGCATTCCTTAGTTTAGTCACAACCATCATCACTTTTCTCATTGCTTATGAAATACTTTATTTTTTTTCTAATACCAAACTAACTGACAAATATTTTTTAATTTTTTTACTACTTGTTATTATTTTATATCCAATTCATAAAGCAATTCATTTACTATTTTTTATTCCTTATTATAAATCGTTTAAAAAATATAAGTTATTGCGACAAAAAAACATCCCATTTTATAATACCTATGTAAGTACACCGGTAAATAAGTATTACTTTTGTTTTGATTTAATTACACCAGTTATAATAATCACTGCGATTTGTGGATATATGAGTACCCTATTTCCACAATATGGTCATTATCTTATGTTCTTAATTGCTTTAAATATGGGATATTCAGTTATGGATTTTCTATATTTAAAAATTATTTTATTTTCAAATGAAGGTGATTATATTGAGGAGCATCAAACAGGTATCAATATATTAAATAAAGTGAAAACGAATTATGAAAAAAAAGACGAATTTTGATTATTAATGCTTGCTTAGCATTGTGATTTAAATATGTTTAGAGGTGCATATACGTTGTCTAAATGTTATTAGATAACTATGTTACCTCTTTTTTTATATTATCTATCTTACTCACTTGGAATAAAATTATAAATCATAACATAGAACAATTCATTTAAAATACTAATACTATAGTCGTAGAAGTTATGTTTCTAATTGGTGATTAATCAATAATATGTTATATTTACGTTGTTATTCTTACAAAAGGAGTTTCCAACTATGAAAACATTTAGAAAAGTTTTACTTCCTGTTACGGCTAGTGCATTACTTTTAGGCGCATGTGGTAACAGCGCAACAGATTCAAAAGATGATACGATTATTTCTTCAAAAGCTGGTGACGTCAAAGTTGAAGACGTAATGAATAAGATGGGTGACGAGCAAATTGCTAATACCTCTTTCTCTATCATGTTAAACAAATTGTTAGCTGACAAATATAAAGATGATGTAAATACTAAAGATATTGATAAAGAAGTTGAAAAAGAACAAAAACAATATGGCGGAAAAGATCAATTTGAAAGTATGTTAAAACAACAAAAAATGTCTATAGGCGACTATAAAGAACAGAAAAAATTACAAGCTTATCAAAAAGAACTACTAAATGATAAAGTCAGTATGTCTGACAAAGAAATTAAAGAAGATACTAAAAAAGGTTCTCATATCTTAATCAAAGTCAAAGAAAATAAAGATGATAAAGAAGGTTTATCCGACAAAGAAGCTAAAGCCAAGGCTGAAAAAATCCAAAAAGAAGTTGAAAAAAACCCAAGTAAATTTGGAGAAACTGCTAAAAAAGAATCTATGGATAAAGCATCAGCTAAAAAAGATGGCAGCTTAGGCTATGTTATCAAAGGTCAAATGGATGACAAGTTTGAAAAGGCTCTATTCAAACTTAAAGAAGGCAAAGTGTCAGATGTAGTTAAAACAGACTATGGTTACCATATTATCAAAGCAGATAAAGAAAACGATTTTGATAAAGAAAAAAGTAAACTTAAAGGTCAACTCATTCAAACTAAAGTTCAAAAAGATCCTAAACTCTTAACTGATGCTTATAAAGAATTACTTGATGAATATAAAGTGGATTATAAAGATAGAGATATTAAAAAAGCAATCGAAGACTCAATATTAGATCCTAAAAAAATTAAGCAACAGCAGCAACAACAACAGCAACAGCAAGCAATGCAACAAAGTGGTGGCGGTATGACAGCAGGACAATAATCACACACATAAAAACAAAGCGTCACAGAATTCTATGTTTAAATTAGAATTCTGTGACGCCCTATTTTTGCTAATCATAATATATTCTAATGATATAAATAACAAGAAGCTAGGGCAATAAATTGTCCTAGCTTCTTGTTATGATATAAGTGATGCTTAAGCATGATGTTCAATCCAGTTAAATCTATACTCCCATATTCACTTCTAGATATTATTTAACAACTAGGTAGTCAACAAAAAATTATAGAAAATGAAAATACCTTCATTTAATCATACTTAGTCTAACGAAGTTGGCTTGTAAAATTGTCTTCCATCTAAACCAAAAATACGTTCTGTAAATTGGCCTTTATCTGTTTTCTTATAAGCCTTTTCAAACATATTCATTTTCGCATCGATATTATCAATGAAAAATAAAATCTCCGCTTCTTTCATATGTGGTAATTTCGGTGAACCATATTCCATTTTTCCGTGATGTGCTAAAATCATATGGCGTAGCAATAATACTTCTTCACCTTCTAAATTTAACTCTCTTGCTGCTTCCGCAACTTCATCACTAGCAATTGATATATGACCTAATAAATTACCTTCAACAGTATAAGACGTGGCTACTGGACCACTCAATTCTCTGACTTTCCCTAAATCGTGTAAGATAATCGCACTATATAATAAACTACGATTTAACAATGGATAAATGTCACAAATTGATTTTGCTACACGTAACATGGTAAGCACATGGTAACTAAGGCCGCTAGAAAAATTATGATGATGCGTACTCGCAGCTGGGAATGTAAAGAACGATTCTTGATGCTTGCGAATCAAGTGTCTAGTGATACGTTGTAATGTTGCATTTTCAATATCCAACATATAATGTGCTATTTCCTCTTGAATTTCTTCAGGAGTAAGCGGTGCTCCATCAACAAAATCTTGTGTTTTCATATTATCTTCTGGTGTAGCTAATTTTATTTTATTTATCTTCATCTGTTTTCGACCACGATAATTAATGACATCGCCCGTGACATGTACGATTTTTTCTGGTTCTAACACTTTCATATCTTCTTTAGACACAGTCCATAATTTAGCTTCTATATCACCACTTTTGTCTTGTAAGTGTAGCGTCATATAATCTTTACCTTGAGCAGTAACACCTTGTGTTGCTTTATGAATCAAGAAAAAATGATCTACTGAATCACCTGGATTTAATTTTTCTACATTTCTCATTATTTACCGCCTTCCTGAATTTTATCTAAAGTAATAATTTGTTTTGAAGGCACGCTTGTATCTTTCACACACGTAAAGTATAGGATTTGGTAACTATTAGGCATTTGTCTTAAATAATTCATCATGATGTCTTTTCGTTGTTTATCAAAATGAACAAATGCATCATCGATGACGATTGGGAATGGATAATATGGTTTTAATGTTTTAATTAAACTTAAACGTAATGCAATGTATAAAATTTCTTTAGTTGATTGACTCAATTCTACTGGTTCATACATTTGACCATTGACCTGTTTGACCATTAAATCATCATTTGCATACGTAACTTGAACGTAATGACCATTTGTTAAATGCGCAAAGATATCAGTCGCTTCATTTATCACTTGTGGTAAACGCTTATCTTTAATTTGTTTAATATGTGCTTCAACTAATGCTTGTAAGTAACTTAAACTTGCCCAATCTTTTGCTTCGTCATTAACTTTATTTTTTAATATATGGAATCTATGTCTTAACTCCGCTAATGTTTTATCTGTTTCCATGTCAGAAATTTTGGCATTCAAGTCACTTACTTCAGATTGCATTTCTAAATACTGATCATTATATTCATCAACTTGTCGTGCCAACACTTCATCTTCATTCGTCAATTGTGCCGCCGTTTTCTCACTTAGTTTAGAACTCGTATCATAATTATAATTTTGGTTTTCTAGGTATTTAGACAAGTCGTTAAAACGTGACATATTTTGATTGTAATTTTGATATTGAACATGATGTTGATAATACGATTCTTCATCGCTTGCGTTAACAAAGTTAAACAATTGGTTAATCACATTGTTATTTTCATTTAATCTATTGCGAAGTTGTGAAACTTCACTTTCAATTAAATTAATTTGTTCATCATTACGAGACCATTTTTCTAAATTATTTGTTTCTTCTTTTAACCATTGTCTTATGTCATGAAATAATGACAATTCATTGAAATACGTGAATTGATTTTTCGTTACTTCTTGTGCATGTACATAAAATTCAGTTAACTGTTGTTTTAATGCTTGGACCTGCGTTTTCAAATCGTCGATATGTTTATCATGTGCTTTAATTTTGTTCATTGTACCAATACTATCCACGATTAATTCATCCGACATTTTATCGGATAAATTCAAATCAACTTTCACTTTTTCAATATTGCTTTGGGCATTTTGGTATTGTTGCTGCGCTTGCGCTAAAGTATCAGTTAGATATGTTGCTTTCTTATCTATTGCTTCTTTAGACTTAATCGTTGTTTGTAATTGTTCACGCACTCTATATTGATCATCTAAATCGAAATCCAAGTCATAATTATCTTCAAGTTGTGTAACTTGATTTTGTAAGTCGTCAATTTCTTTGGAGAAGGATTCACTATGTCCTACTTCTTTGGTTTTAATAAAGAATATACCGATAATAAACACAAGTGCTAAGATAGCAAAAATGATGCCGAATATGAAATTAGCAGAAACAAATGAGAATATAGTAAGTCCAATACTAACAACAGATAATACGATTAGTGCGATACGCATTAAGTTTTGCTTTTTCTCATTTTCTCGTTGCTCTTTATCAAAAGTTTCTTTCATTTTTTGATAAAGATTATTTTTCTCTTGAAGCTCAAAAACTTGTCTATTATATTGTTTTTTCTTTTCGAAGTTTTCTTCTGGAACAATATCAGCCTCAAGAGCATCCATTTCTGCTTGATTTGTATCTTTATCAATTTTGTTTTCTTCAATATTACGTTCAAGTTGTTGAATATAAGCCATTTGCTCTTGCTTATCTTTTATTTGATTACTAACATGACTCTTCATAGCTTCTGAACCATCCACCTCATGATGAACAGTTTGCCAACCAATGTTAGATTTCAAACCTTCCTTTTCACGTTCTTTATCTTGTATTTCTTTATCTAATGCTTTAACTTCGTACTCTTTTTGTTTTATTTCATTTTCCTGTTGATGTAAATGATTAAAAGCATCAATATCACTTTGACGTGGTACCGTTATTTTTTCATTTTCTGCTTTAAGATGCGCTATACGTTCTTCTCTTAAACTGATATCACGCTTTAAATTCTGAGTTTGTAACTTTGCAGACTCATAACGATCTATCCCTTGTTCCGGAAAAACAACGGGTTCTATATTCAATTGTGCTTCCAATTGTTTCCATTCTTGCGCTTGTTCATGTAGCGCTAACTCTTTTTGTTTACGTTCATGCATCTTAGATAACTGTGCCAAATTTTGCTTTAAATTGTTAAGTCGTCTTTCTGCCTTATCTTTATCATCTACTAAGCGTTTATAGGAAGTTAATTTGGCCTCTTCTTCTCTGATTTGTCCTTCTAATTCTTTTAGTTGCTCCAATTGTTGATTAATGATGGGATTACGACCATTCTTCTTATAAAGCATTTCTTTTTTATCGTTTACTAATTCACGCATACTTGTAAATTCAGTAGAACCTAATGCACCTGCTTGTAATAGATAATTTTGTAATTGTGTTTCATCCATATTTTTATGAATATCTTGTAAACCTAAGACATCAAAAGAAAAAATGCCTTGATAAGTACGTTTAGAAATAAAGTTGAGTTCTTTTTTCAACCAACTTTCATCTTTAATGGAGCCATTCGGAAGATAAACTTTCACATCCCCCGTTGCACTACCTTTAATACGTTCAACTTCAACAAAGGAACCATCTTCTTGTATTAAAGTCAATTTACCACCATACTGATTACCTAATCTCGGCTCTAGTCGTGGTTCATTTTCCTTTTTTGTTGGAAAGCCAAAAAGAATGGAATGAATAAAGGCCTGTATTGTAGACTTACCGGTTTCATTTTCACCATAAATCTCTGTAAATGATTCATCAAATTCAATTTTTCTTTCAATAAATCTGCCATATCCATATATCTCTAGTGATTTGATTTTCATATTAATCCCCCCTCATATCTGACTTCAATAATGCTTCAGCATGTTCAATCAATGCTTTTCTATCGAAATCACTATAATTTTCTAGATATTTAGACGCTTTAGGGTTCAAATACAAATCATTCATCGCTTTATCATATACCGTTGTATCATCTATTAAATCTGGTGAGAACTCTTTAACTAATGTATTTTGATCTTCGTATTTATTTCTAATTGACAGTTGTTCTATAAATACGAAATTATGCTCATTTTCTTCATAGTCACTTATCATTTCATGGACCTGTAAAATGTCTTGTTCAGAAATCATTTGATCCGAATTTACTATTACGTTCAACTGATAGATAGCTTTTCCATCTTTTCTAACTTGTGATTTAAATGATTGAATATCATCAAATAAACCTTGTTTTGAAGTTTTATCTGATTCTATCGTTGCTTTTTCAAAGCGTATAAACTGAGTTGGGATAAATTGCGCATTAAGCCTTAAATCATCTCCCTCAACTAACAAGCATCCTTTTTCACCTTGCTCTTTAAAATGTCGTCCTTGAATATTGCCTGGATAATGAATTTGAGGCATATCACTAAGTTGTTGACGTTCATGAATATGACCTAATGCCCAATAATGATACAGTTTCGTATTTAAGTCCTCTAATCTAAATTCTGTATAGCGATCATTGGTATTTGATTTGCTATATGTACCATGTAAAATACCAATATGTATACCTTTTTGCCCTTGACTAGAAGGATAAGCATCGAGCTTATTTTCATAACTAGCATCATTTTGATAACTAAACCCATGTAAATAAATTTCTTCGCCATTTTTAGTTATTGTTTGATATGTTTCAACATTCTCTGAGAATACTGAAACATTATCCGGCCACACTGTTCCAATACTTGCAGACAAAGGATCATGGTTACCATGACATAAATAAACAAATATTTGTTCCCGTTCTAACCGTTCAAATTGTTCCTTTAAAAATACTTCTGCGCGAAGTGTACGATTGTGTTGATCGAATAAATCACCAGAAATAATCATGAAATCTATTTCTTCATTTAATGCTAAATCTACTATTTTTTTAAAACTTTCGTACGCACTCTTTTGCATATCTTCAAAAATAGACTGACTAAGATAACTTCTAGATTTAAAAGGACTATCTAAATGTAAGTCAGCACAATGAATAAATTTCACCATACAGTATAGTTCTCCTTTATCGAAAGGTTTATTTGTACTTAAGCATATACCACAATTTAATAACATCCAGGCATTTATCCTGATTGTTAAATTATATGTATGTCAATACCTTATATCTCTATATTTTACCATATTGTCTATTCACCAGTCGATAAAACTAGATACGTATTCGTTTTATTAACTATCTTTTATATAATTTACTAAACTTAAGTTGATTCAAGTTTCAATTAAAAAGAATGATTTAGTATTAAACATTTTAAAGCAGTTCATTAAGAACAGCTCATTCACATAATTAAAAGTAATGCCTCAATTTTCATTGCAGCAATTCACTGACTTTAAGACAAACCAAAGCCGAGACATATATTTATGTCCCGGCTTTGGTTTCATTATCTGAATATATATACTTAACGTTCAACTAATTATAATTAGTCAGCGTAAATTTCGTCTAATGGTTTAACAATAATTTGGTTAATTTCTTGGAATACTTGGCTCATGTTTTGTTCAGCAGCCATTAATTCAGAAATATTTGAATCATTTTCGATTTTTTGAGCTTGTTCTTGTGCTTTTTGTAGCTCTTCTTCACCGATTTCTTCACCTTGCATTTGTTTTTGTTGGAAATTTAATTGCGTTTCGCGGAATTCGTCAAATAAATCTTTTGACTCTTGATTTTCTTTAACTTTCGCATAAGCATTTTGAATAGCTTGATATTCATCACTTTCTCTTAATGCTTGTTCTAATTGATTTGCATGATCGTATAAATTTACTGCCACTATGCTTCACTCCTTTTTTGTATATGTGTGAAAACCACATCGATATTACAATAACATAATTTAATATGTTATACAAAAATTGCAATCACACCTTGTAATAAACCGATTATACCACCTAGTAAAAAGCCTAAAAGCATAATTAATTTCAATTCTTTGTTAGCAATATCTATGATTAATTTTTCAATATAAGCTAAATCAAATGTATTGATTTGAGCTTCTACCATTTGTCGCAAATTTATCTTTTTCATAATTGGTGATAGATGTTTTGATGCGTTATCAATAACGACATCTGTTAATTTTTTTGAAACTTTCATTTCTAAAAATGTTATAAAACTCGGCATGACTTCATGCAATGGTTTTTGTGATGTTTTTTCAATATCCATGTAGCTTATTGCTAACTCTATAACAGACGTTTTAAATGAATTAAATTGATCTTCATTTAAAAGTTCATTCAATTGCTTCGATTTCATCGTTTCATATTCATTTTCAATGATTTGCGTAGCAATGGCTTTCGCTTTAGGATGGCTCGTAAGTCTTATAAGTTCATGCTGGATACGCTCAGCAATGCTTTCTTTTGTCATAAACATTTGTAGCATACCTACAATTTTCCCTTTTTCATTGAAAAAAGTATCTAACATCGACGCAATATCAGTACCACCCTTTTCTGACTTCAAGTACACACGTGCTCTATCGAATAATAAATCAGGAAGTAAGGCAACTTTATCATCTAAACTGCTTTCAATATCAGCAGGTATAAGTTGTGCTATGGGTGTTTGTTGATGATCTAGATAAAATGTTTTTAATTTACTAGAAATAATTCCCTCTAATTTTTGGTTTGCTGTATTAGCAAAATCAATATCCAATTTGTCTGCCAATGTTTGTATCGTCGTATGATTTTGTTTTAATTGTCCAATTTGATTAAATATAATCTCTTCAATGGCATCTCTAGAAGTCGGTGCTTTCAATTTAGATTGAATAACTTCCTCAGTTAGTAAATGTTCTTCAACGACTTGACCAATTTTATCAGCGACTTCTTTTCTTCTTTTTGGAATTAATCCCGGTGTAAATGGTACTCTTTTATTGAATATATAATACGTCTTAAACGGGTGGAATAACATTCTGACAGCAATGACATTAGTTACTCCACCAATCAGTGCGCCGATAACCATCATAAAAATAATAATTAAAAATGCATGCATTTGTTTAACTCCTTTGTTTACTTAAATAAAATTCAAAATATTATCATAGTCATTTTTACATTGTATAACACATAGATGCTAATTGTGTAGGAAAAAGCCATGATTCACATGCTTTATAAAATCAAATAAAAAAAGACCTAAAGCCATGTTTAGGTCAAATAACGGATAGTGACTAAATCATTCATATACAATGTAACATGCTACATATTATGATTATATAAATAATGATTCTTCTATCACATTTTGAATTAATATTAAACGTGCATTAATTCTTCCTTAGAAATTCTACCGAAATACGTTTCAGCTTCTCTTAGTTTAGAAGTGCCAAATATCGGTTGTGTCTCTTGGTTCAACACGCGATAAATATCGCTTACTTTATTACTTTGTAAAATAAAACCATTACGATTATCAACAGTGTTCCAATATATATCACTTGTTGTTGAATGGTTAGGATATGCACAATGATTACGAGAAATAGTTTGTACCATTTCTAAGGGATCACAACCAAATGTACTATTTAATACATCTGAATCTCTAAATAATGCACATATTGACACACATGTTGTCCAGTTAGGTAATACTCTCTCTTTTTCTATTTGTACTAATGTCTTTTTAGAAAGACCTATAGTTTGGGCCATTGTATCTTGCGTATAACCTGCTTCAATACGTACCATTTTGAATTTTGTTTGAATTAAATCTGTAAAACTCTGTCTATCCATTACTTTAATCTACCTTTCATAAAAGAATATTTTATCCGGACACAAGAAATTGCAATAATACACGCTTCTTGAAACACAAATTACATCATAATACAATTTTCAGGAAAATAAAAGAGTGAAATGAAATTTTCGTTATTTATGTTTATTGGCGCAATTATCAAAATAATCAATCTTATATCTTATATTAATTTTAAAAACTAAAAACACTTTGTTTGTAAGCGTATTATTTTTGTGAAAAGTGTCAACACTATAAATTACTTATTACTCTTTTAAGATAAAAACACTATTATTTATTATAACCCATTTTTTATGTTTTCGCATAGATAAAGTCCAAATTTATCTAAATTAATTTATTTAAGCGAATTTGTTTGCATTATTCTGAATTTTCATTATAATCTGAGTTACTTTAAAATTTCGAGGTGCTTAACATGAAAAATACATATATATTACTAGCTAGATGCAAAGACAAGGTTGGTGTTACTTCTTTAATTACTACACTAATAGCAAAACATAATGCTAATATATTGCATTTAGACCATTTTACGGAATATGACAACTCCCAAGATGAAAATGGTAAATTATTTCTACGTCTTGAGTTTGAAGAAGTAGCTGAACTGAAAACATCATTGGAGTTTACTTTAAATCAAAATAACATTCAGTTTGAACTTTTCGATAGTAACGTTAAAACTAAAGTCGCACTCTTTGTCTCTAAAGAAGATCATGCGTTTAATGAAGTATTGTTAAGAGTACAACGCGGTGAACTACCAGCAGAAATCGTTTGTGTCGTCAGTAATCATGAAACAAATAAACATTTTGCTGAATCTTTATCCATTCCTTTTTATTTTGTACCTAATAATAAGGATAAGCATGAAGTTGAAACAGACACACTAAATATTTGTTCAAAACATGAGGTTGATTTAATTGTCTTAGCTAAATATATGCAAATTCTGACTGATTATTTCGTTAGTCATTATCCAAACCAAATTATAAATATTCATCATTCATTTCTACCATCATTTATAGGTGCTAATCCATACAAACAAGCATGGGAACGTGGTGTTAAACTTGTAGGTGCAACAAGTCATTATGTGACATCGGACTTAGATGAAGGCCCAATCATAGAACAAGATGTCACACGTATCAATCATCGATATAGTGTTCAAGATTTAAGAAAAATTGGTCGTCATATTGAATCAACAGTTCTAGCACAGGCTGTTGAATATCATGTGCAACATAAAATAATTGTAAATGATGGCAATAAAACCATCGTTTTTAATTAATTGTAAATGTGCCTATGTATGCGAGACTAACATGACTATCATAGGTAGAAATGCCAATTCATAAATTCAAAAATAACAAATCCCTACTATTATATTTCATACATTCAAAAGTTATCTGAAACATCACTAGATATGTTTCAGATAACTTTTTTTGTTAAATTATAGCGCTTCATGCCATAAAAAGTATGACTATTTATTCGCGTCTGTTATATAACAGACACTAAATAGTATGTATCTGTCATATGATTGGCTACAGTTTTTCAAACTATTCACAGATTAGTGAAAAAATGGCCACAATTATTGTGAAAAAAATAACAAAGTAAATGTTACAATTATTGTGAAAACGTTAACAATATGAATGGAGGAATTAACTATGCCAAATGAAACTAATCAAAAAACAGATGCGTGGCAAGGTTTTAAGAACGGTCGTTGGAATCGTCATGTAGATGTCCGTGAATTTATTCAATTAAACTACACACTTTATGATGGTGATGACCAATTTTTAGAAGGGCCTACAGAAGCTACTTCTAAACTTTGGGAACAAGTCATGACTTTATCAAAAGAAGAACGTGAACGTGGTGGTATGTGGGATATGGATACTGAGGTTGCATCCACAATTACATCACACGAAGCTGGCTACTTAAATAAAGATTTAGAAACGGTTGTGGGTGTTCAAACCGAGAAACCATTTAAACGGTCCATGCAACCATTTGGTGGTATTCGCATGGCTAAAGCTGCTTGTGAAGCTTATGGTTATGAATTAGATAAAAATACAGAAAAAATATTCACAGAATATCGCAAGACACATAATCAAGGTGTCTTTGATGCATACTCTAAAGAAATGCTCAATTGTCGAAAAGCAGGTATTATTACTGGACTTCCAGATGCATATGGTCGTGGACGTATTATTGGTGACTATCGTCGCGTTGCACTCTATGGTGTCGACTTTTTAATGGATGCCAAAATGCATGACTTCACTACACTGTCTACAGAAATGTCTGAAGATGTCATTCGCTTACGTGAAGAATTATCCGAACAATATCGTGCACTTAAAGAACTAAAAGAATTAGGCAATATGTATGGCTTTGATCTTAGCCGTCCAGCTACAAATTTCAAAGAAGCCGTACAATGGCTGTATTTAGCTTATTTAGCTGCAATAAAAGAACAAAATGGTGCCGCTATGAGCTTAGGTCGTACCTCTACTTTCTTAGATATATATGCTCAGCGAGATTTAAATAATGGTGTAATCACAGAACAAGAAGTTCAAGAAATTATTGACCATTTCATTATGAAGTTACGCATTGTAAAGTTTGCACGAACACCTGACTATAATGAACTATTCTCAGGCGATCCTACTTGGGTGACTGAATCAATCGGCGGTGTTGGTATTGATGGCAGAGCACTGGTTACAAAAAACTCATTCCGCTTCTTACATTCTTTAGACAACTTAGGTCCAGCGCCAGAACCAAATTTAACCGTATTATGGTCCGTACATTTACCTGAACACTTTAAAACATACTGTGCAAAAATGAGTATCAAAACAAGTTCCATCCAATATGAAAATGATGATTTAATGCGAGAATCCTATGGCGATGATTATGGTATTGCATGTTGTGTTTCTGCAATGAAAATCGGCAAGCAAATGCAATTCTTTGGGGCACGTGCAAACTTAGCGAAGACATTATTATATGCCATCAATGGTGGTAAAGATGAAAAATCAGGTATGCAAGTTGGCCCATCATACGAACCAATTCATTCAGATGTATTACAGTATGATGAAGTCTTTGAAAAATTCGACAAGATGATGGACTGGTTAGCCGGTGTTTATATCAATGCATTAAATGTCATTCATTATATGCATGACAAGTATAGTTATGAAAGAATTGAAATGGCGCTACACGATACTGAAATTATACGTACTATGGCAACAGGTATTGCTGGGTTATCAGTAGCTGCAGACTCCCTTTCAGCTATAAAATATGCTCAAGTAAAACCGCTTCGTGATGATAATGGTTTGGTCATTGATTTTGAGGTTGAAGGCGAATTTCCTAAATACGGAAACAACGATCAACGGGTAGATGATATCGCGATTGATTTAGTGGAACGCTTTATGACAAAATTAAGAAGTCATAAAACATACCGTAATTCCGAACATACTATGAGTGTACTAACTATTACATCTAATGTAGTTTATGGTAAGAAAACGGGTAACACACCTGATGGTCGTAAAGCTGGTGAACCATTTGCACCTGGTGCGAATCCTATGCATGGACGTGACCAAAAAGGAGCACTATCTTCATTAAGCTCTGTAGCGAAAATTCCATACGACTGTTGTAAAGATGGTATTTCGAATACATTTAGTATTGTACCTAAGTCACTTGGTAAAGCATCAGATGAACAAAATAAAAACCTAACTAGTATGTTAGACGGGTATGCAATGCAACATGGACATCATCTGAATATCAACGTATTCAACAGAGAAACACTTATTGATGCCATGGAACATCCAGAAGCTTATCCCCAATTAACAATACGTGTTTCTGGATATGCAGTAAACTTTATTAAATTAACTCGTGAACAACAATTAGATGTCATTTCCCGTACTTTCCATGAAAGAATGTAAAATTAACTATATAAGGTGGTAACAACATGCTTAAAGGACATTTACACTCCATCGAAAGCATGGGTACGGTTGATGGACCAGGCATTCGCTATATATTATTTACCCAAGGTTGTTTGCTCAGATGCCTCTATTGTCATAATCCAGACACTTGGCAAATTAACTCCCCCTACCGAGAAGTAACTGTAGATGAGATGGTAAATGAAATTATAACTTACAAGCCTTATTTTGATGCATCTCAAGGTGGTGTAACGGTTAGTGGTGGCGAACCTTTATTGCAAATGCCTTTCTTGACAGCTTTATTTAAAGAACTACAATCACAAGGAATTCATACATGTATTGATACCTCGGCAGGATGCGCAAATGATTCTATTGCTTTTAATAGACACTTTGAGGAACTTTTACAGTATACCGACCTCCTGTTATTAGATATCAAACACATGGATGATGAACAACATGTATCATTAACTGGTAAATCAAATAAACATATATTAAAAGTAGCTCGTAAATTATCTGATATGCAACAACCTGTATGGATAAGACATGTGCTTGTTCCCGGATATACAGATAGCGAAAAGGCTTTGGTTCAGCTTGGAGAATTTATTAATTCTTTGAAAAATGTTGAACGATTTGAAATACTACCCTATCATCAACTTGGCGTTCACAAATGGAAAGCATTAAATATTCCTTACAGATTAAATGAAGTAGCTCCCCCTTCAGATTCGAAAGTAAGAGCTGCATACCGCGCAGTCAATTTCAAAGGCAAAATACCAATAGATTTATAATATTATATATGTACACACACTAAATTTAGCTTGATAAATGTATAAATAAAAAAGACGAACTTCCTAACTTAGAGAGGAAGTTCGTTTTGATTCTTAAATTGTTATTGAAACTAATAATAAATCATGTATCAACATTCAAAATATCAATACGTTTATTTGTAATCTATTTACTTATATTCTTAAAATAATGTATAATAATTTGCATTAATATTTATAAATACTAAATATGAAAGCGTGATATGTTCAAATGAATTCAGTTTGTTTTATATTAAAGGAACAATTAACGAATCTTTACTTAATTAAAAGACTTGCCGATTTTCAACTACGTATTTCTAATCATAATAACTACTTAGGCATAGCCTGGGAATTGATAAATCCAGCTATGCAAATTGCAGTATATTGGTTTGTATTCGGCTTAGGTTTACGAAATAACGCTACACATGATGGAATTCCTTTTATCTATTGGCTTATTGTTGGCATAAGTATGTGGTTTTTTGTGAACCAAGGTGTTTTAGAAGGCACAAAAGCAATTGCTTCAAAATATAATCAAGTCGCTAAAATGAAATTCCCATTATCAGTGATACCAAGTTACATCGTATTCAGTAGATTTTATGGTCATCTTGGCTTATTATGCATAGTATTGATTTTATGTTTTTTGGGAGGATATCATCCCTCTATTTATTCAATACAATTATTAATTTATGTACCTTATGCACTTATATTAACAATAGTCATCTCTATATTAACATCAACGTTAGGTGTCCTTGTTCGTGATACACAAATGGTGATGCAATCATTGATGCGAATCATATTTTTTGTATCCTCAATTTTATACGCACCTAAAAATGAAATTGTAGTAACTGTAATGAAGTTAAATCCTATTTATTTTTTAGCTGAAGGATATAGAGCTGCCCTACTACACAAAGAATGGTATTTCATTGACCACTGGCATTTAACCGTTTATAATATCATACTTGTCGTAATGCTTTTTATTGTTGGGTCTATCTTACATATGCGTTACAGAGATCATTTTGCTGATTTCATGTAATTTAATATAATGAACATTAAAAATAAAGCCACATCATGCATTGTTATGTGTGATGTGGCTTTATGATTGTTCATTTGCTATAACACTATGGCGTGTTATACTCAAACAAAATCACTTACTAAGCAATATGATATTTACTAAGATTAAATCATATAAAATCAAATTTCAGATTGGAGAACTTTGTATGCATATTGATATGAACCATCCAGTAATCGCTATTAATGTTTCATTGAAATTTTATCAGTTACAAATGGTTTCTGGACATTTAATTCTACTCACTGATAGAATTGTTTTTAAATCGTTGAAAGGTACACACATTACAAATGTGACTGAAACAATTTTATTTTCTGAAATTAAAAATTTGAAAATGGGTTTGTCTTTTTCACCATTTAGAATTGCTATTATCCGTATCGATGGTGAAACTTGGATTTTCGATCAAATAAATCGTAAAGATGCGAAAAAATTTGTAGAACTATATCATGATATTAAATAATATATACACTACTTCAAAAATGGAAGTGACATAACATTTTAATTTATCCACTAGCTTAAAGCTAAATTGTTTATAGGCTATTCATTAATTGTTCTATTATTTGCTAATTTTTTATCTTCAGCTTTTGAAATGATTAAGGCACATGCTGCATCACCTGTGATATTAACTGATGTTCTAGTCATATCAAGTAATCTATCGATACCCAATATAATACCAATAGCTGCTGGATTTAGACCAACTGCATTCAATACCATCGCCAACATAATTAATCCTACTCCAGGAACGCCAGCCGTACCAATTGACGCAACTACCGCGATTACGACAACGGTTATAATTTGAGAAATCGACAATGATACGCCAGAAATTTGAGCAATAAAAATCGTTGCGACCCCTTGCATGATTGCTGTGCCATCCATGTTGATTGTTGCACCCAAAGGTTGGACAAATGAGGCAATTTCCCTCCTAACCCCCATTTTCTTAGTACATTCTAAAGATACAGGTAAAGTCGCCGTAGAACTTGAAGCACTAAATCCAAGGGTGATAGCCGGAATAAAATCTTTGAAGAATTTTAACGGGCTTGATTTTGCCATAAATTTAACTGCTGCACCGTAGACGACAAAGAAATGAATAGCTAATGCTAATAAGACAATAAAGAAATACATACCTAATTGTTGAATTGCTCCAAATCCTGCGCCTGTAAATGCATGCGCTACAAGCCCAAACGTACCAATTGGTGCAAAGACGCTCATAATCATAGTTACGATATACATTAATACATCATTGGTTTGTTCCAAGAATTTATGAACCATTTGCGCCTTAGAGCCAACCATGATAATACCTACACCAATAAATATTGCAAATGTAATAATTTGAAGCATATTTTCATCCGTCATTGCTTGTAATGGGTTTTTAGGAAATAGATTAATTAACGTTTGGTCAAATGTTTGTTTTGCTGCTGAATCTTGCGAATTATCTTCTTTATCTAAAGTTTGTTGATAACTAGAGACATCGTCACTGTTTAATAATTCCGATTTCCCTGAACCAGGCTGTAATACAAGTGCTAATGTAATACCAATGATAATTGCAATTGCCGTCGTTGTTAAAAAGAATGTGATGGTCTTTAAGCCAATCCCCCCCAATAGCTTAGGATCCCCTACACCAACTACTCCTAAAACAATGGATACAAAGACAACTGGTACAACTAACATAAAGATTAAATTTAAAAAGATTTGTCCGATAACGTTAAATAGATATTTATCAACATTTTCTACAAATGCAGTGTTAGCAAATACATTAAATATAGAACCTATTGCAATACCTAATATTAACGCTATGACAATTTTTATTGAAAGATTCTTTGTTTTCATAGCAATATCCCCCTTTTGTTTATTAATGTTAATTATATAGTATTTTTATATATTTAAAAGTAATAATTCACTAAAGTGGGTAAATTGCAATCAAACTTTTTTATTTAACTTTATATATTATTGATTTATATTAAATTATTTTGCATAGCATAAATCGCTGCTTGTGTCCGATCAGTTACTTGAAGTTTACTAAAAATATGGCTAACATGCGTCTTAATGGTTTTTTCAGATACAAAAAGTGTTTCCGCAATTTCTCTATTTGTTTTGCCTTTTGCCATTTCTGTAAGCACTTCCGATTCTCTTTTTGAAAGCTTATTTGTAAAATGAGGTTTTTTACTAACCGCTTCAATGACATGTTGCGCTTGAGGATGTATCATTTTTTCTCCAGAAAGTACATTTTTAATTGTTTTTATCAATTGGTCTGGCTCTACATCTTTCATCTCATAACCATCTGCACCTTTGTCGATTGCAGAAATGACATGTTCGTCATCCACATAGCTTGTGAGTACTAATATTTTCACATTTGGATATTTTTGCTTCATCTTATCAGTTATTTCTATACCATTCATTTCTGGCATTACTAAATCTAATAGCACAATATCTGGGTGTACATGATTTTCCATATATTCAAAAAAAGATTGGCCATCTGAAAATCCACCTATGACTTCCAAATCTTCCACCGTTGATAATAAAAATTCTAACCCTTGTCTAACGATATGATGATCATCTATAAGTATAATTCGGTTCATTGTCTTCCTCTTTTCTATTTCTATAAAGGCACCTGAACATGTATGTTCGTACCTTTATTTTCAATGGATTTAATATCAAGTGTGCCTTTTATTGCTTTAGTACGTTGCCTCATATTATTGATACCATGTGAATAGTTAAGGTTGACTTGACTCATATTAAAGCCGTTTCCCATATCTTCAATATCGATAGTTAAATATTGATTATTTTGAGTTAGGCTTACTTTAACCTCACCTGTATTCGCATGTTTTTTTGTATTGTTCATGGCCTCTTGAATAATGCGATAAACATTTTCTTCTACAGGACTTGGTAAATTGATTAACCCGTCAACGCTAACGTTCAATTTAATTTGTAAAATTTCGCTATAATTCTTTAACGCATAGACCAAACCTTGTTCTAATCCAACAGGTTTAAGTTGCCATATCAATGAACGCATTTCATTCACTGCTTGTTGACTTGTATCTTCTATTAAGTTAAATGCATTACGCGATACAGATTCCTTGGTTATGCCTTGGGCGGCATGCGCAGTTAACTTCACCGAAAACAATAATTGGTTCACTGCGTCATGTAGATCACGTGCTAACCTATTTCTTTCACTAATACGGGCTGCCTCTTTTTCTTGATCTGTTAGTATGATTCTTTTTATAGCAGATCCTATTTGAAGCGCGACTGACTCTAGCAATTCTAAATCTTCTTCACTATAAGTTGTTTTATATGGTGTTGCCACATTTAACAAACCAAATAGTTCTTCTCCTGAACGCAGTGGCACCGTGGCATGATGAGTTATACCATTGGTTTCTTCATGGTGTGCACGATTAGCTAAATTAATACGCGAGCAGTTGATTATATTTGATGCTTTCGTAAGCTTTTTGTTTTGATAGGCTTGAACACACCAACATGTACCTTCCGACATGTATTTACAATTATCTCGAGCTAATGCGCCCGGTAGTTCGAAATGGGATACTAATTCGTGTTGCCCAACATCATCAATAAAAAATATCCACCCAGTTGTAAATTCAGTACCTTCTATTAGATACTTTAGCGCACCGTTCATCATGCTGTATGTTTCCGTTTCTTCATTTAAAAATTCAGCAATTTCTTTGAGCAATGCAAGTCTTGTCGGTTTTTCCATTTAACCATTCCATTCTTTTACTACTTTATCTTTATTATACCTTCTTCATTCTAAATTTTAAAACGAAGCTTTATCTTTTCATCAAATGCTATATTTTAAATTTTTAATATAGAATACCTTGGACTAATATTTTTAATAGCATCTTTATGGTATGATGATAATGATAATCGAGGAGGATAATATGAAATTTGAGATTCCTAATAAATATAATCAATTAACGTTGAGAGAAATATTTCAACAATTGCACTTACCAAAGAAAGATTTACACAATTTAAATATGTCAAAGGCAATTACAATTAATGAAGAAGTTGGAACGCTTATGACTAAAGTAAATACTGGTGATATTGTTTACATTCCAACACCTGATGAAGTAAGTAATTATTTACCAAGCTACCGTTTCGCTCAAATATATTATGAAGATGATGACATTGCTATTGTCATGAAACCTAAGGGCGTCAAGACACATCCAAATGATTTAAAAGAGAGTAACACATTAATGAATCACGTCATATACACAATAAAAAGTGATTATGTAGAACCAATTCATCGCTTAGACCAAGAAACAGTTGGTTTATTGATTGTCGCTAAAAATCCATTAATGAAAAAAATCTTAGATCGCATGTTAGAGGAAAATGAAATAGACCGTATTTATAAGGCTAATGTACACAGTTTATTACCAATCAAACCTCAGACCATTGATATGCCAATAGGTAAAGATAAATTCCATTCTAATAAGCGTCGCGTGTCTCCTACCGGTCAAACTGCTATCACACATATTCTTAATTCAAAAATGATTAAAGAAGATGTCAGTGAATTAGAAATAAAATTAGATACTGGCAGAACACACCAAATACGTGTTCATTTAGCTGAAATTGGACATCCTGTTATTGGCGATCCATTATACGGTAATTCTACGTTAAGAAAGTTAGAGTTAAATAGTTATAAAATAGAATTTATTCATCCACTTACTCAAAAGACGATTTCAGTAAGTTTAGATGATGAGATTTAGCGCTAAACATCGATTATAGTAATTCATTTATTAATAAAAACACTTCCGCATAAATTCATTTTATATGAATTCAGCGAAAGTGTTTTTATTTTGTATCCACAAATTGTGTGTGTCTCTTTATTTAATTAAATGTTAGATTATTGAGTCCTTATTTAGGTTCAACCATATCTTCTGGTTTAATCCATTGTTCAAATTGTTCTTCTGTAACATAACCTGACTCGATAGCTGACTCTTTTAAAGTAAGCCCTTCACGGTGTGCTTTTTTTGCGATACTTGCTGCTTTTTCATATCCAATATGAGGGTTTAAAGCAGTTACGAGCATTAATGATTGATTTAAATAATTATCAATATTTTCCGGTATTGGTTCAATACCTACAGCACAATTATTATTAAATGTATCCATACCATCTGCTAATAAATAAATAGATTGTAATGTATTTAATAAAATGACTGGTTTGTATACATTAAGTTCAAAGTTTCCTTGCGAGCTACCAATGCCTACTGCCGTATCATTGCCCATAACTTGAACTGCTACCATAGTTAACATTTCACATTGCGTTGGGTTAACTTTACCTGGCATAATAGATGAACCTGGTTCATTCTCTGGAATGGATAATTCAGCAAGACCTGCACGAGGACCAGAAGCTAACCATCTTATATCATTTGCAATTTTCATCAAATCAGTTGCAAGTGCCTTTAATGAACCGTGCAATTGTACAACTTCGTCATGTGCTGTTAATGCGTGGAATTTATTTTCAGATGATACAAAAGGATAGCCAGTATTTTCAGCAATAAATTTAGCAACTTTATCACCAAATTCTGGATGTGCATTAATACCCGTACCGACTGCAGTACCTCCAATAGCTAAGTTCAAAATATGCGCTTTAGATTCACTTAACAATGTTTCACACTTGTCTAACATATAACGCCATCCACTAATCTCCTGGCCTAGACGGATAGGTGTTGCATCTTGTAAATGTGTACGCCCAATTTTTATAATGTCATGATATTGTTCTTCTTTTTGCTTAAATGTATCTCTAAGGGCTTTTAATGCAGGTTCTAATTTCGTTTCTACCTCATTGTATAATGCGACATGCATTGCTGTAGGAAACGTATCATTAGAACTTTGTGATTTATTCACATCATCATTTGGATGAATCGACTCATCACTGCCTTGCTCTTTTAAGTAAGTATTTGCAACATAACTCACCACTTCATTTACATTCATATTACTTTGTGTACCACTACCTGTTTGCCACACAACAAGTGGGAAATGTTCATCTAACTCTTTATTTAATACACGGTCACATGCATAAACAATAGCATCTTTTTTCGCATCAGATAGCTTGCCTAATTCGTGATTAGCTAATGCAGCACCTCTTTTTAATTGAGCAAATCCGTACACAACTTCAATTGGCATACGCTCTTTACCTACCGGAAAATTACGTTTACTTCTTTCTGTTTGTGCACCCCAATATTTACCCGCAGGCACTTCAATTTCACCGAATGTATCATGTTCTATTCTTACTGACATTTATAATTCTCCCCTTCATTAATCATTGTTCGATATTAGTATAGCATTAATTATTTTAAAGGGGCAATTGTATTATATAGCGTTTTCATAATTCTGTATTATCTCATATAAACTTACATATTATGTAACATCATTAAATTTAATCTACTATTTTAATTTTTAATTAACAAATATTTAAAACATCTAAAGATAATATTGATTTTTGCTATTTTTATGATAAAAAAGCCTTATGAAATAATTCATAAGGCTGTCATAGTAAAAAAGAATATACTATTAAAATCTATATTGCCCCCCAATAAACCTAGGCATCATTTATTTGAATATTCATCTCTAGCTTTAAGCTATGATTAACGTGCTTTAGTAATATTCACATTATTAAATTGAACTTTAGCAGCTTGTATTACACCTACTGCAGTTAAAATTAATAAAATGCCACCTATAACTAATGTAACCGGGCTTATTGTTATCAATACACTAAAGATCCCATCTAAATTACTATAAAAGTTACCTAAAGGTTTAAATAATAATACGGTTATCACAATACAACATAGCACACTGATAATCACACCTGTTTGATTACCTTTAACAAAAGTTGAAGCGTTCACTTGATCGACAAGACCTTGTGATAAATTTATCTGTAATTTTATTATTTTAAATAATACTGGCAAATAAAGTGCACCGATTGCCATTGGAAAGCCTTTTATAGAAATTAAATTTACAATAACAGCACTTATCATAATGTATTTCCAATATTTGCTAATCATTTATATAATTCTCCTTAATTCAATAATGCTTTAATAATAACACATTCCCATTTATCTTGGCATTGCTTTTTTCAAATCAAAGTTCTCGCTAATAAACTATAGCCTACATAAACAAAAAACCTTTGTGACATTGTAGCTTCACAAAGGTTGATTGAACTATTCATTTAAATCAGAACGTACTTCAGAATCATGTGATTTATCTAGCTTTTGTTCATCATTTTCTTCCGAGATTTGTTCCATTTCTTTTCCTAATTCTACGACATCATCAAAATCATCAACCATAGCATTTTCTGGTTCTAATTCATCATTATGTGAATTGTTTTGATTTTTATCAATAGTCATCATATACACCTCACATTTATTAATTAAGCAAAACGTGCAGTGAAATAGTGTCTAACATCTTCAGGTAAACCTTCGGCAGCCGCTTCATCTAAAATGACGTTAACCATACGATGTGCTTTTAAATCAGAAGGTTCGAAACTTGTCTTACCATTTTCTTCATAAAGTTTATGAACAACTTCTTTTTTATCGTTACCTGTAATAATTAAAATGACTTCACGCGATGAGAATAAACCTTGTTTCACACTTACGTCTAGTTTCCCGTTTGTATCAATTGAAAGAACTTGTGTAATCAATTTTCCTTTATTTTCTTTAGTTTTAATTTTATCACCGATAAATGATTCAGTATCTTCACCAAATGAAACATTGTAAATTTGGCCTTCTGGAACACCTAGTGCTTCAAAATATGATTTATTATTATCATAATCAAGAATATTGATTTGACTAAAATCTACTGCATGTTTATCTACATTTTTCTTCAATTCATCTAATACTGGTGCATTATCACTTGAAAGGTGAACTCCAGCAATTGTTGTTGGATTGTTGTTAAATTGTTTTCTTAAAATATCTGCAGCATATTCTGCTACAACTTGTTCATTTTCTAAAATTTTAAAATTCATTGCCATAGTCATTACACTCCTCTTTTTCTATTAAGACGCGTTTTAGCATTATTTTAAATAATACCCTTGATACAGTATCATTAAACCATTTACTCAATTTAACTGAGCATTAATTTCGTTTAAGTAATATTAAAGCTTAATACTATTATACAAAGATTTTACTATATTTACATTCATTTTGAAAAATTAATGTAATTCAGGGAAACTCTGTTGTCTTAAAGCTTCATATATGAGTAATGATGCAGTATTAGAAAGGTTTAATGATCTAATATTATCATTCATAGGAATACGTAACGCTGTTTCTGCATATTTTTCTTTTACCCAATCAGGTAACCCTGTTGTTTCTCGTCCAAATATAAAAAAATGATCATGTTCTGTATCTGTGAAGTCAAAATTTGAATACGTTTTTTCACCAAATTTTGTTAGCAAATAGTATGTGCCTTCTGTAGCTTCAAAAAACGATTCTATGTTTTCATAATACGAAATATTCACAGATTCCCAATAATCTAAACCAGCACGTTTTAACATTTTATCATCCGTACTAAATCCTAATGGTTTAATTAAATGTAAATGTGTATATGTTCCTGCACAAGTTCTAGCGATACTGCCCGTATTACCGGGTATTTGCGGTTGAAATAATACTATATGATTTGTCATTCTCTTACTCGCTCCTCATTTCAAGCCCTTTCATCATTTCTGTCTGGACTTCTGCTAATTCATTATCATATTGTTGTAATATAAATGGCCTTGCCGTTTCACCTTGAATTTGGCCTATTGCCCAATATGCAGTTCCTCTAATCATAGGTCTAGGATCATTCAAAGCCACTTCTTTTAATTCTGGTATTGCAGTTTCATCTTTAAAATGTGCTAATGCGACGATTGCATTGCGCTGTATTGGTTTCTTACCTCTCCATGCACCTGCTAAATGTCCATAGGTATTTTTAAATTCTTTATTACTCATTTGTAATAATGGTACAAGTCTAGGTTTCAAAATTTCGGGTTCCAACACGATATCATCATGCTGTGTATTTATCCCTTTATTCCTTGGACACACTTGTTGGCATGTATCACAACCATACAGACGGTTACCAATTTTATAACGATATTCATCTGCTAAATATCCTTTTGTCTGTGTTAAAAAACTAATACATTTTTGGCTATTTAGTTGTCCATCTCCAACGAGTGCACCAGTTGGACAACGATCAACACAAATTGTACAATCACCACAGCTATCAATTAATGGATCATCTGGTGGAAAGGGTATACTAACTAGCATTTCACCTAAATAGGTCCATGTGCCTAATTCTGGATTAATAACAAACCCATTTCTACCTACGTAGCCTAATCCTGCACGTTCTGCAACTGCTCTGTCGGAAAGCACACCTGTATCTACCATTGATTGTATTTCTACATCTTCAACTCTAGTTTCTAAATAGGCTCCTAGTTTATCCAGTCGTTTTCTCATAATAGAATGATAATCTTGTCCCCATGATGCACGAGCAAACATGCCTCTTCGATCACCGCGAACACTTTTAGGTGCGCCCTTCAATTTATTTGGATAACCTACTGCAATAGCAATGATTGATCTAGCTGTCGGAAGTGATAACTTTGGTTCTGTTCTCAATTCGATATCCGATTCTTCGAAACCAGATGCATATCCTTTAGCATGATAGTCAGCTAATTTTTGTTTCAACTCATCAAAGGGATCAGCTGTAGTAAATCCTATACTATCAATACCAATTGTATGAGCATAATCTATGACATCTTGTTTCAATTGGTTTAAATCCATTTACATTTACACCCCACATTTAAAACATACATCCTACAGTTTAACACATTCCAATGCTTTTAGCGTATGACGTTTATTACTTTTCTAATTATAATTTAAAAAAGCATATGAGTTAGAATAATTAAATAATCCATCTCATATGCTCTGTAATTATTTATTTATAGTACTCTGCTCAAGAAATTTTTAGTTCTTTCATGTTGTTGGTTATCAAATATATCTGTTGGTGTCCCTGATTCAACAATCACGCCGTCTGCCATAAAGACAACTTTATCGCTAACATCTCTGGCAAAGTTCATTTCATGGGTAACCACTACCATTGTCATACCCTCTTTTGCTAAGTCTTTCATAACTTTAAGAACATCACCAACAACTTCAGGATCAAGCGCTGACGTTGGCTCATCAAAAAGTAAGACTTCAGGATTCATTGCTAATGCTCTCGCTATAGCAACCCTTTGCTTCTGCCCACCAGATAATTGTGATGGATACGCATCTGCTTTATCTGCCAAACCGACTTTTTCCAATAACGTATGCGCCTGCTGTTTTAAATGAGCGCTACTATCTTTTTTCAACAAACTTGGAGCTAATATAATATTATCTATAACTTTTTTATGAGGAAACAAGTTAAAATTTTGAAATACCATTCCCATTTGTTGACGTAGTTTTTCTAATTCAGTATTCTTATCTGTTAGTTTTTTTTCTTTAAAAATAACTTCCCCACGGGTTGGTGTTTCTAACAAATTCATACAACGCAATAATGTACTTTTCCCACTACCAGAAGGGCCTATTATTGCAACAACTTCGCCTTGATTAACTTTTAAATCAATCCCTTTAAGCACTTCATTTTTATCAAACGTTTTATATAAATTTTTAATGTTAATCACTAACTTTCATTCTCCCTTCGAAGTAATACATCACTCTAGATAATGTGAATGTAAGAATAAAGTATAGTATTGCAGCAACAATCAATGGTGTAAACGGATCAAATGACGCACCTTGTACAACCTGTGCATTAAACATAATTTCACTGACACCAATAACAGAAACGATGGATGATTCTTTTATTACAGTAACAAATTCGTTGCCTAAAGCTGGTAATATATTTTTAATTGCTTGCGGTAAGATTACCGATTTCATAGTTTGTCCATATGATAATCCTAAACTTCTTGCTGCCTCTGTTTGACCATTATCCACAGCATTAATACCTGCTCTTATAATTTCCGCAATATACGCAGAACAATTAATTACTAGCGCAATCATGCCACATATAAGCGCCGATATATTTAACCCAAGAACTGCAGTTGTGCCAAAGTAAACCAGGAATACTTGAACTAAAAGTGGTGTACCTCTTAAGAACTCAATATAAGCTGAAGCAAGCCATCTCAATATTTTTATTTTACTTAGCTTAAGTAAAGCAATAAGTGCACCAAACACAGTCCCTAATAAAACACCAACTATAGAAATTAGAATTGTGTTTTTTATACCTTTTAAGAAGAAATTACCATATTTAGTGAAAAAGTTGCCATCATCTTTTTTCATTGCTTCTGCTGCAGAGGCTTTATAATCTGCTATTAAATTATTATCTTTAACATCCTTTATTGAAGCATTCAATTTTTCCATCAGTTTCGGTGAATGCTTAGGTGCTGCAATTGCTGTACTTTTTGTACCTTCATTAAATTTCACATCTTTAGCAAATGTTAAATCTTTATTTTGCTTCAAATAAGCTTCTGCAACTGGTCCTTCTATGACCATACCTTTGACCTTACCACTTTTTAAAGACATGATTACTTCTGGAACTCTTGTCAATGACTGTACTTGAGCATTATCAATTTCACTTTGTGCAATTTTTTCTTGTTGTGTTTGTTTTTGAACACCTACTTTCTTATTTGCGAAATCATTAATATTTTTTAAATGGTCTGCATCAGATTTTTTTATTATCATTTTTTGCTGCACCGTCATATAAGGATTAGAAAAATCTACTTCTTTTTCACGTTCTGGTGTAGGTGTCATTCCAGAAATAATTAAATCGACCTTCCCTGTCTTAATAGCTCCCAATAAACTGTCAAATTGCATATTCACTATTTTTAATTTCAGATGATTATCTTTAGCAACTTTTTTGGCTAAATCTATATCGATACCTGCATATTCTGATTTACCATTTACATTATGCTCAAATTCATACGGCGCATAATCTGCTGATAAACCAACACGCAATTCACCACGTTCTTTTATTTTATCCCATTGGTCTTGTTCTGCTGCATGCGCAACAGGATTAATGTAAACGATTATACCGCTAATAATTAAAATAGCAGCCATCATTAATTTAGTAATATAGCTCATTGTCGCTCCCCTTTTCTATATAATTTATTATTATACATATTAACGCAATAATATTCAATAGTGTTTTGGTGATAATTTACTAATCGCTAGATATAACCAAAAATTTATAAAATTATGCATTAAAATTGCATAAAAAATAACCTGAGACAAACTTTTTGTCTCAGGTACAATCACTATTTTACAACTTTAAATACCAAATATGTGAAATTTATTCTTTATACAATATGTTTAAAAATTACCTTCTATATTTTAAATCAATTTAGCTTTGAGATTTATTGTTTAGGTATTTCAAATTTATATATATCATCCGAATAGCTTCCAATGAACTTTTTACATAATTCATGTACAAAAAATGCAGCCACAAACGGGATAATTAGATAGCCAAATACCAAGAGAATCACATTCATAACCGGATCTCCATCCATCCTATTAAATGCATTGATCGGTCCAACTAAACCAGTATAACCAAACCCTGCAGACATAGGTGTGCCTTGAATCCCTATGAAATAAGCTATTAATCCGCCTATCATGCCATTTATAATTAAAGGAATTGCAATGATTAAATGTTTAAAATAAACAGGAATCATCATTTTAGCTGCACCAATAATTAATACAAGGTTTACTCCCGCACCGTTTACTCTTATTGATCCAAATAAGAACGTAACACACGCTGCTACAATACCCATATTAGCAGCACCACTACCTAATCCTGATAAACCTATCGCAGTGGCAATTGCTACAACAGATATAGGTGTAACCATTAATAACGAATATGTAACACATATTAATATAGACATTAACAAGGGATTCAGTTCTGTAAATGAACTAACTACATGGCCAATACCTTTTGTCACATTAGATACATAACCCAATGAATAAATACCTATCATGCCACTTATAACTGGAATTATTACAGGTAGTATAATCATTTCTAAAGAACCTAATTTATTTTGAAGTATTAAATATAAAAAACAAGCAACCATGACTACCAATATCGTATTTATAATATCTCCAATCCCATTCAACATAAAACCATTTGGTGTTACCTTTACAGCACCACTACCAAGCATTGCAGAAACGCCAATCATCGTGGCACCTGCACCACTAAATTTAAATTGATGCGCTGCTAACACACCAATAATAAAAGCCATAAATGATTGAATTAATACAACCAATTGAAAAACAGACTCTAGTAATTGGTTCCCTTCTTTAAAGAACTTTAAAAATTCACCTAGCAAAGCATTTGGTATTAATGCAATAACTACACCAGCTCCAACAGCTTGAAGTATGTTGCTAAAAAATTGTTTACCATTAACATTACTATTCTTAGTTTTAGCCATTCCTTTTCCTCCAAATAAAGCATTAGACTTATAATATTATACTTTCATAGAAAGCTCAATATAAAATCACGATAATCAACAGATAAACTATATAGTAATAATGGTCAATGCAAACAGACATGGATATAAAATTTAATAAAAACAAAAAAGGCCCATACTAAATACGTAACCACAAGACTGTATCTTATAATTTTCTATTAGATGGACTATTACATATTCGTATAGTTAACTATTTAAGCTTAAAAATATTTAATCTAGGTCACAAAAAAAGAAACCCTGTAACAACAGGGTTTCTAATCTATGTTGATGTCTTATGATGTTATCATTATACCGGTGGTCGGGATATTTTGAATTTAAAATCGTTGTTATGCCTAGGGTTGAGACTTTAGCGTGTCCACTACGTGACCAAACTTTTAATTTGACAGACCATAAATCCCGATTGGGATTTTTGATGCACACATTATAATGGAAGAAATTCATCCCACCTTAATGGGTGGGTCATTTTCTTACACTGTTATTTTTAATCTTTTAGCTTTTGTACCAATTGCTATATCAATAACAGAATCATCATAAAGGCCTTTAGGATTGTGAATGTCTAAATAAGCTTCACCGCTTCCTGTTTTTAAATAAGCTTTTGTTTCAACAGATTCTTGTTGTTTTCCAAAATTATATATAGATGCAAGTAGCTCAACATTAGATTGACCGTACACATGATCAACTGTAATTGGAATTCGGATAAATTCACCAATATTCTCAGCTTTAGTTGTTTCTAAAGTTGCAAAATCCAAGAAGTTTTTAACGGTTGAGTTCAAATCAATCGATAATAATTCTGATGCATTTTTATATATTAGGTAAGTGTTACCGTTTATTATCGCAGTGTGTTTGAAAGCATCTGTACATGCAATGGCTCTTTGTGAAAAGAAATCTAAATATGAAAATCTAGTTGCTAAATCATAAGGTTGTTGTTTATCAATATCATCTTGAATGAAATCATCTAAACGCAAACCAAATGTCAATGAACCTGTAACTGTATACCCAGTTAATGAAGTATCATAATTAAATTCACTTTCTTCTACATGCTTTAAATCCCATGTAGTTCTCGTTGTTCTACCTTTTAATGCAGGTAGATACATATTATCCGTTGCATCTATTTCATGATATTCAGTTAATTCTTTAGGTAATGCCTTTTTAACATCTTTAGGTAAATTTAATTTAGGTGCTTTCGGCTTACCTTTGATTTTCACATCACTTTTCTCATCATTTGTAATTTTAGCTTCAGTTGTAAACATGATTTCATCTTTATCAAATGAAATATCTTTAATGTAACTTCTAGCAGTGATGTTTGCTTTTGATTCAGAAAATGAAATAGCAAGTTCTGGTTTGTTGAGTTCTAATATTTTATCTAAAATTTTACTTCTAGTATCTAGTTTTTCTATCACTTCATTAGTAACGTATTTTTCTTTCCACTCTTTGGCTTTTTTAAATTCAACTTCTTTAGTTGCATCTTTTTTCTCGTGGAAGTTTTTTCTAATAGCACCTAATACACGTGAATTGTACCAGTGAGTAATCATTGTAATTCTATCTTTTTCATCTAAATGTTTATTGAAAAATTTTGCTAAATTGTTTAATTGCGACCATTTATAGTTTAAGTCTTTTCCGAATCCAGCAGATACATTTTGTTCACGCCAATGATAAATTGGGTAATCTGCATAGATACCTATTTTAGGGTTTTTGCTATATACAAGGCATGAGTACATAACATCTTCCCACCATACCTTTTCACCTTCAGAAAAATAAAGGTCATTATCAATTAGGAAATCTTTTTTATACAATTTAGGTACTGTCATTGGTCCCATTGAATTTACACCGTCTTTTTGTGCATCAATCTTATTCTCTTTGTATTCTTCCCAACCCCAAGACCAGCCTTTCGTTCTTACTACTTTAGGGTTTACCACATCTAAGTTATTCGCCTCTGCGAATTCATACATACGTTCTAAGGCTTGTGGGAAAATTGAATCATCATCATCACTGAAGAATATGTATTTTGAATTAGCTAAGTCTATCCCTTTGTTTCTAGGTCTGCTTGACCAACCCGATGGTGAGATTCTGTGGACAAAATAATTTTCATGAGATTTTGCTTTTTCTTTCAATCTTTTATAAGCAGCAAAATCACTAGACCCATCATCTATAAAAATTACGTCAAAATCATTTTTATCCATTGTTTGTGCATTTAATGAGTCAAATAATCTTTGTAATACTTTTTCTTCATTATTAAAACTAGGTATGACTACACTTATTTTTTTCATAAAAAATAACCCCTTTACATATTTCTTTAAATATTATCACATTTTATGTTTTATTTATACACAACAGAAAACAATTTTAATTTACATAAAAACAACCTACCTATTCATTTAGGTAGGTTTTTGCATATTCGTATAGTTTCCTTACTGTGTGTAACCTTGCATTTTCAAGTTTCGTATTACCGTTTCGCAAATCTTGAACTGTTTGATATGGTACCCCAGTATTTTTAGAAATTTTTGAACCGTTTTCCTTTTTAAAAAGAGTTTGAATTTCTTCAATTATTTCATCGAAGTTGGTCATTTTTTACCATTCCTTTTATCTCTGTACATTTTTAATATAACTAAAGTTGTGGCTAATGTAAGTGCAGCGCTCGTATAAGAATTACCGACAAATAAGTTTATCCATAATAAAATAACTAAAGTGATCGCAATTGTTTTCATATATACAACATGTTAGAATTTATATAGGCAAGCCCCGAAGGGCTATTACCTATTTTTCTTTATCGTCTTTCAGTGCTTTGATGACTGCCATTGTCGAAACCACTGTAAAGGCGATGTTTGCTATTCTTTCCAAATTCTCTAACATGTTTTCCCTCCCTTCTTTATATATTAATTATATCACGGTTAATCGTGATAAACAACCCTTTTCTTAAAGTTTTTTAATTTATTTACATAAAAAAATAGGGCAAGCACATAAGTGCCTACCCTTGTAATATAATCTCGCGGTAATTTTATTATAACATCATCACATTACCAATTCCATTTTAATTTACCCCAATACTTCTCATTTTTAACCTTTTCTTTGTTATCAGTAATCTTACAAATAGCACTGTAGTATGTTTTACCTTTAGATGTGTAGCTTATCCACCAATACCCATCGGCTTTGACAATGAAATTAAATTTAATAGTCTTAACCCTTGTGAACGATAGTACATTATTACTTACAACTTTACCATTTATTGATGGAGAAGTTCTCACTTTAATTGCTGTATTAGGTGTGAATCTACCCTTCCAGTTCCATTTAGTTTGTTTAGTTTGTTTAGCTTTTTTACTTCCTCCACTTGTACCACCAATTGCTTTACCATTGATAGCCCCTGCAAGTTCTTTACTAAACTTGTCATAGTTCTTTTTAAGATAATTCATATCTTTTTTGTTTGTAATGAATCCCATTTCAACAAGTCTATAATTTATGTTTAAACGACCTGACACATTCGCGTTCAATAAATCATTACGTGGGTCAATACCTCTTATTGTTCCTACAGTCGCTTTCAAGCAGTTATTTATATCTTTATCAATCTTGTCTGCTGGCCACTGGTTAGATATAATTACATGACCACCTGTTGCACTTGCACTAGCTGCGTCAAGATGTAATTCAACTACAATGTCATATTTCTGCTGTTTAACCCAATACATACCATAATTTTTAGTATCTCCTAGACGTTCACCGTATGCAGTATCGGTATATAAGTTTTGGTCTTGTTTACTTCCACCGTATAAATCTACAGTGTGTCCAGCTTGTTTAAGATACTTTTGTACGTTTGGAGCAATGTATTTACGAATGAAGTCACGTTCGTTTGTGCCATTAGCAACTGCACCAGGATCATTATATCCATGACCACTAGCGATTAGAATTTTCTTACCTTTTGTTTTAGATGTGCTAGGTTTAAAAACTTTATCTTTTACTTTAGATACAACACTAGCTTTAGCTTTATAATGTGGACGAATGAAATACATATTCATATCATAAGTGTGAGTGACAAGTTGAGCGACCTCTGTTTTATATCTTCCACCACCATACCAATTTTGTTCTAATCCTACGAAAGTGTTTAAGTTAGCGCTCCACACCGTACCAGTGTGACCAGCGCCTTCACCATACTTTTCATCCATTACAAAAATATCTCCTTCTTCTGGAAGGAATGATGGCGTATTTTTATAGACAGTTGCTAAACCGTTAAAATTGTTTTCAAAAGGTATGTCCTTAGCATAGTAACCATATAACTTACCACCGGTTAAATAGTTCCACTGCATGTTACTTAGATCAAAGCACTGCCAACCAAATGCCCCATCGAAGTCCCAACCTTTTCCTTTCAAAGTTTTCATATAAGCTATTGCTTGCGCTTTAGTTTTATTTACAGTCATTTAATCCCTCCTATATTTGTCCGTCTTTATCTGCGTCAAAATCACTAGGTGCCTTACCGTTAGTCGGTTGTTTCTTTTCGTACTTCAATTCTTTTAATTTATCGTTAGCTTGTTTACCTTCTTTAGTTATAGGGTTATCTTTATAAGCTGTATATGCTCCAATAATCCACACAACAATATCGCTTAACATTTGGTCGTCACTAGGAATAGGACTGATACCATGTTTTGTAAGTTGTTGATTTATTAAAGCTAAAATTAAAGCTAGAATCCTTACTGCGGTTCCTTTTGTAATATTCATCTAAAAACCTCCATAAATTTATGCATAATAAAAAGCCGACACAAATGTGCCGACTAAATCTATTTAAAAAAAGATATGCGCTACTCCAAACGCACCAACTAGCACTGTTCCTAAAGTAGTTATAATTGCAACAGTGATTTGCACGCTTCCAGCTTTCTTTTCTTCAGATACTTTAATAATGTTATTTATATTTCTTTCGTGTGCATTTGATTGGTCTTCAACTTTTGTTACGCGCTTATCAAATTTGATTAAGTTATCATTTATTCTGTCTAAGCTAGAAATCATTTTCCCTTGTTGTTCTATTGTTTGTTCTCCACGTTGTCTATCTAAATCTAACTTTTTATCAAGATTATGAAATAAGTCTTTTAACTCCCCGTCTCTTTCGTCAATGTATCGGTACATTTTACGTTCTCTAGTATTAAGAACTTCATGGGTAATATATTTATTTTCTTCTAGCATAGATTTCTGCACCACCAATAAACGCTAATACACCAGTCCATACCGTTAGTATTAAAAAATTAAATGGCGTTAACCAATTTAAATTGTTGTACATACCAGCACTCGTCATAATGAAATAAAATATCGCGGAAGTTCCACCACCGACAAATGAAACTAAATGATATTTTATGGAATGTTCCATTGACGTTACAAATAACGCACTAGAGGTATAAATGATACCAGTAACCATAACTATTAATCCCCAAAGCCAAATAGGCATAATTTCATGTAATGCTAAATAAAATGGAGAATCATGTAAAACTGATTCTGGTCTTGTAAACCAGAGAACACCTCTACCAGTTATGGTTGCTCCTAGTAATATTGACTGAAGAATTAGTATTATCTCTTTTGTCTCTAACTTATCCACACTCAACATTTTCTTCATTCACTCACCCACTTTCTATAAAATAAAACCACAAGCCTAAGCCTGTGGTTGTTCTGGATATTTTTCACCCGTAATTAAAACATAGTCTTCTTTATCAATAGCTCCCATTGTTACAAACCATTGAATATCTTGGTTGGTGTAGCAACCCCAGCCATAAGTTATCTGTATATCATTAAACGTTGGAAAGAACATCTCCATGTTACTCAACTCCCTTAGCTTCTTTTAACTTCTCAATTTCTTTTTCTAGTTCAACAATTTTCTGTGTTGCTTTCGCATTTTGTTGAGCCATTTGCATAGATAATTTTGTACCTTGAAGAGATTGCTTTTGTAGATTAGAAACCATTGTTTTTAATTGTTCAACACTTTTAGAATCGCTATTTATTTCATTCACTATAGGTGTTTCGTTAATAATTCCTTCTTGAAAGTTATTGTTGTAAGTGACTTTTTCGTTTTCATATAAGAACTTCCCACTCTTAAATTCAGGTATAAAAGTATCAGGAAGGATAGAATCATCTATCTCTATCCCTCCATCAAATCCACCGATAATAGCATAAGAAGTGATTAAATTATCACTGTTTAATAATATTTGCATTACTTACGCACCCCCACAATTTTTGTAATGGTACATTTATTTGCATTTGCACCTGAACCGATTTGTTGACCTATGTCAAAATATACATCATTAGCTATAGTTAATTGAGTTCTATTTGTTTTAGTTAGACCAATTTCATATATAGCCCCACCGTTTCCATCAGCATCTACTATGTTAGATGGGGTTAAGTTTATTCTAGATGTTCCAATCGGATTACCAATTTCAGTCAGTAGCCCACCTGGAAACGTTCCATAAAAGATTAATAATATAAAGTTATCAAGTGTTTCTGATAAGTTAATAACTGAACCTACACCATTTGCAGTACCTTCAAATATAGTAGTGTTTCGATTGCTGTACTTGCTATCAGCATAAGCTTTTGCGTTACCTTCTGCTACGTTTGCCTTAGCTTGTGCACTTGTTGTAGTTTCCATATCAGCAATCGGATTTTCCCATTCTAACCAAGTATTGTAAAACCTTTTTATAAATCTTTGACTTGAATTATAAGGTCTAAATTCTAAATATTGGACAGCCCCTCTACTAAACTTAGTTAACCAACCATTATTAGACGTAGCATTTGTCGGTGTTCCTGTAGAAGAAATTATATATCTAGTCCCTGTAGTAAGGTTAGATAATTGATCACTATTGTTAAAATCAATTTTCAAAGTACTATCGTATAAATTCGTTCCATCATCATTTGTTACTTTGTGCTTCTGCCAATTAGCAGTAACTCCTGTAGTGACTAACCCACTACCTTTTACTGATTCTCTAAATGCAGCTGATTGTGTATCAATGTATTGCTTATCAGAGTCAAATTTATTACTGTACTCAGTACCTTTATCATTTAACTCTTTTAATTTAGCTGTGTGATTAGCATTGTAAGCGCTTTGTTTAGTGTTGATTAAGTTAGTTAATGCTGTAATACCGTCTTGAGTTGTTTGTTCTACTTGAGTAACATAGTCGTTCATGTTTGCAAAATCATTATTTAATTTCTCCATCATCTGAGCTACTTCTGCTCTCATATCAGAAAAATATTTAATTTCCCTTATCTTATCTTCAGCAGGTAAAGAAGCTATTAAATCGTTTGCTACATCAAAACTAAATTTACGTTGCACTACCACTTCTTCTTCATCTAAAGTCGTTACATAAACTTGACCTACAACACTTTTAGCAACTCTCATGAAATTATCAGGAATCGTATATGATACGACTCCATTTAATTCATCTAGGAAATCTAAATTATCATCCACTAAAAAACTATCCCCTGATTCAAGTGCTACAAAAACTTTCACGTTTTCTTCACTTAAAGCTAAAGGATAGTTATTACGAGTGATTTGAAATTGTAGTATTGCAGTTTGTCTATCTTGATTCCAAAATTGAACACCTAGTTGTGATAATGCTTGATAACTAGCTGTAGTTTCTAACGGAATACCTTTTATTTTATTCATTGACATATACTAAATACCTCCTATATATTTTTCCCATCCATTAGTGTCCACGGAGAAGTACGTTTATTCTCAGTAGTGGAGAAATAAGCTATATACATTTGTACCGCCGCTGTAGTAGTAACTCGTGTGATTGTTACTTTAAATACATATGTGCTTATATTTTCAACGTATGCTGTCATCCCCACACCTGATATCGGTAAATCTTTAATTTGTCGACTTCTATCGGATGTTATATACCATTGTTTATCCGCAATGATACCAATTTGGCTTATATCTGTTATATGGTTAGGAATACCATCAGATGGACCACCAATTGAGGTACTACCGATATGATTCCAATTAGTAGTAGTGTTAGAATCAGAGAATTTATTGATAGATACAATCCTTGTGAATTGCATGATATCTCGTGAAAACGTACTTCTTGTAAGTGTTTGTTTAACTTGTCCTGCTTGGTTTGGTGCGGATACTTGCAACCAATAACCAGCATCTCTCATTTCTTTAGGTAATGGGAAATCGGTAAGGTTTTGTATGTCTACGGTATATAAGTAATATTCACCTGGTTCAATGATATCTGATAGTTTAGTGAAATTAATTACTGGTAATGTCTTTGTACGTCCTCCAGTTTCCATTAATGATTGTGGTGTAGCTTGCGCAGTGAGTTTGTCGTACACGTCACGCATGAAAATACCATGTACTTGATGTGAACGATAGTTTCCAGCACCAACAGTCACACCTATGAGCATAGCTTTTTTACCTGTTCCTTTGTCATAGTACATTTGTATACCTTCAGCCTCTGCAAAGTTACCAGGAAATTCATTACCAATTTTCCCTACATCTGCTTGTTTTTGATACAATTGTTTCCCTGTTTTTAAGTCAAACACAGTAACAAAGTTAGGTACATTCGGGTCACTATCGCCTGAGTACCAATAAAGTTTTCCATCGTCATAAGCACATCCTTGCATAGGTTGCGCCCCTTGTGTTAATCGTCTAGGAATATCCATTTTATAGATTACTTTATCTACTCTATTATCCACATCAGATAGCTTTCTAACTTCAACATAGTTAGCTGAACCTCTTACATCCCATTCTGATTCGGGATATTGAATACGATACATAATCATGCCTTCATGTTCATTGATACTAGGTGTCATATAAGGTAGTTCTGGTTTACCTGTAAATACTTCTTCCATATCATAATCGCCATAACCAATACTCGTATCAGGTCTATATGAAAACCTTACCAATTTACATTTACGGTCATTATCATAAATAAATGAATAGATCCATAACTTATTATCTATCCAACGATAACCGTTTTGTGTTCCGTGTCCGCCACCGATTATTTCCATTTGAGATAGAAACTGTCCATTAGGTTGTAATCGTGAAATTTTATAATTATCTCCGTAAACTTGTGTCATATAAATAATTCCTGTTTCGTTATCTAAATGAAATGATTGCATAACAGAGTTTGTCCACGGACTTAAGTTAGTTAAATATTGCCACGACTGATTGGGTATATCAAAAGCAAATTCTTGTGCCAATACTTTCTCTTTTGCATCATTCACACTTTGCATGATTTCGTTTTTATCAGTCTCAAATCGAACATTGTCAGATAACAAACGGTCAAATAACGTTAAATGAGCTTGTCCTTTATTATCTACACGAGCGTCTTTTACTTCTTGCAAACTATTTTTAGCTTTAGATAAAACTAAATTACTATAACGTTTGCTTATGACTTTCAATCCATTATCAACTGTCCCGAATTTTTCATCGCTTATTTGCTTTGAACTGTGGGCGTTTAGATCTTCGTTCTTATGTTTTTCAAACTTATCTGTTAATTCATTAACAAAATCTTCGATTCTCAAAAAATTTGTGTGTAACTGCTGTCTGAATTCTTGTCCCAACGTTTGAGTTAAAGACTTCAATAATTTCAACATTTGCATTCTCCTATTCTTAAAGCATGATTGTTATATCAATTGGAAACCATAAACCACTTGTAACACTGTCCACTGTTGCACGTTCTATTTTGATCGTTCCATTAGTGTCTACTCTCATTCTTGTAAATTGAGCCATATTATTTACGACACTCATTGACTGAGAGAATTGTTTGTTTTCTTTAACAGCAAATGTCATCGATGAAGGTATTCTCCCAATCTCAACATTATTTGAAGTTAGACCTTTAAACGCACCTTTCAATGACAAAAAATAAACACCATTGACTGAGAATAGTCTAGCCTTAGGTGTACTTACTGTGTCATATGAAATTGCGCCATTTAAAAAAGAAATATTTTGCCAACCTGTATCGGTTACTGTAGGTATATTGGCTACTGCACTTTGTAAATTAGCTATCTGTGATTGAATATTGCTAACGTCTTCTTTTACTGTTCCTACATCAAAATCAGCAATATCTTCAGGAATACCTTCCACACAAGTAACGTGAGTAAATGGAAAGTACACCTCACCTTTTGCATCTAGTAATTGTCTAGCATTAATCTCAGGCATCTGTTAACACACTCCCCATTACATCGCTATAAAATTCTTGCTGTATGTTTTTATTTACGTTCCAATTTCCATTAGCTATCGTACTGTTTGCTCGTTTTATTCTTAGATTAATTTGATTTTGAATAGATATGATATCCTGCTTTGAATTACTGAATTCTACTTCGTTAGCTTTCTGAGATTTAGGATGATATTTAGTGAATTTCACTACTTTTAACTCTGTATTAAATCCTAATGGACGATGTATGAATCTAACTAAACTGTTCTCTTTAATATCGTCCTCAGTTATATAATGCCTATCATCCGCTTCTCCTAAATAGTTAGTAGATAATTCCACAGTTGGTTCATCATTAAGCGCTTCTTTTATTTGTTCTTCTACTTGTTCCTTAGTAGTAGCTGAGTCTGAGAAGATTGTAGGTGCTTGTATGTGTCCAAATGTTTCATAGTTAGGACTCTTATAAGTTGTTGTTGCATAATAAACTTCTGAGCCTTTTAAAACTGCTGTAAGGTTTAATATAGTCGTTTTTTCTGTACCTATCATCATCTGAGCAGGTTTCTTCTTATAATCTACGACTGATTGAGCACCTCTAAATACTGCTTTAAAAGTGTGTTCACCTTTTTCAAGATTTTTAGCTATGACAATAGATTCCGTTTTTGATGTTTTGTTGTAAGTATTAAAGGAATCGACTTTTACATTGTCCAAGTAGACATCTACTTTTCCGCCTTTAGAACCTCGTTTACGTGTCCAAGTAAGGGTTTCATTACCCCACTTACATGTAAATGTTTTTGTATAACTAGCCCCAACCTCCTCAGTGTTCCAAATACTCTCCTTAGTAAATTTACCTGAGTATTTTAGGTCTTTCGGTTTGATTGGTGTATAGTTCTTAGTTTCTTTAACTGTTTTCTTTTTACCATAACCTAGCCCTACTGTTTTTAGATCAGTTGTGACTATAGTAGCTTGTAATTCATCTGAATTACCTCTATATATAATTGGCGTTTCTGCCCTCTGATAGAATGTTTCAGGTTGATAAAAATAAATCTTTTTATTATCGGCAAAGTATATATAATTGAAATACTCAGCACCCGAAACGATGTGCTCCATTCCATTTTTACCACCAAGTTCTTCTACTGGTGAACGGTTATTCGTTTCTCCAATAATCTCGTAAGTAAAACCTAATGGATTATTTTTAAAACCAAATTCAATATATTGTTGTAGTGTATAACTAGGTACAGATTCCTCAGTTGCTTCTGTATTTAATTCTTCATCTTCCACATCTTTATCAATATAATGATTTTGAAATTCCATAAAAATATGTTTACCTATAATGTCATTTGTAATAACTTGACTATCATATTTAATAGCGCTTGATTTAATAACAAAATATTGACCTTCATAAATGATGTAATTTTCATTTGTTAACATATCAAATATATCTTCATGACCCACTGCTTTATAAGCAGTAAGAGAGATACTTCTTTCGTTATTAACTTCATATTCATAGGCAAAAGATTCAGGGTCATAGTCTGTGAACACTTCAGCATAGTTACCCGCTTTATTTTTGATAATTAATTCTTTCACACTATTCACCTACCTATATATGAAATTAAATTCAAATTCTGCCGATACATTACTCATACCATTACCATCTATTTCAATGTTGTTCATTCCAGGAATCAAAGTAATCCATTCGTGATTAGTATTTACGCCCACTCTGCTTTCACCAATTACTGGATTAACTCCATGCAATGTTAATGTTTGATAATCTTTTAATTCTCCTGTGTATTCAAATGTTTCACCTGTCATGTGGTTAGTCATTTTAAAACCATTCGGAGCATTGCCTTTTATTCTTATGATTAATTTATGATTTAATGGGTCGATAGTATCGTAACTACCATTCCATATTGAAAATCTTTTATTATTATGTTTGTAACTAATATCTCTATCAGTGATTAAACCACCTTCAAATTGCCAATTATCTGATAGAAAGTTAACGTCTAAAGTGTCTTTTAACGATTCACTATAGCCTTTATACACAACAAAACTTATCTCAAAACTGCCATATTTGGTACCTATATCTGTAATTGCATTTTCTGTACAGTAAACAGCGTACTTCTTGCCTGGCATATCTGAATGAACAATGTAAAAAGGCTCCCTTCTAAAAAGGAGCCCTCTAAGTCTTTGTTTTAATAAATTATAATCTTGTGTATCTGAACCACTATAAAAGAATCTGAGGATAAGATTAAAGGGTCCGAATGATGAATCACCAATCAAAACCCCATCTTTACCTTTGACTTCAAGTGTGTTGGCTCGAACCTCCACACCTTCTTCGTCGTAATCTAAAAACTTTAGACCGTTGATATCAGTTAAAACAGTTTGAAAGTTATCGTTAAACATTTTTACTGTTTTTACCAATTTTTATACCTCCATCATAGACCTAAATTATAACTTGCAATCCTCGCCCTATTACCTTGTGCTTGCGATACATCTTTTTCAGTAAACCCTTTAGGTTGTCCCTCGATGTTCTTAGTAACTCCTAGTAATTGCATTAACAAATTATTTTGTTCTTTTGTGGCTTCTAACTGTTGTTTCATAAGAGCAATTTCACTACTATTATTACCACCAGTAGACGGTGTGCGCATTTGGTTAGGGCGTTTATTTTTCTTATTACCTTCAATTCTTTGTCTAGCTATAGCAAGTAATTTCATTGCATCCGATTGGCGACTAGGGTCTGTTGGTATAACAAACTCTGGATGTCCTTCTTCAGCTAAGTTATACAAACCGGATGAATTGATTAATCCTCCTGTGGCAAATCGTCTCCCCCCAGTAGGACCCCAACCACCTCGACCTGAAGGTAAATTAGCACGCCAAGCACTGTTATTAAAGAATGCTAATAATTGATCGTAACCATTTAAAATGTTTCCATGACCTTTAACAGCATAAGATTTAAATGTTTTCGGAACATATTGTAATAGCCCTTGTGCAGGTTGACCTAGTAGAGTGTTAATATCAGTTATACCTTGCTTGATACCAGCATTACCGCCAGACTCGTGTTGTATTAAAGATACTAAATCATTAATATCATTTTGCCCGATTTTAACTTTCATTTGTTTTGCAGCACGTTTAATATCATCTGTCCATGCTTTAGCGGGTTTACTTCCGCCTGCTCCACCTTTACCATTTTTCTTCAACCAAGGTATTGGATCAGTTGAATTAGCATTACTTTCTCCACCTTCGTTTACTTGGAAATGTAAATGACGATAGTTTGTCATAGAACCAGTATTACCTGATTTACCGACTAATTGTCCTGCTTTTACAGATTCGCCAGTTTTTCTCAATTGTTCGGCTAAGTGCATGAACCATAATGATGTTTTACCTTTCGTTACTGTAATAGCATTACCACCACCGTATGGGTCGTACCATTTACGAACTTTGCCATCCATCGGTGTTTTTACTGGTGTTCCAACTTTCATGTCATAGTCGACACCGTGATGGACACCACCATTAAATGGGTAATTAGGATTAGGTTTTTTAGGAGGAGCTGAATATGGTTGCAATATTCTGTATCCATCAAATACTGAACCGTCACCAACTTGAGCATCCATTCCGCCTTTTATCCATTGTATAGCTGCAGATTTAATTTTTTTCCATCCAGCTTTTGTCATTTGACCAACAAGGTTATCATCTTTAAATTGTGAGAAGTCCACATTGAAAGCTTGTAATGCTAAGTCTAAAAGTTTTCCGGGATTATCTACGTAATCCATAACATCTTTCACTTTGCCACCTAGCCATTTAGCGCCTCCACCTACTGCTTCTTTGGCTTTTGTATAACCATTTTTAACAGAATTTCCAATCCATTTACCTGTATCCATTGCTTTATCTTTAACCCAACTACCTAAGCTAAAGTGTGGTAAATCAACTGTTCCAGTAGATAACATTTTCTGTGTTGTAGCACCGTTGATGACGGATGACCCTTTAGGTAAGAATGTAGTTGTATCCTTAGCAGGTGTTAAAGCAGTACGTCCATTTGGATAGCGAATCATTTCACGACGACCGTCTTTACCTTTACCATTACCAGGTCCTTTGTCGCCAACTACTGCCATAGTGCCATGTTTTAATGCACCATCACCAGTAGTTTTGATTTGACGATTAATAGTTTGTGTACCAGTAGAAAGTTTAGGAATGTTAGGTAAACCTAATTTGCCTCCGACCCAGTTTAAACCTTTAATCAAACCATTTAATCCAGATTTAACAGCATCAACCATACCGGTTATGTGGCCTTTTATTTTTCCAATAATATTCTTAAGTCCGTCTTTCATATTATTGAATATACCTTTTACTTTTGACCACAGTCCGGAAGCTATATCAACAACTTTTGATTTAATTGAGTTCCAAGTATCGATAAGATTGTTTTTTACATTCTTAATAATATTGCTAATACTAGTTTTTAGACCATTAAATTTATCTTTAACACCATTCCATAATGATTTGGCAATATTTATTACTTTATTTTTTATTGAATTCCAAACACTGTATAAGAAACTTCTAATTTTACTTGTTATTGAATTAATACTATTTTTCAAATTATTGAACATGGTTTTTACGCCATTCCATAAAGTCTTAGCTCTAGAAACAACGCCATTTTTAATATTAGTCCATAATTTTAGAGCGAAATTCTTAACAGCATTAAATATGTTATGGATACCTTTACTTAAAGTATTAAATGTATTTACTACTCCAGTTTTAAGCCCTTTTACAATATTTATAACGCTGTTTTTAATAGTATTCCAAACTTTAATAGCAAATGATTTAATAGCGTTAAATATTGTTGTTACAATACGTTTCACTAAGTTAAAATTAGATCTAACCTGATTAACGTATGCTTTAATAATTGCAACTACACTATTTTTAAGTAGAATCCATATTTTAATGGCTGCTGCTTTCATTCCATTCCACAAAGTGGATAATATAGTTTTCAAAGCTTGAATTGGGTGTTGTACTGCATATTTAATTGCATTCCATATTGTAATAGCCGAAGTTTTTAATGCGTTCCAAATACCGATTATATATGGTTTTAAGAAACCAAATACAGCAATAGCAGTATTTTTTATTGCGTTCCAAGCTGAAATTACAACGTTTCTAAATGTGCTGTTGGTTTTCCACAAATATATTATGCCACCAACTAATGCAGTAATTGCAGTTATAACTATACCAACGGGACCCGTCATAAATCTCAGAGCTAAGCCTAAACCTTTGGTTGCTAATGCAGCTGCTTTCGTTACGCCTGTCCAAACAACTGTTGCAGCAGACGCTATTTTTGTTTTAATAGCTTGTGCAGTTTGCGATGTGCTCAGTGCAGCTATAGCATATCTATATCCATTAGCTATTCCTTTTGCAGTGGCAGTAACACCATTCCATATAGCTTGTGAAGTGGCCGATATTTTAGAAGCAACGTTATGTCTAATGAAGAATTGTATCAATCCAGACATACCACTAAACATGCCACCAATTACACTTGTGAATTTACCGAAAATAGTTAATACCGGTCCCATTGTGAATAAGACAATGCCTAACCATTTAGCTAAGCCGCCTAGAGTTTTTTGAGTGCCTCCGTCCAATCCTTGATACCATTTAACAATTCCACTGATACCATCTATTATTTTGCTAAAAGTATTTCCTAGAGCTACACCCCATTGTTCTGCTTGAGGACCCATTTTATCGAATGTTTCCGTTAGATTATTCATAATAGGTTTTAATTTCGAGAAGAAACCGCCACCTTTACCACCAGCGTCAAGAAATGCGGCGCCTAATCTTCCAACTGCCGCCCACATATTTTGAACTGATGCAGTAAATGATTTTTGACCCATTTCTTTTGCTGCGCCACCGATATTGTTACGAATTGCCTCTTGTAACATCTTACTGGATATTTCACCTTTAGAAGCCATTTCTGTAACTTGTTCTCCAGTCACTCCTGCTTCTTTTGCTAACCATTGATAGATAGGTAGACCGCGGTCTGATAACTCTTGTAATTCGCCATTATATGCTTTGTTTTGTGTTTGAACTTTATTTAATGTTCGACCCATTTCTGACATATCGACTCCGGCAACTGCCGCAGCATCACCAGTAGTTGTTAAATATTTTGTTAATTCTTTACCTGGTTTTATTCCAGCAGCAACCGCGTTTGCAGCAGTAGTTGCAGCTTCTCCCATACCAAACGATGTGCCTTTAACAGATTCCATAGCATTATCCATAATCGTATTAGTATCTTTAGCACTATTACCTAATGCAGATAATTTAGCTTTAGCAGTATCTATTTCTACTAAACGACCAAATCCTTTTGTAATTGCAATTCCAGCTAACGCACCACCAGCTAACAAAGCAGGCTTAGTTATCTTACTTGTCAAAGATTGTCCCATCGTTTGTGCTTTAGTACCTACATCTTGCATGCCGGTTCCAATTGACTTGAATTTATTGCTCAGTTGACCCATAGAAGAAAAATTTTGTTTATAATACTGATCTAATCTTCCATATTCATCTTTTAAAGCGTTAATAGAATTAGCTTGTTTATCATATTCTGTTTGTAGTCGTATAGCTTTAGCACTATTTGCACCTTGTTCTTGAGAAACTTGCTTGTATTGAGTTTCTAATTGCTTTAAATTAGATGTACCAACTTTTATTGCACCATCTAAGTCATTCATTCTTGATTTATATGATGCTGCGTTTTTCTCTCCGTATTTAAAGTTATTACCTGATAACTTCAAACTAGAGTTCAGGGACCTAAACTCACGTTTTACACCGGCAAGTGTTTTGGCAACACCCATATCACGCATGGATAGGTCAATTTGCAACCCTTTTATCCTTTCTGCCATTACTCCACCTCCCTACTTGTGAGATATTTACATGAATGCATCAATCATTGATTCTGATTTTTTAACATTTTTCTTGCTTGATTCATCTACTAATTCCATAAAAAAAGAAAAGGGCATATCTAAAATATCGTTGATATCTTTGCCCCCTTCTTTCATCATCTGTAGCATTATTTTTTTCATGTTTTCTTTGTGCTCTTTATAAGATATTGATTTTAAATTATTCTCGCTAGTTCCTTTTTTCTTTCTTCGTCCATTTGGCCTTGAGCGATAAATTGAATTTGTTGTTGTAATTCTTCTATTGCATCCGGTGCATGTAATCTGTCTAATAAGTCATCTTTTGTAAATTGTTTATTATAAATGTCCACAACCATATCAAGCATTTGGTCAATATTAGATTGAGATGAACTATTTTCATCTTCTTTCCCATCCATCAAATCAGCTGCATCATAAATTTTACGAAACGGAATTTGTGTTGGAGTTATAAATGTATCGAATTTTGCATTTCCTTCTGTATCAGTTACTGCGTTGCCTTTTTTGTCAATTTGAGTTAATTTAATAAAATTACGTTTAGCCATAGTTATTATTCTCCCTTTTATGTTTTTATTTTTTATTTGCAAATAAAAAGAGGGCTCGTAGCCCTCAGTGTAATTATTCTTCTATTTCTTTGATTAATACTTTACCGCGCTTATTGTCACTTGTTGTAAGGTCTAATATGCGATCGTGTGCTACTTTTTTATTAGCTGGTTTTGGAAATGTATCGCCAGCATTATATACTTTATTCTTATCTTCTAAATCTATAAATTTATGCAATACTTCATATTTTTTCTTAGCCATACTCAAACCTCCTGTTTGTTATGCTCCTAATTCTGCTTCTGGTGTACCTTCTGTTGGATTGCTACTTTCAGCACTTTGACCAAATACCGCTTCCCAAATAGCGTCTTTCATAACATTGGCACCTTTTGCATCATGTCCAATTAACATAGCCTTTTCTTCTTCAAAACCTTTAACTGGTGCTTGCATGAATTCAGCAGAAGTGGAATCAGAACTGAACTCAACGCCGTCCTCTTTCGTGTTACCTTCTAGTTCTGGGAATGTGAATAATCCTTTTGGTAAACCAACGTATTCTCTTGAGCCATCTTCCATTGTTTTAGCGAACATTACAGCCACATATGGAGGTGTATCGTTACCAACCGATACAATGCCACTTTCTGATTTTTCTAAACCAAATAACGCTACTCTATCTTCTAATGGTAGTTTGTGGAAACCTGCTTCTACCTCAATTGTTCCATTGGCTACTGCCATTTCTGCTACTTGGTTATCACCATAAGCTTTTTCAATATCTTGGTCTTTCGATACTGAAATTTCTTGTAAATATTTAATACGTTCTGGGTCTTTAACAACTTGCACATCTTCACCATGAACTTTGTAATAAAACTCTGTTAAACCTGTAAATGAACGGTAATTTTTCTCTGCCATATTAAAACACTCCTAAATTTTGTAATATTGTTTGCCTTCAAACCTTTTCGCTTGATGGTATAGTTTGAAATCCTTGATATATTCGGGTTTAATTGAGGAAGTTTCGCCAAACCCCAATTGCTCCCACATGATTCTTTGCAATAAAAAAACGAGCCTATCTGATAGGGCTCGTCCGTTAATGCCTTTATCCTGTTTTACAAATATGTCTATTTGATATAGATATTCGTATGTTAAATTGTCATCATCTGCAAAATCAGAAGGTTTAGGTGTATCTAATGGATCTATGACAATACATGTATTTGTGATTTCTTGTGCATTAGGATAATCGTAAAATTTAATATCGCTTTTATTAACGTTGTTCATTATTTCTTGATTATCTATGATTGCGTTATATATCTTCATCATGATGTCTTCCACCGCTACACCCTCTTTCTGATTTCTTCTTTTACTGTTCTAAAATATGTTTCTCTACCTTCGCGCATTGCTCGTTCAATAACACCTTTACCAGCAGTATTAACCCATTTACCTGAACGGTCATAGTGACCAAATTCGTTTAGATGAATAATCCTGTAACGTTGTTTAGGACCGCGCCAGTGAACTTTCACAGTGCGTACACCATTAATAGTCATCGGTTTTGACAAGGAAGTTTCTTTTACAGATTCTCCAGTATCCTTAAATGAACCAATATTACTTTTAATTATCTGAACAACTTTTTGACCGCCTTTAGTCAATGCAAAATCAGTAATACGTTTAGTTGCTGTTTTACCAAATTTCTTTTCTAAATGAGCGATAATTTCTTTATCACCTTTTACGGATATACTCATTCCTCTTCACCAACCACCTTGATGTAGTTAGGTGTTTTAGCTGGTGCAACATTTTTTATATTAAAAAACAACCCAGCATACATACCGTTTTGTATCTCAAATGAATGATTAACATTAGGTATGAATTGAGGTTGTGGGTTTCTAATATTTAATGTGACTGACCTTTTGCTAAGTTCTAAGTTTCCTAACTGAACATCTTTTTGTGTAGGCTCATATAAACCACTGAAACAACTGTATACTTCTTCAACATCGTTCATGCCAGCCTCGGGTCCATCATTCACACTCTCATAAAAAGTAACTCTATAATCTAATTGATTAAGGTTCATAGGCAAGCACCTCAATGTTTTCTTTGCGCCACTTGACTAAATCACTTCGTAGAGTTTGTACCAGTTTCATAGAAGATGACGGTATATCAAAACTTTGTTCATTAGATGTAATTGAACGATTATCGTTATGATGCGCAATGATGTTTAAAACTGCTAAATTAAAAGTTGGATTATCTTTATAAAATGGTTCATCTTCTTCATTTAATGAAACTGCCGTTTTAACTTCGTTTATAGCACCAGGTAAATAAACATCCATAATTAGATCATCGTCAAAATCGTGGTCAACACGTATCGCTTTTTTTATTGATTCAACGCTATCTAGTTTAAACATTGGATACACCTACTTTTCTTATGCTCCTAAATCTCCACTAGGTTCTGTTGCTGCATCTTCAAATGTAACGAAGAAACCAGCATTTTCATCAGCTTGTTTAACATCGAAACGGAATGCACCCATCAAGTATTTACCGTAGATTTGGTTTTCAATCCATTGAACTGACACGTCAGTACGGTCTGCGAAGAATACGCCACGTTTGATATCTCCAATAAATGCTTTTGCATCACCATTGGCACCAAGTAAATCATCACGTACAACTGTTACATTCATACCTAATACAGTATTGCCAGCAGTATTGATAATGCTATCTTGTAATAAATAACGACCGTTACCATCTTTCAAAGTGTCTAACTTTTGGTAGAAACTTTGTGTACAGATGATTTGACGGTCGTAACCTGGGTCTAATTTCACGTTGATGATTGATTTTAAATCGTCCACATCGGAAACTGTTGTTGGGTTAAAAGATTTTAATACAGTTCCGATTCTTTCATTTAAAGTATTGATTTTTTGTTCGTTGATATTTTCAGACACAATAGCTGTTAAGTTAGCAACTGAATCGTCCAATGCTTCTTGAGAGATTGGAATAGAACCACGATAAGTTTGTACTTTCCATTCAATTGATTTGAACTCTGGTTTAGCTAACTCTGGGTTTGCTTCTAATTCTGCAACTGTACTGAATTTAGCATTAGCACGTTTCAAAATTGGGTATTCTCCACTAGGTCCAGAAACCTTTTCTTTTTGCACTAACTCTGATAAGTCTTGTACTGTGTTAACTTCTTTTTCTGGGATATATTTAATATCATGTGGGATTGTTACACCTGCATCGTCAGACTTAACGTTGTCACGTTTAGCCCCTTTTGATTTCATGTACTGCTCGAAACCTAAGATTTCTTCATTTACTTCTGTGTTTTGATTTAATTTCGCCATAGATCGTTTCGCTCCTTCTTTTTTCTTTTTGTCTTTTTCTTCTTCCAAATCATCTTCTGTAGGTTCTTCAACTTTCTCGATAACTGGTTTTTCTTCAGTAGATGGTGTCTCATCTTCTTTTGGTTTTTCTTCAGTCTTTTCTTCACCTTTAGCATCATCGACCGAAGTATCTTCTTTTTCTTCTGCTTTGTTGTCGACCTCTTTTGCACCTTCATCTTTAGGTGGTACCTCTTCTTGCTTAGGTGCTGATGATTCAATTTCTTGTGACAATTGTTCTAGTTCTTCATATTCTTTTTTCTGCGCATCGATATCAGCTTTTAAATTACGAGCTGTTTCAAGGTCTCCCTTATCAATTGCTTCTTGCGCTTTAGAAACCAAACTTGTGATTTCTTTTTTGCGCTCGTCTAAATTAGCCATTAATATGCCTCCTTATTAAAATTGGGTATAAAAAATAGCCTTACGTTTTAAAACGTAGGCCGTCCAACTCAATCGCTATTTTCAATTTTTCTAATTCTTTAACTTCCGTGAGATCTTGAGAACGTTGAGCAACTAACACTCCGGTATCTTTATATGCTGGTGTGGTGACAACACTTACATCGAGTAACTTATCGAATTGTTCTACATTCCTAACATATTCTCCTTGTTCAACCGTCCAAAAATACCCTGTATCTTTACCATTGTTATCTTTTGGAAACCATGCATGGAAACTACATTCGTTAACATTACCAACGTCTATGTTTTCATATATATCTTTAGCATACGAAGTATTAGGTAACTTACACTTAAACTTTAAGCCTTTACTATCAAGCGTTAGTTCTAGTGTTTCTGCTTTTGTTCTACCTATAACGTATCTATCTTCATGATTGATTAAACACTTGACATCACTGATATCCACATTGTTCAACGCATTAGGTAGTACGCGTTCTTTAAAGCCACCTACATCATTACTCAAGGAATTAAATATTAAAGCATATCCTTCAATAACCATGTCTTGTGTAGTGTCAACGTTACTGTTAGTCATAATCATCACCCCCTTTAAGGGTGTTTTTTTCTACTTCCTTATCAATCTTAGATTCTTGATAATTTTGTAATGTGGATAATGGTGCTCTATTTAAATCCACAAGTGGTTGGTCACCATGATCAATAGGTTGATATCCAAATACACTTCTTGCCTCGTCTGTTGATATAATCCCTTTACCATGCAACTCTGTAATACGTTGCAATTGTAGTTCTGGGTCTATATCGATTAGTCTTGAAGAATCAAACTCTAATTCGTAACCAGAATCAATGAACTTAAATATCTTAGTTTCAAGTTCCGATATCATCATTTTGAATATTGGATCTAATGTACTTTGTAAATATTCAAGATTGGCTTGTGTTATTGAAGTGTTAACAGTTTCAATGCCTAATTTGGATACTGGTAATCCAAAAGCTTTAGCAACTTGTGATGTACTGAATTTATAACTGTTCAGGAAATTTAATACTTCTACCGGAATTTGTAATCTGTTAAATTCCATCGTGTCATCAATAGCAACTAAGCCACCATTGTTTTTTAATTGACTTTCTGAGAAATTCTTTTTCAAATCTCTAAGTTGTTCAGCGTTGATTTGTCCTTTTTTATACCTCAATACTGATGTGGATGTTCCACCATTATCAAAAAAGTTACGTAAAAAGTCTTTTGAACCTTGAGAAATTCCTATCTCATGAGCCAATGCATACAATGGACTGTAACCCACATAACCATCTAACGTGATATATCTAAAATGCAATATATCTTCGCTAGTTATCTTGACTGCATTTCCTTCATAATCTTCACTAACGTTGTAAATAATCTCTCCGTCTTTTTCTTCAATTCCTACTAAGTCGTTATGTAAGAAATTAAAGCCTGTAGGGAAATCGTTTTTATCTCTTATGATTTCAACGAATGATTGTCCATTGAGTAACATGTTAGCGATAATAATGAATTTGAAGTGCCAACCCGGTAAATCTGAATGTGGATTATTATTAAACAAATTCAGTATTTGATTCATTACAGTGTTTGATTCATGCCCTTTAACCTTTAACTTGGTACTTGCAATGTCTGCAGAAATAATACGTGTCGCAGTAAATACATCACTATTCTTTAATGCATTTATCCCTGTATAACTTGCATGCGTGCCATGTTCTTGAAAGTACAATAAACGTTCTAGATCCTTACTCATTCTTTCTTCTTTATTGCTAAACCCTAAATCAAGTAATGGCATTAATTTTCACCTCCTTTACCATTCGAGGTATTGTCATATGCTTGGTTAAGTATTCCTGCCATACCAATAAAAATAAAACCACCAACAATATACGCTAACGGTTTCCAAAAAATATATAATCCATAAAATATTCCTGCTATACCTACGACAAATAATAAGAGTATAAATAATGCGTAAATAATTTTCCTCATATCCACACCTCCTATAAGAACAACGGCATAAATGTTTCTGTATCCCATTCATGTTCGCTTGCAATTACATAAGCAAATATTGTAGCCATTAATGGGTCAATTTTATGTCTGTTCATTTTCTTTTCAATCATTATTGAATCATTCACATTTTTAGATATTGCATTTTTAGCAGCTATATCAAGTAATGGGTTTTTATGATGTTTAATGTCTCCATTAATCACATTTAATTTAAAGTCTAAGTTAGGATTAGAAAGTGTTTGTGGACCTTGTCTAATTTCATACAAGTCATAAAACCATTCTCTACGTTCAATCTCTGCTAACACACCATGTATTGAATAAGGGTCATAACAAATTGCTTGAACATCAAGCTTGTGGGCATTTACATAAGTTTCAATGTAATCTAATACTTGATTAGTATTTATGATGCCACTAGACAAGTTTGTGATAGTGCAATAGCCATCTTCTGCCAATTGACGATAGTCTATAAGGTCACGCTCAATCTTGCCTTGTAGACCTCCCTTAGTGCCCACAAATGAGTGAGAGGTAATGTAATATTGTTTATTACTTTCGTCTAAATGTATGAAAGATACTGCGGTTAAGTCATCTGCACGTGATAAGTCTAATCCTATATAAACTTTTGAATTGTTAATGTTGAAGTCAGTTTCATTTTTCTTCCAATCATTGAAATCTAAATATGATTCTTCACTTGCTTGCATCCAATAATTGAAGTTTTTCACTAATACTCTAAACATAGAACCTTTTTTCGTAGCCTCTGCAACACGTTTCTCAAGAAAATCATCAATTTGTTCCTTGAGTTCATCTGTTTCATTCATTAATGGATTAGATTTAGCCCACATTGAACTGTTTTGCCATTCATCTTCACTATCTTGTTCGAAAATTACGGCAAAATATTCATCATCTTTGTATACTTCGGCTAAAATATCTTTTGCATAAGGCCATTCATCTGTATACATAGGCGCATTTAAATCAAATCCAGCAGTAGATATAATGAAAATTAACGATTGTAGCAAGTTACCTTGACCAGATTGAATAAGTTCTAACATTTCGTTTGTTTTCGCTGCATGGTATTCATCTATTACTGCTAAGAATGGCTCGAAACCATCAACTGCACCAGTATCACGTGACAAAGGCCTAATGTACGAACCGTCTTTAGTATGTGTAAGTAATTCTCTTACTTTCTTAACGTCATTCTGCAACTCCGGTACCTTAGAAATGAAATACATCAACTGCTTTGAGACCATGTTGAATACAATGCTAGCTTGTGATTTATCATTTGCAGCAGTAAACATTTGTCTGCCTTCTTTAGGTTCTTTATCGAACAAGAAAGCGTACAATACTAAGCCCGAAACTAATATCGACTTACCTTGTTTACGTGCCATAGAGATAAACGCTTTTTTAAATCTCAACATATCCGTATCTTTCGTAAACCAACCACGAACGCTTGAAATAATGAACTTTTGGAACAATCCAAGTTTGTTAATATTTCCTTTTGTATCAGGTAACGCCTCAACGAATTTAATAACCTTTTTAGCGCGTTTAGGCTTGTAGGTATAATTCCAACTATCATCATTGATTGACCGTTGTATGTCCTTTAAATGACGAATACAAGCTAATCTAGTATCTTTGCACGTTATATATGTTCCAGACAGTACCATAACGCAATACTTGTAGGCATCGTCTCTGTATTCATTAGGTATATCAAGTAATTTTTCGTATGCTTTAGGTATAGTTACGCTAGTCATCGTCATCAACACCAAATTCATCATATACAGAACGCTTAACTTCGCTTTCAGTAGGTACAACCAACCTCATACGGGAATCAATTGTCATACCTAATTGCCCACATATAGAACGTAATTCTTTCAAAGACTCCATATACGCCATAAAAGCGCCAGTTTTACGATTAGTTTCTGGGTCAACCATACCTTCAATACCATTTTTCTGACTTATAGAGCGATAGAGCGTATCGTTTTGATCTAGTACTTCGCAATATTTCTTGATAAGCGAGTAATCTAAATCAGCAATCGGTAATTGTTCGAGTAAAGGCACAACCCTCAACCATTCTTTAGCAGCATTATCGGTTAATCCCTCTGGTATAGAATCAACGTTTATCTTCTTGAATGCTTTAAGCCCATTCTCTTTTAATTCTGCTTGTTCCAATTCTTCTTTTGTTCTATTTCCTTGCTTTGTTGCGTTTAATTTTGGTTTTCTTCCTGCCATTCCAGCACCTCCAGACGATATGTGACTTTGTGAAAGTTTTCATTTTGGGAATTTGGTCGCAAATAAGGTCGGCTCGTTGTTCGCTCGTCTCAGAAGTGACGGGGGTTTTCCTTCGCCCCAAAAATTTTTGAATTTATTTTTCAAAAATTATCACGAAATTATTTCTCATGAATTTTGTTATGGCATGAAATACATACCGCCTCTAAATTTTCCATATCCAGTCTTTTCGACCAATCCCGTTTCAATTCAATCTTGTGATGGACAATTAAATCTTTGTCATTCACTACACCTTGAGCTAAACAGTGTTGACATAAGTAATTGTCACGTGTAAGCACTTGTATACGTAACTTACGCCACTGTGTACTGTTGTAGAACGTTGTATACTCCTTGTTACGTGAGTCATGTCTAACCTGTTGGTTATACCTTTGTGTATTGGCTTTCCTATAGTCTTGCAACTCGGTTTGAGTATATGACTTATTACCAAGTCGAACCTTTGGTTGAACAAACAAATGAATCAACTTCTTCCATTTGAATTTTATATTTAAATAATTAATATTAGAAATTAAATTAAGAAAAGATAAAACGAAATCAAAATCATTTTATCTTTGAGTTTAGAAATTGTTTCATTTATCAAATGCAAATTAATCTAATAAAGTTTATGATCAACAAAACATTTCTTTTGATATTCAATTGTTAAACAACAATCATCAATTAGTTTTTATTATTCAATGTTTCAATCAATCTCTTAAACTGATTAAACCTTTTAATATAATCAAATGAATGTTGTCTATAAAACTACACACAATGTCATTACTGTGCATATCATTATTAAAGGGTATGACACCTTAACTCCCTCACCTTAATTAGTAGTGTCCTTTAATATATGTGTCCTTATTAGGTGGGTCGATTAAATAGCTGCATACAAAAAGACACACCTGCGGAATAGGTGTGCCTAAATATAATATAGTATCTTTATTTATAACGCCTTAACTGAAATACCCTATGTTATCATAATAACCTGTTGACACTGCGCACTTCCACACAATTAGGAGTGCGGTCTATTCAAAGTTAATCCAACCAATTCGTTCGGCTGTATCTCGCATAATCTTATTACGCATTCTTAATACTGCGTCCCTACTTATAATCTTGTCATCGGCTCTACGCTTAGTTAACTCATGTGCTATATCTGGCCATTCATATATAGCCAAGTCCTTCTCCCAGTATCTATATTCAATAACAGCCTTCTGTTCATCAGTCGCTCTATTATAAACATCTTCTACTGCTTGTAATGTTGCTTGTAAATTACGATACTTGTTATCTTTATGTAGCTTGATAACTTCATTCTCTACTGGACTACTAACAATGTTTGATTTCCCACCACCTATATTAGTATCTTGCGGTTGGTATAACAGTTCATATCTTCTATATGCTAACTGTCCTTTTAAATCATTGTAGTTAATCCAATATTCTTCTAACTTAGGTAAATCAGCTCTGCCAAGTTTCATATAATACCTCCAAGTTATTTCTTATTAATGTATGACTGAATATAATTCTTCAAGTGCGCCTTCTCATATCTAAGTGTAGATATCAAGTCATTCTTAACACTGTTTGATATGAGTAACAGTATCGTAATGACACCCAATATTATTGATGTGATTATCCACATACGCATTACCTCCATTTACTTATTTCGTAATCCATAGGCACTTTATCAACCGCATCATTCGCAGTGAGTTTGATTATGATTTCATTTGTAACGTATTTGCTTAGTTCGTATAGTGCAATTATTAGTAATGTTTTAAGTATTGGTTTCATTTATTCGTCCTCCTTAAATTCCCACTGATTAACAACGTGTCCACATTCTGTACATTTGAGTTGTGCGTTCAAAGGGCGTCCGTCATTATGTTCATATACGAATCTTGGGAGTTCTCTGTCAAAATCTTGTTTTCTAGTTGTCTTTATTTCCAAACTATCTTCATAACACTGACCACAAACTTCACCATCCATGTCCAATCTAGTAACGATAGGCCATTTCCAATTTCTGTATGATTCCCAGGCTTTGTCGTTTAATTCTTTTTCATAATTATCAATCAATGGTTGCACATCTTTCAATTTATCCTCTAGCTTATTAATACGATTTTTTGTCTCATATGAGGTGTATTCTCTTAGTGGTCTGTTTGACATCAAACTACCACTGTTCTCTTTTTTATTACTCATGTACACTATCATAATTGAGTTTCCGATAGTTGCTAGTGCTACTAAAAACATTGCTATGTTTGTTAACATATTCACTCACTGTCCTTTCTTGTAATCTTTACCGAATAAACTTTCCATTGTTTCTTCCGAAGGTCTTTCAAAACTCACTACTGTAGAATTATTTGTTTCTGTAATGATTGGTTTCTTCGCCATTTCCTCAGCCTCTTCCTTACTCTCTGCCTCAACAACTTGATAAGTTTCGTTATCACGTATTTTAGTAACGTCTGTGAAAGTTTCGCCTGTGATGTGGGTTGTGTGTTTGATTAGGTATTGTGTCATTGCGTCACTCCTTAAAATGTAAATGTCATTTCTATTATTTTATATGTGAATAACAAAACGAAAGGTATTGCCGCAGCACTCACTCCAAACGCTATCGCTATGGTTCCATCTTTAGATAATATACCTTTATCATGTTTCATTCTTTTCGATTCCCAAGCCCACTTCATAATTATTCCTAGGCAACCTATTGAACCTAAAACCATTAACATAATTATGAATTTAAATATAAAGAATCCCATCCACACTCACTCCTTATTCATATCTTTTCTGACCAGTGTTTATATCAATTACAATACGTGTAAATTTCTTATCATTATGCTTGTGTTTATTCTTATTAATGTTCATTTCCTCAACACTTCCTTAACTTTTTCTTATATATTTCTACTTTGTTTTCTTCTATATTGCTGTGTATGATAAAACCGTCAAACTCTTCATCTTCTAAGTAACTTTCTATTTCTTCTCTGTGTATAACAAACAGTTGTTGGTCTTTTTCAAATAACTTTGATTCGATTTCCTTCACACACTCACTCCTATTTTAATAATTCGCCTAATGTTAAAAGGAAAGATAAATACATTGCTACGATTAATAATGTGATTACTGGGTGCTTTGTTATATTTGCTATAATGTTATTTTTCCATCTGTGTACCCTATTCATTTCCTCAACACTTCCTTAACTTTTTGAAGAATATCTTTATCTTGTTCCACTTGACCCAAAACCTTTTTCTCCTCTTGCTGTTTCATTACTAAACTCCTTAACTGGTTCTAACTCTGGTGTCCATATTGGTACGATAACTAACTGTGCTAGTCGGTCGCCTTTGTTGATTTTGTATGTGCCATAGGGAACCAATACTTCTTCATCATTTAACTCGATTTCTTCGCCATTTATATTAAAAGCTGTATAAACCTCACTTAAAATATCATAGTTATTAAAATTTTGATTATCATTCTTAACATTAATCTTCATATGACCTTGAAACCCTGCGTCAATCTTACCCGTCTCAACTACAAGATGTGTCTTACTACTCACACCACTTCTGCTAGTCAGTAATCCCACATAACCTTTAGGAATATTCACTGCTAGATCAGTAGCGACTAATGTTTTCTCTTGTGGTTCGAGTACTACTGTTTCTGCTGCGTATATGTCATAACCAGCACTTTCGTCATCTGCGCGTTTAGGTTTAGTTGCGTTGTCGCTTAGTAGTTTGATTTGTAATGTATTGTTAATGTATTTACTTGCGTTTTCTATTAATTTTTTAGCATTAGTCATTTTGTTTGTCCTCTCCTTCTAATCTATCTAATGCAATGTTGTATATTCTTAGCACTGTTTCAAATTCAGAATCTGTTAAATATGGAGTTAGTCTTTTAGCCATTGATAAAAAGTCTCTTACATTTTCATTTGCTATTTGTTGTTTCATCTACTCGTCCTCCATATCGCTTAGTAAGTTGCTAAATCCGTTTGTGTTGTCTGCATTATCCATATCCAACAATTCGTTCTTTTGTTCTATATATCTTAAATAGTCGCCCTCATCTTCATGGTGGTTAATAATCAAGCTGTGCAGTTTAGTAAACTTCTCAATCTTCTTTTCCTTCAACTCTTGCCATGCGTCTTTATATTGATTAGTTTTCATCGTTTGCACGCTCCAAATCCGAAATTATTTTGTCGTATTCTTCAACACTTTCTATTAATTCATGTCCATGACGTACCTCGTTTTTGTATGCCTCAATAAATTCTTCTTTGCTTTGCATATAAAAGTCGTATGTTTCTTTAGCGAAATTACTGCGTTTAATATAATCATGTGGGTAGGTTTCAATACTTTTGACCATATCTACAATATAATTATCAAACGCCTTTGCTTTGCGATAGACTTCTTCAAGTTCTTTAACTGCTTGGTCTGTGCTAATTGCTGAAGTCACACAACCTATACTATTTATTCGTTCATACTCATACGCCATCTAACCACGCTCCTTGTAATACTTCTTGAAACCTTTTATTACATCTTTCAATACTGATAACATTTCTCTTCTAGTTAGCGATTCTTTATATTTTGCGCACAATCTAGTGATATCTCGTCTGAGTGTTATTTGTTCTATATTTCTGTTCCTTAAATGTTTTGGTAGTTTTTCGTAAGTGTAGTAGTATTTTAATTTCATCTAATCACGCTCCAATATAAACTCTTTAAAATCTATTCCATTATTGGCACAAATTGTTTTGGCTAAATCTTCTAAAACATCAATTTCACATTTCAAAGCGAATAAATCTTCCCCCATGAATTTAGCAAATCCAAATTCATGATACTTTCTGATTAATGTTTCTCTTACTATATTTTCTGTTGTATTTTTCATAATTAATTATCTCCCTTTTCCAATCTATCAATGAAGTTAACCAAATCTATATAACGACTTACCCCTGGATTGTTTTCTGCTTTCAAACGTATGTGGTTGCCGAGTTTACAATACTTATAATTTTGTTCGCGTAACGCTTTGATTTCGTGTTCACTGTTTATATTCTCAAATGTCAGTTGCTTGTTTAATTCACTTAATTGTCCATTCTCCCGTTCCAACTTCTCATTTTCCGCTCTATATTCATGTTTCTTTTTTTTCTTGATAGTTGAATATTTCATTTAATTGTTCGTTATTATCTTCTAGTTCTTCATTTTTCTCTCTCAACACTTTCAAATCGTCTATCAATGTGTCGCGTTCTGATTTGTATTGGTCACGTTGTTTTAGCGCTTTATATAAATGGTCTTGTAACTTCATAGTGTTTCTATTAATTACCTTTTCTTCTTCTGGACTCACTCGCCATCACTCCTCTAGTAAATGTTTAAGGTTATTAGCCAACACTAAACTTCCATCAATAAATCTTTCATCGGATAGTAACCACAATTTATATTTACTCACTCGCCATCACTCCTTACTTTGAATAGCTCTTTCAATTTTATGCGTTGCCCATACAATTGTTGATATAATCAATAAAGTATCTTTTTTAAATACAGCTCTATTCATATTTAAGTCACTTTCAATATTTCTGAAACCTTTGTAAATAGCATCTATTATATCCACTCGTCATCACTCCTTTTATTTTGTTCTCTTTCTTGTGAATCACCTAAATATGTGAAAATGCATAAATACGCTATAGATAACAAACCATATATTGCTACTAAAATTTTTAGTATAATCACTCGCCATCACTCCTTTTTAAGAAACGTTCCAAGCAATGATCTTCTAAATCAATTTCAACACCCGTTAACTCGTATGCTTTATAGATTACGTCACGTGCTGATTGTGCAGTGTTATCGAAACACTCATCAGTACCACACCATTCATCCGCTATTTGTTCCACATTGCTAGCATATTCAATAGCTAGAATATTAATAAACTCGTCTTTATCGGTTACCTGTTTTATATCGTCTATATCTCTCATCTACTCCACCAGCTTTCCGTCACGCCAGATTAAAGTCATTGTTAAGTCGTCGTTTAGGATGTAGAAGGCTTGTGTACATTCGTCCTTACAATCATTAATTGATAAACCTCTACTGAAAAAGAAGTCCTCTCCTGCTCCATCATCTCCTAGTTCCACTAACCCATCTAATTTCGTATCTTCCGTAATTTCTTCCTCGACTTCGACTGTGAAAGTATCGCCTTTGTGTATATCTCCATGTATTGATACAAGTATCCCTATTTCAAATCTAATTCTTTTAGCTTCAGCTCTATCATATGAAACGATAGATCCTGTTACATCGTTTTCAAATCCCCACTCAATCAACTGTGGTAAGTTTAGTTGTTTCTTAGTCTTTATTTTCATTGTCTGTGTCCTCCAATAATTCTTGCGGTATAACAATTTGCAATCCTCTATAAGATGAGTGCCAACCCTCGTCAAAATATTCTCTTGTTACCCTTAATCCAATTTCTTTATACTTTTCAATAATGTTATTTTGTACAACCTCAAGACTAGATGTTGATATTTCTTCACTTAGCCACAAGCTATAAAATTCTGATTTACTATGTGTTTTTCTGCCATGATATCCAGTACTTATTCTAATGTTTAATTTTCCAGATAAAACAGAACATTTGATTTTCTCATCAATATATCTTTCGATTTTTTCTTCCAATACTTTCCTTGCTTTAACATCGTTCCAATCTTTTAATTGTTCTATTGTAATCATTCTTTAACCCCTCCATTACTTTCCTGTTATGTGCTTTATCCTCTGGCAACACTGCTACGATAAAGCTGTTTCAATTCCCTATTTTCTTCTTCTAATTTTTCAACTTGTTTCTCTAAATCTTTCATCTCATCCAATAAAGTCCTTTGTTTTGATTTTTTATACCATTTATATCCAGCGTGGGTATTACCTTTTCCAAGTATGCAATTCGATATTGCTCCATTTCTAAAACCATCTTTTTCGGCAGCTAGCATCGATTCATATTCGATTTTATTGCCCGTTAAAATGTTTATACCTACAACTGGTGTTGATCTAATTTCAAAACTCCTTTTAAACTTTGTACTTGTTTTCTTTGTTTCTAATCCCCTTTGTATTCCTGTACCGTGATTAATATTTTCTTTTTGCGTACACCACTCTAAATTACTTACATGATTATTAGTCTTATTTTCGTCAATATGATTAACTACATTTTTACCGTCTATTAGAGGTATGAAATTTAACGCTACTAATCTATGGATGTCATATTTTCTCACTTTACCTCTTTTACTTAACGACACATGTAAATACCTACCTTGACTACTAAATTGCTTTAAATACTTTTTGTATTTGTTTGTCCACACTCTACCGTGATTAGAAATCTTATAAAGACCTTCATAGCCTTTTACATCCTTCCAAATTTCTTCCATTAAATCACTCCTATAATAGATATAAAACCTCTATAAAATCCATAATACTTTAGCAACTGTGCCATTTCTTTGGTGTTCATCCCACCGGTTTTATATTTGTATCTAATATTTATTGTGTTTGAAAGGATCATTGCTCTAGTACCAAATTATTGTTTTGGACAAATTCATCAAATCCTGCTTTATCAAATCTACGTCTTTTAAATTCAGTGAATTGTTTATAATGCCCACATACTATATATTTGCTACCTACAATATGAACATGTGCTACTCGAATGTTGTCACGTGTTAAATAGTATTTATGCTTGAAGTAATCCATCTAGTTCACTCCCACTTATCAAATAGTCGCTGTACGTAAAATTTCGCTTTATCAATATCTTCTCGACCATTCTTATGATTTGCTCTACTCAAATACTTAATAGCATTAAATACGTAAGGTGCTAATTCTGGTGGATATTGCTTACACACTTGGTCACAATAATCTATTACTTCTATCTCACCGTAGTTATAATGTGATGGGTGGTTAACTGTGTCGTTACGCTTACGTTGTTGTACGTCATTGGATTTAACTTTACTAATATATTCTTCTGAATCTTCAATAGCTTTCTCTAACCACTTACTAGGGTCTAATGGTTTGCTAGCTTTTCTAATTCTTTTGAAATCTGATTCATCTGATATAAATCGATGACCGACTATAGGTATTTCTACAATTGCTAACTGGTCACTAATTGAAGTCACTTTACCTTCTAAAGGAACCTTTCCGTTTGGAATTTGGATAGTATCTCCTAAATTCAAATCTTTTACCCTCACTTCACTCACACTCTACGTTTTACTCTCTATATAGTTACTCCACAAATCAAAGTAGTTATTGTCTGTGATTGTATATAAATTGCCCATTGAATTAATCTCTGCAAAATTTGTATTTTCATCATTAAATATTAAGTCTATTACTCTACCAACAACCGTCATACCTTCACTATTCTCACCCTTGCCTATGTCATACACAATGACGTAGTCATCTATATTTAAATCTCTGATTTTCATCTACCTAACCACCTTCGGGAAAATACTCGTGTTCATCAAATACTCACACCATTTACCTCTACGGTGTTTCTGTGGTGTTCCATTAAACAAATGTGGTTTCTCTTTTCTCAACTTCTCATCTCGATAATCTAATGTGGCTTCTTGCGTATCTTCTTCGTATGCTTTAGCAAAGTTAATATATTCTAGATCACGACGATTTAATCCTTTAGGTACTTGGCACGCTTCTTCTAACGTCCACCCTCTTAATAATCTTGTACGAATCGTTGCATCTGCTATATCTAAATCTTCTATTGCATTCAGATTATCTCCTACGATTTGATATATAATGTCGTGTATTTTAATTGTTTTCATTATTTGAGTCCTCCTAATAATCCTTAACTTGTACGTCTGATACTTTTCTAAATTTAATATCCTCGAAACCTAATTTCTCTGGGTTGTCCTTGTATGCTTCTGCCACTCTGTCAGCTTCTCTATTGCTTATTTCTTCTAAGTCATAATTGTCTGCCACAGGTACCGTGACCTCTTGTTCAACTTCCACTTTAATTTTCAGTGTGATTGTTGCTTCCATGCTTATCACCTTCTATGATTTTAATTTCCATTTATATCCACCAGCTTGTTTTCTTGTTCCATTCATTACACATGAGATGTGAAAAATGCCTGTTTGTCTTTGAGCTTCTTCTATAGATATATATTCATTAAGAATTTTATTATCTTTATCTAACTGAATAACTTTCTTTCTAGTTTTTTTAAGACTTGCTTCTTTTGTTTTCTCACTTATTTTTGGTGTCCAAAGTTTGTTTTCTATAGCATGTTTCACATTTTCTAATTGAGTTACCCACTCTAAATTAGTAGCTCTATTATCGTGTTTTATGCCATTAACATGATTAACATATTCTTTATTCTCTTCATTTGGAATAAATGCTTCAGCAACTAATCTGTGTATTGATTTGTTATTTCCTTTACCAAGTGAAATTCTTAAATATCTTTCTTTCGTACTTTTGTTCTTAAGGATTTTTTCTTGTTTTGTATTATTAAAATTATGACTCTTAACTCTACCTAAATTTGAAATGCTATATTTACCTTCATAGCCTTTAATTTCTTTCCAAATTTCATTCATGATATATCGCTCCGTTCTCAATGATATCTATGGCATCTTGTGGACTTCTCGCTACTCCATATAAAACGGGTTGTGTTTCAATGAACGTTTTAAACTTCTCTTGTTCTGGTCTCAATCGTCCTTTATCTGTTTTAACTTCTATAAATATTATCTTGCCATCCGTTTTACGAAACCCTACTGTGTCGGGAAAACCTTTAGGGAATAGTTGAATAACGCGGTTGTCTTTCGTAATAACTTTGCCTGCATTACTTCTCCACAATCTGTGACCTAATCTATTAACAGCAATAATTATTTCATTTTGTATTGTTTGTTCTGATTTCATAACTTCCTCCACAAAGTGCACACCTTTGTGTATACCTAAAACAGTCCTTAACCCTTACGGCTGTAAGGTTTTAAATAAATCGTGTATACCACCACTTAAAAGACTTCTCTATATTTATATAGCTTTTATATTTACGTATATTACTTTTATATTAATAGGTATACACTCTCTATATATAAAGTATTATAAACGTAGTCATATCAATGGTTTGGACAATTTTATTTTGTCGATTAGGTATACACATTGGTGTACACCTTTTGCTATTTTAAAGAATGTAATCCTGGATAAGTTTGTATTAATTCAATTCCGAAATAGTTAACACCTGTATTCATTCTTTTGCTTTCAAATTTCTCTTTCATTTTCTTACCAAATTTATTTTTGTCCATTTTGTACTCATTATTATCATCAGCCCATTTTTTAAAGGTTTCGTATAATTCGTTAGCTGTTGCTTTTCCACCATCTATACGTCTACACTTTTCTTCAATAAACTGTTCAATAACATCCATTTCAGTACGATAAGATTGTCCAGCATTCTTTAATTTCTCTGGCATTTCTAATCCTTCTCGCATCCACATGTATGCACCTTCTGTCATCCAATTGAGTATGGCTGGTGCTTCTCTTAATAATTTATACTTTAGATCTTTATCAACTTTTTCTTCTGGTATCTGCACTTCGAAAGGTATTAAGACTAAACGTCTCCAAATACCATCATCTGTTCCTCGTATAATTGGCTTATGGTTTGTTGAAACCCATATTTTGAATTTAGGCGTATATTCAAATTCTTCTGCATATAGGAATCTTGCTGTAACTTTATCTCCACCAGTGATCTGTTTTATTAATCCTTCATCGAATCTAAATCCTTCATTAGGTTCAGAAGATGTAACAAACCTTGCTTTGCTCAATCTGGCAATATCTGTATTTACATTGTCGTTCTTCTTAACCATTAATGATTTAGCTTGCATATTATTCGAGTAATCTCCAAGTATCTCTGCGATTGTTTCAACGAATATACTCTTACCATTACGCCCTTTACCATGAAGTATGAACATTACTTGCTCCCTTGTACTTCCTGTTAATGAGTAACCTAATGCTTTTTGAATATATCTAATAACTTCTTTATCTCCTGCAAATATATCGTTTAAGAAATCTAACCATACAGCAGGTTGCATTTTTTCTGAATAATCAGTATTCGCTATTTGTGAAAACATTTTATCTATATCGTGTTTGTATAGTTCACGACTTGTTAAATCAATATATCCATTCGATACATTTAGCAGCATATTGTCTTTGTCGAAACTATCTGGAGTAACAGGTCTACGGTGTTTCAATTCATCTGTGATATTTTTCTTTGATTGAGTACCTCTTGTTTTTTTATAAAACTTTTGAAAGAACTCTTTAGCTTCTTCTTCAGTAACTCCCTCACTGTGGATGATTTTTTCATTCTTCATACTCTCAATCATTTCATCAATGAGTTTGCGTATAGAACCTCTATCATCCAGTGTCCATTTTGTTCCATCATAGATATAGAATTTCTTTTCTACATAACTGTACTTATATAAGTTCCCGTATCTATCTATGAAACGATCTGCATTACCAGTATCATCATAGCTACGAATTGGATATTCTTCTTTTTTCTCTTTAGTATCAAAGATGTGGCTTAATGCATAACGCAATGGTTCTTTTTCTTCTTTAGGAGTATAGATGTTATTTGCTTCGTTAATTGCTTTAAATAATGTTTGCTCTCCGTATGTGGAGTTCTTTCGTTTCTCGTCCCATTTATCTCTATATAGATTAGATTGTCTGAATATACTATCCATTTGGGAATAATCTTTAGCACACCAGAATGCTAGAATATTTGCTAGAGCCATATCCGCTTCTGAGTGGGAATTATAATAAGGTTCGAAATTCCCTTTCATTAGGTCATCGAATAATTTTGATTGTTTCGATTTGTAAATTTCATTGATCACATCAATTTCAGACAAGTTGTGGATGTTTTGTTGGTAGTTATTCTGTGTAGGATACTTTACTGTATTGTCAGGTAAATATTTGTCATAGATTGTTTTGAATACTCTTTCAGATGTTTCTGTTACTTCTGAGTATTTACCTATTTGTTTACCAGTCATTGTAAAGAATCGACCACTGTCGTACATTTCTATGTTACCTTTACGTCTACGATTGCCTGGTATCTTACCTTTAACAATAATGTGTAATCCTGTGCCACTAGGGCTTATTTCTGTGTAACTTTTAAACGCTTCATTAAATTCACTAACAATATTATCTAGTTTATCTCCATGTTTATATCTGTGTAGATCATCATCTATTTTATCTATATCAATGCCAAGGTATGGGGGTTCAAAGAAGAACCCTATACCATCGACACCTTCTGCATTAACTGCTGCTTCATAACTAGACCAAGTACTTTTGTCATTTGATTTAGCAAATTCTCCAGTCTCTGCATTAAAAGGTAATTTTGTTTTTTTACCATTTCTTTCTTGTAGTTTCCAAACACACCAATTATTTAATTGTTTTAATTCATCTGGTATACGACTATACATTTAAATCACCCTTTACTTAAAATGGAAGGTCATCATCTTGAATATCTATAGGACCATTGCCTTCGAATGGATTGCTAGATTGCTTGTTGTCTTTATCTTTTTCTTTCCACTCATGATTCACTTGTGGGTATTTAGTATTTTTGAAATTCCAAGGTGCTACACGGTTTACCGTTTGTTTGTTACCTTTATATTCATTTTCTTCTTGTTTAACAAAAACTCTTACTGGCTTACCTCTGAACATAGAAAGTAATTGCTCAAAACTTTCTACTTTTGTACCTTCTGGCACACCCACACCATTTAAGTAGTGCATGAAGTTATCCATTTTGTATTTATATTCTCCGTCAATATCTCGTTTCCACTCATCTACAAAGATGTGACGATTTGCATATTTTCCATTCTGTTCTGCAAGTTCTGGTACTTTAGTTAAATCGTTACGAACTACTAATGTTAATTGTGTTTCTTCTTTACCATTTGGTGTTGAACGCTCAGATGCGTTTTTGATTACTACTTCGTACTCGCCTTCTGGAAGTGGTCCAAAGTCTTGATTGTTTTCCTCGATATTTGAATAATCTGTTGTAAATAATGTCATAATTAATTGCTCCTTTAATGTTTATATTTTTCTCTTAATGGTTTAATTTCTGCGTAAAACTGTGGGAAATTCATTCTTGAACATGCTGGATAATTAAATTTAACCCATGTTTCTTTGTAGTTATTTGCTTTTGCATATAAATAATAATCTTCTAATGTTTCTAAATCTGACTGTGAAATATTTTCTTTGCTGTACCTTTTTAGTGTGTAATCGACTTTGAATGGTTTGATATCAGTAAGCTCAGCATCTACTTTTTTTAACTCCGAACTTTCTGCTATTGTTTCATTTTCATGACCACACTCAGGACATACAGGTAAAGTATTATCGTAAACACCAAAGCATTCATTGCATGACGTTAGACCTATTACATTGGCATCTTGTTTGTTACTTCTTTTCTTAATACCGTTAAAGTACTTTTTCCAATTGTGTTTGGTATCTGGTAGCCCATGTCTTGCGTAATTTCCTACATGATCTATAATCAATGCTTTTTTATTAGGTTGATAACGCATTGAGCGCATAGCTTGTTGCATGAATAAAACTAACGAGTCTGTTGGTCTTGCTAGTATTACACAAGTACAATCTGGTACGTCGAAACCTTCACTTATTAAATCAACGTTGCATAACACTTTGATAGTTCCATTTCTGAAATCTTGCATGATTTGTTCACGTTCTAAATCTTTTGTATTAGCATCCGCATGAGCAGCAGAAATACCTTGTTCTTGAAACTCTTTAGCTATATCTTTACTAGCTTCAACACTGTGGGCATACAATATAGTTTTTTGACCATTTGCATATCTTTTGTAATTCTCAACAATATCTCCATATATTGCTTTAGGTATTGCTTCATCCATAGATTTTTTTGTGTAGTCACCAGTTGATGATTTTTTTAATTTTTTTGTATCTGCCATTACGACACTCTTATAGTCATAATCGGCTAATTTCTTATTTTTTATAAGCCACTCTACGCTAGGACCCTCGACTATTTCGTTATATATATCAGTGAAACCTTTGCCATTTGAACGCCAAGGAGTTGCAGTAAATCCTAAACGTAAGGCTTTAGGAAAGTACTCATATATTTCTGTATAAGTTTTTGCTCTACTGTGATGCGTTTCATCAGTTAGTATAATAGTTGGTGGTTTTAATTCTTGTAGTATATTTCTTGCTCTCTTTTCTGAAAGTATGTCTACATGATTTAAATCAACACCGTGTGTATTTAGAGTATGGGTTATTTGCATAATTAACTCTTTACGATGAACAATAAATAAAATGTGTCCACCCTTTTCGACTGCTTTTTTAACAACTTCAGCAATCATTACTGACTTGCCACTACCTGGGAGGTGACTGAATAAGCACACCTTGATTTTTTATAATTAAATTTCTAGCCTTATTCACCAGTTCTAATTGGTAATCGTGTAATTTAAACATGTCACTCTTCACCGTCCTTACCTAACTGAAACACTTCATCTTGTTTGCAGTGTTTGTCTTGTGAAAGTTGGTTTTTTGCCCATACTGTATTGCTGGGCGTTAGTATAAAACCTCTGTTACCCGTTTCTTCATTAATAACTAATCTAGCTACTACTTGGCACAATCCCGCAACATTATCCCTAATTGTGTGTCTGATGTCAGGCATAGTTCGTGTAAACTGTTGTCCACCTTCTGTGTAATGTTCTGCTGTAGACTCCCACGCTAGAAAAACTAAACGCTTATTTAAGTTTTGTAAGAAACGGAAACTATCAATTGTAAAAAAATCAACTTGTTGATAGTGTGCCATTTCAGGTGTGCGATTATTTCTACCATTCCTACCTAAATTTGCAAGCATTGATCTAAATAATTCAGAAATGTTATCTATTACGATATTGTCGTACATACTTAAATCTTCATCGTTCAAATATTTAGTAAGTTCTCCCCACTCTTTCCAAGCTTCGTGAGTATTAAAGTCTAAAATGTCAATGTTTTCATTACCTTCTAGTGGCTTCTCTGATTTGTCTACACTGATATATAACGTTTTGCCAGGAAGGAAATTAATCGTATGTGTTTTACCTTTACCTGGTTCACCGTATATAAGATAAGTAACAGTGTCTTTATTCATATCTTTAGCCGATTTAATTTTAAAACTCATTGTCTACCTCCTGATATTCAATTGTTTCAGTTACTGTTTTTTTAATTGCTATGTGGTAATCCATATTAATACTCGCTTCTTCCATACCGTTAAATTCTCTAGCTCTATTTCTATTCGTTGAATAACTAACGTCTGAATTATTATCAGTTGGTTTGTTAGTTATATAAATTGGCATATCTCTGTGACGGATAATGTAAGTTATTGTTTCACTCACCACTGCATCACCCGATTCATAATACGGTCTGCTTCATCAGTGTTTTGTTCAATCCAGTTATATATAGCTTGCTCAAATATTTCTTGAGATAATCGAAAACCTATATCTTCATCATTAATTTCAGCTGAATCTACTAAATTTTCATATTTGTCAATTATTTCAACAAATACACCATATTGAGTTTTAGTACCTTTCACGTGAAAAGTAAATCCATCTACGGTTATAAAATTCCTTCTTATTTCTCCTATTTCGTAATACATCTTGTCTACCTCCTATAATTGGTGGTATACTTGTGTTGTCTATTAATACAAATATACTTATTCGACTGTTAAGCGTTGGCGCGCTTAGCGGTCTTTTTTTCTGCGTAATACGCGTTCCAAAATGCGTAACTACCAATGAAACTTATAATGCTAAATGCAATACTGTAATGAAAGTCGAATGTGATCAGTGCGAATAGTGTTGTGGATAATATTGCAGTCAACCATGCTAAAATGTGTTTCATGTTATCACCTCCTTAAAATTCATTCCTATACTCTCTTAAAAATTGATATGCTTTAGGACCATCGAAACTCCAGTTTTTATTTTGTGAACTTGGATAAGTTGCTATCCCTTTACGTTCTAATATTTTTCTGAATTTAGGTTTGTAAAGTATACGTTCATTTACAGTAGTTTCACTTTTAAATGGAGATTGTTCTATAAAGTCCTTCTTCTTCCAAGTAGCTTTTTGTTGATTCATAATTAATTGATTATGTTCATCACGAGTAATTACTACGTATTGTTCTGGTATAGTCACTGTAAGTTGAGTCATTTAATTCACCTCCTAGTGTCTTTTATGACACTTATTCTCCAAAAAAAATATCATTCATTTGTTGCTTAGACAGATTTAATACATCCGTGATAACTAAAATCTCTTTTCTATCAAACTCATAAGTACCTCTTAATCGCTTATAGTAAGAACTTTTAGACATTTTAATGCCTTTAGAATTTATTTTATATAAAAATTCTTCTATAGACATTCCAGATCTAGTTACTTCTGCCTTTAAGTTGTTAGTGTTCATTTTCACACCTCCTGTGTCTTAAAGGATACTTACATACTACATGTAATTAATTATTAAGTCAACAGAAAAGTGTCTTTTTGGGAAACTTTATTTTTATTTCCTATATAAGTGTTGCCTTTAAGACACAAAAGTGTTATATTCTATACATACCAATTAGGAGGATAAAGCATATGAAACCAGACATTAAAAAAAGAAGATTAGAATTAAATTTAACTCTTGAAGAAGTAGGAAATATAGTTGGTGTTGGAAAATCTACTGTACGTAAATGGGAAACTGGAGATATTGAAAATATGAAACGTGATAAAATAGTAAAATTAGCTAATGCGTTAAAAGTATCCCCTTCTTATATTATGGGATTTGAAGAAGAACCAAAAGATGAACCTACAACTGGTTTCGAAACAATTGCTGCTCACCTTGATGGTGAATTAACTGAAGAACAATGGAAGAAAGTAATTGAATATGCTCGTTTTATTCAGGACAATGACAATAAGTAAGGGGTGTATATATGGGTAGTTTCGAACAAATGTTAATTGATAATGATGATGTGAAGATTAAAGAAACAAACATACTCCCCTATGAACTTAGTGGCCTAACTTTGGATAAAATGATATTACTCAATACAAACAATAAGCATGTTCATAAGCTAGAAGTATTAGCTGAAGAATTAGCGCATCGTAAAATTACATATGGTGATATACGTGATCAATCTAAAATTCTTAACAGAAAGTTTGAACTAAAGGCCAGACGTTTGGGTTGTGAAATGGTCATTACCTTAGATGGAATTATTGACGCTTTCCACGAGGGTATATGTAATTTGCATGAAATGGCATGTTATTTTGAAGTATCGAACAATTATGTTTTAAAAGCGATTGAACATTATAAAATGAAATATGGCTTAGATGTTTACTATAAAGGATACGTAATTAAATTCGAGCCTTTACAAGTATATGAACATCACAATTGGGAATAATCTAATTAAGGGAGAAATGTAGAATGAAAAAGGTATTATTTTTATTATTAGCAAGTTTCTTAGTAATGGCTGCATGTGGAAATAAAGAAGAAAGTAAATCAGAAGATAAAAAAGAAACTAAAACATCTAATAAAGACAGTAAGAAGAAAGACGATAAAAAATCTAAAGATGAAAAAGTCAAAAAAACTAAAGAAGAAACCAAACAAGTAACAAAAGACGAAAATACACAAGAACAACCTAGCACGCAAGAAAATGTTCAGTCACAAGAACAACAAGCAACTGCAGATTCTCAACAACCAGTTCAACAAGAAGAAGTACCTGCCACTTCAAAAGCTTATGGCTTAGATTATAACTATCCTCAAGAAAACAAAGCTAATAACCCTACTGGAGAATTAATTGATCAAGATGCACAAAGAATGGCAGACCAAGCAAGCGAATACGATGCAGAAGTCGCTGAACATAATACAAATGTTGATGCAAATCAATAATTTCAAGGGCACAGTAGGGTGCCCTATATATTTTTATCTTTTTTAGGAGGAATAGCTATGAATGTAACCAAACGTAACGGAAAATGGCAATATGACTTTAGATACAACGAAAAACGTTACCGTAAAGGTGGATTTAGAACAAAGAAAGAGGCAGAATATGCAGGTAATGAAAGATATAATCAAGCAACCAAAGGGATAGACTTAGACAATAAAATATCATTTTCTCAATATGCTAAAGAATGGATTGAAACATATAAGAAACCGTATGTATCAGCAAAAACTTATCGAGATAATTTTAGGCATTATGAAAAAATAAATAATTATTTTGACGACACCCCTATTAATAAAATAACTCGTCCACAATATCAGAAGTTTCTAACTGAATATAAGGAAAAGTTATCACAAGATCAATTAGGTAGAATAAATGCAATGTGTAAAAAGCTAGTAGAAAATGCAATGTATGATGGATTACTAACCAAAAATTTTACATTTGATGCAAAAGCAAGTTCTACTAAACCACCTGTCAAAAAAGAAACTGATAAGTATTTAAATTTAGATGAACTAAGTATGATTAAAGATTACTATATGAAACGTACGCAATACCTATCAGCGTCTACACATATCATATTATTAATGCTTGAAACAGGTGGCCGTTTCAGTGATTGCATTAATTTAAAACGTGAAGATATTAACCAATTTAAAAACGAGATATTTTTAAACGGTACTAAAAACGATACCGCCCCCCGTCATGTGAAAGTATCTAAAGAATTAATCGATGTACTAATGGAATATGCAAATAAACGTCCCGCCTCTATGAGTGGTTATCTATTCACACATAACGGCGAACAGATTACTAATCCTAGTGTTAACAAATCAATTAAGCAAGCGTGTGAGAAGTTAGAAATTAAAAGGAATATTACAAGTCATGCGTTCAGACACACTCACGCATCATATTTAATCTATAAACAAGTGAACATATATTATATATCAAAAAGGTTAGGTCATTCAGATATATCCGTTACATTGAACAAATACGGTCACCTTCTCAAAGAATCATTAGCAGAAGATGAAGAACGTACAGTAGAGTTAATAAGTAAAGTTTAATCGTCCTATCCCTTATGTATCAATGGGTTTCGCCATTTTTGGTCACGTGACCAATACAAAACACCTCTCGTGTCCACTCAGTGACCAAAATATTTAAACTTAATGATATTTAATGGAGGTCATAAAAAAAGAAACCCCGTAACGACGGGATTTCTAAGGTATGTTGATGTCTTATGATGTCATAATAATACCGGTGGTCGGGATCGAACCGACACTCCAAAGAAGGAACGGGATTTTGAGTCCCGCGCGTCTGCCAATTCCGCCACACCGGCTCAATAAAAAATTGAGCTTTCATTTTCAAAATGAAATACTTAAGTTCGAAACGACATAAATACATTATATTACTTAGTGCTTTTGTCGTCAATAGATTTCTTCAAAACCGCCAAAACACTACTTTTCAAAAGAAATATAGTTACTCTTTTTGAGTATAAATTGTCACTTTTATTATCAATATCAACCAACAATAAATAAAATTATCAATACTGCTATTAAATTTGAAATCATTTAGTACTTTTATCTCATATTAAACCTATGCTTAATCTAACACAATCTCATTTTCTTTTTCACCAATCATTTGTGTAATTTGATTAAATTCATTCATAACAGCAACTTTAGGAACATGACTCATTAATTCAGTTTCATTTAACTGAACATATGTCATAATAATCACTATATCATCCACTTCCACTAATCTGGATGCAGCGCCGTTTAAACATATTTTTCCAGTACCTCGTTCTCCCTCAATCACATAAGTTTCAAAACGCGCCCCATTATTATTATTAACAATAGCAACTTTTTCATTTGGCATTATATCTACTGCATCAAGTATATCTTTATCAATCGTTATACTACCCACGTAGTTTAAATTAGACTCTGTTACTCTTGCTCTATGTATTTTTCCATTCATCATTGTACGTATCATTAAATTCATAACTCCTACAGTTCATATTTTTATAAAAAACAAGTGTCAGAAACAGTTAATCAATATATAACCAATTAAGTATAACATATGTATTGTAAGTTATAATAATAATGAAAACAATAGCATACGCCTCTTTAATAAATCTTTTCTATAATAAAGATTAACATTTTTCTCTGAACCTTAAAAATTGATAAAAAAAAACTTCCCTAACGGAAGAATAAATGGAGCGGAAGATAGGACTTACACCTATACCTCATTCCGGGAAGGAACGTGTTCTGAGAGTTGAACTACTCCCGCGTAATAATATGGAGCGAGGATAGGACTTACACCTACACCTCGTTCCGGGAAGGAACGTGTTCTAAAAGTTGAACTACCCCCGCATGGGTTATAATAAATCTTATGGAGCGGAAGATAGGACTTGCACCTATACCTCGTTCCGGGAAGGAACGTGTTCTAAGAGTTGAACTACTCCCGCATGGGTTATAATAAATCTTATGGAGCGGAAGATAGGACTTGCACCTACACCTCATTCCGGGAAGGAATGTGTTCTGAAAGTTGAACTACTCCCGCTTATTTTTGAAGGCGGCAACCGGATTTGAACCGGTGATAAAGGTTTTGCAGACCTCTGCCTTACCACTTGGCTATGCCGCCAATAAATAACTGGGCTAGCTGGATTCGAACCAGCGCGTGATGGAGTCAAAGTCCATTGCCTTACCGCTTGGCTATAGCCCATTAATATAAAGGGCGGATGATGGGAATCGAACCCACGAGTGTCGGAACCACAATCCGATGCGTTAACCACTTCGCCACAACCGCCATGGCAGGGGCAGTAGGAATCGAACCCACATCAAAGGTTTTGGAGACCTCTATTCTACCGTTGAAATATGCCCCTATAAAATTAAATAGATGGTGGAGGGGGGCAGATTCGAACTGCCGAACCCGAAGGAGCGGATTTACAGTCCGCCGCGTTTAGCCACTTCGCTACCCCTCCAAAAAGATGGTGCCGGCCAGAGGACTTGAACCCCCAACCTACTGATTACAAGTCAGTTGCTCTACCAGTTGAGCTAGGCCGGCTTGCATTAAAAATGGTTCAGGACAGAATCGAACTGCCGACACATGGAGCTTCAATCCATTGCTCTACCAACTGAGCTACTGAACCATAATAAATGGCGGTCCCGATGGGATTCGAACCCACGATCTCCTGCGTGACAGGCAGGCGTGTTAACCGCTACACTACGGGACCTTTTAAAAATTGCGGGAGGCGGATTTGAACCACCGACCTTCGGGTTATGAGCCCGACGAGCTACCGAACTGCTCCATCCCGCGATAATAATATTAATGGCGGAGGAAGAGGGATTCGAACCCCCGCGAGCCGTTAAGCTCCTGTCGGTTTTCAAGACCGATCCCTTCAGCCGGACTTGGGTATTCCTCCACAAATATTAGCTAAAATAAATTATATTCAATTATTATAAAAATGGCGGAGGAAGAGGGATTCGAACCCCCGCGGGCCGTTAAGCCCCTGTCGGTTTTCAAGACCGATCCCTTCAGCCGGACTTGGGTATTCCTCCAAAATTATATGGACCTTGCAGGACTCGAACCTGCGACCGAACGGTTATGAGCCGTTAGCTCTAACCAACTGAGCTAAAGGTCCTAAATATAATTTACAACTAATAATTAGTGGCGGTGGAGGGGATCGAACCCCCGACCTCACGGGTATGAACCGTACGCTCTAGCCAGCTGAGCTACACCGCCGTTGTATTTTAGTTTGTATAAATATGGTGGAGACTAGCGGGATCGAACCGCTGACCTCCTGCGTGCAAAGCAGGCGCTCTCCCATCTGAGCTAAGCCCCCATATATGATTTATCCAGGAAATCGGGAAGACAGGATTCGAACCTGCGACCCCTTGGTCCCAAACCAAGTGCTCTACCAAGCTGAGCTACTTCCCGTAAATTAGTGCGCCCAATAGGGGTCGAACCTATAACCTCTTGATTCGTAGTCAAGTACTCTATCCAGTTGAGCTATGGGCGCATAATTTTCATAGGATGATGCCGAGGACCGGAATCGAACCGGTACGATAATCACTTATCGCAGGATTTTAAGTCCTGTGCGTCTGCCAGTTCCGCCACCCCGGCTAAAATAATGGAGCAGAAGACGGGATTCGAACCCGCGACCCCGACCTTGGCAAGGTCGTATTCTACCGCTGAACTACTTCTGCATATGCGGGTGAAGGGAGTCGAACCCCCACGCCGTAAGGCGCTAGATCCTAAGTCTAGTGCGTCTGCCAATTCCGCCACACCCGCGATTTAAATTAATGGTGAGCCATAGTGGGCTCGAACCACTGACCCTCTGATTAAAAGTCAGATGCTCTACCAACTGAGCTAATGGCTCATCAAAAATGGTGCCGGCCAGAGGACTTGAACCCCCAACCTACTGATTACAAGTCAGTTGCTCTACCAGTTGAGCTAGGCCGGCTAAAAAATAAATGGTGGAGGATGACGGGTTCGAACCGCCGACCCTCTGCTTGTAAGGCAGATGCTCTCCCAGCTGAGCTAATCCTCCATATAAATTGCCTGGCAACGTCCTACTCTTGCGGAACGTAAGTCCGACTACCATCGGCGCTAAGGAGCTTAACTTCTGTGTTCGGCATGGGAACAGGTGTGACCTCCTTGCCATTGTCACCAGACAATGAAATGTAT